>CAZZJC010000017.1:0-83998 GCA_964654285.1 uncultured Candidatus Kuenenia sp.
TCCGGCGGCCAGCATGCTGGTTATTATGCCTTTGAAAGTGGATTGGTATCAGCCGTCCCTACGGGACTGCAACAGAACAATTTCCGGGCAACCCGGGGTTGAAACCGGGCTAACATCAATCCGTCCCTACGGGACGGGACGGTCATTGAGGGAATTACCATGGAGAAATCGAAGTGGGCGTCCCGTAGGGACGCCGCGAGGTTAGCCCGGGGTTTCAACCCCGGGATCGGAAAGAAGTCGGAGGCAAGTCCCGTAGGGACGACTGAAATCTGGAGCGAGGTCTCAACAACGGTTCTGTCCATCCAGGCTTCGTCGCCCGACCTGACCCGCTGAATCGATTGCAATTCTTGAAGAACCGTCCGTCCCATCGAACCAGCTACGAAAGCAGCCTCCCATGATCTACTGGGCCCTCATCTTCTTCATCATCGCGATCCTCGCCGGAGTCTTCGGATTCAGCGGCATCGCCAGCGACACGGCCTACATCGCCAAGACCCTGGCGGTGGTCGGCATCTTCCTCGCCGTGATCTCATTCATCCTGCACCGGAGGTCGTACCGGGATTGACGGGACGGAACCGTAATCCAGCGCAAGGCCCATTACCTGGCCAGGGGCGTCGCGCCCGAGGCGACGGTGGCCGGGAACAAGGCCGCCCTCACCCATAAGGTGAGCGCCCGCCTGAGATGAGCCCGCATGGGGTGAGCACCCCATGGATGGAGAAAACAGGAACCGGTATCCCATCGTCATGAAAACCCCCAAGCCTGTTACGACCTATGACCTCGGCGCCGTCGAGAGCGACCCTTCACCCCTCACCCCTGATCGCGAAGCCGCGACGGGAATCGTCGGATCACGGCTCAGCGTGTCGGACCGGGCCTACTTCAGTTACCTGAACCAGGGCCGGATCGATGGTTCCGATCAGCGGCATTGGTTCGAGGCCGAAGCGCAGGAACAGGGGACTCGGTGACCGCACCGGGCCGCCAGCGCCGCTCGCCCAGATCCTCCCCGCGTCACTGATCCCCCTGCCTCCATTCCCAATGAATCACAAGGAATAATCCATGAAACATCCCGCCCCCACACCCCCCGTCATGGCGGCGACCGCCGTGGCTGCGGAAAACCTCATCGCCACGGTCCACCTTGAACCGGCCATCGTCTACGAGACCGGGAACGACCTGCCGGCCAAGCGCCGGATCGAACTGATCGCGCTGATGAACCAGCGTCTGGCGGACGCCATCGATCTCCAGATGCAGCTCAAGCAGGCGCATTGGAACGTGAAGGGACCGCACTTCATCGGACTGCATGGGCTATTCGACACTATCTACAAGGGGGTGGAGGGGTATGTCGATCTGATCGCCGAGCGCATCGTCCAGTTGGGCGGCATCTCGCTCGGCACGGTGCGGATCGCGGCGGCGCGGTCGCGTCTGCCCTCCTATCCCCTGGAGATCGCCGGAGGGCCGGACCACGTCGAGGCGGTGGCGAAGGCCCTGTCGACCTTCGGTCACGAAGCCCGGACCATGATCAGCGAGGCCGATGAACTCGACGACGCGGATACGGCCGACATCTTCACGGAAATCTCGCGCGGGGTCGACAAATGGCTCTGGTTCGTCGAGGCGCACTCGCAGGCGGGCCGCTAGGAACCAGGCGGGTTCGCCGGATTCACTCCATCCCCCTTCGTCATCCACCCATCCGTCCACGAAACGAGAACCTCTCATGTCCATCGGTACCATCCTCCTCGTCATCCTCATCCTCATGCTGGTCGGTGTCCTGCCGACCTGGCAGCATAGTCAGAGTTGGGGCTACTATCCCAGCGGCGGCATCGGCCTCGTCGTGCTCGTGATCCTCGTGCTGATCCTGCTCGGGAAGATCTGATGCCTGCTCTCCGCCCCCAAACCGCATTCCTCGGAAAGGAATCCGCCATGACCATCAATCCGATCTTCCGCAACCGGTGCGCGCATCCAC
Source organism: uncultured Candidatus Kuenenia sp. (assembly GCA_964654285.1). Classification (GTDB taxonomy): domain Bacteria; phylum Planctomycetota; class UBA11346; order UBA11346; family UBA11346; genus BJHQ01. The sequence continues at coordinate 1,952 of CAZZJC010000017.1, forward strand.
CGCGCATCTTCGCTGCGCACGCCTTCCACCTCCCCCTCGCCCTGGTCGCCCTGATCGGGGCGTCCGCCTGGACCAGCGAGGACGATGTCCGCATCGTACCCCAGCTCGCCGTTGGTTCGTCAGGTTTCGAACCCGGACTCGCGCTCGAGTGGCGCGGCCCCAGCCGGCAGATGATCGTCCGGCCCGAGGTCTTCATCAGCGAAGACGGCCGGATCGGCGCAGGCGGCGCGATCCTGTTTGATGCCACTGCGCCCACCGGCCTGTCTTCGCGCCACGCCGTGGCCGTCGGCCCGCGGGTGGTCTATCACCATTCGGATGAGACCAGTTGGGAAGCCGACGTCATGGGCCTGTGGTCGTATGATCTCGGCAGCCACGACGCCTGGCGGCACTCCGTCGGGGTGCTCGGCGCCCTGGGCGTGCGGCGCGAAAAACAGGACAAGGACAACGCTTTCGGCGGCACCGTCGGCATCTTCTACGCCTACCGGCTCTAGCACCAACCCACAGGAATGAGGCGCGCACCCGCCATGGGGTGGATTCCGCATGGCGGGTACGCGCGCAGCGCCGCAACCATTCCGCTTTCCCATCAACCCAGAGAAATAAAGAAAAACTCATGAATCCGACTGCACACCGCCTTCCATCTGCCATTCCTTCCTCCATTCCCCCCAACCACCACCCCACCCGCCTTGCCTCTCTCTCCCTCATCCTTCCTTCCCTCCTGATCGCCGCCTGTTCCCTGGGTGGCTGCGTCACCACCAACCAGGATCGCAAGGCCAACACCGTCCAGTCGACCGGAGTCGTCTTCACCGAGGTGACGAAGGCGAAGCAGCAGCTCGCCTTGTCGACCGAATCCCTGACCGGCCTGCGTGACGCCAATGAACGGGCTGACCTGGATCAATTCCGCAAGGTGATCACCTCGAGCCAGGTCGCGCTCGACGCCGCGCTCGCCCGCGTCGAGGCGAGCAGTGCTGCCGCGATCGAAACCGGCCGCAAGCAGTCCGTCGCCTGGCAGGAGAAAGCCAATGCATTTACCGATTCAGGCCTGCGCGCCGCGAGCCAGAAGCGTGAGGGGACGCTGCGCGATACCGTGGCCGCGCTGGAAGCGAGCCGGACCAGGCTGCGCACGGCCGGTCTGCACTACCACGACCAGGCGACCCAGATCATCGCCGCCCTCGATCTCGACCGCTCGTATCAGGGAACCCGGTCCATCATCCCGAGTCTCGAACGCCTGGTGGCGGCCGAAGCGCCGCTGCGCGAGGCCCTGAGCCAGGTCGCTGAGAAGGCGCTCGCGGTCAGCACCGCAAACAGCGATTGAGGAGAGACCATGCGGACAGATGTCCGGCCATGCAGCCGGCATCCGTCCTTCGGTGGTGAACCGGAGGAGCCGTGTTCACCAGGACCAGCCCCCACGGCGTCGCGATGACACCTGGGGGCATGGCGAAACCGGAAGGATGTCCTTTCAACGCATGCCGACAGTCGACCCCGGGGCGTCCTGCGCCCCGGGGTCTCGTGCGTGCCCGCTGGATCAGAGCCGGGCGCCGATCGTCAGCAGGATGCCGAACCCTTCGTTGCGGCGCTTGTCGCTCACCGTCCACTGGCGGCCGCCGTTGTCGGTATAGTCGTATTTCGGTGCAAAGCGTCCGACCAGATAGGGGATCTCCAGGCCGACCAGGAATCCCGGGGCCAGGGTCACATAGGTGCCGACCTTGGCGCCGTACTCGTAATACCTGTCCCACTTCTTGCTGGTCTCCACCGAACCATTGTCGCTGACGCTGTAATAGGAGCGCCCAACCCCGGCGAATGGCGTCAGTTCGGCGTGCCAGAAGGGGGTGAAGGCGTACCCATAACCGACCAGGACATCCACGCTCGGCGTGGTGGCATGGGCCTTCTGCTGCCCGTTGTCCCAGGTGGCCTGGTTCACCGCGATGCCGGCGCCATAGATCAGACCGCCATAAACTCCGAGCTTTCCTTCGACATATTGCAACTGCACGCGCGCATTGCTGTCGGCATTGCGGCCGTCCTCAGAGGAACTGGAGGTGGTGACCGTATTGTTATTCGGATCGGTGACCGTGGCGGAGGAGGCGCCTTTGTATTCGTTCGACAGCATCCCGGCGCTCAGCCGCAGATCCGAGACCGACATCTCGGCGGCCGCCAGGGGAAGCGCCGCCAAGGCCAGCAGGGTGGAGGAACGGGTGAGGGTGGGATTCATGCGATGGTCCTGATGGGTGGATGGCCGCCGCCGATGGAGATACCGACGTCGAGCCTGGGCGACGATTCCGGTCGCACCGGTCCCAGTCTCATGGCGGGGCCAACCTGCGCGCCTGGGGGGTTCACCCCATGCGGTGGAACCCCGTCCTGGCCATCGTGGTCGACCGCGACCGGGGTTTGCGACCTGGCTGCCCAGCGAACACCCCGTCGTCCCCGCGAGGTCTCCGTGCCGATGTTCGTGCCCGATCTCCCCCGTCGTTTCACCCACGCCTAGAACCGATTCCGGGGGGCACCCGACGGGGATGGCGACGAATCGCCGCTGCGCGCCGAGATCTTCAGCGCGGAACAGCTCCAGCATCATGCCGTCGCCCTCGCCGGCTGGCACCGGATCGATGCCAGGCCGGACGGTCGGGTGCTGCTGCGCCGGCTCGGCGCCAATGCCGAGGTGCTGGCCCAGGCGCACGCCCTGGTGCGTGATGGCGTGGCCACGCGTCAGCGCATCGCCCCGGCGGCGGAATGGCTGCTCGACAACTACTACCTGATCGAGGAGCAGATCCGCCAGAGCCGTCGCCATCTGCCGCCGGGCTACAGCCGTCGCCTGCCCTGGCTCGTCAATGGCCCGCATCGCGGTCTGCCCCGGGTCTATGCCATCGCCACCGAACTCATCGCGCACGCCGACGGCCGCGTCGACCCCGACAACCTCAACCGGTTCGTCGCAGCCTATCAGACCGTCGCCACCCTGACCTTGGGCGAACTCTGGGCGATACCGATCATGCTGCGCCTCGCCCTGATCGAAAACCTGCGCAGGGTAGCCGCGCGCATCTGCGCCAGCCATCAAGCCTGCGAATCCGCCAGCGGATGGTTCTCGCGGCTGCTCGCGGCCAGCAATCCCACCGGGCTGGTCATGGTGGTGGCCGACCTGGTGCGCGAAAATCCCGTGCTTTCCCCGGCCTTTGTCGCCGAATTCGCGCGCCGGCTGCAAGGGCAGAATCCGTCGCTGTCCTTCGCCACGGTGTGGATCGAGCAGCGCCTGGGCGAGACGCATAGGACCATCGAGCAACTGGTGCTGACCGAGCACCAGGGCCAGGCCGCCGATCAGGTGTCGATCGGCAATTCGATCACCAGCCTGCGCACCCTGGTCGCGATCGACTGGCGCGAATTCGTCGAGGGCAGAAGCCCGGTCGAGGCGGTCCTGCGCAGCGATCCTGCAGGCGTCTATGCCACCATGGATTTCGCCACGCGCGATGCGTATCGCCACGTCGTCGAGGTCCTGGCGCGGCGCTGCCGTCGGAGCGAACTGGCGGTGGCGCGCGAGGTCATCGCGATCGCCTCCGTCCCGGTTGCGGCGCACGTTGCCATGCCTGCCGTCCGGGTGACGACGACTCCGCCTCCGACGCCCGGCCAAGTGGCGAGCCTGGATCCTGTGCGAACGCGCCACATCGGATTCTATCTGATCGACGACGGCCGCATCGCCCTGGCGCGCCGCCTGGGACTACGCCCCGGGTTGGCCCTGCTGATCGGCAGCACCGGCACCTGGTTGCGTCTCGGCTTCTACCTCGGCCCGGTGCTGGCCGGAACCGCCGTCATCGTCGGCCTGGTGCTGGCCCTGGTTGCTGCGAGCGGCTGGCATGGCGCCGATCCCCGGCTGCCGCTGTGGTCGGGACTGCTCGCCCTGGGACTCGCGATCCCCGCCAGCCAGTGCGCCCTGGCCTGCGTCAATCTGCTGACGACGCGCCTGCTGCCGCCGGCGCTGATGCCGCGCCTGGATTTCCGCGCCGGCATCCCCGCCACCTGCGCGACCATGGTGGTGGTGCCGACCATGCTCGCGCACCCCTCCGACATCGCCGCCCTGACCGAGGCCCTGGAGGTCCGTTTCCTGGGAAACCCTGATGAGAACCTGGCGTTCGCACTGCTCACCGATTTCACCGATGCCGACCAGGAGGTGCTGCCCAGCGACCTCGGACTGCTCGACGCCGCCGAAGCGGCGATCCTCGCGCTCAACCGCAAGCACCGTGATCGACGGCCAGGGATCTTCCACCTGTTCCATCGGCCCCGGACCTGGAACGAGCGCGAGCGGCGCTGGATGGGCGAGGAGCGCAAGCGCGGCAAGCTGTCGGCGCTCAACCGCCTGCTGCTGCAGGGTGAACGCGGGTCGTTCCTGCGCATCGTCGGCGATCTGGAGCGATCGGCCGGGACGACGTTCATCATCACCCTCGACACCGACACCCAGCTGCCGCGCGAAGAGGCCCGTCGGCTGATCGGCACCCTCGCGCATCCGCTCAACCGCGCGGTGACCGACCCCGCCACCCGATGCGTGGTGCGCGGCCATGGCGTCCTCCAGCCTCGGGTCGGGATCAGCCTGCCCAGCACGATGCGTTCGGAATTCGCCACGATCTTCGCCGGCGAGGCCGGCATCGATCCCTACACCCGCACGGTGTCCGACGTCTACCAGGATGTCTTCGGCGAAGGCTCGTTCATCGGCAAGGGCATCTACGACGTGGCCGCCTTCGAGGCCGCCACCGGCAGGCGCTTTCCCGCCAACGCGATCCTCAGCCATGACCTCATCGAAGGCTGCTGCGCGCGCTCTGGTCTGGTCAGCGATGTGCTGCTGGTCGAGGACATGCCGGCGCGCTATCTCGCCGATGTGACCCGGCGGCATCGCTGGATGCGCGGGGATTGGCAGATCCTGGCATGGATGCTGCCCTGGGTACACGGGCCGATCGCTGCGGTTCCGGCGGGCGTCATGTCGCCAGCAGTTTGGCACGCCAATCCGCTCAGCCTGCTCTCGCGTTGGAAGATCTGCGACAATCTCCGCCGCAGCCTGGTCCCGCCCGCCATGCTGCTGCTGCTGGTTGGCGGCTGGACGGTCCTGCCCGGTCCGGCCTGGGCCTGGACCATGCTGATCCTCGGCCTGGCGCTGGTCCCAACCGCGCTCAACGCGATCGCCGGGCTGGTCGCCTGGCCGCCCGAGACCCGCATCGGCATGCACCTGGCGGCGTGGGCGGATGCGACCCTGCGTGCCGGTGCTTGCGCCGGCATGGGCCTGATCCTGTTGCCGTTCGAGGCCTGGATCGCCGTCGATGCCATGCTGCGGACGTGGTGGCGGATGGGCGTCAGCCGGCGCCACCTGCTTGCCTGGCGCACCGCCAGCGATGCCGAGGGTGCCGCCCGCACCGACCTCGCAGGAACCTGCACGGCGATGGCGGTCGCACCGCTGGTCGCGATCGGGGTGGCCGGCGTGATCGGTTGGTGGCATCCCGTCGCGATCTGGGCCGCGCTGCCGCTGTGCCTTTGCTGGTTTCTGTCTCCGCTGCTGGCGTGGTGGATCAGCCGACCGCGTCCATCCCGGGTTCAGCGTCTGGACGCTGACGATGGGGATTTCCTCGGCCGCCTGGCGCGCCGGACCTGGCGCTATTTCGAAAGCCTGGTCACGGCCGAGGACCATTGGCTGCCACCGGACAATTTCCAGGAATACGCCATCAACGCGCCGGCGCACCGGACCTCTCCGACCAACCTCGGCTTATGCCTGCTCGGCAACCTCGCCGCGCGCGATTTCGGCTACCTGGCCTGGGAACGCTTCCTCGAACGCTGCGAGCGGACCACCGGCACCATGCGGACGATGGAACGCCATCGCGGGCATTTCTTCAACTGGTACGACACCCTGACCCTGGAACCGCTGGCCCCGCGCTACATCTCGACCGTCGACAGCGGCAATCTCGCCGCCCACCTGACCGTCCTGCGTGCCGGATTGAACGAATTGCCGACGCTGCCCTGGCTGCCGGACGCGACGCTGATGGGGATCCGCCACACCGTCGGTTGCCTCGGCGAAGCGGTGCGGTCATGCGCATCGGTGGCGAACGATGCGCGTTCCGCGCTGAAGGAGATCCGCGGCCAGGTGTCCAGCCTGGAGGGCGACAGCGTCGGATCACCCGCCACCTTCACCGCCGCATTCGGCAAACTCGGTCATCTCCGTCGGGCCGCCAGCAAGCTGAACGGACGCACGGCGGCAGCGGACACGACGCCGGCCGGTGCCGACCGCGACTGGTGCTGGTGGGCGGCCGCCCTGGAACGTGAATGCCAGGAACACCAGGATTCGCTCGCGTTGCTCACGCCGTGGGCGGCGATGAGAGCGATGCCGTCCTGGTTCACCGGGGTGGACGGACAGAAGCCCGCGCTCGATGCGCTCCGCCTGCGGCTCGGTCTGCTCGACCAGTCCACGACCCTCGCGGAGATCGCCACTCTGGCGCAGGATCTCGGGCCCGACCTCGACCGGATCATCGCCACCCTGATCACCCAGTCCCCGTTCGGCGGGGCCGACACCTTGGCGTGGCTGCGCGTCCTGCGTCAACGCCTCGGCGTGGCCAGCGTGTGCGCCACGGCGCTGATCGGGCGTTCCGACGCGATCCGGCGCGCCTGCACCGAACTGGCCGACATGGACCATTCGTTCCTCTACGACCGCACGCGGGAACTCTTCGCGATCGGCTTCAACGTCGCGGACAAGCGCCTCGATCGCAGCTATTACGATCTGCTCGCCTCGGAGGCGCGCCTCGGCAGCTTCGTCGCCATCGCGCAGGGCCGGGTCGCGCAGGAGCACTGGTTCGCCCTCGGCCGCCAACTGACCGTCTCGGGTCGCACCACCGCGCTGCTGTCCTGGAGCGGATCGCTCTTCGAATACCTCATGCCGCAGCTGGTGATGCCGACCTATGCCGGCACGCTGCTCGACGCCACCGACCAGGCGGTGGTTGCGCGCCAGATCGAATACGGCCGGCAGCGTGGCGTGCCGTGGGGGATATCCGAGTCGGGCTACAACCGCACCGATGCCGCGCTGGTCTACCAGTACCGGGCGTTCGGCGTGCCGGGACTGGGCTTCAAGCGCGGTCTGGCCGACGACCTGGTCATCGCGCCGTATGCCAGCGCCCTGGCGCTGATCGTCGCGCCCGCAGCCGCCTGCGCCAACCTGCGGCGGTTGCATGACGCCGGCCACGCCGGGCCGTTGGGCATGTACGAGGCGGTCGACTACACGCCGGTGCGCCTGCCTGCCGGAGCCACGGTGCAGACCGTGCGTTCGTACATGGCGCACCACCAGGGCATGAGCCTGCTCGCGCTGGCCCAAATGCTGCTGGGTCAACCGATGCAGCGGCGCTTCTGCGCCGATCCGCAGTTCCGGGCCACCTTGCTGCTTCTTCAGGAACGCACCCTGCGCACCGCGGTGGTGGTCCAGCCGCATGCTTCGGAAGCGACCAGGACGACCCGGGCGGGGGGCGAGAACGAGGCTGCGATGCGCGTCTTCACCCAGCCCGACGCGCCCCTGCCCGAGGTGCACCTGCTGTCGAACGGACGCTATCATGTGCATATCAGCGCGTCCGGCGGCGGGTCGAGCCGTTGGAAGGGACTCGCAGTGAACCGCTGGCGCGAGGATCCGACCTGCGATTCCTATGGCATGTTCTGCTATTTGCGTGACGTAGGCACGGATGTTGACCAGTCATTGCTGTGGTCGAACACCTATCAGCCGACTGTTGAAACGTGTCCCGGCTACGAGGCGATCTTCACCCAGGCGCGGGCCGAGTTCCGCCGCAGCGACCACGAGCTTGACGTCCACACCCAGATCAGCGTCTCGTCCGAGGACGACATCGAACTGCGCCGGATCACCCTGACCAACCGCGCCGACGTGGCGCGGACGATCGAACTGACCAGCTACACCGAGGTGGTCGATGCGCCGCCGGCAGCCGATGCCGCGCATCCCGCCTTCAGCAACCTGTTCGTGCAGACGCATCTCGATCGTGAACACCAGGCCATCCTGTGCTCCCGCCGGCCGCGCAGCGCGGCGGAACGGCCGGCGTGGATGTTCCACCTCATGGCCCAGGACGGAGGCGGAGTCGGATCCGCCTCGTACGAGACCGACCGCATGCGCTTCATCGGCCGCGGGCGCACGGTCGCCCGGCCGCAGGTGTTCGATGCGCCGGGTCCGCTCGGGGACAGCGCGGGCCCGGTGCTGGATCCGGTCGCGGCGATCCGGCGCTGCGTGCGGCTGGAACCTGACACGTCGGTCGACATCGACCTGGTCTTCGGCATGGCCGACAGCCGGGTGGCGGTCGAGGCTTTGATCAACAAATACCACGATCAGCGCCTGTGCGAACGCGTCTTCGGCCTGGCGCGGGCGCACAGCCAGGTGGTCCTGCGCCAGCTCGGGGCGAGCGAGGCCGAGGCCCAGCTCTACGGCCGCCTTGCCAGCGCGATCATCCACCCGCTGGCGGTCCGTCGTGCCCCTGCCGGCGTGCTCGCGCGCAATCGCCGCAGCCAGGCGGCGCTGTGGGCCTACGGCATCTCGGGCGACCTGCCCATCGTCCTGCTGCGGATCAGCGATGACGAGCGGCTCGATCTCGTCCGTGAACTCCTGCGCGCGCACGTCTACTGGCGCAGCAAGGGCCTGAACGTCGATCTGGTGATCTGGAACGAGGACCATTCGCTCTACCGCCAGGCGCTGCACGACCGGATCGCCGGCCTGGTCGCGAGCGGGAGCGAAACCGCCCTGATCGACAAACCGGGGGGGGTCTTCGTGCGCCGGTCGGAACAGATGTCGGACGAGGACCGCATCCTGCTCCAGACCGTGGCCCGCATGGTGATCAGCGACACGGATGCGACCCTGGCGCAGTTCGCGGACCGCACCCCGCGCCCGGGTCTCCTTCCGCCCAAACTGATTCCTGGCCGAGCGCAGCGGACGCACCTGATGCCGACACCGGGAACGGAGATCCCCACCGACCTCATCTGCGCCAATGGTCTGGGCGGATTCACCCGCGATGGCCGCGAGTACATCATCACCCTCGAACCGGGCCGGCCGACGCCGCTGCCGTGGGTCAATGTGCTCGCGAATCCCGAATTCGGCACCGTGATCAGCGAATCCGGAGGGGCCTACTCCTGGGCCGGCAACTGCCATGAGTTCCGCCTCACCCCGTGGCACAACGACCCGGTGGGCGATCCCAGCGGCGAGGCGTTCTACCTGCGCGACGAGGAGACCGGCCGCTACTGGTCGCCCACGCCAGCCCCTGCGCGCGGCCGCGGGCGTTACGTCGTGCGCCATGGTTTCGGCTACACCGCCTTCCAGCATGAGGAGGACGGAATCGGGTGCGAGTCGAAGGTCTACATCGCGATCGATGCGCCAGTGAAGCTGATCGTGATCACCCTGCGCAATCGGACCGGGCGACCACGCCGCTTGTCGCTGACCGGGTACTGGGAATGGGTGCTGGGCGAGCAGCGGTCGGCGTCGGCCATGCATGTGGTGACCGAACTCGATCTGCCGAGCGGCGCCATCACCGCCCGCAATCCCTACCACCCGGATTCCGGTGGCCGGCTGGTCTTCGTCGATGCCAGCGAGCGCGGCTCCGACCGGTCGCATACCGGCGACCGCGCCGAATTCCTCGGTCGCAACGGCCAGCTGTCGGCCCCGGCGGCGCTCGCCCGGCAACGGCTGTCAGGACGGCTCGGGGCCGGGCTCGATCCCTGCGCCGCGCTGCAGGTCGGGGTCGATCTGGCCGTCGACGAGGTGCGCGAGGTGGTCTTCGTGCTCGGTGCCGCCGGCAGCCTCGACGAGGTCCGCACCCTGTGCCGGCGCTTCGCCGCGGTCGAAGGCGCCCGCCATGCGCTGGAGCACGTCTGGCAGCACTGGAACCACCTGCTTGGCGCGGTGCAGGTCGAGACTCCGGATCCGACCGTGAACCTGCTCGCCAACGGCTGGCTGGTGTACCAGACCATCGCCTGCCGCATGTGGGCGCGCAGCGGTTTTTACCAATCCGGCGGCGCCTTCGGTTTCCGCGATCAGCTCCAGGATGCGATGGCGCTGGTCCTGGTCGCACCGTGGCTGCTGCGCGAGCACCTGCTGCGCGCTGCGGCGCACCAGTTCCGCGAAGGCGACGTGCAGCATTGGTGGCATCCGCCGGTTGGCCGCGGGGTGCGCACGCATTCATCCGACGACTACCTGTGGCTGCCGTATGCCGTGGCGGGTTACTGCCTGGCGACCGGTGACACCGGCGTCCTCGATGTCCCGGTGCCCTTCATCGAGGGCCGCGCGGTTCCAGTGGAGGAGGAGTCCTATTACGACCTGCCGACCCAGGCGCCGCCGGGAACGCTCTACGAACACGCCACCCGGGCCATCCTGCATGGCCTGCGCTTCGGTGCCCATGGCCTGCCGCTGATGGGTTGCGGCGACTGGAACGACGGCATGAACCGGGTCGGGGCCGGTGGCACCGGCGAGAGCGTCTGGCTCGCGTTCTTCCTCCACGAGGTGCTGACCCGGTTCGTCCCGGTCGCGCTTGCGCATGGCGACGCGCCCTTCGCCGCACGTTGCCGGAGCGAGGCCGCCACGCTGGCCGAGCATATCGAAGCCGACGCCTGGGACGGGAAATGGTACCGGCGCGCCTATTTCGATGACGGCACTCCGCTGGGATCGGCGGGCAACGCCGAATGCCGGATCGACGTGCTGCCGCAAAGCTGGGCCGTCCTGTCCGGTGCGGGCGACCCCAAGCGCGCCCGCGCCGCCATGGATGAGGTCGACAGCCGGTTGATCGACCGCGAACATGGCCTGATCAAGCTCTTCGCTCCTCCATTCGACACGCCCAAGGCCGCTGACGCCGCGTCCGGGGGGGGCGACCCCGGCTACATCAAGGGCTACGTCCCCGGCGTGCGGGAGAATGGCGGCCAGTATACGCATGCCGCGATCTGGACCGTGATGGCGTTCGCCCAGCTCGGCGAGACCGAACGCGCCTGGGAACTCTGGTCGCTGATCAATCCGGTGGCGAAGGCCGCGACGCCGGCAGCGATGGCGACCTACCAGGCCGAACCCTACGTGGTCGCCGCCGACGTGTACGCCCTCGCCCCGCATGTCGGTCGTGGCGGCTGGCCCTGGTACACCGGTTCCGCCGGCTGGATGTACCGGCTGCTCACCGGATCGCTGCTCGGCCTGCGTCTGGAAAAGGATCGCCTCTACCTGGACCCGCAGATGCCCGCCGCCTGGCCGGGATTCACCATCCACTACCGCCATCGCGACACGCACTATCGGATCCGGGTGGAGCCTGCCGACGCAGACCGGATCATCCTTGATGGCGCCACCTTGGTCGATCCCTGGTTGCCGCTCACGGATGACCACCGCGACCATGCGGTGGTGGTGCAACGACTCGCAGCGAAGCCGCGCGAACTGCCCGAACCGCATGGGGACAACACCCCATGCCTGGCGCCGGCGCTGGCGGCTAGCCTGCTGCGATGAACACCAACCTCACCCCCGCCTCCCAAACCACCTCCCCGCTGCGCGGGGTTCCGGCTGCGCCGTCCCAGGCGCTCGTTTGTCCGGGGGCTGCCCACCCCCGCAACGCGCCTCCGGCGCCCCCCCGTGCGCAGCCTGTCGGCCGCTCACTGCTCCTGTCCATCGCCGCGGCCACCACCGTCCTGGCCATGTCCGCAGCCTCACTGCACGCATCCGAATCCGATGACCGGATCGAGGCCGCGTTCAAGTCGAGCCATATCGCCAAGACCAGTCTCAAGGACGATGCGATCAAGCCACAGGCCAAGGATGGCGTCGTCACCCTGACCGGGACCGTCGCCGATGAGTCCCACAAGGCCCTGGCCCAGGAGACCGCTGCCGGCCTGCCCGGCGTCACCAAGGTCGACAACCAGCTTGCCACCAAGGCCGAGGCCGCCGCCGAGAAGTCCGACGCCTGGATCGTCCGCAAGCTGAAGGTCGTCCTCTTCTTCCACCGCAACGTCAGCTCGGCGACGCAGATCGAGGTGAAAGAGGGCATCGTGACGCTGAAGGGCGAAGCGACCAGCATGGCCCAGAAGGAACTGACCACCGAATACGCCAAGGATGTCGATGGGGTCAAATCGGTCCGCAATGAGATGGTCATCTCCGCCAAGCCGGAACTGATCGAGCGGACTTCGGGCGAGAAGATCGACGACGCCTCGATCACCGCGCAGGTCCATTTTGCGTTGCTCAGCCACCGTTCGACCAACGCCACCCAGACCAAGGTGGAGACCCGCAATGGCGAAGTGACGTTGACCGGTATCGCCAAGAACGCGGCAGAAAAGGCGCTGGTGACCAAACTGGTGACCGACCTCAAGGGGGTGACCAGCGTCAAGAACCAGATGACCGTCGAAGAGACCGCCACGCGCTGACCCCGCTGATCCGGTTTCACGCACCGGCGTCCGCATCCAGGCAGCATCGCCGCCGGCATCTGGGGTGAACACCCCATGGCCGCTGGGCGAAGCGATCGACAATGCCCGATCATGACCACCACCACCCAGCTCCAACACCGCCACGACAACGATGCCCATGCATCGGGAACCTGCTGCACCGCCATGCACGAGGAGATCGCCCTCGCCGCCTATCACCACTTCGAGAAGCGCGGACGCAAGGACGGACACGATGTGCGCGACTGGCTGCAGGCCGAAACCAGCGTCAAGGCGAGGCACCGCAGTCAAAAGCACGCCCACCATGAACCGCATCGGCACGCCTAGGCCGGTATCGGCACTTACGGCCGAGGCTTCCGATGTATCGCCATGACTCCCTGGATTTCCCGCATGGTTCCGGAGAGGACTCAGCCGACCGGTTCCAGGCCCCGCCGATACCGTTCCGCAACCAGGGCCTCGTCCCGCCCGGCCGCATCCGGTTCGCCTCACCGGCTGCGGTCGGCAGCGCAGGCGACGACCCTGCGACCACGACCCGGTTCCTGACGGCGATGGCAGGGGACGATCTCGCCGAGAAACGCTCGGCCATCATGTCGTTGATCACCATGGCCGACGACGACGCCGTCCTCAGGTTGCTGATCAACGTCCTGGACGAGGTGCCGATCCATGCCGCCGTGATCGCCGCCGTGCGGGCCCGGGCCGAAGCGAAGCCGGTCAGCGGACAGCCGGCCTGTCCGGTGATCGATACCGCGCTTGCCTGGAGCACCTGGTTGCGCTCCAGGGCCGTGACTGCGCCGGCGCAAGCCCGGCGGTGAAGCAATTCAGGATTCACCAACAGGTTGACGATAGGGCCTGGATCGGCGGGCCTCGGCCCGCACGGATTTCCGGTTGTTACTGTAGATCAATCTCTCGCGGCCACCGGAACCGTACCTGGGTTCGTCAACCTGTTGGTGAATCCTCAGTAAGACCCAGCCGCCAACCTGTTGATGAGCCCTGGATAATCATTCCGGGTTCCATCGGGCTGGTGACTCCCTCTGGTCTCCATGCGGCGTCCGCAAACAACGTCCGCACCCCGCCTCCGACCGGCCTGGCGCAGGCTGATCGGAGGCGGGGTGGAGGCAAAAGCCGGATCACCGAGGGTCAGAAGAACCGGCCCCAGTTCCATTCCAGGCTGATCTGGTTGTCGACCGACAGCACCCCTGTCGCGGCCCAGGCGACGCGTTCGGCCTCGTCGCGCTCGGCATTGTTCGCCACCTTGCCGCGCAGCACCACTGTGCTGCCGCGCGTCTCGACCTCGATCTTTTTGGCATCCAGCATCGCGTTGCGGTCGAAGGCGGCGGTGATCGATTGCTCCAGATCCTTGACCGAGATCAGCGGTTTGACGGTGATCAGGTTGTTGATCCCCTTCACGCCGATCATGTATTGCAGGACATCCTCGGCCGCATTCTTCTGGTACTGCCACTCGACCACGCCTTCGAGGATGATCCAACCATTGCGCACCGTCACCTTGGTCGAGCCGGCGGGGATGGTCGTGGACCATTCGAGCTGATGCACCACGGCGGTGGCGATGTCGGCATCGGTGCGCTGATGGAACTCGCCCAGGTTGACGTTGATCTCTTCGGCGATCGCCTTGACGCCGACGACGCGCTTGGCGGCGCGCACGGCATGCCACTTCGCCCCGTGGCTGGCGGTGGAACCGCTGAGGGTCACCACGCCGCCCTTGACGACGACGCCGAAATCGGACTGCCTGACCACCGGTTCGTATTCCAGCTCGGCGATCACGTCGGCCTGGATCTGCTGGTCGGTCTTCTCCTTCTTCGCGTTCTGGTCGATGACAGGGGATGAGGCCATGGAAGGCTCCTTCGTGGGTTGGGCAGGGAGCTGCACCTTGGCGGACGGCGGAGGGATCGGCGACGGGGTGTCCACCCCAGGGCCGGTTCGGACCGGATCAGGTCTGGCCGGCGCGCCGGCACCACGACGCCGAGGCGCCGGTGCTGGTGCATGGCGGTGACGCCATGCGGCACCCGGGAAGGCGCCGCCCTGGTGCCGGCGCTGGCCGTACGGATATGGGCCTCAGCCCGCCGGCGCCGGCGGATCGTGGAGGGGATCGTACCACAGCCCGGCGGCGCGGGCGAGCTTCAGCAGATGTTCGCTCGCGGCGGTGACCACCGGTTCCCACGCCTTCTCGCCGCGCGCGATCTCGTCGAGGGTGTCCTCCATCCGGCGCGTGAAATCGGGTTCGATGAAGTTGCCGGCGTAGCGGCGGCAGAGGAAGTCGGTGACCTTCAGGCCCAATTCCGTGGCGTGCAGTTTGCGTGCACGCTCGTCGACGTAGCTGCGCAGCATGATGACCTTGAGGATGGCGGCGTAGGTCGATGGCCGGCCGATGCCGTCGCGCTCCAGGCGCTTGATGAGCGAGGCCTGGGTGTAGCGCGGCGGCGGCCGGGTGCTGCGTTTGCGCGCGACGAGATCGAGCAGGTCGAGGTCCATGCCCGGATCGAGCAGCGGCAGCTCCGCCGCCTCATCGGGCTCGTCGGATTCGGCAGCCGTCTCGGCGACCGGTCCGGCTTCGCCCTGATCCTTGGCGGCGGCCTTGCTGCGGCGCTTCTTCTTCACGGGCTTATCGTCCTCGACCGCATCGCCGCCGAGCTTCCGCCAGCCGTCGAACAGCGGCACCACGCCCTTGGCCTGGAAGACGCCCATCGGCCCGCCGTTCCAGGCGCCGGGGGCGCAGGCCACGTCGAGGGTGGTGACCTGGTCGCGCGCATCCGCCATCTGGCAGGCGATGAAGCGGGTCCAGATCAGGCGGTAGAGATCGCCTTCCTCCTTGTTCGCCGGCCCGTTCGCGGCCTGGGAACGGGCCAGCGCGTCGGCGCCGGTCTCCGGGTGGGTCGGGCGGATCGCCTCGTGCGCCTCCTGCGCGTTGACCGCCTTGGTGGCGTGCACGACCGGCTGCGCCGGCAAGTACGCGGGTTTGAAATCGTGCTGGATCACCGCCCGCGCCGCCGCGACCGCCTCGGGCGTGAGCGCGGTCGAATCGGTGCGGTGGTAGGTGATGTGCCCGCCCTCGAAGAGGCTTTGCAGCAGTTTCATCGTCGCTTCCGGCGCGAGGCGCAGGCGCACCGACGCGGCCTGCTGCACCGTGGCGGTGGTGAACGGTGGCGGCGGCCGGCGCACCTGTTCGCGGCGGTCGCAGGCCGCGACCTGCCAGCGCTGCTTGCGGCACCAGGCGACGGTGCGTTCGGCGGTCTCGGCCTCGACCAGGCGCTGCGCGAGCGGCTCGCCCTTCCAGGTGATGAGCCGTGCGACGAACGGCGGCGGACTGCCGGCGCGTTCCAGCCTGGCGTCCAGCACGAAGTACTCCTTGGCGGTGAAGGCGGCGATCTCGCGCTCGCGCTCGGCGACGAATCTGAGCGCGACCGACTGCACCCGGCCGGCGCTCTTGGCGTCCTTGCCGAGTCCGCGCAGGGTCGGCGACACCAGCCAGCCCACGACGCGGTCGAGCACCCGGCGCGCCTGCTGCGCGTCGACCAGGCCGGCGTCGATCGCGCGCGGCGCGGCGATGGCCTTGAGCACCTCGGCGCGGGTGATCGCGTGGAAGACCACGCGTCTGAGCTTCGGCGCCGCGGCGGGTCCGAGCAGCGCCGCGATGTGCCAGGCGATCGCCTCGCCCTCGCGGTCAGGGTCGGTGGCGAGGAGGATCTCGTCGGCCTTCGCGGCCAGCCCCTGGAGTTCGGCGATCGAGCGGCCGGCGCGTTCGAGCGCGACGTAGTGCGGCAGCACCCGCCCGGCGCGGAAGGCCACCGCCAGGCCCCCCTTGTCGGGCAGATCGCGGACATGGCCGAAACTCGCCGCGACGCGGTAGTCGCCGCCGAGGAATTCCCGGATCTTTCTGGTCTTATTCGGACTTTCGACCACCACCAGGCGCATCGCGGCAGCTTCAGGCTGATCCACGCGGCGACAATGGTTGGGCGCCGCCAAGACTTGCAGGATCGGTACCGGTTGCGATCGTCCGGCCCCTCGGAGACGACCATGCCGGAAGCCCTTTCCATCGGCCTGCTGATTCCCGCGCACGAAGCCGATCCCGAGCTGGTGCGGCAGCAGCTGCCGGGCCAGACCATCGTGCCAGTCCCTGACTTTGACCAGCTGGATGAGGCGGCGCTGATCGCCCGCCTGCGCGCGCTCGATGCGGTGGCGATCGGGCGCAGTTCGCCACGCATTCCGGATGCGCTCATCGGCAACCGCGGCCGCCTGCGCCAGGTCTCGTACACCGCCGGTTCGATCCGCCACAAGGTCTCGAAGGCGCTGATCGAGGACGGCCTGCTGGTGACCAACTGGGGCGACCAGGTCGCGCACGTCGCTGAGGCGGCGCTGATGTTCCTCCTCGCCGGGCTCAAGCAGGTCCACACCCTGGACGCCTACATCCGCAGCGACTGGCGCGACGACCGCCGCATCTTCCAGGATTTCCCCGCCAGCATCAATGGCCGCGACATCGGCCTGTACGGGTTCGGCCCGATCGGCCGGCACATGGCGCGCTTCATCGGCGCGCTGGGTGCCAGGATCGCGATCTACGATCCCTATGCCAAGGATGTCCCGGCCGGGATCCGCATCTGCCCCGACCTGCGCACCCTGTTCGCGACCTGCCAGTGCATCAGCATCCACTGCGGCCTGAATGACGGCACGCGCGGCACCGTCACCCGCGAACTGCTGGAATTGCTGCCCCAGGGGGCGGTGCTGGTGAACACCGCGCGCGGGGCGATCATCAACGAGGCCGACCTCGTCGCGGTGCTCAAGACCAAGCGGATCATCGCCTGCCTGGATGTGATCGAGAACGAGAAGGCCTGGGCGACCGGTCCCCTGAGCACGATCCCGAGCAGCCAGCTGCTGCTCACCGGCCACATCGCCGAGCGTGGCAAGGGCCCCGATCCGAGCAAACCCAGACCGCCGGTGAAATCCGGCCTGCCCGACCACGTGGTCGTCGCCCTGGCCGCCCTGGCCGAGGGCCGCACCCCGCCGCATCTGATCACGGCGGCGCAGTACGACCTCAAGACCTGAGCGGTTGCGGACCCCGGCGCGTGGACACCTGCCGCTTCGCCCCGACCGCCTCGGGCCGGGCGCATCCCGGCACCCTGCTCGCCGGACTGCTGTGCTGGCTCGACGCCCGCAGCCGTGGGGCGCGTCTCATCCTGCGCCTGGAGGACCTCGACCGGCAGCGGTGCCGGCCTGAATTCTCCCAGGGTCTGATCGACGATCTCGCCTGGCTCGGGCTCGCCTGGGATCGGGTGCAGCTGCAGTCGGATCACGGCCCGGACCATGCCACCGCGCTGGATGCGCTGGCGGCGGCGGGGGTGCTGTATCCGAGCCGGCTCAGCCGGGCGCAGCTCGCGGCGATCGGGCGCCGCGCCCCGGACGGCGGCTGGGCCTACGACAACCGCGAACGCGGCGGCTCCCTGCCGGAAGCCGGATGGAGGTCGTGCGCGATGCCGTTGCGCGCCCACCTGCCCGACGGCGTCCAGCGGCCGGTCGACGAGGGCGGCATCGAGCTCGCGCAGGATCCCGCCGCCGCCTTCGGCGATCCGGTGGTGCGCAACCGCGCCGGCGAGGTCGCCTACCACCTCGCGGTCGTGGTCGATGACCACCGCGCCGGGGTGACCCGGGTGGTGCGCGGCCGCGACCTCGCCACCGCCAGCGCGACCCAGGCCGCCCTGCGCCGGCGCCTGGGCCTGCCGGATCCCGTCTACCGTCACCACCTGCTGCTGCTGGAGCCAGCCGCCGGTCCCGGTGCGACCGCGGGAAAGCTGGCGAAATGCCACGGCTCGGTCGCGGCGGAGGCCCTGCGGCAGACCCTGTCCGCGACCGAGGTCTGCGGCTTCCTGGCCTGGTGCGCCGGGCTCCGACCGGATCCGGCGCCGGTCGCCCCGCGCGATCTGCTGCCGGATTTTGCCTGGGACCGGGTCGGTCGCGACGATGTCGCGGTGGCCTGGGATGGCCGGCGGCTGCAGCGGCTGCCTGCCGCCCCTGGCTGAGGCCGGGGCGGGTGTAAGCCACAGTTTACAGTTCCGTTACTTGATCGCCTTGATGCCGACCGTATGAGTCCCACCCCGCGCCGGTCGTCCCGGCATGGACCGCATTCCAACGGAAACGCCTCAAGGAACCGCCATGGCCCTGCATCGCCTGCTGCTCATCCCGTTTGTGATCATCGCCTGCTCCGTCATGACCGTCGCCGGCGACGACCCGGCGCTGCGGCAGCAGGCCAAGGAATCCGTCACCGCAGGCAGTGCCGCGATGAAAGCGGCCGACAGCGATCCGAACCAGCTCATCGAGGCCGCGATCTGCTTCGCCAAGGCGCTCAAGATCTTCGAAAAGCTTGGCGATACCGAGGCGGTCACGGAAATGAACGCCAACATCTTCTGGTGCAAGAAGAAGATGAACGTCGACGCCATCCAGGCCTACAACAAGCGCAAGGCGGGCGAGCATCCGGCCGGCGCGGCTGCGCCGGCCGCAGCCGAGGACAAGGCGGCGATCGCCAAGATCGAGGAGATCGTGAACCGCAAGGTCGAGGTCAACGAGGCCGTCTCCTATTTCTCCCGCGCCGACAAATTCGCCCGAGAGAACCCGACCAAATACCTGGCGGTCGCGATCCGCTGGTTCGAGATCTGCGAACGCTTCCCCGACAGCGCCGAAGGCAAGAAGGCGCAGACGCAGCTGCTCGAGGCGCAGCGCAAGCTGACCGAGGAGCTGAGCAGGAAATCGGCGGAGCTCGACGCGAAGCAGAAGCTCCTGCAAGGGCAGCATGATTCGATGTTCACCAGCCGGCCGGTGGTCGGCGGCAGCCGTTCGGAGGAACCTTCGGCGGACATGCAGCGGAAACTGGTGGCCGACCTCAAGACCTCGACCTACAAGGCCGACTACGCCAAGACCCGGCCCGAGGACAAGAGCGCCTTCGCCGGCAAGCTCTTCGAGCAGGCGCTCAAGACCAAGGACGACGCCAATTTCCGCTATGTCATGCTGAGCGAATCGCTGCGTCTGGCCATCGAGGCCGAGAACTGCTGGCAGGTGATCAAGTCCAGCAACCAGCTCGAAAGCGACTTCACCGGCCCGGATGCGGCGGCATTGAAGAAGCAGGCCTTCCAGCGCGCCTCCAGCGTGGTGTTCAAGCACGCGCTCAAGCTGCTCGAGAATCCCGGCGACGAGACCGCGAGCGCGAACCTGGGCAGGAACTTCTGCGCTTCCGGGCACTGGCAGGACGGCCTGGTGCTGCTCGCGGCCGGCGACCAGCCCGAGCTCAAGAAGCTGGCCAAGCAGGAGCTGGTCAGGCTCGAGACCGTCGGCCAGAAGGTCGAGGTCGCGGATGGCTGGTACGACCTGGGCAAGAAGACCACCGTCCAGGGCGAGAAGGACGCCTACCTGCGCCGGGCGCAGGCGCTGTATCAGGAAGCCAGCAAGGAACTCAGCGGCGTCTCGAAGGACCGCGTGAACCTGCGCCTGACCGAGCTCGACAAGGCCTATCCGCCAGCGATCAAGAAATGGGACAAGCTCACGGTGGCCCAATGGGAGACGATCAAGGCGCCGATCGTCGAGGTGGACGGCAAACGCAACCGGGTGGATTCCGGCTTGATCCTGAACGGCAGCCAGAAGTACCGGGTCATCCCGCATCCCAACGATACCTGGAAGATCACCGGCGAGATGTCCGCCTTCACCTGCACCTGGAAGGGCGGGGCATCCTGGGGTGGCGAAGCCCCGGTCGGCGCGATGGCCGCCTGGCTCGACACGGATCGGAAGAAGGTGTGGAAATCCTTCCAGGTGGTCGAAGGCAAGGGCCGGCTGATGCTCGGACCCTATCTCAACGAGACCGCCAACAGCGTGAACTGGCATTACAACGGCCAGGCGGTGGGCACCATCAGGGTCAAGGTGGTGCCGGCCGCCGATTGACCGGCACCAGCCACCGATGGCCGATCAGGCCGGGTGAACCGGCCATACCTGGCCGCGTTGAATGGTACGCTTGCGCCCATCCGCTCGGCACCGGCGACGTTCGTCCTTGCCCGGCTGACGCGGCGAAGGCATAGTCCCAGGCCACGGCGGATGGCTCTTTTTGCTGCAGACCCGGGTGCCATCTCAGCGAGGAACCACCATGCACGGTTTTCGTCTCCTGCCCTTCCTGATCATGCTCATGGCCGCCTGCGTCCCCCTGGCCGGGGTGGACGATCCCGAACTGCGCCAGCAGGCCAAGGCGGCGGTGGAAGCCGGCAACAACGCGATGAAGGCGGCCGACAGCGATTCGAGCCAGCTCATCGAGGCCGCGATCTGCTTCGCCAAGGCGCTCAAGACCTTCGAGAAGCTCGGCGATGTCGAGGCGGTGACGGAGATGAATTCCAACATCTTCTGGTGCAAGAAGAAGATGAACGCCAACGACCTCATCGCCTACAACAAGCGCAAGAAAGGCGAGCAGCCTGCGGGCAAGGCCGGTGACAGCGCCCCGGCGACGTCGGCCCAGAGCGCCGAGGACAGGGCGGCGATCGCCAAGATCGAGGAGGTCGAGAACCGCAAGGTCGCGGTCAACCAGGCCTCGGCCTATTTCGCCCGGGCCGAGAAGTTCGCCAAGGAGCATCCGGACAAGTACCTCCAGCTCGCGATCCGCTGGTTCGAGATCTCGGAACGGTTCCGCGACAGCAGCGAGGGCAAGAAGGCGCAGAGCCTGCTGCTGGAAGTCCAGCGCAAGCTGAACGAGGAACTGGAGCAGCGGGCCCGCGCCCTGGACGTCCGGGCGGCGGCCCTCAAGGGCGAGCACGACAACTACTTCGACAAGAAACCGGTGGTGAAGGGGACGCGGTCCGCCCCGCCCACCGCGGACGCGCAGCGGAAATTGCTGAACGACCTGAAGTCGCTGACCTACAAGGCCGACTACGCCAAGACCAGGGTGGAGGACAAGAACGCCTTCGCCCGCAAGCTCTACGCCCAGGCGGTGAAGACCACCGACGATGCCAGCGCCCGCTACGTCATGCTCAGCGAAGCCGCCCGGCTTGCCGCCGAGGGCGAGAACTGCTGGCTGGTGATCACCGCCTACAACCAGCTCGAAAGCGATTTCGCCGGCGTCAATGCCGGTGAACTCAAGAAGCAGGTCTTCCAGCGCGCCCCCCAGGCCGTCTGCAAGCATGCGCTCCGGCTCATGGAGAATTCCCAGGATCCTGTCGCCAGCGCTCATGTGGGACGCAACTTCTGCTTGAACGGCTACTGGAAGGACGGTCTGGGCCTGCTCGCCGCCGGCGATAATGCCGACCTCAAGAAGGTGGCGACCCTGGAGCGCATCGGCATGGACAGCCCGGGCCAGAAGGCCGAAGTGGCCGAAGGCTGGTACGAGGTCGGCAAGAAGACCAGCGTGCCGGCCGAGAAGGAGGCGTATCTCCGCCATGCCCACGCGCTCTTCCATGAGGCGGCGAAGAAGGTCGAGGGCCTGACCAAGGAAAAGGTCGTCCAGCGCCTGGCCGAACTCGACAAGATGTTCCCTCCGCCGATCCAGGACTGGAAGAACCTCACGGTCGCGCAGTGGGAGACGATCAAGGCCCCGGTGATCGAGATCGAAGGGAAGCGCGGCAGGGTCGATTCCGGCACCGTGCTCGAAGCCGACAAGAAATACCGCGTCGTCGCCCATCCGACCGACAAGTGGAAGGTCACCACCGACTACCGCAACTTCGAATGCGACTGGAAGGGCAACTCCTCCTATTACTACAGCGATGTCCAATACCCCATCGCCGCCCTGGTCGCGTGGTCCGACAGCGATCGCAGGAAGATCATGGGCCTCGACAAGCCCATCGAAGGGAAGGGTCGCCTGATGCTCGGGCCGTGCCTCAACGAGGTCAGCAACTCGGCCGGATACACGTATTCCTACGCCGGCTATGCGATTGGCGTCATCCGGGTGAAGATCATCCCGGTCGCGGAATAGGTTCCCGCCGGACGAACGACGCAGCGCGGCGACCGCTGGCCGGCACCTGGCAGGAGCCCCGCAGGCCGTGATCGCGGCCGAGCCGTCGATGCCCCGATTTTGCGGGAAATTGCGCAGTCACACACCACGAGGACTGCCGCCGTGTGGTCCATTTGACCCCCCCCGATACCTGAGGTAAGTTCAGCTTCCACCGTGCTTTGTCTTCCCTGAGCGCGATGGGATCGAGGGCTTATGCAACGATATACGGCGTGCTGGGGACTCGACATCGGGCATTCCAGCATCAAGGCGGCCCAGGTCGTCCGCTCGGGCGACACCGTCGTGGTGCAGGCCTACACCATCGAGCCGATCACCGTCCCAGAGAACGGCGACCGCGAGGAGGCGGTGCTCAAGGCCCTGGAGCAGCTCGCCCAGCGCGAGGAGTTCGGCTCGACGCCGGTGATCGCCGCGCTGTCCGGGCGGCAGGTGTTCTCGCGCACCATCAACGTGCCGGTGATCAATCCCAAGACCGTCGACCGCATGGTCGAGCTGGAGGCGCGCCAGCACATCCCCGGCAACTTCGAGGAGGTCGAGTGGGCCTTCCACATGAGCCCGTCGGCCGAAGGCGGCTCGAACGACGTGGCCCTGTTCGCGGTGAAGCGCGAGGTCATCCAGGAGATGATGGCCAAGTGCAAGAAGGTCGGCATCAACCTCGTCGGCGTGTCGGTGTCGTCGGTCGCGCTCTACAACTTCGTGCGCTACGACCAGGTCTTCCCCGAGGATGAGACCGTCATCATCCTCGATGTCGGGGCCGAGAACACCGATCTCGTGTTCTACCAGGGCGATTCGGTGTCGATGGCCAGCCTGTCGGTGTCGGGCAATGACATCACCAAGGGCTTCATGCGGAAGTTCCGGGTCTCCTTCGAGGAGGCCGAGGCGCTCAAGCGCCAGGTCGGCGACAGCCGCCAGGCGGAGAAGATCATCAAGGTCATCGAAGGCACCCTGGGCGACCTGACGAGCGAGATCCAGCGCCGCATCGGCTTCCACAAGTCGCAGGCGCCGAACGCCAAGCTCGACAACCTGGTGATTTCGGGCTCGACCTTCAAGCTGCCCGGCCTGCCGGAATACCTCGCCGAGCGCCTGCGCTACACCGTCAACATCCTCGAAGACCTCGACAAGGTGCAGGTCGCGCCCGGGCTCGAACGCGAGCATTTCCTCCACGACCTGCAATCCCTTGGCGTCGCGATGGGCCTCGCCCTGCAAGGTGTCGGCGCGGCCAAGGCCGACATCAACCTGATCCCGACCCAGGACCGCCTGCACCGCATCCTGAAATCCAAGCGCTGGGCCGCGGTGGCGGCGGTGGTGCTGCTCGGCTCGGCCTTCGCGGTCCAGTACACCAAGAGCGAGGCGCTGCTGCACGAGAACCTCGAACTGGAGCAGAGCATCCGCAAGTTCGACGAGGACCACAAGAAGGACACCCAGCAGGCCAAGGCGGTCCTCAGCAAGGTCGTCCCGACCGCCGATGAGCTGCGCGTCTTCCAGCCCATGGGGCATCATCTCGGGCTGGCTACGGCGGTGCTCGAAGGCGTCTCGCAGGCCATCGCCGGGGTGGCGCTGCGCGCGGGACCGATCGGCGATGCCGCCACCCCGGCCGACAAGGGCGGCGATCCGCTCCTGCAGGCGGTCTACCTGGACACCGTCACCCTCGATACCCTGCCGGCCGGGACGGTCTTCCGTCCGCTGTCCATGCCGCGCCGGGTCACGGTGAAGGTCCGCATCCCGATGGTCGAAGGCCGCGCCAAGTGGCAGGAGGTCCGCAACCAGGTGCTCGAGGCCCTGCGCAGCGTCCCGGTGCCGGAATCGCTCAAGGCCCAGTTCAAGGACAAGGGCGCCACCCTCTTCGATCCCGGCATGGTGAAGCTGATCAGCGAGCCGGAATCCACCAGCGGATTCCATTACATCAATGAGACCTACATCGATCCGGTAAGCGGCGATGGCCGCGAGGACAAGCAGGCGCGCACCATCAAGGAGCGCCGGGCCGAGTTCGAATGCCTCATCAGCCCCAAGGAGGCCGCGAAGTGAAAGATCTCCGGCCCTACTGGTTCTGGATCGTCGCCGGCCTGCTCATCCTCGCCGGCCTGGTCCTGCCCTTCGTCCTCGAACCGACCGAGAACGGCAAGACCGCCTCCGAGGCCGCCAGGGCCCTCACCACCATGCATGGCAGGCTCAAGGATCTGCGCGCCCGGGCGGAAAAGGATCCGATCGCGGTCTTCAATCCCATGGACCGCCGCGACCAGGACGAACTGCTCAACAAGTACCTGGTCACCACGCGCTGGATCGAGATGGATCCGACCATCGAGCGCTATCGCGCGCAGCGCCAGATCATCCTGGAGCACCTGGGCAAGCGGTCGGCGGCGTTGGGCGTCGATCTGACCGAGAAGACCGATCCCAACGAATGGAAGGACGCCTACGAGAAGGAGACCGCCGAGTTCCTGCTCACGCTCTTCAAGGCCGGCAGCATCGTCCTGCCCGGCTTCCCGGCCAACGGCCTGGCCCCGGTCGACAAGGATCTCAAGGAAAAAGGCGAACTCCGCATGATCGCCGGCCTGGAGACCTATTCCGGCGATGTCGCCGGCATGACTTCGCGCTGGCCGGAACTGCGATTGAAGTTCCGCATCCTGCAGACCCTGGGCGCACGCATCATGCCGACCACCGGGACGGTGAAGCCCAATCCCGTGCTCGATGCCCAGCCCCGATTGTCCAAGGAAGCCGTGACGGCCCAGGCCAGCATCCAGCAGGTCACCTGGAAGGAGCTCTCGGCGAAGGCGGCCGATCCGGAACTCGCCAACATCGCCACCATCACCACGCTCGAACTCAAGCTGATCGGCGCGCCCGCCGCCCTGACCGCCACCCTCGCCGCCATCGAGCGCAACGACGAGTCCCAGCCGGTGATCGCCGTCATCGGCGCTGAACTGCAGCGCCGTGAGGATTTCAGGGACAAAGAGCGCCTGGACGTCGATTACGAGACCGCGATCGCCACCCTCCAGATCGCGGTGATCGACTTCAGCAAGGGCGGCACCAGGAATGACGGCGGTTCATCCGCCGGCCGCGCTCCGGCGGCGCCAAGGCTCCCGTCCGGTCCTGCGCCCGCAGGAACGTTGCCCGGCATGACCCCGCCGGGAGCGCCGCCCACGATCCCACCGCCCGGTCCCGGCAAGACGGGAGGACAGCCATGAGCGCCCGCGACCTCATGATCGCCCACGGCGAGAAACTGGCCCTGGTACTGATCGCCGGCTTCGCCAGTTGGCAGGTGTATTCCGTCTACACCAACTCCGATCTGCGACCGGGCACCGAGAAGAACGAACTCTCGAAGCAGAAGATCCAGGACGACATCGACTACGTCAAGAAACGCCGCGCCGATCTCTCGGTCCCCAAGCTCGAACCACCACCGCCGTTCCTGGAGCAGTTGCAGGCCCGTATGGGGGTGAAGATCGAGGCGGGGGAATTGCCGGCCTTCCTCACCGTCCATCCCGACCTGCCGCCGGTCACCGAACGCACGGTCTTCCCTTACCTCTACCAGGTTCTCCCGGTCGAGGTCGCTGCAACCGACCGGCTGGGTGCGGTGGAACTCCTCTTCGCGATGCCGGAATCCAAGGATGTGGACGCGACCAAGCGCTACTCCGACGCACCTGTCGCGACCTGGAAGCGCAATGACCGTGGGATCATCATCAACAAGGCCCAGCGCGAGGCGATCCAGGTCGAGGTCTCGGCCGGCGACAAGCCCTGGCGTCCGGTGCAGGGTGCCGGGGTCAGCAAGGACGGCATCATCCCGCTGGCGCAGCTCAAGAAGGACAAGGACGGCAGGCTCAAACTGAAGCTCGAAGACGTCGAGACCTGGTCCGAGCACAAGTTCCGCACCCGGTTGATCGTGCGCGCCACCGGCATGCCGCTGCCGCCTACCGAGGAAGTCCTCAAGGGTGGCGTGCCCGGCAGCATCCTGGTCTATCCGGGGCGCTATGCAGACGACGACAAACCTGAGAAGAAAGACCTCAACACTTGGCACCAGTGGCTGCGCGACAAGCCGGCGTTCGTGCAGAAATTCCTCACCGGCAGCACGGAGGTCCAGGTTCCTGGCACCGCCCTGGTGAAGGGCGAACGCTACTACTTCAGCGAACCGACAGTGTCTGAACCGGTGATGGTGACGTCGAAGCTGCGCTTCGTGCTCAAGGCCGGCCGGCGCGATGCCAACGCCAATGAAGGAGGCACCGAGCACAAGGCGACCATTCTGCTAACCGCCCTCATCGAAAAGGACGGAGCCAAGGATGGAGAAGGCTCCTTGTGGCTGAAGAAACCAATCACCTATAACCTCAAGGTCGGAGACACGCTCGGAAAGTCAGAGACCCCGCCAAGTCCCTTCGATGACAGGGCGATTGCCGTCGATCTCACCACGCCATTCGTGGTCACCGCGGTGGAGGACGTCAGGCGCGTCCTGTACTGGGAGGTCAAGGTCAAATCCCGTACGGGTGGTGGCAAGGAACTGTCCTACGTCGGCAAGGAACAGAAATCGGTCGAGGTCACCTTGACCAATCCCAAAACCGGCCAAGTCGTGAAGTTGACGCCCCTGCTCAACATCCCACCGCCAGCGGGCAAATCATTTGCCATCTATCCGAAACAGATGGGTGAGGGTTGCAACGAAGAGGCGATCTTCCTCAAGGATCCACCCAGTTTCCGCAGCTTCGGCGTGCGGCCGATCGAGCCCAAGACCTGGGAGAAGGACCAGGGCCCGCTGCCCAAGCTCGCCGAGAGCATCGCCAAGAGGAACCCGGCGATCGCCACGCGCTACACCACTGACACCACCTACCTCGAACTCGCCGACGGCCGGATCATCTACTACTCGCCGGTGCTGAAGGAGGTCCAGGTGTGGCCGGAGGAGAAGGAGAAGCCGAAACCGGTGGAGCCCCCGAAGCAGGCAGAGCCGGCGAATCCGCCGGTTGGAGGGACGCCGCCGCCGGTCCCGGTCCAGCCGAAGAACCATCAGGGACCAACGCCGCCGCCAGGCAAAACGACTCCCACCCGCCCAAGGTAGGCAGCGGGTTCACCTCTGCGCAGCGCAGGCGCGGGTGCGGTTGCCCTGTCTCTGCTGCACGCCACGCTGCCGCGCATGACTGCGTTCAGCGCCAATCTCAACAAGATCGCCCTGCTGCGGAACACCCGCGATTGCGGGTATCCCTCGCTCGAATCCGCGGCGCGCTGGTGTCTCGATGCCGGCGCGCACGGGATCACCGTGCATCCCAGGCCGGATCGCCGCCACACCCGGCCCGCCGACGTGACGCTCCTGCGCGCCCTGACGCGCAGCCGCAAGGTCGAGTTCAACATCGAAGGCTTTCCCGACGAATCGTTCCTCGGCCTGGTCATCGCGAACCGGCCGGACCAGTGCACCCTGGTGCCGGATGAACCGGACCAGCGCACCAGCGACCATGGCTGGGACTGCGCCCGGCACCAGGAACTGCTCACCCGCGTCTGCACGCGGCTCAAGGCGGCCGGCATCCGGGTGTCGCTGTTCATCGACCCCGAACCCGCCGCCGCCGCCCAGGCCGCCGCGGCGGGCGCCGACCGGGTCGAGCTCTACACCGAGCCCTACGCCCTGGCGCATCCGACCAGCGATCGCGCGGCGGTGCTGGCGCGCTACCGCGCCACCGCCGAGGCTGCGACCCGTGCCGGCCTGGGCATCAACGCCGGCCACGACCTGAACCTCGCGAACCTCGGCGAATTCCTCGCCACCGTGCCCAAGGTCGAAGAGGTCTCGATCGGCCACGCGCTGGTCAGCGACGCGCTCGAACTCGGCATGCCCGAGGCCGTGCGCCGTTACGTCGCGATCTGCACCGGCCAGGAAACGCGATGAGCGATCGCGCCGAACCCCGCGCCGGGATCGCGGCCGAACTCGCTGAGATCGCCGCCGAGGGCCGTCTGCGCCAACGGCCCGTGCTCGATTCAGCCTGCGACCGCACCATCGTCCTGGTCGACGGCAAACGGAAACGGCTGATCAACTGGGCCGCGAACGACTACCTCGGCGCAAGCCAGGAGCTCATCGTCCGCAACGGCGCCTTCCGCGCCCTGCGCTCGTACGGAGCCGGTTCGGGTTCGGCGCGGCTGCTCGCCGGCGGCCTGCGCATCCACCGCCAGTTCGAGCAGCGCATCGCGAAATTCCTCGGCACCCAGGACGCGCTTCTGACCACGACCGGCTTCCAGGCCAACCTCGCGGCGGTGGTGGCGCTCGCGGGCGATCCGCAGGATGCGATCGTGCTCGACCGCCTCTGCCATGCGTCGACCTACGACGGCGCGCGCCAGGCGGCGGGGCAGCTCCTGCGCTTCCGCCACAACGACGCTGCCGATCTCGAACTCCAGCTCACCCGCTGCGCCTCGGCCCGGCGCATCCTGGTCTGCATCGAATCGGTGTACTCGATGGACGGCGATGAGGCGCCGCTCGCCGCGCTCGCCGCCGTCTGCCGCAGGCACCGCGCCCTGCTCCTGGTCGACGAGGCGCACGCCCTTGGCGTCCTCGGCCCCGGCGGACGCGGCCTGTGCGCCGAAACCGGCGTGCGGCCGGATCTCATCGTCGGCACCTGCTCGAAATCCCTGGGCAGCCAGGGGGGATTCATCGCCGCCGACCCCGAGATCGTCGAGCTGGTGGTGAACCGCGGCCGCAGCTTCATCTTCTCGACCGCGCCCTGCCCGGCCGCGATCGGCGCCGCGTATGCCGCTGTCGGCTGGCTCGTCGACCATCCCGATCTGCCGGCCGCGCTGCAGCAGTCGATCCAGGAGCTGCGCCGCGGCCTGCGCGCGCAGGGCTGGGATGTGCCCGAGGGCCGCAGCGCGATCATCCCGATCGTGGTCGGCGACGAGCAGGCCGCGCTCGCGCTCGCCCGGCGCCTGCGCGACCTCGGCCACCACTGCCCCGCGATCCGTCCGCCCACCGTGCCGGCCGGTTCGTGCCGCCTGCGGATCAGCGTGTCGCGCGCCCACACTGCCGCCGACAAGCGCCGGCTGCTCAAGGCGCTGGCGTCGGTGCGGGGCGAGCCAACGGTTCCTTCGGGAAATGCGAAGGCCACGCCATGAACCCGCCCAGGAATCCAGGCTTGCTGCTCAACGAACAGGACGTTTTTGATCTTGCCACCGTATTCAGCGAGTCGCAGGTGCGTTACCTGATCGTCGGTGGTCTGGCCGTGGTCGCCCACGGCTTCACCCGCTTGACCATGGATGTCGATCTCGTGGTGGGGTTTGGCGACGGCAATGAGGAGCGTGCCATCACGGCGTTGAAGCGTCTCGGCTACCAGCCGCGCATACCGGAGGCCATCGAATCCTTCCTCGATTCCCAGAAGCGGAAGATCTGGTCCAGGGACAAAGACATGATCGTCTTCACGGTCTGGAAAGGGACCTCCGAGGTGGATCTCTTCCTGCAGGCGCCTTTCGATTTCGCGGCGGCCTATGCGGACGCCGTTTGGAAAGCTGGCGATGAAGCGGGATCGATCCACCTGCCATTCATTGATGTCCAACGCCTGATCGCCATGAAACAGACGGCGCAACGACCGAAGGATCTCGAGGACATCCGGAACCTCCGTTCGTTGTGGGGAGACAGACCATGACCATGGATCCCCAGGAACTGGCGCAACGACGGCGCGAGGCGGACCTGCCGTTCTGGGTCAAGCTGCGCTGGATCGCCCAGACCTCGCGGCTGGTGCGACGGCTTCAGGCGGCTTCCCGGGTGGAACCTCCGGCATGGGCCAGAAGCGATCAACGTGTTACCACGTCCCCAGCAGTCTCAGCCGCCCCTGCCGCGCCGATTCTGTCCGCACCGCCGCCACGATGATCGCGCCCGGAGCATCCATGCCCGACCACCTCCTCGATCCCGCCACCTGCCAGCGCCTGCTGTCGGCGGCGCTGGAACGCGGCGGCGATTTCGCCGACGTCTTCGCCGAACGCTCCTCCAGCCGGTCGCTGGTGTTCGAGGAGCGCAAGGTGAAGGCGGCGAGCGAGCACCGCGGCCTCGGCGTCGGCATCCGCGTCGTCACCGGCGAGCGCACCGGCTACGCCTACTGCGAGGAACTCGACGAGAAGACCCTGCTCGCCACGGCCCGGCGCGCGGCGGCGATCGCCAGCGGCGCACCGGCGACGCAGACCCCGTTGAGCGAGCGCGTCGGCCCGCCCGGCCGCTACCAGACGACCCGGCCGATGGCGGGCATCGGCGTCGACGAGCGCATCGGCCTGGTGCGCGGCGCCTGCGAACGCGCCTACTCCCGCGATGGCCGGATCTCGTGGGTCTCGGTCAGCCTGGGCGACCAGGAGCAACAGGTCACCATCGCGGCGAGCGACGGGACGTTCGTGTCCGACCGCAGGCCCCTGCTGCGCCTGGTCGTCTCGGCCTATGCCAGCGACGGGTCGCGCCGCGAGCACGGCTACGAGAACCTGGGCGGCCGCGCCGGCCGCGAACGCCTGGACGAGGCCGCCATCGAACGCACCGCCGACGAGGCCGTCCGCCGCGCCCTCCTGCTGCTCACCGCCGACGAGGCCCCGGCCGGCGAGATGCCGGTGGTGCTCGGGCCCGGCAACTGCGGCGTGCTCATCCATGAGGCGGTCGGCCACGGCCTGGAGGCCGACTTCACCCGCAAGGGCGTGAGCTGCTTCAGCGGACGGATCGGCGAGATGGTCGCGAGTCCGCTGGTGAGCGTGGTCGATGACGGGACGATTCCGGGCGATCGCGGCGCGCTTGCCATTGACGACGAGGGCGTGCCGGCCGGGCGCACGGTGCTGATCGAACGCGGCAGGCTGGTCGGCTATCTCCAGGACCGCCTCTCGGCGCGCCTGACCGGGGCCGCCCTGACCGGCAACGGCCGGCGCGAATCCTACGCCCACGTGCCGATGCCGCGCATGCGCTGCACCTATCTCGCCGGCGGCGACGGCGACCCGGCCGACATCATCCGATCCGTGAAACGCGGCCTGTATGTCGCGGCCATCGGCGGTGGTTCAGTCGACATCACCAAGGGCGATTTCAACTTCACGGTCACCGAAGGGTACCGCATCGAGGATGGCCGGATCACCGTTCCGGTGCGCGGCGCCACCCTGATCGGCAACGGCCCGGAGGCGATGCGCCGGGTCGAACGCACCGGTCGCGACTGGGCCGTGTCCGCCGATGGCGGCACCTGCGGCAAGGAGGGCCAGGGTGCGCCGGTCAACGACGGCATGCCGACCACCCTCGTCGGCGCCCTCGTGGTGGGCGGAAAGGGGAAGCCATGACCGCCCGTTCCACCGCCCATCCGGATGCCGCCAGCGATCCTGAACGCGATGCGCTCGACCGTGCCGCCGACATCGGCCTTGCCACCCTGCGTGCGGCGGGCGTGGCCGGCGTCGTCTCGGTGGGCCGTTCAGACCATTGGCAGATCAAGGTGCGTGGCGGCGCGATCGAGACCGTGAGTTCGGCCGTGACGCGCGGCCTGCGCATCACCGCCTATGCCGCCGGCAACCGCTGCGGCGCCTGCACCGCCAGCGACCTCGACCCGGCCTCCGTCACGGCGCTGGCCCGCCGCGCGGCCGAACTGGCCGCCTATGGCGATGCCGATCCCTGCGCCGGCCTGCCGGATGCGGGCGAATGCGGCCTCGCCAGCGGCGACCTGGAACTCGATGACCCCGCCGTCGCCGCGCTCGACCGCGACACCCTGGTCCAGACCGTGATCGCGGCGGAACGCGTCGCGCTCGCCCACGATCCGCGCATCCTCGCGTCGCACCGCAGCGGCGCGTCGTGCCGACGCGGCGAATCCGTCTTCGCGACCACCGACGGCGTGCGCAGCCGCCACGGCGGCACCAGCGTCGGCTTCCACGTCATCGTGGTGGCCGAGGCCGACGGTGAAAAGCAGCACGGCTGGTACGCGACCGCCGACCGCTTCCTGGCCGGGCTCAAGAGCGCCGAGGCGGTCGGTCGCGAGGCCGGCCGGCGCGCGGTGCAGCTCTACGGCTGGAAGGCCCCGCCCACCGGGCCGACCCGGGTGCTGCTGCACCGCGAGGCCGCCGGCGAACTGCTCGGGGCGGTCGCCCAGGCGGCGTCGGGTGGCCGCGTCTACCGCGGCGCGACCTGGCTGCATGACCAGCTCGGTCAGCGCATCGCCGCCGACACCGTCACCATCGTCGACGACCCGCTCATCCCCCGGGCCCAGGGCAGCCGCCCCTGCGACGGCGAAGGCGTGCGCTCGCGCCGGGTCAACCTGGTCGAGAACGGCCGGCTGACGACCTTCCTGGTCGACGCCTACGCCGCGCGCCGGCTCAAGCACCCGTACACCGGGCACAGCGGCGGCACCGCGAACCTGAGTCTGCTGCCCGGCCCGGCCGGCTGGGATGAACTCGTGGCCGAACTCGGCACCGGCCTCATCGTCACCGAATTCCATGGCAACGGCGTCGATCTCGCGAGCGGCAGCTTCAGCAAGGGCGTCTCGGGCTTCTGGGTCGAGCACGGCCGCGTCGTGCACCCGGTGCAGGAGGCCACGGTCGGCGGCAACCTGCGCCAGCTGCTGCCCGGCATCCGCGCCATCGGCAACGACCCCGAGGACCAGACCACCGTGTCGAGCCCGTCGCTGCTCATCGACGGCTTCACCGTCGGCGGGAAGTAATTCCTGAACCGTTGGTCCAGGGTTGCGTTCTCTTGATATGAAGACGTTGTTTCTCGCTGCCTTGATTTCCTGGCAGGCGGGACAGGCGATTGACACCGATTCCGAACGGATGCCGGCCGAGATCATGCCATCGATCGAGTTTGTTAAACGTGTCAATCCTGAGACAGGCGAGATGGCGTGCGCTCTGGTTCTTGAGAACACAGGTGGGACGACGAGACACTTCAAGATTTGGGCTGATAAGGAAAAGCATCTGGAACTACTGCGGGAGAACTACATGCGGGTTGGCGTGGCAGCTCGGAATGGAGAAGAATCCGGCTGGGATGAGCCCATGGCCGAAGAGGTCGAGGTTCCTCCCAGGTCAACGCGGAAAATCCCATTCAACAGTGCTGTCATCAGCCGATCTTCTCTGCGCACCGGCGATCGCTTCAGAGTCGTGTTCAAGTATGATCTGCGCTTGCTGAATTATGAAAACCATGTGGTTCTTGGGAATTCCTCAATAAACCCCGTCATCTACTGGAGCGTCTTCCAGCCAATCTTCGTTTTGGGTGCCGATGGAATCCCTTGGTTGGCACGATCAATTAATCCTGCGAAGTGAGGTGGATTGACTGGAGTTCAAAATTCACCTGTTACCCCCGGCACCCCGACGCAGGTCAGGTACACCACCGCCTGCTCGCGCGGGATGCCGAGCTGGTCGGTGATGTGGTCGTCGAAGAAGCCGCCGATCCCGCTCGCGCCGAGTCCGGCATCAGGGGGTCCGTCGCGTGCTATTCCGCCTGGATGAACACCAGTTCCGAAACCGGCGCGCCCTTCAAGGTCACCGTCAAGCCATTGAGCAGTTCGGCCCCTGACCGGACGGCCGCCGGATTGGATCCGTCCTCGAACGTGACCTGGTAGTTCGCCTGGGGATCGACGCCACGGAACCGGATCAGGGCGGACTCGGCACCGGCGGCAGGCTTGAAGAGGATGGCGACCCCGGTGCGGGCGGTCGCATCATGGTACTGGATGCCATCCCAGTTCCTGCCATCCGGCCGCGGCAGGATGTGGTACAGGTCGGCCTTGCGCACCAGGGGCCGGATCTTCGTCTTGTAGGTGGCGACGGCGGCCTTCACCGCGGCGGTCTCTTCGTCCGTCCAGGGGGCGTTGGTGTTGGTGCCCGTGGGGGAATCGAGGAACCACTCGGGAGCGCCCAGGGACATGGTGCGGAAGGCGAAGCGCATGCCGGCGGCGCCTTTGGGACGATACCTGCCATCGCTGCTGCCCAGGCAGCCCATCAGCTGGGCGGGGGGGAAGACGTAGGACGAATCGTAGAACG
Organism: uncultured Candidatus Kuenenia sp.; assembly: GCA_964654285.1. Classification (GTDB taxonomy): domain Bacteria; phylum Planctomycetota; class UBA11346; order UBA11346; family UBA11346; genus BJHQ01. Next base: position 36,213 of record CAZZJC010000017.1, read on the forward strand.
CCTGGCGCACGTGGTGTTCGGCGTAGGTGTCCGTGTTGAAGACCTTGACGCTGCGCCGCATCGTCCCGAAATCCTTGACCCGGCCGCCGCAGACGCAGTTCTCGAACTGGAAGTTCGGGATCTCGCCCGCGAGCTGGTCGAGCAGGGCGTAGAAGCCCTTGAACGAGTCGTAGCTCGCCCCGACCACCGGCCCGTTGGTGCTGTCGGAGCGCCAGAGGTCGGCACCGTAGGAGAACAGCCTCCTGATGTGGCCCAGCCGGCGTTCGCGGCCCGCGGCCGAGGCCATGTCCTCGCCCTTGTTCCAGTACAGGCCGAAACGCAAACCCGCATCATGGGCGTATCTCGCGGCGGCCGCCATGCCCGAGGGCCAGCGTTTGGGATCTCCGACCGGTTCCGGGGCGCCGGTGCCGCCGGTGGCCCATCCGACATCGAGCACGACCTCCTCGAACCCGAGCGGGGCGATGGCGTCGACCAGGATGCGGTACTTGCTCTCCAGCGATTCCCAGGCCCCGGGTTTCACCGCGGAGGCGCCGAAGGCATTCCACTGGATCTTCGGATATCCGGGGTCCGAACGGATGATCTCCGGCATGCGGTGGGCGACGAGGAATCGGCGCAGGCGATTCCCGGCGTCATCGACATCGCCCTGGTAGGCGCCCACGAAGGCCGGCGGCACGGCGAAGCCGCCGCCAGGCGGTACGGTGACCCTGAAATCGGGGAACTCGCCTCCGCGCAGGCGGATGGACTCGGCGGGATCCTCGAACGGGGCGCTCGCCGTGATCTGGCAGAAGCCCCACTCGATGCCGAGGTAGATTCCGTGCCTGGCCCCGAGATCGAGGACGGCATAGGGGATGAAGCTGCCGTTCGGATCGGTCCGGATCCGGCGGAAGAACCCGGTCTGCACGCTCTCGGCGTAGACCCCTTGCCGGTCCGGGGTGGCGCCATCGGTGTGGAAGGTCCACAGGGTCGGCCTCGCCGCCCCTTCCGGCCGGGAGAGGGCGAAATCCAGCGAGGGCTGGCAGGGCAGGGTCACCGGTCGTTCGGAACGGTTCACGATCTCCATCGCATGATGGATGGGCCCAGGTCCGGGGTGGGCGGTCCAGACGGACGCCAGTTCCAGCGCCGGCTGGTCGCAGGTGAAGCGGATCGTCAGGATGGCCGCCCCCGCCCCCTGGCCAGACAGCGCCCCGTCCTTGAACCGCCACGAGACCGGTCGGCCTTCCTGGCCGACGTGCACCCGGTCCGGAAGGGCGAACACCGAGGCCGGTTTCGCCCAGTTCCACCCGACGGCCGGATTGCCGAGGTCATAGACGGCCAGCTGCCCCTCGCGCGTCGCCCCGACGGTCAACCTGGTGTCCTCGGTCGCGATGGTCCATGCCTCGATGCGCTGACCGGCGACGGCCCGGGGTGGACTCTGCTCCTGGTCCACCCGCGCGACGGCCAGGAAATGCCAGACACCGCTGTTGCCGAGGGAATCCGCATGCGGATTCCCGGCCTGGATGTCGCCGGACACATCCCTGCCCAGGTCCCACACCCGGCCGTTGGCCGCGACCTCGCTGATGACCAGCGAGACGCTGGTGGAATCGCACTGGTGGTTCGTTCCCGGTCCGATCACCAGCACGAGGTCGTCGCCGGGCTGCACCGTCACGGCGGAGAGCTTCGCCTCATCTGCCGCCAGGGGGATGGCCTGCGAACCGCCCCGGCCGATGGCGCCGGAAGCGAGGAACCTCGTCCGGCCCCGATCGACCAGCGCGACGGCCCAGGTCACCCCGTCTCCGCCGCTGGGATGGGCATGGACGATCTTCGCCTGGACGCGCACCGGGCCCGCAATGGGGCTGCGCCAGCCGATGGCGACATCGCGCTCGGCGCCGGGGTGGACCACGATGCTCCTGGGCGGGACGGTGATGGCGCCGTTGGCGAAGACCGCGACCTCGCCCGAACGGTTGGCGAAGACGCTCGCCGGGGCATCCCACCTGCCCCAACCACTCACGGTGTCCACCGGCGAAGTGTTCTTCTGGCTCAGCAGATGGCTGGGATCGAGCCATCCCGTCGGTTCGCCGGCGATCGCCGTCAGCAGGCAGCCGCTCACGACGAGGATGGCGAGACGGCCGAGGCCGCAGGTGCCGGGTCGAGTGGTCATGGGGTCATGCCTTCCCTGTGATGCCGTGCACTGGTCGAGGCCGTCCCGCCTCGGGACGGTGCCTGCAGTCTATCCGTCGGCGGCCCGGGCCGCCATGGGCTGATGGAGTGCGGACTTGTCGCCATCGACTGGCCTGCGGGCCCCTGGCGGATCAGGGCGTTGATCCGGCCCAGCCCGGACAAGGCTTCGGTCCGGCAGCCCTGAGGACACTTCCGGCAAAAGGCGGGGGACCATGCACACGGATCAGGTCGGCATCCCTGCCGGCATCGAACCCTCGGTGGGATTCGACTATCAGCTCGGAGGCGTGACTCCGGTCGGCCGGGCGCACTCGACCGGCTGGCGTGCCATCCCCGGCACGCTCGTCGCGCTGGTCGATTACGAAAGCGAGGTCGAATTCGCCGACACTGGCGCCCGTCATCGGATCCTGCCCGGGCAGGCCGTCTGCCTCGCGCTGTCGCGGCGGCACCGCATCACCTCGAGATCCGACACGTCGGGGATCAGCCGCTGGTCGCATGTGGCCTATCCCATCCTGGGCGGGTTGGATCTCCTGACGCTGCTGGAGTTCCCCCTGGTCCTCCCCGGTCCCGCCTGCCAGGAGGCGGGTCGGATCAACACCGCCCTGGCCGGCCTGGCCGGCCGCAGGGACTGGGCGTCATTCTGCCAGCGCAGGGTCCAGGGATTCGCCCTGCTGTCCCTGCTGCTGGCCCAGGCACGCTGGAAGCCGGCCGCCGGCTGGATGCTGGGAAGCCTCTCCCGGCTCGCGCCGGCGCTGTCCCGGATCGAACAGCACCTGGATTGCCCCGTGCGCCAGGACGAGCTCGCCCGTGCCGTCGGTCTGTCGCCGAGCCGCTTCCGCGTCGTCTTCCGCCGGCTCACCGGACGGTCGCCGACCGCGTACCGCCTGGAACTCGGCCTGCGCCGATCCCAGCAGCTGCTGCGCGATTCGGATCTGCCGGTTGCGGACATCGCCCTGCGCTGCGGCTGGGGCGATCCCGGGCATTTCAGCCGCTTCTTCCATCGCCGCTGCGGCTGCTCGCCGCGGGTCTTCCGCCAACGCGGGCAGGTCTGCTGAGTCCCCCGGGGGGCGAGGCTGCCGATCCGCCACGTCCCGGGCGGGATGCGGCCTAGGCGGGAACCCCGACGCAGGTCAGGTACACCACCGCCTGCTCGCGCGGGACGCCGAGCTGGTCGGTGATGTGGTCGTCGAAGAAGCCGCCGATCCCGCTCGCGCCGAGTCCGGCGCCGAGGGCGGCGAGATCGAGACGCTGGCCGATGATGCCGGCGTCGAGATGGAGCAGACGATAGGCGCGATCGCCGTTGGCGCGCACGGCGGCGGCGAGGTCGGCGGTGTGCACCACCACGAACGAGGCATCGCCGCCGAGATCCTGGCCGAGGCAGAGGAAGCGCACGCCGGCGCGCATCTGTTCAGGTGCGACCGGCCGCACCAGGCGCAGGGCGAAGGTGTCCGGGGCGAGGTAGTAGACGCCCGAGGCGAGGCCGTCGACGGAATTGACCGCGACGAAGGTCATCAGCTGCGAGCGGTCGAAGGCCGGCTGCCGGCCCAGGCCCGCCTCGACCGGGTCGACGGCGGCGAGCAGCACTTCGGCCAATTGCGCCAGGGTGCAGGCCCGGCCGGTGAAGCTGCGCGCGCTGCGCCGGGTGCGGATGAGGCCGAGGGGGTCGCCGGCGAGGCCTGACGGCAGCGGGGCAGCACCGGGCGCCGGCGAAGCGACAGCGCGAAGAGCCGTCCCACCGGACCAGCCGTAGCGCTGTTCGAGGGCGAGCTCCTGCGTCTCACCGCGCGCCACCAGGGCCGGGCGTTGGCGTGGCAGGCGGGATTGGCGATGCAGGGCGTCGAGCAGGGGCGGTTCGACCTGGGCCGGACCGGTCGCCGACGGCAGCGCGGTCCAGTTCGGCCGCTCGCTCGCGCCCTGGCCGGGGGACCAGCTCACCACCGCCAGCGCACCCTCGGCATCGGCATCGAGGCGCAGCACGGTCTCGAGGGCTTCGTCAGAGAAGGCGGTGGTCGCATGGGTGCGGCCGCCGAGGGCATGCGCGGCCAGGCCGGCGTTGCCGATGAGATGGCCGGCGTCGAGCAGGATGCGGCGGTAGGCGCGTTCCAGATAGCGCCAGCGGCTGCGCTCGAAGACCCCGGTCACCACCAGGCTGAGCGGCGCCGCCGCGACCGCCGCGTTGCCGTAGCACGCCTCGACCAGGCCGGCGTGGATGCTGGCGTCCGACCAGAGCGGGATCAGGCGGTGGCCTTGCAGGTCGTAGCCGTACAGGCCGTCGTCCAGACCGGTGAAACCGTGGGAAACGAGGGCGATTTCCGCAGGGTAAAGCCCGCCAGCCGAGGGATTCGCACGCAGGAAGAGCGGACGGGGCGCCTGCGGCACGAGCGCCGTGATGCCGCAGGTGTGGTAGATCCAGCGCGACACCAGGCCCAGGCCGTCGCTGACCATGGCCTCGGGGCCGGCGGCTTCGCCGGTGAAGGGATTGGGATCGAAGGGCAGGTAGGGGGCGAGTGCGACCGCGGCATCGGCATCCCAGACCTTGTAGGGCACCGGCATCTTCGCCCAGTCCAGGCCGGGATGGCCGCCCACGGTCTCCGGGTGGTACTTGGTGGCCTCATGGTACTGGATCGCGGTGCTCATGATCACGAGGCACCCTAGCGCACCCGGACCCGCCGCAATCCGGATGGCCTGCCCGGCCCCGGCGGTGTCGAACCCCGCTGCGGGCGTCGCCGCGCCGATGCGTTGCTTTGCCCCATGGGAAAACCAAGCTTCCTCAGATGACCGCCCGTCCCCCCGATGCCGCCGTCCTCGCCGGTCTGCTGCCGGTCGGGGTGTGCTGGTTCGACCGGGAGCGGCTCACCTTCGCCAATCCGGCGCTGGTCCGCCTGTTCGGGTTCCAGCCCGCTCTCGGCGCGACGATGGCCGAGGTGGCGGCGAAACTCGGCGACGCCTGCGCCGGAATACCCCGCCTGACCCCGGGCAGCCGCATGGTGGTGGTGGTCGGCGGCCAGATGCTGGAGGTCGAGGCGCAGGAGCTCGCCCCGACCCGCCTGATGTGGGTGGTGACCGACACCAGCGTGCAGCTGCGCCTGCATTCGCAGCTCGCCGAGATCACCGGCATGCTGGCGTTCAGCCATGAGGCCTTCCTGATCGTCGGCCAGGACGGTTCCATCCGCTATGCCAACGAGCCGGCCGAGCGCGAACGCGGGCATCAGACCTACGGCCTGGTCGGCCTGAAACTGTGGTCGATCGAGCGCTGGTGCGACGCGACCTACGAGCAGGCCCGGCCGCCGACCGCTGACGAGGCCCTCGCCCGCATCGCCGCCGCCGCGCGCGAAGGCCGCACCGTGCGCTACCACGCCTGGCACCGTCGCACGGATGGCAGCGAGATCCCGACCGAGGTCGTCCTGCGGCGCTACCACATGGAGAACGAGACGGTGGTCATCGCCACCGCCCGCGACGACAGCCGGCGCCTGATGCATCTCCAGGCCCTGACCAAGGCCAAGGCGGAGGCCGAGGCGGCGAACCGCGCGAAATCCTCGTTCCTCGCCATCACCAGCCATGAGCTGCGCACGCCGCTCACCGGCATCATGGGCTTCTGCGAACTGCTCCAGCTCGAATACACCGGCGGCGCCGACGACGCCACGGCGCGCTACATCCGGCTGATTGCCGAATCCTCGCAGCACCTGCTGGGCATCATCAACGACATCGTCGACATGTCGAAGATCGAGGCCCGCACCCTGGAACTCAGGCCCGGCCGTTGCGACGCCGAGCAGATCGCCGACCTGACCCTCAGCCTGTGGAGCGAGCGCGCCAAGGCCAAGGGCCTCGCCCTGCTCCGGCATCCGTCGACCGGCCGGCGCGCGCCGCTCGCCACCGATGCGCTGCGGGTGCGCCAGATGCTCGACAACCTGCTGTCGAACGCGGTGAAGTTTTCCAGCAAAGGCACGATCACCCTGGCCGTGGACCATCTCGCGGACGCGGTCGAGTTCACCATCGCGGACCAGGGCCCGGGCATCGCCTCCGAGACCGCCGAACGCATGTGGGAGGCCTTCTGGCAGGGCGCCGACTGCACCACCCGCGAGAGCGGCGGCAGCGGGCTTGGGCTCTACATCACGCGCTGTCTTGCGGAAATGCTGGGCGGCCGCATCTGGCTGCACAAGACCGGCCCGACCGGCAGCGTCTTCCGCCTGCGCCTGCCGCGCAGCCTCGAGGGCAAGGACACCGCGAAATCATTCCGCTCCGACGTCTGGCTGCGCACGCCCTCGCCCGAGGTCACCCGCCCAGGTGAAGAAAGCGGCCGCTGGCCCACCGGCACCCGACCATGATTCAGGGGCGCCAGGCGACGCGGCGCTGGTCGCGGATGTGCTCGGCCTCGGCGTCGCCTGCGGCGGCGAACTGCACGTAGGGCCAGATCGCGATCGAACCCCGGCTGTCGAAGCGGCCGAGCACCTCGACGTAGCGCGGTGCGATCAGCCGCACGAGGTCGTCGCAGATGATGCGGCAGACATCTTCGTGGAAGTCGCCATGCATGCGGAAGGACGCCAGGTATTCCTTGAGCGACTTGCTCTCGACCAGGTGCGCGTCGGGGATGTAGAGGATGTCGAGCGCGGCCCAGTCCGGCTGCCCGGTCACCGGGCACAGGCTGGTGAAGCGTTCGCAGCGGTTCGCGACCCAGGTCGTCTGCCCGGCGAAGCGGCGGTCGAGGCTGAACGGCACCGCCTCCAGCAGTTTCGGGGTGTAGGTGAACGGCGTCGCCCGGCGCTTGCCCAGACTGGCGCGGGGCAGGGCGGACTTGGCTCGAAGCGATGTCGTCATGGCGGAATCCTTGGAAAATCAGGCGTCGCGCCGCGCGAGGGCACGGAACACCAGGCCCGGCGTCGCGCCTTCCCAGCGGCCGTCCTCGACCCACTCGCTCTCGTCGAAAGGCGGGAAATGCACGTCGCCCTCGTGCCGGCCGGGGATGCGGGTCAGGTAGAGGCGGGTGATCTGCGGCAGCAGGGCGCGGTAGATCTCGGCCCCGCCGATGACGAACGGCGGCTGCTCGCCGAGCATGCGCGCGAGGGCGACGCCGTCCTCGGGCGTGTGCGCGACGCGCACGCCTTCGGCGCGGAAGGCGCGGTCGCGGGTCACCACCACGCCCGGTCGGCCGGGCAGCGGCTTGCGGCCCAGGCTGTCGAAGACCTTGCGCCCCATGACCAGGCTGTGGCCTCTGGTCTTCTCCTTGAACCACTTCAGGTCCTCGGGGAAGCGCCAGGGCAGTTCCAGGCCGCGACCGATCAGGTTGCCCTCGTCCATCGCCACGATGGCGCTTAAGGGCATGGCAAGAACGCTTCTGCCCTTGTGTTGACCTTGTTCGGTCACGACCGATGCATGCGACCCTGAAGCCTGGGTTGCTTCGGGGGCTACGCCCCCAATCCGCTCCGGGCCTCTCGGCCCTTCGCCCCCCTTGCTGTTCATATAGCCACCGGTGCTTTTATTCCTGGATGCGGGTCATAGCCGTCGATGCGGATGTGGTCGGCGGTGAACGCGAACAGATCGTTGACGCCGGCATCCAGCACCAGGCGCGGCAGCGGTCGCGGCTCGCGGGTCAGTTGCAGTTTCGCCTGGTCGAGGTGGTTCACGTACAGATGCGCGTCGCCCAGGGTGTGGACGAACTCGCCGGGCTTGAGGCCGCAGACCTGCGCAACCATGCAGGTCAGCAGGGCGTAGCTCGCGATGTTGAAGGGCACGCCCAGGAAGACGTCGGCGCTGCGCTGGTAGAGCTGGCAGCTCAGCTCGGCCGGCTGGCCCGGTTCGGCCGCCGCCTGGACGTAGAACTGGAACAGGGTGTGGCAGGGCGGCAGCGCCACCTGGTCGACCTCGCAGGGATTCCAGGCGCTGACGATCAGCCGGCGGCTGAACGGGTTGCGCCGGATCTCGGCCAGCACCCAGGCGATCTGGTCCTTGCCATCCTGCGCCAGGGTGCCGTCGGGCAGGCGGCTGGCGCCGAAGTTGCGCCACTGGTGCCCGTAGATCGGCCCGAGATCGCCCTCGCTGCGGCCGAAGCGGGCGCACTGCTCGGCGGTCGCCCACTCGTTCCAGATCGTCACCCCGCGCTCGGTCAGCCAGGCGTTGTCGGTGCGCCCGGCGAGGAACCACAGGAGTTCCTGGATGATCGACCGCGTGTGCAGCTTCTTGGTGGTCAGGAGCGGGAACGACGCGCCGAGATCGAAGCGCATCTGGTGCCCGAACACCCCGATCGTCCCGGTGCCGGTGCGGTCGCTGCGCGGCCGGCCCTCGGCGAGGATCCGGCGCAGCAATTCGTGGTAGACCTGCATGGCGGCGCATGCTTCACCGCCGATCCACCAGGGCAAGATGCGGCGCCTCCCTGTTGCAGGGCACAGAGGTGCAGTTCCGCCTGTCGCCCGCGCCTTCCCCCGCCAGCCATGGCGGTCATGCTCGCGGGCATGGACAAGCTCCTCCTCATCCTCGTCCTCAGCGGCAATCCCGAGGCCGATCCGTCCGCCGGGCAGGTGCTGACCGAACTCGCCAAGCTCGGTGGCGCCCGGGTCGAGGTCGTCGCCGGGGCGAAGGCGCGCGAACGCCTGGGCGCGAAGGGCCTGCAGGACGCCGACCTCATCGCCACCCCCGACGCCGCGCGCAGCCTGTCGGGGCGCGAGCCGTTGATCATCATCCGCCTGGAGCGGCGCGAACAGAGCGGCGACCAGATCCTGGAAAGCCGGGTCTGGGCCAACGGCAAGGCCGAGGCCCACACCGCCATCGCCGGGGCCGCCGCCAGCGGCAAGGACACCGATCGCCTGCTGGGCGAGCGCGCCGTGCGCGGCATCACCGCCCTGATCGCGCCGCTCCTGCCCGGTGCGGTCGACACCAGGGAGCAACAGCTCGACGAACGCGAACGCGTGGATTTCGCCGCGCTGGTGCGCGCCGCCGAATGGCAGACCGTGGTCACCCGCGCCGCCGCCGTCCCCGACCCGACCCCGCGCGCCCGCTACTACCAGGTCATGGCCCTCAGCCGCCTGGGCCGCCGCGAAGAGGCCCGCGCCGCCTACGATGCCTTCGCCAAGGCGCATCCGGGCCACGTGCTGCTGCTGGCCGCCGCCGATCTTCTGCCGCAGGAACCCGCGCGCGGGAAGTTGCGCGAAGAAGGCAACGTGCTCCACGACGGCACCGCCCCGGCGGATGATGGCGGGAATACGCTCAAATAGCGGTGCCCTGTGATTCTGAACTGATCACATCAGCGGAATCGGCACCCCCGCCGTCGCCGCCTGGGCCGGGATCTGGGTGCGTTCGGTGACCAGTTGGGCGAACGAGGCGCTGACGTTGGGGCCGCCGTGCACGACCACGACCTGGCGCGGGCGGTGCGGCAGGCGGCTGAGCCACCCGAGCAGCTCGTCGCGGTCAGCGTGGCCGCTGAAACCGCGCACCTGCGCGACCTGGGCGTTGACCTCGCGTTCGCCGCCGAACAAGCGGACGCGCTTGGCGCCCTGCAGGATCTGGCGGCCGAGCGTGCCGTCGGCCTGGTAGCCGACGAACAGCACGAGGTTGCGCGCGTCGCCCAGCCGCTGCTGGAGATGGTGCTTGATGCGGCCGCCGGTGCACATGCCCGAGCCGGCGATGACGATCATCGGCCCCTGGCGTTCGTTGATCGCCTTGGAGTCCTCCTGGCCGTGGGTCAGGTGCAGGCCGGGGAAGTCGAGATCGGCGGCGCTGAAGCCGGCGCTGGTCGCCTCGGGATGGGAGCGGAAGACCTCGAGCAGGCGCTGCGCCATCGGGCTGTCGAGGTAGACCGGCATCGCCGGCAGGCGTTTGGCGCGGAACAGCCGGCCGAGATGCCAGAGCAGCTCCTGCGCGCGTTCGACCGCGAAGCACGGCACCACCACCGTCCCGCCCCGCTGCGCCGCCGGCAGGATCGCGGCGGCGAGGGCGTCGCCGATGTCGGCGGTGGGTTCGTGCAGGCGGTCTCCGTAGGTCGATTCGATCACCACCGCATCGCAATCCGTGAGGATCGCGGCATCCGGCACGAGCGGATTGTGGCGCCGGCCGAGATCCCCGCTGAACAGGACGGTGCGGCGGTCGGCGCCGGTGCCGGCGGTCACCGCGATGCTGGCCGAGCCGAGGATGTGGCCGGCGTGGAAGAAGGCGGCCTCGATGCCGGGGGCGATCACGACGCGCTTCCCCATGCCGGCCGGGGTCAAGCGCGCGACCGCTGCCTGGACATCGTCGTCATCGTAGAGCGGCTGGTAGCCGCGTGCGTTTTCGCGGCCCTCCTTGGCGTGGCGCTTGCGCTTGAAGGCCGCGTCTTCCATCTGCAGGCGGGCCGAATCGGCCATGACGATCGGCGCGATGGCGCAGGTCGCCGGGGTGGCGTGGACGCGGCCGGTGAAGCCCTGCGCCACCAGGCGCGGCAGCAGGCCGCAGTGGTCGAGATGGCCGTGCGTGAGCAGCACCGCGCTCAGGCTGGATGCCGGCGGGTTGAAGGCGTCCCAGTTGTGCGCCTGCAGGTGGCGTTCCTGGAACAGCCCGCAGTCGATCAGGACGCGGTGCTGGCCGTATTCCAGGAGATGGCGGCTGCCGGTGACCGTCCCGGCGGCGCCGAGGCAGGTGAGGATGGGGGTGGGCATGGCGGACCGTCATCGGGCGCGGGATCGACGGGGTCAACCGGATGATGGAGGCTGGTCCGGCGGGTGGGGGCACGCCGGGCGGGCAGGGCACCTGTTGCACGTGCGCTCCGCCGGCATGCTCGCGGCCTCACCACGGCGGAACCGCGTCCATGGATCTCGGGCAACTCCTCGCGTCGGCGTTCATCGGCCTGGTCGAGGGCCTGACCGAGTTCATCCCGGTCTCGTCGACCGCCCACATCGCGGTGGCGCAGCGGCTGCTCCACTACCAGGACCCGGGCCAGGTCTTCAACGTCACCATCCAGCTCGGCGCCATCGCGGCGGTGTGCTGGCATTTCCGCGAACGCCTGTGGCGCACCACGACCGGCGTCATCGGGGGCGATGCCGGAGCGCGCTGGTTCGCCGCGATGGTCGCCCTCGCCTGCCTGCCGGCGGTGCTGATCGGCATCCCGGCCAACCGTTTCCTCGAGACCCGCATCTTCACCGAAACGGTCGAGCTGCCGCTCATCGCCGCGTCCTGGGCCGTGGGCGGCCTCGCCATCCTGCTCATCGAACGCCGCCGCCATCGCGACGCCTATCACGACAACGCGGTGCTGCCCTGGCGCATCGCCCTCGGCATCGGCCTCTGCCAGCTGCTCGCCCTGCTGCCCGGCGTCTCGCGTTCGGGCGCCACCATCCTCGGCGCCCTGCTCATCGGGGTGGCGCGTCCGGCGGCGACCGAGTTCTCGTTCTTCCTCGCCATCCCCATCCTGTGCGGGGCGGCGCTGCTGAAACTGGTCAAGCACCACCACGAACTCACCGCCGACCGCGCCCTCGACATCGGCGTCGGCGCGGTGTTCGCCTTCGTCTCGGCGCTGATCGTCGTGCGCTGGCTGATCCGGTTCGTGTCCAACCACGACTTCACCGGCTTCGCCTGGTACCGCATGGCGGCCGGGCTGGCGCTTGCCGCGCTGCTGGTCGCCGGGTTGGTGCGCTAGCGGCCGCTACAGATCGACGCCGTTCGTGCGGGGTGCGAACGGCGCCTCGGTCCAGGTGCCGACCGTGAAATGCGCGTCGAGGTCGAGCGGGATCCAGTCCGGCCAGATCTGCTTGCTGCACGGGCCGGCCAGGGCGGCGTTGATGATGGGGTTCAGCATCGGGATCTGCGCCTCGCCCAGCCAGGGCAACGCTCCACCGTCGGCCGCGTGTGCGACGCAACGGTCGAGAGTCAGTCTCACCGTTGGACGCAGACCGCCGGGAACCGGGGTGAAGGAAAACCGCACCGTGCCCTCCAGCCGGGTGATATCGGCGGTCCAGCGCTTGTGGCCGGCGGTCACATCGCAGGTGCCGCGCAGCCGGAAGCGCACCGTGCGCGGGGCGGGGCCATTGCCGACCTCAGTGGTCGGGGATGTCGGCACGGTGGCGATATCGGCGGCCTGGATCGTGATCCGCTCAATCGCCAGCAGCGGGGTCTCGACCCGCCGGAAATATGTGGCGATCACGGCGTCTGCCTGGGCCGGAGTGAATGCTCCGTCGACCCGGGTGGTCGCCACGCCACCGACCACGGCGGCGAAGGTCGAGGCGTCCGCACCATCACCGTGATGACCGCTCAGGCTGGCGGGCGAACGCGGCAGCCAGGACGGCACCGCGAACCCGTAGTTCCCGGCGATCGCGGCAGCGACGCGGTTGGGGACGCGGGCGATGACCGTCCGCCCATCCACCGGCGATCCGAACGCGCGTTCGAGCACCACGCCCGGCGCGACCTCGCTCGGCAGCCAGTGGTTGGCGATCCCGGCGATGAGGCTGGCGCTGAACCACCATGCCCCCACCAGGGCGAGGATGGTGCCGATGAGCACGATCAGCAGCAGCCGGCGGAGCAGTTTCATCGCTGCCCATCAGACACCTGGCGCAGCGTCCTGGCAACCCGCACGCCGGATCAGCACCGACGATGACCCGGGCGGCTTCCAAAGCACATCCCCGCTGCGCGGGGTTCCGGCTGCGCCGGAAGAGTCGGCTTCGCCGTCCCAAGTTCTTGTTTGTCCGGGGGCTGCCCGCCCCCGTAACGCGCCTTCGGCGCTCCCCCGTGAGCAGCCTGAAGGCGGCTTCCAAAGCACATCCCCGCTGCGCGGGGTTCCGGCTGCGCCGGAAGAGTCGGCTTCGCCGTCCCAAGTTCTTGTTTGTCCGGGGGCTGCCCGCCCCCGTAACGCGCCTTCGGCGCTCCCCCGTGAGCAGCCTGAAGGCTGCTCAGAACCGGGCGATCAGCACCAGCAGCACCGCTGCCTCGACGAGCTGGTTGCCGGCGCCGAGCAGATCGCCGCTCTGGCCGCCGAGCCGACGGCGCAGGTAGAGCGCCCACAGGGCGGTGGCGGTCAGCGCGGCGGCGGCGGCGGGCAGGGCGTGGGGCAGGCCGAGGCGCCAGGCGGCGTAGGTCGCGCCGGCCACGCCCAGGGTCGCCACCACCAGGGGCGTCCAGCCCAGGCGCGGGCCGATGTCCTTGGCGAGCCCATCCGACAGCGGCGGCAGCAGGCGGATGAGCGGCGCCGCCGTCCAGCGGCCCCAGGCGCAGGCGAGGGCATAGGCGGCGATCGCGAGCTGGGGGCTGAGCCCGTCGAGGGCGATGAGGAAGGCGACGCGGGCGCTGAGCACGACCCAGAGCGACATCGCCCCGAAGGCGCCGATGCGCGAATCGCGCATGATGCGCAGCACGGATTCGTTGTCGTGGCCGCCGCCCAGGCCGTCGGCGGCGTCGCTCGCGGCGTCCTCGTGGAAGCCGCCGGTGAGGATCAGGCCGAACGCCACCGCGAGCACCGCCGCGACCGGCGTGGGCCAATACGGCACGGCGAGGACGAAGACCCCGGCCACCGCCGCGCCGCAGAGCGCGCCGACGAGGGGGAACCAGGCGAGCGCGCCGGGCAGTTCCTCGGCCGTGGTCGGCCGGCCGGGCACGGGCAGGCGGGTGAGGAAGCGGAACGCGGCGATGAGCGAACGCATGCTACGCCGTTCCCGGGATGGGCCGCACCCCGGTCGGATGCTTGAGCCACAGCGGCAGTCCGGCCACCACCAGTGCGGCGGCGTGGGCGGCGGCGGCCAGGCGTTGATTGGCGAAACCCTGCAGATCCTGGAAGCCGCGCGAGAGCGCATCGCCCGGCACGATGCCGCTGCCGACCTCGTTGCTGACCACCGCCACGTCGCAGGGCGGATCGGCAAGCAACGCCGCAAGGCGGTCGACCTCGGCCAGGATCGGCGCCTCGGCCCAGGCGTGGCGTCCGCCCAGGGCGCAGAGCCACAGCGTGACGCAGTCGACCACCACTGCGCCGGCGCCGGCGGCAGCGATGGCCGCAGCCACGTCGGTCGCGCATTCCCTGGTCGTCCAGCCGCGCCCGGCGCGATCGGCCTGATGGCGGGCGATGCGCGTCTGCATCTCGGGGTCGTCATGGTGCGGCTCGGCCGTGGCGACGTAGACGTGCGGGAGCGGCCCGGCGAGCACCCAGGCCTGGGCCAGGCGTGATTTGCCGCTGCGGGCGCCACCGGTCAGGAACAGGCTGGTCGGCACGGTGTCAGGCATCGTCAGGCAGGCTCTCGGCACGGTGCTGGCGAGCAAGGCGTGGCGAAACGCGCGGCTGCGACGAACTGTTTAACCGGTAACCACAAACCGGCTGTTGACGCTGCTCGAGTAAGCAGTCTTTTTTGCGCCCCACCCGCCTACCAGGAAATCCGGAGCGCGCGATGACCTTCCCAGGAACCCGATTCATGTCCTTGGCCGCCGTGCTCATGGCCGGCGTTGCCGCCAGTCTGGGCGCGGCAGAAACGGCTGCCGCCGCGCCAGCGGCCGCCGCCAGTGCGCCGCCGGTCATCAACACCGGCGACACCGCCTGGGTGATGGTGTCGGCGGCCTGGGTGCTGTTCATGACCATCCCCGGCCTGGCGCTGTTCTACGGCGGCCTGGTCCGCACCAAGAACGTGCTGACCATCCTGGTGCAGTGCTTCGCGGTCACCGCGCTCATCACCGTGCTGTGGATCGTCTACGGGTACTCGCTCTGCTTCACCGATGGCGGTGCGCTCAACAGCGTGATCGGCGGCTGGTCGAAGGCGTTCCTGCTCGGGGTGAAGGCCGACAGCGTCACCGGCAGCGATCCGGCCCACCTCATCCCCGAAACCGTCTTCTGCTGCTTCCAGCTCACCTTCGCCATCATCACCCCGGCGCTGCTGGTGGGCGCCTTCGCCGAACGCCTGCGCTTCGGCGTGGTGCTCGCGTTCTCGGCCCTGTGGTTCACCCTCGTCTACATCCCGATCTGCCACATGGCCTGGGGTGGCGAGAAGACCCTCTTCGCGGTGTGGGGCCTGAAGGACCTCGCCGGCGGCACGGTGGTCGAGATCAACTCCGGCATCGCCGGCCTGGTCGCCGCGCTGGTGGTCGGGCGCCGCACCGGCTACCCGCATGAGCCGATGATGCCGCACAACGTGGTCATGTGCCTCACCGGCGGCGCCATGCTGTGGGTCGGCTGGTTCGGCTTCAACGCCGGCAGCGCGGTGTCCGCCAACGGCCAGGCCGGCATGGCGATGCTGACCACCCAGATCGCCGCCGCCGCCGCCGCGCTGGCCTGGATGCTCATCGAATACATCAAGTACCGCAAGGTCAGCGCCCTCGGCCTGGTCACCGGCGCGGTCGGCGGCCTGGTCGCGATCACCCCGGCCTGCGGCTACGTCGGCCCCGGTGGAGCCCTGGTGATCGGCGCCGTCGCCGGCGCGGCCTGCTGGACGGCGGTGGCGGTGATCAAGCGCCGGGCCGGTTACGACGACACCCTCGACGTGTTCGGCGTCCACGGGGTCGGCGGCCTGATCGGCACCTTCCTCACCGGCGTGTTCTGCGTGCCGTGGCTTGGCGGTCAGAACGACGTCGCGATGGGCACCCAGGTCTGGGCCCAGCTCAAGGCCATGGCGGTGACCGTCGCCTGGTCGGGAATCGGCACCTTCGCCATCATGAAGATCCTCGATCTCACCGTCGGCGTGCGCGCCAAGCCGGCGCAGGAATTCAGCGGCCTGGACGTCGCCCAGCACGGCGAAGCCGCCTACAACCACTGACGGTGCTTGCGCCCCAGCCCGACTGCGCCGCCTCGCGTTGCCGGGCACTCATCGGCGGGGGGCGCTGCGCTGGCCCGCTTGCGGCTGGGATCCTCCGATTGCACCGGATGCTGGGGCGCCAGCATCCGGCCCGCCATGAGCTACCTTCAGATCCGGTATGGCAGCGCACCTTTGGGCAAGGCGTGCAGCCTGCACGCGGTGGTGCCCGATCGGCCGGGGCCGCATCCGGCGGTGTACCTGCTGCATGGGCTCAGCGACGACGATTCGATCTGGCAGCGGCGGACCGCGATCGAGCGCTACGCCGATGCGCTGGGGATCGCGGTGGTGATGCTGGATGGGGCGAAGTCGTTCTATTGCGATCTGCCGCACGGAGCGGGCGACTACGAGCGCCACATCCTGGAATCGATCGCCACCTGCGAACGTCTGCTGCGCCTCAGGCCCGAACGGTCGGCCCGTGCGATCGGCGGGCTGTCGATGGGCGGGGGCGGGGCGATCCGCATCGCGCTGCGGCATCCGCAGCTCTTCGCCTCGGCGCACAGCCATTCGGCCCTTTTCGATCCGGCCCGCTATTTCGCTCCTGGCCCGGCGAAGATGCGCAAGGACTGGATCGGCGGGGCGCTGTTCGCCGCGTTCGGCGCCCGGCTGCCGGCTGCCGCCGATCCTTTCAAGCAGGCGCGCGCCGCGGCGCGATCGGGCAAGCCGCTGCCGGCGCTGCACCTCGACTGCGGCAGCGAGGACTTCCTTGTCGATCACAACCGCCGTTTCCACGCCCTGCTCGACCGCCTCGGCATCACGCACACCTACGTCGAACATCCTGGCGCGCACGGCTGGGATTACTGGGATCGCCACATCCCGGCCGCGCTGGCCTTCCATGCGCGGGCCTTCGGCCTGAAGCCGGCGACCTGAACCTTTCCATCCCCACGACCATATCGGATTCCCCATGCCCAACGTTCCCCATCCCGCTCCGCTCCATCTCACCGGCCTGCTCGCCGGCAAGGCGATCCTGGTCACCGGCGCCGCCAGCGGCCTGGGGCTCGGCATCGCGCGCGGCCTGCATCGCGCCGGCGCCAAGGTCTGCTTCACCGATGTCGACGAGACCGGTCTGGCGCAGGTCGCCGCCGGCATCAATGACCCGGCGAATGTGCACACGGCGAAGCTCGATGTCACCAACGAAGCCAGCGTGCAGGCGGCGTTCGCCGCGTGCGTGGCGCGCTTCGGCGGCCTCGACGGCCTGGTCTGCGCCGCCGGCATCGCGCCGGCCTTCAACCTGGTCGACTTCCCGCTCGACAAGTGGGAGCTCAGCCTGCGCATCAACCTGACCGGCTATTTCCTCTGCGGCCGCGAAGCCGCGCGCATCTTCCTCAAGCAGAATCGCGGCGGCGCGATGGTGCTGCTCTCGAGCAAGTCCGGCCTGGAGCCGAGCAAGGCCAACAGCGCCTACAACGCGACCAAGGCCGGCGAGCTGCACCTCGCGCGCGGCTGGGCGCTCGAACTCGGGCGCGAGGGCGTGCGGGTGAACTGCATCTCGCCCGGCAACGTGTTCGAAGGATCGAAGATCTGGAACCCGACCTACATCGCCGAGCGCGCCAAGGCCAAGGGCCTGAAACCGGAAGAGGTCATCCCGAGCTACATCGCCCAGACCGCGCTCAACCGCGACATCAAGCCCGACGACATCGCCAACACCGCCGTCTGGCTGCTCTCCGACGCCGCCCGCTGCGTCACCGGCCAGGTGATCATCGTCGATTCGGGGCAGGTGTACGCGCGTTGAGCGGTCAACCGGCCACGTCCGCCGGTTGAATCACGGGCCAGACGCGGGATCCCAAGCCGAACCCGAGGACATCCAGGTTCAGAAATCGTCGAGGTTGGCTTTGGGCGGTGGAGCAGGCTTGTCCGGAACCGGTGCCGCAATCGATGGTTTTCCCGGTTTCTTCTGCTCTGCCTTCGGTGCCATGAGGAGCGATCCTGCCGCGACCGGCTGGCCCCTCCGGTCCCCGAAATCGGGATGATCGGGCAGCACCCGTTTCTTGGCATCCCATTTGGCATGCATGGCCAGGATCTGGTCGTCGGGCAGGATGCCGTTGTGGATGGCGACCGCGGCAAGAACCCCGCGGAAATTGCCGGCGCTCGACCAGTCGGTGAGCTGGAAACGCTTGCTGCGCGAAGTCCACCCCCGCCGCACGACCCAGGGGAGCGCGTCCTGCGGGAGCACGATCGGCTGGGATTTCAGGCCATTCAGATGCACGGTTATGGTTTTCTGCGCTCCACGCAGATCGACCGCCAGGGTCACAGCATACCAACGTGAACTGCCGATGATCTTCGCCATGGCGGGCTTCTCGTCGTGCGGGAAGAGCGGGCTGAAATCCTCCGAATTGAATCCGACTACCAGCGCATTCCGGGTCCGACGGCGACTCACATCGAACCCCGCCCAGATCCAGGTACCGCCCAGACCCAATGATTCCCCGGCGCCGATACTGAAGAGCAATGCCGAATCCCCTGAACCACGCATAGGGTTCTGGCCCGAAGGGGCCAGCAGGGCCGAGACGGTGAATCTGAGGGGATCCAGATCGGGGCAATCCACATATGGATGCATGGGATCACCCAATTTCGGCTCATTTACCCAGGCGGCATATGCACCATTGACGAACACCCCGGCGGGCGTCGATGCCGCTTTGTCGAGGCTGAAGAAATAGCCCTTCTGATCGAAATCCGACAGCGAACGGGCCAGATCGAACCGCATGACCAGCCCCGGCGGCTGCGGCGGGGGGTGGACTTCCTTTTCCACCTCGGGAAGCAGCGGTTGGCTGGCAAGCAAAGCATGGAATTCCGCTACGGTTTTCGGTTCCGTCAGGAGGCGTTGGACCCATTCCGCTGTGATCGGCGGGTGCCAAGGGAACCAGGCCGAATACGAGATGCTGACCGTTCGGGTTTCCGAGGAAGAGCCTTCGGAGTTGCCATGGACGACCAACCGGCCCGGCGCCAGAGCCGTGGCGATACGCAACGCCGCTTGGGCGAGCGTCAATTCCCCGTTGCGATAAAATTTGAGATACAACGTGCTGGTATCCGAGGGGGAGACATGAGATGGAGGGCCCTTGGCCTCGTACATCAGATCAAGTGACGGATGCGTCTCCTTCAGCAGTCGCTTGAACTCGGCAATGATCCTCTGGTATTCGGGATGATATACGGTCAATCGTTCCCCGAACCACTTTTGGCTTTTCTTTCCCAGGAAGAACTGGCGCTCGTCCTTTTCGTTATGCATGTACTGGAAGCTTTCTTCCAGGAACTCGGCGTTGCTGACTGTCAGATCCCCGGTCCCGCCCCGTAAGGAGTCATCTTTCCCAGGAAGGGTCGGCACGCAGAGGCGGAAGCCGATGTCGAAGAAGCGGAAATCCGGAGGATAGCGCAGCCGGAACGCGGCCCGGTACGCCTGGGGATCGTTGTTGGTTCCACCGCCGCGCACGATCCTGGCGGTACCGCTGCGACCCCCGACGGGATCGCTGACCGGGCCGGTGGCGTAGTCCGCCGACCAGTCCGCGCACCATTCCCAGACATTGCCGATCATGTCATAGAGACCCCAGGCATTGGGGGCCCTCTTCCGCACCGGATTCCCGTTCCAGCCTCCTGATTCCTCCCTGCACCAGGCGATCGCCGTCATTTCACCGTATCGTTGCCCGGTGGTGCCGGCGCGGCAGGCGTATTCCCACTGCGCCTCGGTGGGGAAGGTCGCATGCAGGTTGGGCACCAGCTGGTTGAGCCGATCGAGGAACTGCCGGCAATCGATCCAGCTCACCTGGTTCACCGGATGGGGGCCGCTGTGGCGATCCGCGTATTGGCTCGGGTTGGCTCCTGCGGTTACCGCCACCCACATCGCCTGCGTCACCTCGCTGTCGCCAAGCCAGAACGGCCGGGTCAGGGTCACTGGATGTTCGACCTCGTCGGCGCGGCGGCCCGCATCCGTTATCGGGCTGCCCATGGTGAAGGTGCCGGGCAGGATGTAGCGGAAACGTTGGATCTGTTTGCCGACGGTCAGGTCGGCCCAGGTGCCGTACTGGTCCCGGCCGTGGGCTGAGGCCCATGCCGGGCGCGGGACGGCGGGTTGTTCGATGGCGTCCTCTGCCGCCAAGGTCAGCACAAGCATGATAAGGATCAGGACTGGGCGCATGTTCGCCAAGTTAGGCCGCCAGCGGCTCAAGTACAGTTCACCTGCACGTCCAGTCCGGCACCGTGCGAGGACCCAATATACCGGTGAACGCACGGGCGGTCAGGACCAGGTCAGACACCACCATGCCGGCCGGTTCGTGCAGAGAACGTGGTCATGGTCCACCACGCAGGGATGACGCGTCAGGACGATAGGCGGCAACGCCCGGTTCCCCTCGCGGTAGGGTACTGGCAGCCCAGAACCGCCTGGAGGTCCGCCATGTTCATCCCGTCCCGATTCGGCTGCGCGGCGACCCCCAACGCCGGACGGGCGCACCCACCTCGTGGCTCACGTGGGTCCCGCTCGTGGTGCCGGCCTGGGCCGTTGCTCGTCCTCGTGGCCGGCCTGATGACCTGCCTCCCGGCGGCAGAAGAGGATCCCCTGTTTGGGCCGTGGTATGGGGTGGGCAGCTTGCCAACCAAGCAGACGACAACGCACGTAGCAGCCACCGACGCCGACCTGGATTTGAATTCCCCGGCAAAGGCAGTGAAGGCCGATCCGGCTCCAACCATCTCCACCAACCTGCTGCCCGTCGATGCGGGCAAGGAGGGAGTGCAGAACTGGCTGTACGTCGGCAACTGGAAGGTGAACGGGCCGTTCCCCAACGGGGAATGGAACGAGAAGTCCCCGGCCCAGCCGACCGATTTCACCGCGACCACCGGCCCGACCGCCTGGCGACCACCCGGCCTGGCGGAGGCCAACGGCAACATCTGGGCTCCGCTGTGGGACTGGAAGTATCGCGACAAGTATCCCGTGCCCTTCATGGACCAATACGGCCGGGAGAGGACCTCCTTCTTCGCCACGACGATCGTCCAGGCCGAACAGGACGTCGAGCTGCCGGTCGCGGTGGGGGCCGACGATCGGGCCAAGGTGTGGGTGAACGGCCAGCTGGTGGGGCAGAGCCCGGCGAAGCCGTCGGACACCGGCCGCAACGAGGACCACCTGCGCCTGAACGTCCGCTTCGCCAAGGGTGAGAACCGGATCGTGGTCTGCTGTCAGAATGACGAACGGCTGTCGTATTTCTGGCTGCGGGTCTGCGTGCGCGGTCGGCCGCAGCCGGCCGCGGGGCAGGCGCAGGCCAAGGCCATCGCCAAGCGCATCGCCTCCTTCCGCGCTGGCAGCACCGGGTATCGCAACGATTCGCGCAACAGCTACCCCGAGGCCAAACCGGTCACGACCTGGGATGGCGAGCAGGGCACCAACATCCGCTGGCGCGTGCCCCTGTTCGCACCGTCGAAATCGGCGCCGCTCATCGTCGGCGACCGGGTCTTCACCCTGCTCGATGGCGGCGTGCTGGTGTGCCTCGACAAGCTGACCGGCAGGATCCTGTGGGAGGGCGACTGCGTCCACCTGGAATCCAAGGACAAGGCCAGGTTCGAGGAGACGCAGAAGCTCTGCGCCGCCTACCGCACCGCCCGCGACCGCGTCCTCGCGCTGGGGAACCTGGATGCGGCCCGGCTTGACGCCCTGAAGAAGGAGGGTCTGGCCGATGACGCGGCGAAAGCGAAATTGAAGGACCTGGTCGACGCGGCGGAAAAGGCAGGTCTGGAGTGGCGTGACGCCGTGATCATCAAGAGTGGATTCGCGCGCAAGTTCGGCGGCTGGCTGAGCATGTCCGGCTTCAGCCTGCCCTCGCCGGTCACGGATGGAAAGCTCGTCTGGGTCAGGAATCCGCTCGGCGTGGTGGCGTGCTTCGATCTCGCAGGCAAGCGGTTGTGGACCGCCAACGTGGAACCGGCGAGCAGCTCCGTGCACCACCTGGTCTCCTCGCCGGCGCTGGTCACCGGCACGGCCGGCGGCAAAGGCCGCGCCCTGCTGATCCTGCGCCTGCCGAACCTGACCACGGTGAACGGGAAGAGCGAGGAGGCCAAGACCCACACCATCCTGGCTCTCGACGCGGCGACCGGCGCGGTGGCATGGAAGATCCCGAACCTTGACGGCATCAGTTACACGGCGACCCCGGTGGTCGTGCGGCTGAGCAACGGCGACTCCGACCTGGAGGTGATCCTGACCCAGACCCACGCCAAGCTCTTCGTCACCCACGACGGCAATACGATCGCCCGGACCACGGTGCTCAGGGCGGATGATGGCAAGATCCTGATCGATGGCCTGTTCGCCGATTCCGACATCGGCATGCCGACCGTCGCCGGGGACATCGTCTACATGAACGCTTTTTCGAGTTTGAAGAAGGAATTCCCCGATCGCACCACCGCGCATCAGCTCATCATGCTCGACCGCGATACGGTGGGCGCGAAACTGCTGTGGAGCCGCCAATCCGCCTTCGGCCGCGCCTGTCCCGGCGGGCTCACCCTGCACAAGGGCCTGCTCTACGGCGTCACCGGGGCCCAGGACTGCCAGGGCCTGCTGGTCCTCGACGCCGCGACGGGAATCCCCGTCGCGGCCAAAGCGCCGACCGCCGACCGGCTCAAGGGCCGCCCCTACCTGCCCACCACCGGGGCGGGCGACTACATCTTCGCCGGCGACAACGGGACCCAGTTCCGCAACGTCAACAAGACCACGATCTGGGTCCTGAAGCCCTACCCCGACGGCGAGATCGTCGGCCGCAACACCTGCGAAGCGGGCATGCTGGCCCCGCCGGTCTTCGATGGCGACCGGATGTACCTGCGCACCGAATCCCATCTGACCTGCGTCGCGGCGGGTGACGGCAAGCCCTGAGACGGCGCGGGGGTGATCCGATCCTGCCCACGCAGGGAACCCGATCGCGTGGGCCGTTCTCAGCTGCGACGACGGCCCCTCATTGGAAGGCGTGCGGGGTGATCACCTCTTTGCGCGGCGTGAAGGACATGCGTACGCCCCGGAAGGAGGAATCCTTGGGCGTGAGGTATTCGACGCTCCAGTCACCGGCTCCGACCAGCTTGCCCACCAGCTGCCGTCCCGGGATGCCGGTGATGCGGCCGCTCAGCACCGGCAGTTCCAGTCGCGCCGGGTCGGTGCCCAGGGGCACCAGGCGGATCGACATGCCCAGTTTTCCACACAGCTCGCGTTCGAGCTGCTCCAGGGTCATCCCGTCGCCAGCGTCGATATCCATTGGCAGGTAGGCCCAGGCCAGCAGCAGTTCGGCCTGGGTCTGGCGACCGGGACCGACCTCGGCCGGGATCAGGCGCAGGCCCGGATCGCTGCGCTCCAGGCGCCAATAATTAGTGATTCCGCTCCCCCGTAGGAAGTCCCGGATGGTCGGGTTCGGCTGATCCCGCGCGCCGCAGCCGAAGGTCATCCCATCGCGAACGATGCCATGGGCATCCTTGGCCTGTACGGCGGTGGGCAGTCCGGTGGCATCCTGGATCAACCGGGCGATCGCATGGATGGTCAGGATGCGGTTGCCGGGCTTGAGACCGCTGAGATCGATCCGCTAATCCATGGGATCGACGACCGGGCTGGCCTGGGTGGTCGGAGTGACCGGTTGGCATTCGCCGCGGTCAGCGGCGAACCAGGCTCCGCCAGTGGCGGTGGCCAGCAGAACCGAGGATATGAGCATGGGCATGAGGCGGCTCCCGAGCGGTGGAATGGGGATGGGCGGTGGAGAGGCGATGCCTTGCGTTGCGGCGGACCAGCGGTCCAGGTCGCTGGCGGGAATCTCGGCAGCAGCGGCCGGTTCGGCCCACGCCATCATCAGAACTGAGCTGACCACGGCACCGCGTCGGCCAAGGGCCGCCCGCAGGCGCCCGAGGGCGCGATGCACCCGCACCCGGGCCGTGGCGGCCGAGCAGCGCAGAGTGGCACCCAGGTCTTCAGCGGTGGCGCCAGCGGCATGCAGGGTCAGCGCCGTCCGGTCGGCCTCGCCGAGCGCGGCCAGGGATTCGGCGAGCAGCCAGCGGTCTGGCAGCGTTTGGGTGGCATCTGGCACTGGTTCGGTGGTGGCCATGCGCAGCTCCCGGTTGCGGCGTCGGCGTTCGCCGCGTTGGCGATCGAGGACGGCGCGGATCACCAGGCGCGCCAGCCACGTCCCGGCGGCGCGGTCGCCGGAGGGATCTCCGGGCGTAGGCCGTGGCGCGAATCGATGGCCATGAAACCAGCATTGCACCAGGACATCCTGTACCGCATCGGCGGCCAGGTCAGGCCCGGCCACCTTGCCGGCCAGCGCCGCCAGCCAGGGCCCGGCGGTGTGCACCAGGCGTTCATACGCGACCTGGTCGCGGCCGGCGGTGGAGGTGAGCAGCGATGCGAGATCCGGCGGCATGGTGCACCCCAGGAACGCCACCGGCCGCGGCGGCGTTACCGGGCATCTCAGGAGCGGGCCGCCTGCGGCAAGCCATCATCGCCAGGTGCTGGCGATGCGTCTGGTGGGCCGGATCCGACGATTGGCTGCCAGCGCCGCCGCCCTACCGTCCGCCGCCCATGCACCGTATTTTCCCCATCGTCCTCTGGTCCGCCATCGCCCTCGTCGGAACCGCCGCCATCGCCACGCTCGCGCTGGCGCGAGGCGAGACGATCAGCGCCGCCTGGCTGGTGGTGGCGGCGGGCTGCACCTGGGCGATCGCGTACCGGTTCCACTCGCTCTTCATCAGCCGGCGCATCTTCGCCCTTGATGACCGCCGGCCGACGCCGGCGGTGCGCCATGACGACGGCCACGACTTCGTGCCCACCGACCGCTGGGTCGCATTCGGGCACCACTTCGCCGCCATCGCCGGTGCCGGACCGCTGGTCGGGCCGATCCTGGCGGCGCAGTTCGGCTGGCTGCCGGGCACGCTCTGGATCGTGGTCGGCGTCGTCCTGGCGGGCGCGGTGCAGGATCTGGTGATCCTGTGCGCCTCGATCCGGCGCGACGGCAAAAGCCTGGGCCAGATGGCGCTGGAGGAGATCGGCCCGGTCGCGGGCTGGGCCGCGCTCATCGGCACCCTGGCGATCGTGCTGCTGCTCATCGCGGTGCTGGCGATCGTGGTGGTCGGCGCCACCGCCAAGAGCCCCTGGAGCGTGGTGACGGTCGGCCTGACCATCCCGATCGCCCTGGTCATGGGGGTGTGGATGCGCTGGATCCGGCCGGGGCGGACGCTGGAAGCAAGCCTGATCGGGCTGGGGCTGCTCGGGTTCGCGATGTGGTTGGGCCAGGTCGCTGCGCACGATCCGGTGTGGGCCGAGCGGTTCACCTGGAAGCCGGTCACGGTCGCGTGGGCGATCATCGGCTATGGCTTCGTCGCGGCGATCCTGCCGGTCTGGATGCTGCTCGCGCCGCGCGACTACCTGAGCGCCTTCGTCAAGATCGGGGTGGTCGGCCTGCTCGCGGCGGGTGTACTGCTGGTGCTGCCCTCCATGCAGATGCCGGCCCTGGTCGGCGTGCTGGCCGATGGCACCGACGTCGCCGGCGGACACGGGCCGGTGTTCGCCGGGTCGCTCTTCCCGTTCGCCTTCATCACCATCGCCTGCGGCGCGGTGAGCGGCTTCCATGCCCTCGTCAGTTCCGGCACCACGCCCAAGATGATCGCGCGCGAAAGCGACTGCCGCATGATCGGCTATGGCGGCATGCTGATGGAAGCGTCGGTCGCGCTGATGGCCCTGATCGCCGCCTGCGCCCTGACGCCGGGCCTGTTCTTCGCGATGAATTCCGGGCAGTTCGCGGGCAAGGATGCGGCGACCGTCGCGGCGCAGGTGACCAGCTGGGGCTTCACCCTCAGCGCGGCGGACCTCACCCAGGCGGCCAAGGACGTGGGCGAACCCTCCATCATCGCGCGCACCGGCGGTGCGGCGACGTTGGCGGTGGGCATGGCGCACCTGTTCGACTCGGTCACCCGCTGGATCGGCTGGGAATCGATGAAGGCGTGGTGGTACCACTTCGCCATCCTCTTCGAGGTGCTGTTCATCCTCACCACCGTCGACGCCGGGACGCGGGTCGCGCGCTTCATGCTGCAGAACGTCGCGGCGCCGTTCCACCCCCGCCTGGGCCAGGTGTCCTGGTGGCCGGCGTCGCTCACCGCCGCCGCGCTGGTGGTCGCGGGCTGGGGCGGCCTGCTGCTGACCGGCGTGCTGGATCCGGCCGGCGTGAAATTCCTCTGGCCGGTGTTCGGTATCGCGAACCAGACCCTGGCCGCGATCGCGCTCTGCGTCGGCACCACCGTCATCATCGCGATGGGCAAGGCGCGCTGGGCCTGGGTCACCCTGCTGCCGCTGGCCTGGCTGATGCTGGTGACCCAGTGGGCGGCGTGGCAGCGGCTGTTTTCCCCCGATCCGCAGCTGGGTTTCCTGGCCCAGATCGACGGCTTGACCGCGAAGCTCGCGGGGTTGACGAGCACCGGCGCCAGCGCCACCGCGATAAGCGAGGTGGAGCGCAGCCTGTTCAACGCGCGCCTCGACGCGGTGCTGGTGGTGGTCTTCGCGCTGGTCGCCTGGGTGGTGCTGCTGGATTCCTGCCGGCGCTGGTGGCGGCCCCGGCGCGGCGCGGCGACGCCGGCCGACCCGGGCCCTGCCGATGCGGAGAAGGCAGGATCGGAGAAGGCGGGCACCGATCCCGGTCCCGCCCGTCCGCTGCACGGCATCCTGCAACGTGTGCGCGCCTGGGCCGATGACGACGCCTACGAACGCCACTGCGCCGGCCATGCCGGCCATGACCATCCCCTGCCGACGCGCGAGGAGTTCATGCGCGAACGCATCGCGCGCCGCGCGACTCGTCCGCGTTGCTGCTGAGCCGGTGGCGTTCCGTTCGCTGCGCCGGGCCGTTGCCTCCCTCGCCCCCGCCCGGAACATTGCGCGCCATGCCCGCCCTGCGCATCATCGACGGCCCCGGAAAAGGGATGGTGGTTCCGCTCGATTCCGGCGCGAAGGTGACGCTCGGCCGCGACGCCGGAAACCACCTGCCCCTCGCTGACGCCAAGGCCAGCCGCGTCCACGCCGAGGTGGTCAACGAGCATGGCCGCTGGCTGGTGCGCGATCTCGGCTCGTCGAACGGCACCTGGAACGAATCCGGCCGCATCGAGACCATGCCGCTGGGCGACGGCGCGACCTTCCGCATCGGCCAGACCTTCCTCCGTTTCGAATCGCGGGCGCCCTCGGCCAAGGACAAGGCGGTCGGCGGCTTCACCGGCCCAGGCCGGCTGACCGCGCTCGACCACGAAAATTCCACCCTGTTCACCAAGACGCGCACGAGCTCGGTGCCCTCCGAGGAATTGCTGCGCATCAACGGCTATCTCGCCGTGCTGCACCAGATCGTGCTGCGCGCCGGCAACCTGCGCTCGCGCGATGCGCTCTTCGAGCTTCTGGACGAGACCGCCGCCGAGGCCCTGGAAGGGGACCGCTGCGCCGTCTTCCTGCCCGCGCCGCCGGCCGAGGCCAACGATCTCGGCGGCTGGGTGCTCTGGCCGACCCACGAGCGCCGCCTGCGCGCGCGTTTCGGCGCGGTGCCGTTCGCGCGCACCCTCCTGACCGCCGTGCGCCAGGGCGGCGAATCGCTGCTGTGCACCCTGAGCGGCGACCTCGATCCGACCGCGTCCATGGCCGAGGCCGGCGTCACCAGCGCGATGGCGGCCCCGGCCCGCGTCGGCGGCGAGGTCCACGCGCTGCTCTACGTCGACCGCATCGGCGGCGAGGCGCCGTTCACCCGCACCGATCTCGAGTTCCTCGCCGCGGTGGCGAACCAGATCGCGGTTCAGCTCGCCAACCGCGAAAAGGTCGCCGGGCTTGAGGCTGAAGTCCAACGCCTCGCCGCCGCGCCGCGCAAGCACGGCGTCGAACTGGTCACCGCCGACGCGTCGATGCAGCCGGTGCTGGCCTTCGTCGCCAAGGCCGCGCCGACCCTGGCACCGGTGCTGATCCTCGGCGAAAGCGGCACCGGCAAGGAGCTCGTCGCGCGCGCCATCCGCGAACAGTCGCTACGCGCCGACAAGCCGCTGCAGGTCGTGAATTGCGCCGCGCTCGCGGAATCGCTGGTCGAGGCGACCCTGTTCGGCCACGTCAAAGGCGCGTTCACCGGCGCCGACGAGACCCGGCCCGGGGTGTTCGAACTCGCCGACCAGGCGACGTTGTTCCTGGATGAGATCGGCGAACTGCCGCTTGCGATCCAGGCGAAGCTGCTGCGCGCGCTCGAACAGGGCGAGGTCCAGCGCCTGGGCGACTCCGCCGTGCGCAAGGTCGACGTGCGCCTGATCGCCGCCACCAACCGCGATCTCGCGGACGAGGTGCGCAAGGGCCGCTTCCGCGAGGATCTCTTCCACCGCCTCGCCGTGCTCTGCGTCACCATCCCGCCGCTGCGCGAACGCCCGGCCGACATCGACGCCCTCGCCGACCATTTCCTGCGCTTCAACGCCGAACGCCTGGGCCAGCCGCTCAAGCGCCTCGCCCCCGAGGCCCGCGCCGCCTTGCTGCGCCATCCGTGGCCCGGCAACGTGCGGCAGCTGCGCAACGCGATCGAACGCGCCTGCATCCTCTCGGCCGACAAGGTCATCCTGCCGAGCGACCTGCCGCAACCGGCCGGCGCCCCCAGCGAGCGCCCGGCGCCGGGTGGCGACTCCGGTGGTTTCGACACCGGCAGCATCACCACCCTCGCCGAGGTCGAACGCACCCACATCCTGCGCGTGCTCGACCACTGCGGCGGCAACAAGAAGGCGGCGGCGGAGATCCTGGCGATCGATCGCAGCACGTTGTACGCGAAGCTCAGGCAGTACGGGAAGCTTTGACCGGTCCCACCCCGCTCCGCCAGGGCTCTGCCCAATGGCGAAAAGCCAACCTGGCGGCAATTCCCCGGCGAAAGCCGGGGGACGGCTCGTGACCGGACGGATGCGGAAGGACTAACGAGGGACCTGCGCCCAGGTCAGGATCAAGGGGCGTCCACGCAGCGCGACCTGGGCCCAGCGGTTCAGGCTGCGCGCCGGGCCGACCAGCGGGGTCGGCAGGAACGACTGCGCCAGGCCGAGCTTGGCTGCAAGACCGCTGCGTTTCGGCAGACGTTCGAGCGGTAGCGGGTTGGGCTCCTTGGCCAGAGCGCGGGCGCGCGCGACGGCGCTGATCAGGGTGCCGTAGCCATCGGCGAGCTTGCGTTCGACCGCCTGGGTGCCGGTGTAGACCTTGCCGCCGGCGAGATCCATCACCACCGCCGCATCGAGCTTGCGGTTCGCCGCCACGATCGCCTGGAAGCGCCGGTCGGTGTCCTCGACGACCTGGCGCAGGGCGGCGTCCTTGTCGGCGCTCCACGGCGCGAAGGGGTGCAGGTCGGCGCGCGGCGCGGTGGTGACCGGGAAGCGGTTCAGGCCGATGAGGCCGGCGGTGCCGGTGAGATCGGGCATCAGCGCGAAGACGCCGATCGACCCGGTGATGGTGGCGCGGTGGACGAGCACCTCGCGCGCACCGCAGCCGATGTAGTAGCCGCCGCTCGCGGCGACCGCGTCGAACAGGGCGACCACCGGCTTCTTCGCATCCAGGCGTCGCACCGCGTGGTGGATGCGGTCAGAGGCCGACGCGCTGCCGCCGGGCGAGTTGATGCGCAGCACCACCGCGACGATGTGCTTGTCGTCGGCGAGGCGGTCGAGCAGTTCGGCGGTGTCGATGCCGGCGATGCTCTCGCCTGGTTCGCTGCCGTCGCCATCGACGATCTCGCCCTCCAGCTCGACCACCGCGACCGCTTTTTCGGCCTTCGCGCTGCGTTCGCCTTCCAGCAATTGACTCCAGAACGCCATGACCCCGGCGAAGTTGGACAGGTCCGGCATCTTCTTCTTGCCGTCGAGTTCGCGCACCGGCTGGGGCAGCGCGGCGCGGAACTCGCCAGGCTCGGCGAGGCGGTCGACGAGGCCGGTCTTCAGCGCGATGGCGGAGGTCTGCGGCGCCTGCGCCCGCGCCGCCGCCAGGCCGGCGACGGTGACCTTCGTCCCGCGCGTGAGCAGGCCGTCCTGGACCTGGGCGAGCGCGGCGGCGAGCTCCTGGTGCTCCTGCTTCGCCGCCTCGCTCGGCGCGTTGCGGGTGAACATCTCGGGCGCCGACTTCCAGGCGCCGCTCTGCACCGCGTGGAAGCGCACCCCGAGCTTCGCCAGGCCGTCGGCCACGTACCAGGTCGACAGGTCGAGCCCCGCGACCGCCAGCATGCCGGCCGGCGGCATCACCACCTCGTCGCAGGCCGCCGCCACCGCCATCGCCGCATCGCGGGATTCATCGATCAGGCAGACCACCTTCTTGCCGGGATGCGGCTCGCGGAGGATGGCCGCGAGCTCCTCGCAGGCGGCGGTGCCGGCGTCGAAGTCGCTCGACAGGTCGAGTACGATCGTCGCCTCGGGCGCCTTGAGCGCCTCGCGCAGGCGCATCGTCGCCGTGTGCAGCGACATCCCGCCATCGTCGAAGAGCATCGCCCGGGGTTTGAGCGGCAGGTCGCCATCGAGCCGCACGATGAGCGAGCCCTTGGGATCGCCCTCCACCTCGGCAGCGGGGGCGGTGGAAAGCAGAACAGCGAAAGCCAGGAGGAGGGTCGGGCGCATGCGCCGCAGGCTGGCTGACGACGTCGGGTGGCAAGAGCGGGACGCGCGTCGGCGTTTACCGAGGATTCGCCAAGAGGTTGACCAACCCAGGAACGCCTCCGGTGCCTTAGCAACTGGTCTAGACAGCACAAACGGAGGCCGGTGCGGACCGGGGTCCGTAAATCGAGCTTCTGACCGTCAACCTGTCGGTGAATCCTGAATGATCGCGCCTGTTGACCATGATCCCCGCCGAGGTCGGCGTGGCAGCCATTACGACCCTGGGTCGAGAGGCTCTCGTGCGCGACTGGCAGGACAAAACCCACAGCGCCACCAAAGGTCAAAGCGTGTCTGGATTGGGATAGTTATAAATCTATAATGCGTAGATGCTTGAGACGGTTTATATTGCGTTTCAAATATTCATTGACTATATGAAACGACCGTGTTACAAGCGCTATTTACATCCACGGTCCTTCTGGACAAGCTTCAGGGCCTGGAGTGCAGGATTACCGATTCATCAATTTTAGGGTTCTAAGCCTGGAGCGACGCTTATGGAACTGACACGACGCGAAGCGGTTTCGAACGGCATCCCACGCAGCCTGGTTCTGTTCGTCGACGACCAGGCCGTGGCGCGGAAGTACTTCAGCATGATGTTCAGCCAGGAATACGAGGTGCTGACAGCCAGTAATGCCGAGGAGGCCTGGAGGAAGATACAAAGAATCGGGGAACGTATCGCGGTGATCATCACGGATCAGCGCATGGAACCGCATACCGGAGTCGAACTTCTGCAGGCGGTACGCAGATCCCACCCGAACATCGTGCGTCTCTTGACCACCAGCTATGGCGATCTCGACGCCGCCATCGAGGCCGTGCGCAGCGGCGAGATATACGCCTACGTCTACAAGCCCTGGAACATCGAGGAATTCAGCCTGGACATCCGGCGTGCGGTGGAATTGCACCACCTGCAGAAGGAGCGGGACAGGCTGGCCCGGGATCGGGGCCTGCAGACCTCGTTTCGCGGCTATGCAGAGCGCATCCGGATGTATGGAATCATCGCCGCAGCCTGCGCCGGTCTGCTTGATCGGCCGGTGGCTGCCGTCCTGGCCTATATCTCCGACAGCCTCCGCCATTTCCGTCTCGTCGCCCAGGACAACGACGCGGGACCCGCCTCGGATGGAGACGACCTGCGTCAGCTCATGACCGGTGCGAGCGAGATCGGTCGATGGCTGGCGGCGAATCGCCGGGCAGGGGATATGATCGTGAGCGACGCCACGATCGCGGTGATGGATCTCGTGGAGGATCTGTCGATCCCATTCGAATGCCTGCCCACTTCCCCCAAAGCGCTGGTGGATCGGCGGCTGTTGACGGCAGGGATCCGCGAACTGCTCTTCTTCATCCAGCGTCTTGCCGCCCGGAACCAACGCTCATCCGACTTCCGCCTGCAGGCCGCAGGTGCGGCCGAGGGAGGGTTCTGCCTCCGGGTGCTTGCCCGTCATGAATCCGTGGCCGCTTCGCGCCCCAATGCCGAATGCAATCTGCGCCAGATCGAGATCCATGGGATCTGCGCATATTTCGCCATTCTTCATCTCGGAGGAAGCCTGACCATCGAAGGATGGTCCGAGGAGGAGACGACGGTCCGCATCCAGCTGCCGCTCCAACCCCCGGCGACGACCAGACGAAGCGATGCGATCGCCGAATTCCACGAATTCCTGGCCCGGCCCCTGCCGTCGTCCCGCTGATCCCGTATGCCGAGGCCCCAACCCATGCGATCGCAGTGGATTCCTCCAGACGCAGCGCAATTGCGGACGATTCCCGGATTCGACGTGCAATGCCTCCTGGGACATGGGGGAATGGGGGCGGTGTACCTGGCCTGGCAGATCGACCGGAATCGTCCGGTGGCTCTGAAGATCGCCCGGCCGATCGAGGGATCGAGCCGGGCCTACATGGCTCTGGTGGTCCATGAGGCGCAGGTCATGGGACAGCTCGAGCATCCGAACATCGTCAAGGTCTTCGATTCCGGCAGCAATGGCGACTGGGTCTGGATCGCGATGGAGCTGGTCCAGGGATCCTCACTGCGTGAGATGATCCGCAATCGCCGGACATCCCAGTCGGTTGCCCTGTCGTTGGCGACGCAGGTGTGCGATGCCCTGCGCCACGCGCATGCGCGGGGCGTCGTCCACCATGATCTCAAACCCGAGAACGTTCTGGTCGATGCGCAGAACCGGGCGAAGATCTTCGATTTCGGGATCTCCAAGGTGCAGGGATTCTCCTACACCATCGCCCGGCCAGGCCGGATATCCGGAACGCTGCGATACATGGCCCCCGAGCAGCGGCTGCATCCACGCGACGTGGACCACCGTATCGACATCTACGCCCTGGGGGTTGTCATGTTCGAGTTGCTGACGGGGCGGATCCCAACGGATCCATTCACACCTCCATCACGTTTCGGCGCCTCCAGCGCGAAGTTGGACAGCATCGTCCTGAGATGCCTGGCCAGGAATCCCAACGAACGCTGGCCGTCGGCGGCGCGTTTGCTCGACGAATTGTGCGATCTGCCCAGCGTGAGCGAGCTGGAGCCATCGCCAATGCCTACGGGTTCGACGACGACCTTCGACATCATCATCGAGCCGCCCGTGCCGTGCCTGGAAAACCAGACGACCTCCACCACTCCCAGCCTGTGCCTATGCTGAAGCACGAGGACGGGAACCAGCATCACGACCGACGGATCCTGGTCACCAGCAGGCCTCTGCCCGCGTTCGTCATGCACGGGCGGATCGGCCTGCCGCGCACGGCAGGCCCGCATCGCCGCAACGGGCGGGCCGCATGTGGATGGTTCCGGACCGGCCAGGATCCCACCACGCTCATCGTCAGACGGGATGAACTGCCATGAACAACGTGAACCTGACCGAGAGCCTCCTGGTCTTCCAGAACAGCCAGGGCGTCGAGAGTCGCGGCACGATCATGCGCCTTTCCCGCGACATGGTGGTGTTCGAGGTCTACAACCCGTATTCCATCGTCCAGTTGAGTGAAGTCCTGCGCCAGCTCCGCATCCGTCGGGGTGATCGGGTGATCTATGAGGGAAAAGCCGTCGTCTCCAACCTTGTCAACACGGGGATGATGCTGATCGTGTCCGCCACTCTGGTTGAACCCTGGCTCACGATGGCGGATCTGGGTCCTGGTGAACCACTGCGCAAGGAGGTTGCGGATTTCATCTCTGACTGGGAACGGGACTCGCAGGGACTTGTCCCAGATTACCGCTTGAGCGTAAGCAGCATCTCCAGCTTTCTGGAGGAGCTTAATCGTTGGCTGGCCCAGATCGAGACGGCGGCGGGGATCAATGAGCCCGGTAGCAGACAGGAGTTGGCTCGCGAGTTCGCTGCGGATGTTGAACGCCAGGTTCTGCCGAAGATTGCGGAATTATTCAACGATTTCGAAAACCGCGCCGCTGTCCTCGATTCCGCGCAGATCCCCACCCACAAAGCCTTCGCCCGACGCCAGCTGCACCCGCTCATCATGTGCGCGCCGTTCAATCATCGCACCTTCACCAAGCCGCTGGGATATGCTGGTGACTATGAGATGGTGAACATGATGTTCCGTGATCGATGGGAAGGGGCCAGCACCTATGCCAAGATAATCAATGCGTTTCCGATATTGAATGATTGCGCGCAGGCC
Source organism: uncultured Candidatus Kuenenia sp. (assembly GCA_964654285.1). Lineage (GTDB taxonomy): Bacteria > Planctomycetota > UBA11346 > UBA11346 > UBA11346 > BJHQ01. The sequence continues at coordinate 70,295 of CAZZJC010000017.1, forward strand.
CATCGAAATCGCATTGACAAACTCATCGGGTACCTGACCACCGAGGCCCAAAGGGTCGTCTCCACCGGACGCCCTTTGCGGATTCTTAATGTCGCGTGCGGCCCGGCCATCGAGGTCCAGAAATTTGTGCGTAGTTCGCCATTTGCCGATCAGTGCCAGTTCCACCTCCTGGATTTCAATGCGGAAACCTTGGCCTATACCCGACGTTGTCTGCAGGACGCGGTGCGTGCTAGCGGACATCTCCCGGATTTGGTATTCATACACAAGTCGGTGAATGACCTGCTCAAGGAGGCGCGGGGACGGAAGGAGACGACTAGTGACACGTATGATTTGGTCTACTGCGCAGGTCTCTTCGACTACCTTTCGGATAAGATCTGCGCTCGTCTGGTCGAGCTGTTCGCGCGTTGGACCGCGCCTGGCGGATTGTTGGTGGTGACTAACGTCCATAAGCGTAATCCTGTGCGGTATTTCATGGAACACCTGCTGGAGTGGTACCTGATCTACCGTGATCACGCCCAATTGCTCACGCTTCATTCTGGGAGTGGGAATGCGGAGATAACCGAGGAGTCGACCGGCATAAACATCTTTCTCGAAGTGCGGCTTCCCGCGCAAACATGATGATTCCCGGCGAAAACGACACCCTCTTCTGGTCGTCCTATGCCAAGGCCGACAGGGACTTGTGCGTGCGGCATGCCCGGATCGGCTGCCTGCTCGCATTCATTTTTGTCCCCCTTGGCAGCAGTCTGGAGTATTTCATCTACCCAGACTTGCTTTGGACCATTCTGGTCGTCCGGTTGCTGTGCGCTCTCGCAATCCTTCCCATCTGGTTCGCCCTGGGACACCCCTGGGGTCGGAGGCATGTTGACGTTCTGGGTTCACTGTGGCCGTTGGTCCCGGCGGCGAGCATGGTTTGGATGATAGCCATTTCCGAGGGCTGGGCTTCGCCCTATTATGCTGGTCTGAATCTGGTAATAGCGGTGACCGGCATTCTGATGCCTTATACCCGGCGTCAGGCAATGATGATCTGCATGCTGGTGATCGCCGGCTACGTGGTGGCCTGCCTGTGGCACCAGCGGGTTTCCGGGATGGAGGCGAACCTGCGTGATATCTATGGGAACCTGTTCTTCATGGTGGTCACTTCTGTCATCACGGTGACCGCCTCCCATTTCTTCCATCGCAAGCGCATCCTCGATTTCCACCTCCGCCATCAACTGGATGCGAAGAACCAACAGTTGGATGTGCAGAACCGTCGCCTGGCCGATTCCTACGAAAAATTGAGCGAACTCGATCGCCTGCGCACCCAGTTCTTCGCAAACGTCAGCCATGAGCTGCGCACGCCGCTGACGCTCATCATCTCCCCGGTCGAGGATCTCCTGCACAGCGACCTCCGGTTGGGCGACAAGGAGGCAGAGTTGCTGGGTATCGCGCGCCAGAACGGCCTGCGCCTGCTGAAGCTCATCAATGATCTGCTGGAGGTCGCGCGCCTCGACGCGGGTCGGATGGAATTGCGGCGGGAATGCATGGATCTCGCGACCTTCATCCCCGGGGTGGTGGAATCGATCCGCTACCTCGCCGAGGCGAAGGATCTGCGGCTGGAGGCGAACGGGCGATCCGATGGACTGGTCATCCAGGCCGATCCATCGCGACTTGAGAAGATCCTGCTCAACCTGCTCACCAATGCGATCAAGTTCACTCCCAAGGGTGGGATCATCATCGTCGAATGGAGTCGGGATGGTACCGATGCGGTCTTCTCGGTCACCGATACCGGCATCGGGATACCCGCGGATGAGCACAAGCACCTTTTCAGCCGTTTCCACCAGGTGGATGGATCCTCGACCCGGAGATACCAGGGCATGGGCATCGGCCTGGCCTTGGTCAAGGAACTGGTGGAAGAGCACGGCGGGAGGATCACGGCGGACAGCAATATTGAACGCGGCACCTGCATGCGTGTGCGGTTGCCGATCGACGAGGCGACGCTCCCGGCCGCCGGGGTTCCGCCAGCGCAGGCGACCGGGCCGGCCCGGGAATCCACCTCGGCATCGGATCCCGCCGATGATGCCTTGAGCGACATCTACCGTTCCGCCGAGCGGCGCGGCGGTGTTCAGCTCGACGATACCGGGCTCCACGAACCCCGGATCAGCGGTTCTGGTGCCCGCCTGATCCTGGTGGTGGATGACGAACCGGACATGCGTCGATACCTGGTCGCCCGTCTGGTCGAGAAGTATCGTGTCGTGCAGGCGGTGGACGGCCTCCAGGCGGTGGAAGTGGCCCTGGCGCAGCGTCCTGATCTGGTCCTGCTCGATCTCATGCTGCCGGGCATCGACGGCATCGCGGTCTGCCGCCGTCTGCGGACGGAACCGTCTCTCGCCCGAACCCGCATCATCCTGCTCACCGCACGGGGTGACGAGGAGACCAAGATCACCGCCCTGGACGCCGGAGCCGATGACTTCCTGACCAAGCCGTTCAGCACCATCGAGGTCCGCTCACGCATCGCCACCCAGCTGCGTGCGGCCGAGCTCCAGCGCCTGGCCGAGGAACGTGCCGATGAGCTGGCGGCGGCCCTCGCCCGGCTGCGCGAAGCCGAGTCGATGCTGGTGCAGTCCGAGAAGATGCACGCCCTTGGCAGCCTGGCCGCCGGACTTCTGCACGAGATCAACAACCCGCTCAACTATTCCCAGCTCGCCGTCACCCTGGCCCGCGAGAAGGTGCGGCCGGGCGACGATTCCCTGGCGGAGATGCTCAAGGACGCCCACGACGGCATGACCCGCATCGGCAGCGTGATCTGCAGCCTGCGCACCTTCGCCTATCCCGATACCATCGATTTCTCCCAGTCCTTCCCCATCGTCGAGGCGATCGATCTGGCCCTCCGATTCACCTCGTTGCAGTGCAACCAGGTCGTGGTGCGCCGCCGGATCGCACCCGGACTTTCCGTCTGCGGTTCGGTCAACCAGGTTTCGATGGTCCTGGTCAATCTCGTGGCCAATGCGAGCCGGGCGATCCAGGCGGTCGAGGACGGACGCCAGGGCTGCATCGCCGTCGTGGCCAGGGAGGAAGGCGACATCGTCCGCATCGAGGTGATCGACAACGGAGTCGGCATGGACGCGGAACGCACGCGCCGCGCCTTCGATCCCTTCTATACGACCAGCGCCCCCGGCAAGGGCATGGGCCTAGGCCTGACGATCTGCCATACCGTCGTCCGCAATCATCGCGGGCGCATCGGCATCGACAGCCGCCCGGGAACCGGAACCACCGTCTGGATCGAGTTGCCAACCCCCGCCGCGCTAGCGGCCTCGGAGCCAAGCCATGGATAAACACCGGGATCTTCTGCTCTTCGTCGACGATGAAGAACAGGCGCTCAAGTACTTCACCCTCGCCTTCGCGAAGGACCATGAGGTGCTCACCGCCAGCAATGCCGATCAGGCCTGGGCGCTGATCGAACAGCATGCCGGACGTCTGGCCCTGGTCATCAGCGACCAGCGCATGCCGGGACGCAGCGGGGTGGAGCTTCTCACCGCGACCAAGGAACGCTGTCCCAGGGCGGTACGACTGCTGACCACCGCGTATTCCGATCTCAGCAGCGCCATCGACGCGGTGAACCACGGCGCGATCTTCTCCTACGTCACCAAGCCGTGGAAGATCGAGGAATTGCGGATGACCATCCGCCAGGCGCTGCAGTTCCATCACCTGCAATGCGAGCGTGACGCCCTCCTGGCAGACAAGCTCTCCGTGTTCCAGCAGCTCCTGCTCGCCGACCGCACCCGGGTGCTGGGCATGGTCACCGCCGGCATGGGCGGTCAGGTGCGGCGGCCGCTCGCCGCCGCCGCCGCCTGGTTGCGTGACCGCCAGGGGGCATTCGCCGGGCTCTTCCCGGTGGTTCCCGAGGTTCGTGACCTCTGGACGGCGGTCCTCGACCAGTGCCGCGCCACCGCCGGACTGGCGGGCGGGCTGAGCACGTGGCTGGCGGCGAACCGTGGCTCCGAAGTGCCCATGGATCTCGGCGCACTGCTGAGCAATGCCGCCGCCGGGCAGGGTGGTGCGAGACTGGCCGACCATCCCACCTTCACCCTGTTCGGCGATCACCGGCTGTTGACGGCGGGTTTTTCCGAGCTGTTCCGCCTGGTCCACCATGGCCTGCGCAGTCCTGGGAGTTCGGCCACGGTGACGGTGCGCGGCGATCACGCCAATGCCGCCATCAACCTCCGCCTGTCAGGCGGCCAGGAGCCCGATGGCGAGCCCGAACGCGCCGGCCTGGCCGCCTATCTCGCTATCCATCATGCCCACGGCTCGATAACCGTTCCCTCGTGGTCCGACCAGGACGGTCGCCGCATCGAGATTGTGCTGGGCGGTTCTGACGATGACGGGATGGAGTCGTTCCTGGCCCAGATGGCGAACTTCGAACACGGGTGACGACCAGGGTGAACGGCTCATGGCGGATGGCACCCCGGTGCAACGCCGACATGCAGGGGCATGATCAGGGATGAAGCATGAAATGGGTATCGGCGTTCCGTCGCCAGACAGGTCACTCCCAGGATGCCGCCGATCAGTCCAGTCGGGATCAGGAGCAACGGCACCCAGGTCGGTTGGTCCGGATGCCCACGCCACTGGTGATACGCCGGTGCCAAGCACCAGGCACCGGCGATCGTCATCAGCAGAATGATGGCAGCGATACGGGATTCCTGCCTGGTTTCTGGCCTGGTCAGTTCTGCAGCACCTTGGCCAGATCAAGCGGCGCCAGTCCATGGCCCTGGATCCAGCGGTTCCAGAACGCGTCGACCACCGGCTTCCCGTGCTTCTGCTCAAGATGCCGGCGCCAGGCGGCGTTGTCGACCAGACGCCAGCGGTTGCCGGCGGCCCAGGCGGTCAGGCAGTTGAGCCAGGCCTCGTCGCCGACCTGCTTGCGCAGCGCCTGGTAGGCGAGCGCGCCACGGCCGTAGACCTGCGATCCGTGCGGGTCGCCGGGTTCCGTCCACAGCGGCCGGTCGATGGCAGGATAGAGGTCGCCGTTGGCATCGGCCTTGCGGTCGCGCATCTGCGCCTGCATCCAGATCATGCGCCAGGCCCAGCTTCCGATCTGGGGCGAATCGCCTTCGAGGATCCAGCCGGTGGTCCAGTTGGTCAGGCTTTCATCGAGCCAGGCGGTGGGGAACGGATCGTTGCCGACCAGGTCGTACCACCACTGGTGCGCGGCCTCGTGCACCACGGTCATGTCGAACATGAACACCGGCAGGGCCGAGGCCGGCGGATCGTCGCCCATCAGATCGACCTGGCTGGCATGCGAACCCCCGATCAGCACCAGGCCGCTCGATTCGATGCCGCCGACCGACTCGCCGAGGTCGCCGGCCAGCACCACGTCGAGTTCCGGCCGGGGCGGCGGCGCGAAGCGGCGGCACCGGGTGAGGGCCAGGGTGGTACGCGTGAGCGCGCGCTTGGCCGCGTGCGGCAGGCCGCGATGCCAGACCCGGACGCGGACGCCATCGATGTTCTGATCGAGAGATTCCCACTTCCCCAGCACGACGGTGAGATTGCGAGCGAATGGGCAGGTCATCTCCAGGATCCGGCGCGGACCGGGCAGGTCGTCGACCACCATGCGGCCGCCGGCCGGGATGGCGGTGCCGTCGTCGACCTCCAGCCGGGCCTGGACGTGGTGCAGCCACGAACGCGCCGGATCGCAGAGTTCCGGCAGGGGATCGACCTGCCAGGCGCCGTCGCGCCGCAGCGCCAGTTCCGGGAACCAGCCATGCAGCACCGCGACGCCGCTCGCCTGGTCGAGGGTGCCCAGGCCGTGGTAGCCGCCGGTGGTCGACAGCGCGTGGCGGAAGGTCAGATCGACCGCGACCTGCGCCCCCGGCGCGAGCGGCTGCGCCAGCGGCACGCGCCAGCCCATGCCGTCGCGCACCGCTGCGCCGACGACCGGTTGACCGTCCACCGCCGTCGCGCTGATGGTCATGGTCGCACCGTGCCAGATGGGATCGTTGGGATACTGCTGGAAGACGAGATCCTCAAGCGGTGCGCCCGTCGTGTTCTTCCAGGCCATCCGCACCGTTCCCGTCACCACGCCGTCGCGGAAGGCGGCGTCGACCCGGTAGACCGCCGCGTCGTCGCGCGCGCGCAATTCGCTGGGATCGGCCCCGGCGGCCAGGTAGGCCTCCACCGCTGCGGGAGTCAGCAGGGACTGGCGGGCGCAACCGCCGAGCACCAGGACGACGCACGCGAGGATCAGGGGCAGGCGGTAGGGGCGCATGTCCGGAGCCTGCCTGCCGCCGCGTCGCGCACCAGGGCGGGGAGCGATGGTCCCGCACGGTGCCTCAAAAGTCGGATGGTGGCGTGCTGCGCACGCGCTCTTTCCATGCGGACGAGACGTCCGCGGTCCGAGGAGGCCGACTTTTGAGGCACTGTGGATGGTCCCGCCCGGACGGCTCAACCGCTGGATGGACCCATGGGCGGATCCGCGGTCGCCTCATCTGCCGCGCCGGCCTCGGCCAGCCCCAGCGCATCCTGCACCTTCGCGCTGCGGTTCAGGCGCGCACCGAGGTCGACCAGCTTCTGGGCCCGGCCGACGAGGTTGCCCTTGCCGGTGGCCAGCTTCGCGCGGGCCTGTTCGTAACCCGCTTGCGCCTTCGTGAGGCCGGCGCCGAGATCATCGAGGTCGCCCAGGAAACCGGCGAGCTTTTCCAGCATCCTGCCCGCTTCCTCGGCGATCTTCTGGGCGTTGGCGTTCTGCCGTTCGCTGCGCCAGACGTGGGCGACCACGCGCAGGGTGGCGAGCAGGGTGGTCGGGCTGGCGAGGACGATCCCCTGGTTGAAGGCCTCGTTGTAGATCGCCGGATCCTGGGCGATGACCGCGTGGAAAGCCGCCTCGGACGGGATGAACATCAGCACGAAGTCGAGGGCGCGGCCGCCGACCACGTCGTGGTAGTGCTTGCCGGCGAGCGCCTTGATGTGGGCGCGCACGGCATTGCGGTGCGCCGCAAGGGCGTTCGCGCGCGCCTCGGGGTCGTCGGCGCGGGTGCTCTCGACGAAGGCGGTGATCGCGACCTTGCTGTCGATCACCACCGCCTTGTCGCCGGGCAGGTGCAGCACCACGTCGGGGCGCAGGTGGCGCAGGCCGTCCTCGGCCCGGTGCGATTCCTGCACCGCGTATTCGCGGCCCTCGGCCAGGCCGGACAGGGCGAGCAGGTTCTCCAGGATCATCTCGCCCCAGTCGCCCTGGGTCTTGGCTTCGCCGGTCAGGGCGCGGGTCAGCGATTCCGCCTCCTTGCCGAGTTTCAGGTGCGCCGCGTCGAGGCGTTTCAGCAGATCGAGCAGGCTGGCGCGGTCGCGGTTCTCGCTGTCGTAGGTCCTGGCGACCTGGGCCTCGAAGGCGGTGATGCGTTCGCGCAGCGGCGTCAGCAGGGCGTCGAGTCCGCTGCGCTGCTCGACCAGCAGGGCCTTGCCTTTTTCCTCCAGCAACCGGTTGGCGAGGTTTTCGAACTCGGCGCGCAAAGCGGTGCGGGCGCGTTCGGCTTCGGCCAGGCGCTCCTCGGCGGCGCGGCGTTCGTGGTCGAGCGCGGCGGCCAACCGGGTGCGTTCGGAATCTGCGACGGTGAACCGGTCGCGCAGGGCGGCGAGGTCGTTTTCGCGCAGGGCCAGGGCGGCGGCGAGTTCGCCGAGGCGCGTTTCTGCGGCGGTGCGTTCGGCCAGCGCGGTGGCGCGCCCGGTCTGCGCGGCGGTGGCGGATTCGGCTGCGATCTGCGTGCGCTGGCGTTCCGCCGCAAGCTGTTCATCGCGGACGCGGATCTGCTCGGCCAGCACCGTGCGTTCGCGCTCCTGCGCCAGCGCCGCCGTGCGGTTGGCCAGGCGCCAGGCCAGGAAGACCGCGCCGCCGCCGATTCCCAGGCCGAGGACGAGACCGAGGCCGAGCGAGAGGGGTTCCATGGCGGCGACCCTAGCGCCGTCGGCTTCCGGCCCAACCCCATCCGGCAACTGGCATCCGGCTCCAGGCCGGCCACGCTGCCGCGACGCTGCGCATGCTTTCCGAACGCCCCTCCCTGTGGCCCTTCCTGGTCCTCGCCGGCGTCTTCGGCCTGTCCGCCCTGCTGGGCTGCGGCCAGGACGCGGCGTGGTCGGCCTGCCTGCGCATCGACGACGGACATCCCGCCGCCGCGACCCTGCACGCGGCGGTCGACGTGGTGAAGGTCTTCGGTCGCGGCGAGGTGCTGGTGCTGGTCGCGTTGCTGCTGGGTGCGCTGGGACGCAGGCGGACGGCGGTGCAGATCCTGATCGCCGCCCTGATCGTGGCGGTGGCGGTCACCGCGCTCAAGCACGGGGTCGACCGCATCCGTCCCAACGGCGGGCCGCTGTCGTTCCCCAGCGGCGATACCGCGACCGCCTTCGCCATCGCGGTGCCGCTGGCGGTGCTCGGGCGCTGGTGGCTGGGCGTGCCGGCATTGCTCGTCGCTGTCCTGGTCGGGCTCGGGCGGGTGGTCCAGGGCTGGCATTATCCGAGCGATGCGCTGGCCGGTGCGGCGTTGGGAATCCTGGCCGGGGTCGCCGCGCTGCGGTTTTCACGGAACGCGGACCTCCGGTCCGCAACCACGCCCGAGCCGCCCATAGGGTCGCGTTCCGGGTGGGCCCACTGGTGCGAACGCCTCCTCGCCATCCCGTGGCGCTGGTGGCTGGGCGCGGCGATCGCGTACGCCGGGATCGGCAGCCTGCTGGTGCTCCTGTTCGGCGGCGCCAACGACCGGGTCTGGATCCTGGTCTTCCTCGCGATCTGGGGTCCGGCGCTGGGGTTGCTGATCTTCGCCCGCTGGTTGCGTGCCCGCAGCCGGCGGTCTGCAGCAGCGGCAGGGCCGGGGCGCTGGCGCATCGCGCTCCTGCTCGCCGGCCTCGTCGCCGCGTATGCGCTCATCGCCGCCGCGACCACGCTGTGGGACCGCGACGAACCCCGCAATGCCAAGGCCGCGCTCGAGATGATCGAACGCGGCGACTACGTCGTGCCGCACCTCAATGGCGAGCTGCGGCTGCACAAACCGGTGCTGGCGTATTGGCTGATGGCCGGTTCGACGCGGGTGTTCGGTCTGACCGACTGGGCGGTGCGCCTGCCGGCGATCCTGGGTGCGGCGGTGAGCGTGTTCGCGACCTGGTGGATCCTGCGTCGGTTGACGCGCGGACCGCCCGGGCAGGAAGCAGCGCCGGCCCCGAGCGCAGCGCCGGTCTATGCCGCGCTGGTGTTCGCCTGCACACCGCTGTTGATGATTTCCGGCACCGCCGCGACGCACGACGCGTGGCTGGTCGCCTCGATCTGCCTGGCGATGGCCGCATTCATCTACGTGCTGGTGCCGCGCGAGGGCATTGCGGTGAAACCGTGCTGGGGTGCGACGGTGGTGCTCGGCGTCGCGCTCGGCCTGGCGCAACTGGCGAAGGGGCCGGTCGGCCTGCTGGTTCCGCTGCTCGCCATCGGTGGCGCCTGGGCGCTCCTGGGGCGGCAGGCGCGGCTGGGCCGCATCTATGCGGTGCACCTCCTGGTCGCGGTGCTGATCGGCATCGGCGCCTTCCTCGCCTGGGCGATCCCGGCGAACAACGCGACTGGTGGCGAGTTCGCCCGCGAGGGTCTTGGCCGCCATGTGCTGTACCGCATCGGCCTGGCGGATCTCGCGGATCGTCTTGACCTGACACCGCACGGTGAGCCGCCGAAGAACGGCATGGAAGGCCACGGCGGCCCGATCTTCTACTACGTCCCCGTTTTGCTGGGCACGTTCTTCCCCTGGGTCGCGCTGCTGCCGCTGGCGGTGGTGAGACTCTGGCGGCGGCGCCTGGGATCGCCGCAGCTGACCGCCGTCGTGCTCGCCTGGTTCGTGCCGGCGTTCGTCGTGGTCAGCCTCGCCACCACCAAGCTGCCGCACTACCTGCTGCCCGCCTTCCCCGCCCTGGCGCTGGCGGTCGGCGCGGTGCTGGCCGGCGGCGCGCTGGACCGCACCGAGCGTCGCGCCCTGGCGCTCGGCTGGTGGGTGACCGCTGCGGTGATGGTGGTCGGCGGTCTCGGGCTGGTCTGCTTCCTGATGGTGCCGTGGTTCGTCTGGTGGCCGGGCAAGGCGATCCCCATCCCCGGCGCGGTCGCCCCGGCGGCGGCGGCGGGCCTGGTCCTGCTCGCGCTGGCACTCACCGGCAGGCGCGCGGCGCGGGGTCAGCGCCTGCCTCTGCTCGCGCAGACGTTCGTCGCCGGTCTCGCCATGCTGATGCTGGTGCTGTGCGCCCTCGCCGCTCCGGCGATCGAACGCATCAAGCCGGCGCAACCGATCGCCGAGGCCATCCGCAGCCGCACCCCCGCCACGGTGCCGGTGGCGGTGATGGACCAGGCCGACGGCTTCGACGAGGCCAGCCTCTATTTCCACCTCAACCGCACCCCGGTGGAACGGCTGCGCGGCTGGTGGCAGGTGCTCGACTGGCGCGAGCGGCCCGGCCCCGGCGTCATCGTGGTCACCGCCAGCATCCTGGCCGAGGCCGAGAAGGGCCTGGCGGAGCGCGGCGTGAAGAGCGGCGACCGCGAGTTCCACCCGCTCGGCCTCGACCTCATCGCCCAGGTGCCCGGCTTCAATTACGCCTCGGGCCGGCCGGTGGTGGTGATCGCCCTCGGCCGGAATCTGCCCAGGCCATGACCGGGAAGCCGGAAGATTCCGGCACCCTCGGGCCGCTCGCCGGCCGGCGGGTGCTGGTCACCCGTGCCGAGACCCAGGCGGCGGGCTTGGCCGAGGCGCTGCGCGCGCTCGGGGCCGAGGTCGTGTCCCTGCCCTTGGCCGAGCACCTGCCGGTCGAGGATCCCGGCGCGCTCGACACCGCCCTCGCGGACCTGCCGGAATGGATCGCGTTCACCTCGGCCAACGGCGTGCGCTTCGTCGCCGACCGCCTGCACGCGCACGGCCGGTCGCTTGCGCCGCTGGCGGCTTGCCGCCTCGCGGTGGTCGGCAGCGCCACCGCGCAGGCGTTGGCTGACCGTGGCCTGGCCGCCGCGATCGTCGCGGATCCCGCCACCGCCGCCGGGCTGGCGGATCGCCTCGGCCGCGAAGCGCCCGGCGCCATCACGCTGTTCCAGGCCGCCGGCGCCAAGCCGCTGCTGGCCGACCGGCTGCGCGCCACCGGCTGGCGCGTCAACGCAGTGGTCGCCTACCGCACCCGCCCGCTGGCGGTGGCCGTCAGCGATCTCGGCCGGATCGACGCGCTCACCGTGGCGTCCTCGGCCACCGCCGAACGGCTGGTGGCGGCGCTGGGGAGGAATTGGGAGACGCTGCGCGCCAGCGGCTGCCGCTGCTACGCGATCGGGCCCGAGACCGCCGCGACCATGACCGCCCTGGGCCTGGATCCGGCCGCCATCGCGCCCACCGCCACCGCCCAGGCCCTGGCATGGTGCGTGGCCGAGGATCTGGGCCGCCGCTGAGGCTGAGGTCGCGGTTGCGGACCTGTGCGGCCTGGGGTACCCTTCCGGCACCCAGGTGACCTATGGCAACCGCAGCGCCCACCAAATCCGCCCTGAACGTCGACTACATCAACCCCTTCATCGAGGCGGTGATCAACACCTTCCAGACCATGGCGAACGTGACGCCGGTGCGCGACAAGGTGTTCCTCAAGGGCGAAGGCGAGGAGGTCTACGGCGTGTCCGGGATCATCGGCCTCGGCGGCGAGGCCACCGGCGCGGTGGTGCTCAACTTCCCCGAAGCCGTCGCCCTGGCGGCGGTGGGCAAGTTCGTCGGCGAGGATTTCGCGACGATCACCTCGGGCGTGGTCGACGGGGTGGGCGAGATGACCAACATCATCGCCGGCGACGCCAAGAACCGCCTCATCCAGAAGGGCTACAAGTTCGAGATCGGCTTGCCCAAGATCGTCACCGGGCGCAACTACATCACGGCGCAGAACCGGGCGATCCCGTGCATCGTCATCGCCTTCGCCTCGGATCTCGGCCGGTTCTGCCTGGAAGTCAGCCTCAAGAAGTCGTTCTAGCCCGCATCCCGGCCGGCCGACATGAGCCATTCCGCCTCGTCGGTGCTGGTCGTCGATGACGATCCGCTCCTGCTCGCCCTCGCGCGCGAGCTCGAACCCGGCAGCGACCTGGTCATCCACACCTGCGCCAGCACCGCCGAGGCCGACCGCCTCGTCGCCCACGTCCAGGTCGATGTCGCCCTCGTCGACCACCATCTGGGCTCGGGCGAACCGACCGGCCTCGCCTGGCTGATCGGGCACCGCCGCCGCGACCAGGAATGCTTCCGCATCATTTCGACCGCGAGCACCGATTTCGGCCTCGCCGTCGATCTCATCAACCAGGACACCGTTGACGCCTTCCTGCCCAAGCCGTGGACGCCGGAGCAGCTGCTCGCGCTTTTGCACCAGGGTTGCGAAGCCGCGCTCATCCGCCGCCACAACCGCTCGCTGGTGCACGAACTCGGCACCCGCAACGCGGAACTGCTCGAACTCGCCTCGCGCCTCGAGACCCTGGTCGATGAACGCACCGCGCACCTGAGCGAGGCGAACGAGAAGCTGCGCACCGCCCACGCCGAGCTGGCGCGCAGCCAGGGTGAACGCATCCGCCTCGAAACCCTGGGCGCGGTGGCGCAGCTGGTGCGCGGCCTGGCGCATGAGCTCAACAACCCCCTCGCCACCATCCTCGGCTATGCCCAGCGCCTGCAGGTGATCCACAAGGCCGACGAGGACACCAAGCGCCGCCTGGGCGTCATCCTGGCCGAGGTCGACCGCTGCTCGTCGCTGGTGTCGCAACTGCACGGCCTGGCCCAGCCGCCCGACGAGGACACCGAGGCGATCGCGCCCGGCGATCTCCTCGCCCGCGCCCAGGCCCGGCTGATCCAGCAGGGCGCCGCCTGCCCCGACGTCCGCATCGATCCACGCCTGCCCACCGCCCAGGGCGGGCCGCGCGCCTTCCAGCAGGTCTGCGAGCAGGTGCTGGCCAACGCCGCCGCCGCCGGGGCCAGGACCTGCCGCCTGTCGGGCCGGCGCGAACAGGACCGCGTCCGCCTGGTCATCGCCAACGACGGCGCGACCCCGGACGCGGATCAGATCCGCAACGCCCTCCGCCCGTTCTACACCACCATGTCGGCCGAGGGCCACCGCGGCCTCGGCCTGGCGCTGTGCTACGGCCTGCTGCGCGAGCAGGACGGCACCATCGAGCTCGCCGCCCGCAGCGACGGTCCCGGCGCCGAGGTCGTGATCACCCTGCCCGCCGCGACCAGCGCCCCGGCGCCCATCCCCGCCGCCCGCAGCGCGCCGGACGAGGTCCACCGCGTCCTGGTGATCGACGACGAACCCCTGGTCGCGGGCCTGCTCGTCGACGCCCTCGCCGACTTCGGCCTGCAGGCCGACGTGGTGAGCGACGCCGCCGCCGCCCTCGCCCTCGTGGCCCAGGGCGGCCACTCCGCCGCGATCGTCGACGTGCACCTGGGATCCGCGAGCGGCATCGACCTCGCCCGTCGCCTGATCGAAACCTGGCCCGCGCTGGAAGGCCACCTCGCCCTGGTCACCGGCGACGGCGATGTCGAGGCGATCTCGCGCGCGAGCGGTCTGCCGGTGATCGGCAAGCCCTTCCGCATGGACCACATCGAACGCCTGGCGATGTCCTTCCTGTAAAGATCTCTGGCAGCACGGACTACCGGCGCTTAACCCACCAATCTAGTGTCATGTACCTGAAGAGTCTTTAATAATAGCCTTTCCCGCCCCCTTGAG
>CAZZJC010000018.1:0-83757 GCA_964654285.1 uncultured Candidatus Kuenenia sp.
CGACCGGCTGCATCGTGACGACACAGCCGGGCTGGAGGTGAGCGGGCAGACCCGGGAACGGGGCCGGGGCCTGGGTGACGATCTCGACGGACCCGGGAGACTGGCCGGGCGTGTTCGCGCCCTGGGTCTCGGCCGGCGCATGACCGGTTTCCAGCGTGTACGCCGCCGCCCAGAACCCGGCTGCGAATTCGGCGCAGCCCTCGGACTCGGCGAAGAGGGCGAAGGCGACGACCTTGGCGACCGAGATTCCTTTGCCGTAATCGCGCAGATAGGTCTCTGCCCCGGCTCGTCCCTGCTGGTGCAGGTTGCGGGTACGGATGCGGCCGACCCAGCGGTAGCGGATGTCGGCGCCGGGTTTCTTGGCGGTCGACCGTTGGGCCGTGATGAAATCGGAAAGCGTGAGATGACTCATCGAAGAGAACTCCTCGTGAAAAGGGTGAGATCGGGATGGAAAAGGAGGAACGAAGCCGACCAGCGGTCTGGTCTGGCATAGGCCCGGTCTGCGGTGCCCGTCGTTCCTGATGGATGAATGCTGTGAAGGTGAAGCTGAGGAAAACTTGGCCGCCGCACGATCGCGGTGGTTCAAGTCGGTGGCGGAGCCGCCCGGCTCAATTGCGTCACATAGGCCCCGCTCACCGTCCACCCGCCGACCGAGCTGGTGTGATGCGGGACGACAAGTCGATCCAGCACCAGGGCGATCACCGCCCCACTGCCGGGATCAACGGTGCGCTCCAGGATCTTGGCGATCACTGGGGCTGATGATGGGCCGGTCGTCACGGTCACATGGGTCGCGCCGATGTCGACGCGACCCTGCTCCCGATGGCCGCTGAAGGAGTACGCACCGTAGCGTCTACGCATGGGCCACCTCCAGGATCTTCTCTTCGTTCGATTCGCTGGCGTCGAGGTCCAATCCCAGCCTGGCCTCGATGTCCGCGACAAAGCGGCCGAGGATGGTGTCGAGATGCAGGAAATCGCTGGCGTCGCAGGTGTCGTCACCTTCATCCAACCCGGCCCGAACGGCCCCGGCTTTGTGCTCAACCATCTGCGCCTGGTAGGAATCGATCGACCCCTCCAGGTGGAGGAACTCGATTTCCACGTCGCGTTGCTGCTGTGGACGCAGGACGCGGGCGCAGGCCTGCTGTTCTGTCTTCGGCGTCCAGTCCCGGTCGTAGACCAGGACGCGATCGGCCTGGTGCAGGTTGTACCCGGTCTGGCAGGCCCCGGTCGAGGCCAGCAGCACCGGCACGTCGCCGTACCGGAAACACCGGTCGAGATCGGCGACCCGCTGCGCAATCGGAATACCGCCATGGAATCGAACCGAGTCGATGTCACGTCGCGCCAGGTGGGTGTGGAAGAACTCCAGCACGCCGGGGCTGTGCGCGAATAGGATCGTCTTGTGGCCTTCCCTGGTCAGGGCCGTCAGCCGATCCAAGGCGTAACGCTGCTTGCTGGTCAGCGGCACATAGACGCCGGACCCACTGACCCCGGCCTGCGGATGATTGCAGGCCGTGAGGACGCCCTGGATCTTGGCGAGCACGGCGACGAGGTTGGCACCCCGACGGCGTTGCCATTCCGGCTGGTCGCGGAACCACTGGACGAACTGGCGCGAGACCCGGTGGTAGAAGCGCAGATGCGGGATGTCCCATGGGATCGTCTAGATGCTGCGCGTCGGCGTCGGGATGCGGACGCAGCTCGCGACCTCGGGCTCCTCCAGGACGCGTCGCTTCACGATCGGGGCGATCAGGTCGCGGAACGGCTGGACCCGAGCGATCTTGGGGATCTCACGCTTGGCCCCGGAACGCAGGTCATCGGCGAACTCATTGGTGATCCAGACCGCGGTCACGAACCACTGCCGGAACACGTCGATGCCGCGCCGACTCCGGCTGCAATTGGCCAGGTTGCCTGCATCCAGGTAGGGATGGTGCTGGCCGAACGGCTGCCGCACGGTGCCGTCGCCGGCCACCCACTGAATCACCGGCAGGATGTCGCGGGGATAATTCGCGATCGGAGTGCCGGAGAGCACGAAGCGCCGCTTGGCCGAGATCATCCGCACCGCCCGGCTCTGGTCGCTGTCGGGGTTGCGCAGGCAGTGGCCTTCGTCGCAGATGCAGGTGTGGATGCGCCGGCGCAACTTGTGGGCATAGCTCGGTCGAGGGGCACCAGCGGCCACAGCCCGTTTCAACGTCGTGTAGCTGATCACGTTGACCCGTCGCAGATCGGCGAGTTGGGCCGGCGTGTCGATGAACTGCCAGAGGGCCGCGTCGATCGGCAGTCCCTTCAGTTCGGTCCGCATTTCGTCGATGAGTCTCGGTTCGACCACGATCAGGTTGCGCCGCCCGAGGCCGAGCAGGCACAGCGCGACCGCCAACCGCGCCTTGCCGAGTCCCATGTCCCAGGCCGCGATGGCCCCGCCGCCATGCACGGCCAGCTCGATGAGATCGTGCCACTGGTACGGTCGCGTCAGCCAGCGATCGATGCCGAAGCTGCGCGCCCGCTGCTCCGTGGCCTGCCAGAGCTGCGGATAGGCGGGTTGCAGCCCGGCCTGGCGCACGGTCCAGCCGGATTCAGCGGTGGGATCCGCGACGACCTTGCGAAATGGCGTCTGATGCCGGTCCAGCCGTCGCTTGGCCCGCCGCAGCCAGGGCAGCAGTCCGGGAGCCACCTGGGGTTGGTAGCCGAGCGTCCGGATGCGATCGGCGAGGTCCACCACTGCCTTGCCGGGATGATCCTGAGCGAGCCAGAGCATGATGTCGAAGACGCCTTGGCCCGAGTAATGGACATCGCGGGGCAGACGATCATCCCGACCGCGTCGGTCGAACAGCCACTCACCGAGCACAGCATTCATGACCACGGCCTCGGCCAGACCGCAGGCGAAGCCCAGGATGAGCTTACGGCCGGTACGGACGATGCGAACCTGTCTGTATCCGGTGACGGGCAGTGAAATCGCTGGGCCGGCGTCGGTGATCTCGGCTCGACGGATTTCTGGTGTTGGCATCCATCGACGGAAGGCCCGGTCGAGCCTGGGGCGAAACTCGGCAGGAATCGCGAGGTCCGTCAGGTGCAGTCGCCGAGGCGACTCCGGCGCGTCGGGACCATAGACCACGATGCAGGTATCGGCATCGGTGCCTTCGCTGCGGAAGGCATGGGCCGGCAGCATGTAGACGGCATGCAGCCCGGAACGCCAGTGCTCGTCCTCCAGGGCCTGCTCGACGAAGGAAGCCGGCATGATGGCCGCGACCACGGTGCAGGCGTCGCGGGCCTGATCGAGGGCGTAGCGATGGGAGCGATGCGACGAGGCAGGGCCATAGGCCCCGTAGCTGCCCGAGGCGAATGGTTCCGCGCGTGGACTGTCGATGGCGAGGTTGAACGGCGGGTTGATGAGCCCGAGGTCGAAACCACGAACGCGATGATCCTCCATGGCCCCAGCCACGATCTCGGCCGTGAAGCCGGCGGCCACGACCGTGGCAGCAACGGCGTCCGCCAGCGGCTGATGGACCTCGATCCCGCAGAGCCGGTGTCGGGCCGGATCGGCGAACTGGAACAGCCGCCCGGAACCGCAGGAATTGTCGAAGAGCGACAATGCACGGGCGTTCTCCTGGGCAAAATGCTGATCCATCGCCGGTTCGACCAGGTTCCAAAGGAGACGGGCGACAGGCTCCGGGGTAAAGAACTGGCTGAGGGTGTGTTGCCGGGCCGCGGCCAGACCGGCGAGGCCACCCGGCCGCGCCACGGTCGCACCGAGCGAGGTGACCCCACGCAGCGGCGCATACCAATCAGGCATGATGACCTCCGTGAAGGAAAAACCCTGGCCGGAGGCGCCAGGGTTGGGGAGATTTGGGATGGGATGGAGCGGAGATGAGGGGCGGACTGCTGTTCAGGCCGCCGGCAGCGGCTCCTCCTGGTACGCGACGCTGGACTCGGCCGCCCTGGGGCTGACCAGGTTGATCGGCGTCTCGGCGGTGCGGACAAGGAACTTGCGGTTGAGGTGCTCGACCACGGCCTCGGCGACGATGGCGGTGATCGGCTTGCCGCTGCGCTGGCCCTCCTGCCAGAGCTCGTGCAGGCAGTCGCGGTCGATGCGCGACATGGGCCAGGGAAGTTTGCGGGTGCGGGGGAACATCGGTGATTCTCCTTGGTAATGAAAGCGCCCTGGCCGGTTGGCCAGGGCTGGGGTGAAGGGGGGAACCAGACGGGAAATGTCGAAGGGCTGGTCAGCAAAGAACGGTGCGGCAGGCTACCCAGAACCCGACGAGGAGATCTGTCATGCCCGCCAAGAAGACGACCGTGAAGAAGGTCGAGAAAGCCCCAGAGAAGAAGCCGATGCGCAAAGGCTGCGGTAGTCGCTGCAAGCCAAAGGCTGGTTAGGCCACCGCCGCCAAATCGGTCATCCTTCCTTGCGGCAGCGATCGGCGAACGCGCATCCATCGCAGGCCCAGCCGCGCACGGCGTACCGTACCCCAGCCTTCATGGCCTGATGCACTTCGCTGTAATGCCGGACGACCTGCGACGCTGGCCAGGGAGTGATCGCCTGGATCGTGACGGTCGGCGTCTTCAGCTTGCCGAGGACGATGACTTCATGCTTGGTCGCCGGATAGGCGAGGTCGTAGAGGCCGAGCTGTGATTCTACGGTGCCAGTTTCGGTCAGCACCCGCGTCGAGGCCGTCTTCAAATCGGTCAGGGCGAGGTCGCCGGATTCCGTCTTCCGGATCAAGTCGATACGGCCTTCGACGGGCGGCAGGTCGGGAGCCAGCTCGACGGTGAACGGCTGCTCGACCCCGATGATCCCAGCCGGCGGCTGGTACGCCGCGACCAGCCCACGTCCTTTCACGAGGAGATCATCGGCGTCGTCCTTGCCGAAGTGGATCGGGGCTTGGGCGGCGGTCACCGTCGTCTTCCAGGTGGTCAGGAACACGGCGGCGGCATCGACGCGGGTGCCGTGCAGCGCGGCCTCATTCACCGCTGCCAGGGTGTCGTGGACGGCCATGCCGAAGACCAGGGCGGAACCGACGCGTTCGCGCGGGGCCATCTCGACCTTTTCGTAATGCCACTTACGGGGGCAGGACGTGAAGGTCTGAATCTGGCTATGGCTCAGGTGATCGCGGGCGTCGCGCTCACCCTGGAGCGCAGAATTTGCGCTCGGGTTCAGGATAGCAGCGGTGGTCATGCCGGCACCGCAGCCTTGAGCCGGTCGATGAGTTCGGCGGCGGCCTTGCAGGAGAGATCGTTCAGGGAGCCGACGCGCTCCTGGGCGCAGATCTCGGCGATGTTGGCGCCGGCCTGCTGGATCAGGCGGTCGAGGAAGCGGAGTTGGCTGTCGGTGACCGGTGCTGGGCCACGACGCTGGTGCTGGCCGCCGCCACCGCTGCGGTACGCGGGCTGGGACGGCGGACGCGGGAAGTTCGCGGCGGCACGTCCGGGTTGCGGCTGGAAGGGTTGCACCGGGGTGGCAGGCGAGGTCACGGGCGTCGGTGCGGCTGCCATAGACGGCTGCACCGTTGCCGGTGCGATTCGCAATTGGGCGTCGACGGCGGCCTCGGCCTGGGCGAACAGCCGGGCAGATTCCGCAGCGGGATCCTGTCCGGCGGTGAGTTCGCCTTCGATGCTGCACGACGCTTGAATTGATGAATATTCCAGAGGTCCCGGAATTTTCTTGGCGATGTTGATGAGGAGCTTGAGTGCCATGTGGCGATCCTTGGTTGGGTGGGTTGGAATTGAAGTTGGAACCGAGGCCTGCCGCCGCCGTTTTCCCAGCGGCGGCAGGATCAGATGGGTTCAGGCAGCGGCTTGGTGGGGCGGCGTGGGACCGGCGCGGCGGGCGCTGGGGGCAGCAGTGGCCGTGGTCTGGCGACTCGGGGCGCTGCGATCGAGGAAGCGGCTGATGGCCGAGGGCCAGTCACGCGGGACCTGGTGCATCCGGCGGCTGCCGAAATAGGACGGACACACCGCACCGGCCGCCTCGTTGGCGGACAGCGCGACCGTGCTGAGGGCGACTTCATGGTGATTGAACACGAGCGGGCTCCTTCCGGTTGGGTCCGGAAACGACGCCGCCCCGCCGGGCACAGGGCCAGGCGGGGCGGCAATGATAGCGAAGGGTTCGCCCGCACGGAGATGTGCGAGCAAAGAACGGTTGGCAGCGTGAGCTACCAACCTTTCATATTAATCTACGTCAATTGCGGGGAATATTAAGACATCCGGTAGCCGGGGTTTCGCAGCGCAGGCCCCCCAGCGGGGTTCAAGCCAGGCTGGCGAGCGCCTTGGCGTAGTCCGGTTCATTGGCGATTTCGGCGACCAGTTCGGTGTAGGCCACGACGCCATCGGTGCGTTGTGATAACGGTTGTCACCCTGGCGGTGGGACCGATGAAGCCGCCTTCTCAATTTTCGCTGATGATGCAGCCTTCACGGCATCGGGCTTCGGAATGTCACGACGAAGCCAGAGGCTGCCATCCTGTGGCCAACCCGCCACGGCCTCAGCCGGCAGGGCGTGGAAGTAGCCCTGCGTCGTCGTGATCGTGGAATGGCCCGCTTCTGCTTGAACCGTCAAGCTCGGGACCCCCCTTGCGAGCCTTAGCGATACCCATGCGTGGCGCAGGCAATGTGCGGTGCGGCCATCTGGCTCCACTTTCGCCTTCTTGATGGCTGCCACCACCAAGCGCGTCTGCATGGTTCGACTCAGGCGGGCTACGTCAGGGAAGATCACCCCGGCCGGCTTCTCTAATGGCTTCAGTAGGTCGGCAAGTTCCGGCTCCAGCGGGATCCGCCTTTCGTGGTGCCGCTTCGGGCTGAAGGGGTCCCCGCCATCGCTGCCGTCCTCCTGCCTGACCTCAATGCACTTGAGATCCCAGCGGATCCAGGACCAGCGGACCGCACCGAGTTCGCCAAGACGCATGCCGGTGTAGATCAACATACACAGCGGCAACCACCAAGGATCTTTGGGTCGATCAGCGACGAGTACCTTGAGTTCATGCGGCATGAAAACCGCACGTAGCTTCCCTGCGGTTCGATCGGTTTCGCGTCGCAAACCGACCAGGGGGTCGCGCACCAATCGATCCTCAGCCAGGAGGAACGCTACCAGGCCCTTGATGATGGCCTGACGCTTGTTCCGCGTCGTTGCGCTTATCTCACGCCCCAAGGTGCGAGGGTGCGTTGATACGCCCTTGGTCAGCCATGCTCGGACTTGGTCCTTCACACGATCATCGCGCAGATCCTTGACCCCGTGAGCCAAGGCATTGGCCAAGGTGACCTCGACATCACGGATGTGCTTCTCCGTCCGGCCCAGGCGGCGTAGATCGGCGGTGTACAAGACAGTCGCCTCCGCCAGAGGGCACGACCCGGCACCATCGAGGCCCAGCTGGGTCTTGGCCCGCATGTCCTTCCCCCACAGGTTGGCCGCATCCAGATCGGAAAAGGCCTTGCTGGTGTATTTGGCGACCCGGGAGTCCCAGGCTCGGGCAAGCCATCGTTTGCCCTCCTGGCGGCCTTTGGCCTTCCATTGGTCCTTGATGCTGACGCCGTCGTTGCGGCGGCCTCGGGCGGAAATTCGTGCCATGGCAGGAGTCTATCACGGTCCAACTCCGGTCCAACTATGTACTGGATTCCGGGCATTTCCGGTTGGAATATAATGCGAATTACCTAGTATTTTACAATAACATAGGATTCCTGTCACGGATTCTCAGTCCGTGAACCAGGGTTCAAATCCCTGTGGGAGTATCAGCGAAAACCCCAGGTTAATGCCTGGGGTTTTCGCTTTGTGGTCGGTGGCCGGATCGCGCGTGGGGGCAACTCTGGTCCCACTCCCGTCCCACTCGTACCTCAACGCGGTGCTCGTGGTGACATCGGCTGGCCGTCGTGGCCCGACTTTCATTTTTCGCTTCGTTCAGGACGCTGCCGATCATGCCCACCGATGCTGCTGCCGACCATGCCCGTCTCCTGGAACAGGTGCCCGCCGATGGGGGCATCATCGGCAATGGATCGTTGCGGGCGGCCCTGGGCTGGGATGTGGCTCGCTACGAAACCGCCCGCGATTCCTTGGTGTCGCAAGGGATCCTGATGAAGGGCCGGGGGCGGGGGGGATCCGTCCGGCGCGTCGTGGCTGCGCTCGGCGGCCTGGTTTCGCCTGCGGCTGCGGACGCCGCTGCGACCGAATCCGCCGCCAAGGCGCCTGCAACCGGGGAAGCGCCACCCCCAGTGTCGCCGGTCCCAACGCAGACCGCCACGCCGGTCGCTGGTGCCGGCTTCGCCGGCTGGGTCGCTCCACCTTGGCGCGATCCCGAGGCGAAAAGCCTGGAAGTGAAGTTGTGGGATGCCGCCGATGAACTGCGCGCCAACAGCAACCTCAAGTCGTCCCAGTATTCGGCGCCGGTCCTGGGGCTGATCTTCCTGCGTTTCGCCGATGTGCGATTCCAGGCGCAGCGGACGACACTGGCCGAGGCGGCGGGGTCGTCCCGGCGCGGCTCGCAGGTCGAGGTCCCATCGGCCTACCACGCCGCCGGGGTGATCTACCTGCCCGAGACCGCCCGGTGGGAGCAGTTGCTGAACCTGCCCGAGGGCGCCGGGGCCGGCAAGGCCGTGAACGCCGCCATGGCGGCCATCGAGGCCGACAATCCGCACCTGGCCGGCACCCTGCCGCGCAGTTATGAATCCTTCGACAGCGTCCTGCTGAAGTCGCTGCTGCGCAAGTTCGCCGAGATCCCGGTCGATCTGGGCTTCGATGCCTTCGGGCGGATCTACGAATACTTCCTGGGCGAATTCGCCATGACCGAGGGCCAGGGCGGCGGCGAGTTCTACACCCCGTCCAGCATCGTCCGCCTGCTGGTCGAGGTCATCGAACCCTTCGGCGGCAGCATCCTCGACCCCGCCTGCGGCAGCGGCGGCATGTTCGTGCAGTCCGCGGCCTTCGTCCACGCGCACCGCAAGGCGGATGCCTCGCCCCTGCGCATCTACGGCCAGGAAAAGGAGTCCGCCACCGCCGCCCTGTGCCGGCAGAACCTGGCCATGCATGGCCTTGAGGGCGACATCAAGATCGCCATCACCTATTACGAGGACGCCCACAAGGCCACCGGCAACTTCGATTACGTCCTGGCCAATCCACCGTTCAACGTGGATAACGTGGACAAGACCCGCCTGGTGGGCGGCATCGGCGCACCTGGCACCCGCTTCCCCTGGGGCGTGCCGACCACCGACAATGCCAACTACCTGTGGATCTCCCTGTTCGGTTCGGCGCTGAAACCCGGTGGCCGGGCCGGCTTCGTCATGGCCAACAGCGCCAGCGATGCCCGGGGCAGCGAATTGGCCATCCGCCAGAAGATGATCCAAGAGGGCCTGGTCGAGGCCATGGTGTCGGTCGGTCCCAACATGTTCTACACCGTCACCCTGCCGGTGACGTTGTGGTTCCTCAACCGCAGGCCCACGCCCGGCGGGAAGGTCCTGTTCATCGATGCCCGGGGCATCTACCGCCAGATTGACCGCGCCCACCGCGACTGGACGGACGCCCAGATCGGTTTCCTGAGCGCCATCGTCCGTCTCTTCCGGGGCGAATCGATGGCGGATGTCGTGGGTGGTGACGAGACCCAGGCAAAGTTACGCGAGGTGTTCGGCGATGGTCCGACCTACCGTGATGTGCCGGGGTTGTGCAAGGCGGCGACTCTGGCCGAGATCGAGGCGCAGGGATGGTCGTTGAATGCGGGGAGGTATGTGGGGGTGGAATCATGCGATGTGGTGAGAAATGAAGACTCTAGGGCGCAAATTGAAACGATGAACGAGGAACTAAAAACTCTGACTGCCCAGGCCCGTGACCTCGAACAAGATATCGCCTGCACCATGGCGAAGGTCCTGGATGCGTGGAGTAATAATGA
Organism: uncultured Candidatus Kuenenia sp.; assembly: GCA_964654285.1. Lineage (GTDB taxonomy): Bacteria > Planctomycetota > UBA11346 > UBA11346 > UBA11346 > BJHQ01. Next base: position 9,852 of record CAZZJC010000018.1, read on the forward strand.
GTAATTGTTTTCCTAGAATTGCGATTGGTGATTCCACGATCCATGTCTCCGATGGAAACTATTCGTCGAAGTATCCAAAGTCTCACGAGTTCTTGGATTCAGGCATCCCTTTTGTAAGCGCGAACAATCTGCGCAACGGGCGAATCATTAGGGATAATCTGAAATTCATATCTAAGGAGCAACATGCGGATCTAAAGAAAGGGCACGTCCGCACTGGTGATGTTCTTCTAGTAACCCGAGGAAGTCTCGGCCTGACCGGATTGGTTACGAGCGAGTTTGATGATGCGAACATCAATGCCCAACTTGTTCTACTTCGTGCAGATAACAAAACGATTGATGCCAGATACTTGTTTTTTGTCGCTAACTCTCGGGACTTCCAAAGCCAAGTGGTACAGAATGCATCAGGGACTGCGCAGCCTCAATTACCCATTGGTCCACTGAAACGGCTGACGATTCCAATTCCCTCGTTGTTGGTGCAACGCCGGATCGCCGGGATCCTGTCGGCCTACGATGACCTGATCGAGAACAACCGGAAGCGCATCGCCATCCTGGACGAGATGGCCCGCCGCCTCTACCGCGAATGGTTCGTCCACTTCCGCTACCCCGGCCACGAATCCGTCCCCCTGGTCGATTCCCCCCTGGGCCGGATTCCGCAGGGGTGGGAGGTGAAGCCATTCGCCGCCCTTGCCGAATACAGAAATGGCTATGCCTTCAAGCCTGACGATTGGGGGACGACTGGCGTCCCAATCATCAAGATTAGAGAACTCAAAGCTGGCGTGACATCAGAGACGCCACGAAATACCGGCGATAACATCCCCGGGAAATACCGGGTAGAAAATGGTGATATTCTGTTTTCGTGGTCTGCGGATCTGGACTCGTATCTATGGAACGGTGGGCCAGGTCTGCTGAATCAGCATCTTTTCCTTGTGATCCCCTCGACAGACATTCCCAAAGACTGGTTATTTCATGCACTCAAGGAAGGCATGCCCCGTTTCCGTGCCCTGAGTCTGGGCGCGACCATGCACCACATCAAACGGTCAGCGCTGGATCAGGTTGCAACTCTGTGGCCAGGCTCGCGTGCGGCGGAGCAATTTGCAGGATTAACCAAGCCCTGGCACGATCTCGGCATCAACCTCTATGGGCAAATCGCCGTCCTCCGCCGCACCCGCGACCTCCTCCTCCCCCGCCTAATGTCCGGCCGCCTCTCCGTCACCGCCGCCGAGGCCGCCGTGCCATGACCACGGGTCCGGCGGCATTCCCGGTCATCGCCCTGCGGCCCGAGGATGCCTGCTCGGACGAGGTCATGGGCAGCAAGCGCAAGGGGTGGTATCGCCGGCCCGGCCTGTCGCGTCCATGGCTGTTCAAGTTCTCGCGGAAGAGCGATGGCCGGGTGGTCGGCGAACATTGGTCCGAGAAGTTGGCAGCCGAAATTGCCGAACTGATCGGCGTTCCGCATGCCCAGGTGGAACTCGCCAGCCTGGATGGCGCACCGGGCAGCATCAGCGAACGCTTCCCCATCCTGGAAGCGTCCAATGCCGAACTGGTCCACGGCAACGATCTGCTGGCAGACCTGGGTGGCGGCTACGACCGCGAACAGTGGCATGGTCAGCGGGATCATACGGTGGCCAACATCCGGGCCGCCATCGCCCGAGCCATCGAGAGAACCTTCATTTGGGGCAACCTTGATGATGATCAGATCGAAGCCGCAATGCACGATGAGTCGTCCACCAGGGCCATGGCTGAATGGATCGAAGAACGCCGCAGTGCCATGCAGGGCATTTGCTCGCAGGCCCGGGCTGCTGCCGAGTCCCATCTGGCCGGCTTGCTGATCCTGGATGCGATCATCCTCAACACGGATCGGCACCACGAGAACTGGGGCATTATCCGCTATGTTGATGATGAAGGTCAGCGCCACGTTCAATTGGCCCCCAGCTTCGACCATGCGTCTTCCTTGGCCCGCACGGTGTCCGAGACCCAGGCCCAGGAATGGCTCGCCGATCGCAGCATCGATCGGGTCGCCTGGTATGCCGGCCGAGCCCATGGGGCGATCTGGCTGGACCCCAGCAGCCGGCATGGCCCCAGTCCGCTCGCCCTGGTGCAGACCCTGCATCAGCAGGATCCCGCCTGGTTCGCGCCCTGGCTGACCCGGGTGCGGGCCGTCCAACCCGCCCAGATTGCCGATCTGGCAGGCCGCATCCCGGGTGACATGATCGGGCCGGCCACACGGGCATTCGTCATCGCCCTGGTCCGCCACACGATCACCACCCTGGCCGCCTTGCCATGACCACCCTGTTTCTTGCCTGGCAGAACAGCCCGCATGCCGCCACCGCGAAGCAGCGGGCCTGGTATCCCATCGGCCGCCTGGATCGCCACGGCTCCGGATACCGGTTCGCCTATACCCGTGGGGTCGAACGGGCCACCAAGGACGCCGATTTCCGTCCATTGCTGGGATTCCCGGATCTGCGCCAAGCCTACACGTCCGACCAACTGTTCCCGCTGTTCCGCAACCGGGTGATCAACCAGCGCCGGGACGACCTGGCCGAGCATCTGGCCCGATTGGACCTGCGGCCGGATGAAACCGACCCCATCAAGATCCTGGCCATCAGCGGCGGCGAGCGGCAGACCGATCACCTGGAGGTCTTCCCCAAGATCGAGGTCGACCAGGACGGTGGATTCTCGGCCCGGTTCTTCGCCCATGGCGTCCGTCATCTGGCAGACGCCCATCACCAGCGCATGTCGCACCTGCGCGATGGCGACCAGCTGCGGGTCACGGTCGAGATGGACAATCCCGTCACCGGCCGCGCCATCCAATTGCAGACGGACGATTATCTGATGGCCGGGTGGGCGCCGCGCTATCTGATCGAGGATCTGATGGCGGCCATCAACAAGAACCCCGTGCTGTCGGCCCGGGTGGTGCGGGTGAATCCGCTGCCGGCCCCGCCCAATCAACGTTTGTTGATCGAATTGTCCGGTCGCATGCCGGCAGATTTCAAGCCGATGTCAGGGCAGGATTTCCAACCCGTGCTGTGATGCCATGCCGATGCCATGCATGGGTCATGACAGTCGTGCGGCAACCGTGATGACCGGCATGGATGGCTGCGGACGCCGGGGAGTCGCCACCACGGTACCTCAATCCCTTGCGCAAGTTTATAGGAAATGGAAACGCACAGAAGTCACAAGTCAATTAATGAAAATAGGTTACAATAGGAAATGCCCACAGGCGCGCCCCAAATCACGTTGGCCAGGCACCGCGAGGCACCAAGACAAGACCAGACAACGCCAACCCAAGCCGAATGGCCATGGTCTTGATAAGACAATGACTTACGTTGTCTTGTCGGAAGGTCTTAGGCGCGCGCCTAGACAACAGGCCCAGGAGCGAACGGCACCGGGCGGGGATGGTCCGTGGACCTGCTTCGCTTTGGCGCATCGATCGCCAAATAATCCCACCCGAACCAATCTTCCTGAGCCAATCGCGCATAAGTCATTGCAGCGCAAAGCCGTTTCTTGGGATCGCTGCTTCGGCATGAGCCAAGGCCACGCCATATCCATGGCCCGCCCATGACCTCCCCCGACTCCGAAGTCGCCCTGGTCGAACTGCCCGCCTGCGATCTGCTGGCCGGGATGGGCTGGGCGGTGGTGGATGCCAGCCGGGAGACCTTCGGGGCGGCAGGCACCCTGGGTCGGGCGGATGTGCGCGAGGCCGTCCTGGTGCCACGCCTGCGGGCGGCGCTGCTGCGGTTGAACCCCGGCCTGCCGGCCGAGGGCATCACCGCTGCCATCGAGGCCGTGATCCGGGACCGTTCGGGACTGGCCCTGGTGGCGGCCAACCGCGAACTCTACGACCTGGTGAAAGACGGCGTGCTGGTGGAGGTGCCGGACCCGCGTGGCGGCCGGCAAGAGGTGCGGGCGGTGGTGGTCGACTGGCGGCAGCCGGCGGCCAATGACTTCCTGGCGGTGCGCCAACTGACGGTGCAAGGTCCGCTGTACACCTGCCGGCCGGACATCGTTGGTTTCGTCAATGGCCTGCCGTGGGTGCTGATCGAGTGCAAGGCGCCGGCGGTGGCGGTGCGCCGGGGCTTCGATGAGAACCTGAGCAGCTACAAGCACCCGCTGAACGGCATCCCGCGCCTGTGCGCCCACAATGCCCTGCTGATCGCCACCAACGGCACCGATGGCCGGATCGGCAGCCTGACCGCCGATTGGGACCGGTTTTCCCAATGGAAACGCATCAGCCATGAAGACGAACCGCGCCGGGTCTCGTTGGAGGTGCTGCTGCGCGGCGTCTGCGAACCGGGCCGGCTGCTCGATCTGGTCGAGCATTTCACCGTCTTCACCGACCTGCCCGCTGCCGGCACGGTGAAGGTCATCGGCCAGAACCACCAGGTGCTGGGCGTGAACGCGGCGTTGGCGGCGCTGCGCGAGAAGCCGGCGGACGATCCGCGCCTGGGCGTGTTCTGGCACACCCAGGGCAGCGGCAAGTCGTACAGCATGCTGTTCTTCGCGCAGAAGGTCCTGCGCCTGCTGCCGGGATCGTGGACCTTCGTGGTGCTGACCGACCGCACCGAACTGGACGACCAGATCGCCCAGGCCTTCGCCCGCAGCGGTGCGCTGGGTGAGGACGACGCGCGGCATTGCCAGGCCGGCAGCAGCGCCCACCTGCGCGAACTGCTGAGCGGCAACCACCGCTATGTCTTCACCCTGATCCACAAGTTCCGTTGCGATCCGGGCACCGTGCATCCGCGTTTGAGCGACCGTCGCGACATCATCGTGCTGGCGGACGAGGCCCACCGCAGCCAGTACGACACCCTGGCGCTGAACCTGCGCAGCGCCCTGCCCAATGCGCGGTTTCTGGCGTTCACCGGCACGCCGCTCATCGCCGGCGAGGAAGCCACCCGGCAGGTCTTCGGCGATTACGTTTCGCGTTATGACTTCCAGCAGTCCGTCGAGGACAACGCGACCAAGCCGCTGTTCTATGAAAACCGCACGCCCGAGCTGAAGATCACCAATCCCGACCTGGATGCCGACTTGCTGGCGGCAGTCGAGGCCGCCGACCTGGACGAGGACGATGAACGCGCCCTGGCCAAGGCCCTGGGCAGGAATTACGAGGTGCTGACCCGCCAGACCCGGTTGGCGACCATCGCCAGGGACATCGTGCGGCATTTCCTCGGCCGCGGTTTCCAGGGCAAGGCGATGGTGGTGTGCCTCGACAAGGCCACGGCCTTGCGCATGCACGATCTGGTGCGCCAGGCCTGGCTGACGGAACGGCAGCGGGTCGGGGCCGAGTTGGAAAAGATCCTGCGTCAGACCCCGAACGAAGCGGTGATCACCGAGCAGCAGCGTGTCCAGGAACGCCTGGTGATCCTGCGCAGCACCGATATGGCCCTGGTGGTCTCGCCGGGCCAGAACGAGATCGAACAGATGCGTGCCCTGGGCGAACGCCTGGGCGTGCCGCTCGACATCGTGCCGCATCGCCAGCGGATGGCGGAGGAGGACCTGGAGGAACGCTTCAAGGATCCCAAGGATCCGCTGCGGCTGGTGTTCGTGTGCGCGATGTGGCTGACCGGTTTCGATGCCCCGGCGTGTTCGACCGTCTACCTCGATAAGCCGATGCGCAACCACACCCTGATGCAGACCATCGCCCGCGCCAACCGGGTATGGGGCGAGGACAAGCGTTGCGGCCTGATCGTGGATTACGCCAACGTCTTCGCCGCGCTGGAAAAAGCCTTGGCGATCTATGGCGCCGGCCAGGGCGGCGAACGCCCGGTGACGGATAAGGCAGGGCTGATCGTCGACCTCAATGCCGCCATCGCCGAAGCGGTGGCCCTGGCCCAACGGCATCAGGTCGATGTGCCGGCCCTGGCCGCCAGCACCAGCCTGACCCGCCTGCAGCGCCTTGCCGATGCGGTTCACGGCCTGATCACGCCGGACACCGTGCGTACCGAATTCCTGGCGGCGGTCCGGGTGGCCGATGGCTTGTTCAAGGCGGTGCTGCCCGACCGCCGGGCCGAACCGGTGCAGCCGCTGCACGCCGCCTTGACCCTGATCGCCGACCAGATCCGCGAACGGACCCGCACGGATACCGACATCGGTGCCGTGCTGACCAGGATGCAGAGCATCCTGGACACCGGGGTCGAGACGGGCGGGATCGCCGAAGGGCCGGCCAGGCAGATCGACCTGTCGCGCATCGATTTCGCACGCCTGCGCGACGGTTTCAAGAACAACCCGCGCCGGCACACCGATCTCGAGACCCTCAAGGCGGCAGTGGCAGGCAGACTCGCCCGCATGCTGCGGGTCAACCGCACCCGCACCGAATACCTGGCCCGCTTCGAGGAGCTGGTGGCGCGCTACAACGACGGCAGCCGCACCATCGATGACCTGTTCGCCGAGATGCTCGCGCTCTGCCGGGATCTGGACGCCGAGGACCAGCGCCATGTCCGTGAGCGGTTGAGCGACGACGAACTGGTGATCTTCGATCTGCTGACCAGACCCGATCCGGTGCTGAACGGTGAGGAGCGCGACACCGTGAAACGGGTGGTCCGGCAGTTGCACGACCGCCTGCACGCCCTTCTGGCACCGGGTTGGCGCGAACGGGTGACCGCCCGCGCAGCCGTGAAGGACACCGTGGAAAACCTGCTCGATGCCGGACTGCCCCGGGCTTACACGCCCGAGGTCTTCAAGACCAAGTCGGCACGGGTGTTCCAGCATCTCATCGACCGGGACGGGATGAGCAGCACGGGCTGAACGGCCGGGGTTTCGTGGGTTGCGAGGGAGACCGGCGTGAAGGTCGCTGCGGCTGAACGCCGTCGTGGCCGCGGAAACCTTCCCGTCCGCAGCGACTATTCAGGATTCACCAACAGGTTGACGGATAGAGCCTGGATCGGCGGGCCTCGGCCCGCACGAATCTCCGGTTGTCACCTAGGGATCAATCACTCGCGGCCATCGGAATCGAACCTGGGTTCGTCAACCTGTTGGTGGATCCTCGGTAAATGGCGTTGGCGGGGCAGCGGAAGAGGTCAGATCTGGTAGTCGACCACGGTCTCCTGGCTGCGGTCGTAGACCTCGTAGCGTGAGAATCCGATGAAGACCTCGTCGCCGGCGCGCAGGGCGAGTTCGTTCTGGCGGTCGTGGCTGATCTCGGCCTCGACGCGGTGCTGGTCGTCGCTGCGTTCGAGTTCGATCCGCACGGTCGGCCCGGCGGCGGCGACCTCGATCACCTTGGCGGGGATGAGACAGATCGGATCGCGGCGGCGTTCGATCTCGACATCGTGCGGGCGGACGAAGACGGCGAGGTCGTCCGTCTTGGGCGGGGTGTGGTCCCATGACGGGGTGACGACGAGGTCGCCGACCTTGGCGTGCGTGGTGCCGGCGACGCGGCCGTTGAAGACATTGACGCTGCCCAGGAATCGGTGCACGAACGGCGTCGCGGGATGGTGGTAGACCTGATGCGGCGCACCGGACTGTTCGATGCGGCCCTTGTTGAACACCACCACCCGGTCGGCGACCTCCAGGGCCTCCTCCTGGTCGTGGGTGACGAAGACGCTGGTGACATGCACCTCGTCGTGCAGGCGGCGCAGCCAGCGGCGGAGTTCTTTGCGCACCTGCGCGTCGAGCGCCCCGAAGGGCTCGTCGAGGAGCAGCACCTTGGGTTCGACCGCCAGCGCGCGCGCGAGCGCCACGCGCTGGCGTTGGCCGCCGGAAAGCTGGCTGGGAAGACGGTGCGCATAGCCGTCGAGCTGGACCAGCTTGAGCAGGTCCCGGGCTTTCGCCTCGGCCTCGGCCTGCGTCGGGCGTTCGTGCTTCGGTTTGACGGTCAGGCCGAAGGTCACGTTCTCGAGCACCGTCATGTGGCGGAAGAGCGCGTAGTGCTGGAAGACGAAGCCGACCTTGCGGTGCTGCGGGGTGTCGTGGGTGGCGTCGACGCCATGCAGTTCGACCCGGCCGGCATCGGGGATCTCGAGGCCGGCGATGATGCGCAGCAGGGTGGTCTTGCCGGAGCCCGACGGCCCGAGCAGGGCGACGAGTTCGCCGTCGGGGATCTCGAGGCTGACATCATCGAGGGCGGTGAAGGCGCCGAAACGCTTGGTGATGTGCGAGACGACGATGCTCACGGCTTTTCCCCTACCTGCCTGCTCAGGCGATGTTCCACCACCGTCTTGACCGCCAGGGTCACCAGCGCGAGGCCGGCGAGGAGCGAGGCGATGGCGAAGGCGGAAGCGAACTGGTATTCGTTGAAGAGGATCTCGATGTGCAGCGGCATGGTGTTGGTCTGGCCGCGGATGTGGCCCGAGACCACGCTGACCGCGCCGAATTCGCCCATCGCCCGCGCATTGCAGAGGATGAGGCCGTAGAGCAGACCCCATTTCACGTTCGGGATGGTGATGCGCCAGAAGATGGTCCAGCCGCCCGCGCCGAGGCTCATCGCCGCCTGTTCCTCCTCCTGGCCGACCGACTGCATCACCGGGATGAGTTCGCGCGCGACGAACGGGAAGGTCACGAAGGCGGTGGCGAGGGCGATGCCCGGGGTGGCGAAGATCACCGGCAGGTCGTGCTCGGTCGCGAGCCAGTCCGCGATGGTGGCGACCTGACGGGTTCCGTCGGCGGTGACCAGGGGCTGGAACACGTCACTGAATATCGATGCGTACCACGCCAGCACCGGGCCATTCTCGATCAGGATCGCCAGGGCCAGGGCCGCCAGGCCGACCCACCAGAGCCAGCCTGGACGCTTGTCCGTGGCCCAGCTCCAGATGCCGTAGATGACCCAGGCGGCAGCCCCCAGCGTCGTCACCCACCACAGGGTCGGCCAGATGAAGGCGACCGGACGGCCGCCAGCCCAGCCCTGGGCCCCGAAGATGAGGACGAAGACCAGGCCGGCGATGACCGGCGAGATCGCGAAGGGCAGATCGATGAGGGTGAGCAGCAGGGATTTGCCGGGAAAACGGAAGCGCGTCACCAGCCAGGCGGCAGCCACGCCGAAAATGGTGTTCGCCGCCAACGAGATGAACGCGGCGATGAGGGTCAGCTTGATCGCGGCGAGTGCGACCGGTTCGCTCAGGGCCTTGAAATAGACCGCCAGTCCCTTGCGGAACGCCTCATGGAACACCACGGCCAGCGGCAGCAGGAGGAACGTCGAGAGGAACAGCAGCACGGTGCCGATGAGCAGCCAGCGCACCCAGCGCGGTTCGCTGAGGCCGGCCCGCTGCGGTGGCGGCGCCGCGAGCGCCCCATGACCGACGGGAGCGCCGCTCATGGCCTGTCCCCGGCGCGGCGTTCAGCCCAGCGCTGCAGGAAGTTGACGGTCAGCAGCATCATGAAGCTCACCACCAGCATCGCCGCGCCGAGCGCGGTGGCGCCCTGGTAGTCGTACTCCTCCAGCTTGATGATGATGAGATGCGGGACGATCTCGGTCTCGAGGTACTTGGAACCCGAGATGAACACCACGGATCCGTACTCGCCGATCGCGCGCGCGAAGGCGAGGGCGAAACCGGTGATGATGGCTGGCAGGAGTTCGGGCAGGATGATCCGGAAGATGATCTGCCAGCGGTTGGCGCCCAGGCAGGCGGCGGCTTCCTCGGTCTCCTTGGAGATCTCTTCGAGCACCGGTTGCACGGTGCGGATGACGAAGGGCAGGCCGATGAAGGTCAGGGCGACGCCGATGCCGAACTGGGTGTAGTTGACCGGAAAGCGCAGGTAGTCGTACCATTGCCACAGGGCAGGATCGTCCGGACGCACGCCGAGCACCAGGCCGGAGGGATCGAGCCAGCCGCCGATCCAGCCATTGGGGGCGAAAAGGGCGGTGAGGCTGATGCCGGCGACGGCGGTGGGCAGGGCGAAGGGCAGATCGACGATGGCGTCGAAGAAGCGCCGGCAGGGGAAGCGATACCGCACCAGCACCCAGGCGGTCAACAGGCCGAAGACCAGATTGACCAGGGCCGCGACCAGGCTGACGCCGAAGGTGACCTGGAAGGCATGGAGCACCCGGGGAGTGGATAACTTGTCCCACAGCCCGGACAAACCCAGGCCGCTGGCGTGGATGAACAGGGCCGCCAGCGGAATGAGCACCAGCACGCTGAGCCAGGTGACGGTGACGCCCAGGCTCAGCCCGAAGCCGGGCAGGATGCCGAGGCGCGAACGCCAGCGTCGAGTCAGAGGGATGGGAGAGGTCATGGATTCGCTGCAAGCGGAAACCCTCCGGATCCCCGTCGTGGCGGGATCCGGAGGGGGGATTCGCGGTGGCAGAAGCGACGATTACTTCTTGGCGTTGATGCTGTCAAACACGCCGCCATCGCCGAAGTGCGTCTTCTGCGCCTTCTGCCAGCCGCCGAAGACCTCATCGATGGTGAACAGGGCCACGTTGGCGAACCTGTTCTTATGCTTTTCCAGCACGGCCGGATCGCGCGGGCGGTAGTGGTGCTTGGCGGCGATTTCCTGGCCTTCGGGAGAGTAGAGGTGCTTCAGGTAGGCCTCGGCCACCGCACGGGTGCCCTTCCTGTCGACGTTCTTGGCGACCACCGCGACCGGCGGCTCGGCGAGGATGCTGACCGACGGGGTGACGATCTCGAACTTGGCCGCATTGTCGCCCTGGGTTACGAGATGGGCCTCGTTTTCCCACGACAGCAAGACGTCGCCGATTCCGCGTTCCGTGAAGGTGATGGTCGAACCGCGCGCGCCGGTGTCGAGCACCGGGACGTGCTTGAACAATTCCGTGACGAACGCCTTGGCCTTGGCCTCGTCGTTGCCGTTCTGCTTCAGCGCCCAGCCCCAGGCGGCGAGGTAGTTCCAGCGCGCCCCGCCCGAGGTCTTCGGGTTCGGGGTGATCACCTTCACATCCGGCTTGATCAGATCACCCCAATCCTTGATGCCCTTGGGATTGCCCTTGCGGACCAGGAAGACGATGGTGCTGGTGTAGGGAGAGGCGTTGTTGGGCAGCTTGGTCTGCCAATCCGCAGCCAGCAGCTTGCCCTTTTCAGCGATGACATCGATGTCGTAGGCCAGGGCGAGCGTGACCACGTCGGCGGCGAGGCCATCGATCACTGCGCGGGCCTGCTTGCCCGAACCGCCGTGGCTCTGGTCGATCTGCACCGACTTGCCGGCGGTCTTCTGGTAATACTCGGCGAAGGCCTTGTTGAAATCGGTGTAGAATTCGCGGGTCGGATCGTAGCTGACGTTCAGCAACGAGAAGTCGGCCGCGGGCAGGCTTGCCGTGACGGCAAGGGCGACGGACATGAGGAAGGTGCGGAGCGACATGGGATTCCTACGAGATGGCTGCGTTTTTGGGGGGACGGTGATGCTACGCAGGATTCAACCACAACAGCAGTGGCGCCAGGTCATGGCCGGGCGTCGGGTACGATCGACGAGAGCAGGACATGCGGTGGAAGGACTGGACATGCGTGCCTTCTGGGGAGGTCTCTGGGCCCGATCGCCCGTTCGCGTAACTGTTCGAGTTGTATCTATATAGCGAATTTCGTTGGAGTCAATTGGTGGATCGACGCGCCTGCCGAGCCGCGTCCGGAGTGGGAGATGACCAGGTAAAATGAGACAGCGTCCAAGGATTCCATGCATGAATCAGTGGATCGGCGATCAGTGCGCGCCGATTCCCGCCACCGTCGTTATGGTGATACGAATGGTCGTTACGGCCTCCGATCCGGGTGTGGCTGTTGCCATGCGGCTTCGGCTCGACAGCGCGCGCGGCGTCAGTGGCCGCGCCGGTTGTCGGTCGGCATGCGGGAATGTACCGCTCTCGCGCGCCCTCGTGACCGAACCAGGCGAGATGCTGCTCGCCCAACTCTTCAGGCGCCCTTGGAGTCTTATCCCGTATCTGTTTCCGGGATCTGGTCCTGGAACGGTGGGGGGCGCGCGCCTGACCATGGTCCTGGTCACGCATGGGGTTGACGATGCGATATGCCGGAGCCGGGCCGCCTTGCAAAGAACTTGTCGTAACGTGTTGCATCACAGGCACCCAATGTGAACGGTTCTTCGCCGAATGGTCCAGCCGGAGCGCTGGTAAGGGCAGGCTGCTTGGATCCCTATTTGATCGTGATCCCAACCAGGACGCATCCGGCTCGCTGATCTCGCTCGTTCCCGTTGAACGGTCCCGCGTCCGAACGCCTCGGTTCCAGCAAGGATAACCATGTCCATTCCCATCCGCCTCGCCGAGGAGGGGTCAACAAGCACTGGGAAAACCGGGCAAGGACGCTTGCTCCTCACCCCACTCCGCACGCCTGATCGATCTCCTTCAGCTCGTCGGCGGTGAACGCGAGGTTGGCGACGGCGTCGAGGTTCTCATCGAGTTGCGCGACGGAACTCGCTCCGATCAGCACCGAGGTCACGCGCGGGTCCTTGAGCAGCCAGGCGATGGACAGCTGGGCGAGGGTCTGGCCCCGGCGGGCGGCGATGGGTTCCAGCCGGCGCGCGGCTTCGATCTTGGCTGCGTTCTTCTCCAGGGTTTCGCGGGTCAGGCCGCCGTTGCCCTGGTTCTGCACCGCGCGCGAATCCGGCGGCAGGCCGTTGCGGTAGCGGCCGGCGAGGATGCCCTGTTCGAGCGGAGAGAAGGCGATGACGCCGACGCCGCGCGGGCCGGTGGTCGGCAGCACCTCGCGCTCGGCCCGGCGGTCGAGCAGGCTGTAGCGCGGCTGGTGCAGGGTGATCGGCGCGAAACCGCGGTGCTGGACGATGTCCAGGGCGCGGGTCAGGCGGGGGTCGGGATAGTTCGACAATCCGGCGTAGAGCGCCTTGCCCTGACGCACGAGGTGGTCGAGCGCGCCGAGGGTCTCCTCCAGGTCGGTCTCGGGATCCGGGCGGTGGGAATAGAAGAGGTCGACCTGGTCGAGGCCCAGGCGTCTGAGCGACTGCTCGCACGACTGGATGAGGTATTTGCGCCCGCCGCCGTCGCCGTACGGCCCCGGCCACATGCGGTGCCCGGCCTTGGTCGAGACGACGATCTGCTCGCGCGGCAGGTCCTTCAGGATGCGGCCGAACAGGCTTTCGCTCGCCCCGGCCGGGGTGCCGTAGTTGTTTGCCAGGTCGAAATGCGTGACCCCGCGCGCGAAGGCGCGCAGGATGATGTCCCGCGCCACGGATTCGTCGCGGTAGCTGCCCATGCCCTGCCACAGGCCGAGGCTGATCGCGGGCAGCAGAAGGCCCGAACCGCCGCAGCGGCGGTAGGGCATGGCGACGGATCCGGTGGCGGTGGGCATGGGCAAGGCTCCGCGCCGGATGGTGGGCGGATGGGTGGAGCGCGCCATGGCCGAGCGCGGCGACGACCCCGCGGCTTCGCGCTGGTACGCGCCAGGGCGGAGGATTGATCCCCCGCAGACCGGCGTACAAGCCGACCATCGTCATGAAAACCGCTGTTTCCCGCTTCGCCGTCTTCGATCTCGATGGAACCCTGGTCGACAGCCGCGCCGACCTGGCGGCGGCGGCGAACGCGGCGCGCGCGGCGCTCGGCCTGGCGCCGTGGCCGGTGGACGCGGTGGTGCGCTGCATCGGTGAAGGCGCGCAGAACCTGATCAAGGGCGTGACGCCGGATGAGCCGGCCGAGCGGCGCGAGCTCGCCATGGCGGCCTTCAAGGCCCACTACGCGGCGCACTGCTGCGATGCCACGCCGGTCTACGCCGGGGTGGTCGCGCTGCTCGACCGCCTGGCGACGGCGGGCTGGCGGCTTGCGGTGCTGACCAACAAGCCGGACGGCTTTTCCCGCGACATCCTGGCCCACCACGGCCTGGCCGCGCGCTTCGCCGCGATCGTCGGCGGCGATCAGGGGCGCAAACCCGATCCGACCGGCCTCAACCGCCTGATCGCCGACGCCGGATCCGCGCCGGCGCACACCTGGATGATCGGCGACCACCACACCGACATCCAGGTCGGCCGCGCCGCCGGGTGCCGCACGCTCTGGGCCGGCTGGGGCTTCGGCCGGCTGGAAGGCCAGGTGCCGCACGCCACCGCCGCCGATCCGCCCAGCGCCGGCCGGGTGCTGCTGGATGGGCCATGGCCGGCGGGCTGACGCCGGCACCGGCCGGTCGGAACCGGCCGATCCTCGATGCCGATGGCAGCGAGGTGACACCGGAGCTGATCCTCACCGCCTACCGCCAGCGCTGCTTCCCGATGGCGGACAGCCGTCGCGGCAGGATCCGCTGGTACCGGCCGACCGTGCGCGCGGTGATCACCTGGGATCGCTTCAAGGTGCCGGAAAGCCTGGTGAAGACCATGCGCCGGCATCCCTACCGCTATACCTGCGACACCGCCTTCGCCGCCGTGATCGCGGCCTGCGCCGAGCGCACCAGCACCTGGATCAGCCGCGACATCGAACGCCTGTACGTCGCCCTGCACGAACGCGGCGTCGCGCATTCGCTGGAAGCCTGGGATGCGTCGGGCGCGCTCGTCGGCGGCCTCTACGGCCTGGCGATCGGCAGCTGCTTCTGCGGCGAGAGCATGTTCCACCGCGCCGACGATGCCGCCAAGATCGCGGTGGTGCTGCTCGTCGAGCGCCTGCGGAAGCAGGGCTTCCGCGTGCTCGACTGCCAGCAGCAGACGCCGCACATGGAGCGCTTCGGCGCCTATGAGATCCCGGATGCGGCCTATGCCGCGCTGCTCGGCGACGGCGCGGACGATCTCGAGTTCGGCCCGACCGGGGAATGGGATCCGGGGCCGATCGCGAGCAGGACGGGAATGCAGGGGGAAACGCCAGCGGGGACGGCGGGCACGGACATCTGAGGCGCACCTCGGCGTCCTTGGCCGGGGCTGCTATTCCCGCAGCATCCGCGTGAGGCTGCGCCCGGTCAGGATCGCTGCGGTGCAGAGGCTCGCCGCCAGGAACGCCATCGTCCACACCGCGAAGGCGCAGGCGACGGCGGGGCCGCTGCCGAGGACGGATGAAAGGTCGTAGAGCACCTTGGTCACCGGCCAGGCGTCGCGCTTCTGGGCCAGGATGAGCGAGTCGGAGACCTCCAGCATCGAGAAGCTGAAGCACAGGATCGCGCCGGCCGCCAGCGACGCGGCGATGAGCGGCAGGGTGATCCGGCGCAGGCGCGTCCAGGCGTTGGCGCCGCAGGCGGCGGCGGCCTCTTCCAGCGCAGGCGGGGCCTGGGCGAGGCCGGCGTGGGTGGCGCGCACCACCTGGGGCAGGCGGCGGATGGCATAGGCGAAGATGAGCAGCGGACCCGGGTTGGCGAACGGGTCGAGCCACGGCTTCAGGGCCGGGATCTGCTGGCCCAGCCAGACGCCGATCGCGAGGAAGCCGAAGGCCATGATCAGGCCCGGCACCGCCAGCGGCGCCATCGCCAGGACGTCGAGCGCCGCCGCGCCGCGCGGCTTCCAGCGCGCGGTGATCCAGGCCACCGCGAAGCCGATGATCAGGGCGAGGATGGTCGCGAGTCCGGCATACCCCACGCTGTTGCTGATGCTCGGCACCACGTCGCGGTGGGCGAGGGCATCGCGGAAGCGGTCGAGCGTGACGCTGGCGGGCAGCAGGGTGCCGTGCCAGTCGTGGCCGCAGGCGAGGGCCAGCACCATGAGATGCGGCGCAACCGCGAAGCCGGTGACGAGCAGGTAGGGCATCCAGGCCAGCGCCGCGCGCCAGCCGTGCACGCGGCGGCCGGCGCTCTGCGCCGCGCCCTTCACCACCACCGCGTCGGGCTGGCGGCCGGCGAGCAGCCGGGCGAGACCGTAGCAGACGGCGACCACGACCAGCATCACCACGACCAGGGCGAACGGCTGGTGGTTGGTGTTGAGCTCCGTCAAGCCGTTGAAGATCTGCACCGGCACCACGCGGTCGAAGCCGAGCATCAGCGGCGTGCCGAGTTCGGTGAAGCTCCAGACGAAGATGACGGTGATCCCCGCGAAGAGGCCCGGCTTCAGGAGCGGCAGGACGATGCGGCGCAGGATGGTCAGGCGCGAGGCGCCGCAGGCGGCGGCGGCCTCGATCAGGCCGGGGTCGAGGCGGGCGGCGGCGGCGGCCAGGGCGAGCCAGAGGAACGGATACAGGTGCAGCGCCTCGATCACGCACACCACCGCGAAGCGGTGATCCCCGAGCCAGTCCGGCCCATGGCCGGGCGGCCACCAGCCGAGAGCCGTCCCGGCGGAGTTGACCACGCCGTGGACGCCGAGGAGCTGGAAGACGCCGAGCGCGCCGACGAACGGCGGCAGGATGAGCGGCGCCAGGAGCAGCGCCTCGGCCACGCCCTGGCCGCGGAAGCGCAGGCGCCAGCCGATCAGCGCCAGCGGCAACGCGATGCCCAGGCTGATCAGGGTGGTGACCAGGGCGACCGCGAAGCTGGTGGCGAGGCCTTCGCGCTGGAGCGGATGGCGCAGCACCTCGCCGATCCAGGCCGGCGACAGGCCGGCCCGGGCCACGGCGAGCACCGGCACCACCACGCCGACGACCAGCACCAGCGCGACGGCGGCGAACAGGGCCCAGGCCCAGGGCGATGCGTGCCGAGACCGGTTCATCGGCCGGCCTCCGCCAAGGCCCGCGCCTGCCTGAGGTGGACGATGGATTCCTCGACCCAGCGCCGCAGCACCCGCGTCGCGGCGAGGCGGTCCCTGTCGCCGATCGCGTTGCGGGCCTCCTTGGCGCCGGCGTATTCCACCGGCAGCCAGCAGAATTCGGCCCAGGCCTGCGGCACGCGTTCCGGGCCCCCGGCGCGGATGATCGCCGCCCACGCGGCCTGCAGTTCTTCGCGCGGATCGATGGCGATCGCCTTGGTCATCGGGCCGAGCAGCGGATAGAGCGACCCCGTCCACGCGCCGTGGTAGGTGAACTCGCGCGCCAGCGCGACCGGATCATCGTCGGGATCGCTGCGCTGATCGCGCGGGGTGTCGCGGTAGAAGTCCAGCCGCACCGGCATCCGGCGCAGGGCGTAGCGCTGCGGCCCCTGGGGCGTGCCGACCTTGGTTCCCCACAGGCGCTGCCCTTCCGGCGAGAGGACGAAGCGGATGAAATCGACCGCGAGCGGCCGCGCCGGCGCGCCGCGCAGGAGGGCGATCGGATCCGCCGACACCGAGGTGCCCTGCTGCGGGATGATGAAGCGCAGGCGTTCGCGGCCGCCGGATTCGTAGGCGGCCCAGTCGGCTTCGCTGCGCGCGTGGTAGTCGATCGCGGTGCTGGCGGCGCAGTCGCCGCGCACCGTGTCGCGCGTCGGCTTGCTCGCGGAATCGGTCATCCAGCGCGCGTTCGCGACCAGGCGCTTGATCAGGATCCAGCCCTCGCGCCAGCCTTGCGCCAGGGCGGCCTTTTCGGCGTCGCCGGCCTTCCCCGCCGCGAGCGGCAGCATGTGGCTTTGCAGGATGCGCTCCAAGGTGGTGACCACGGCGCCGGACTTGGTCGGGTCGGCGAGGGTGAGCTGGCGGAAATAGCGCGCGTCGCCGAGGTCGCTCCAGCGCGTCGGCTGTTCCAGGCCGAGTTCGCGCAGGCGGTCGACCGAGGTGGCGATGCCGAACACCGCGAGGCAGGCACCGTAGTAGCGGCCCTTGGCGTCGTAGACGGTCTCGCCGCTGAGCGTGACCGGGATGATGCCGGGCGCGAACCAGGCCGGTTCGGCCTGGATCAGGCCGGCATCGACGAGCAGCCCGCGCTGGGCGGATTTGGCGTAGACGAATTCGCCGCCGCCGAAGAACAGATCGAGATCGCTGCTCACGTCGCTCGCCAGCCAGGCCGCGCGGGCCGCCGTCGCGGCGGTGCGGATCGGCTCCGGCATGCTCTCGCCCACGCCATCGCCGAAGATGAAGGCCGCGCACGCGGCATGCTGCGGAAATTTCGCCGCGAAGGCGGCACGGTAGCGGTCCTCCAGGTAGCGGATGATGTCGCTCGTCCCGCCTGGACTGCGCCAGTCGATCGCCACCGCGACCCCGCGCTCGGCCTTCGCCCAGGCGGTGAAGGCGCGGGTGAACTCGGCCCGGGTCGGTTCGCCGTGCGGGGTGATGATGACCAGGGTCTGGGCCTCCGCGCTCTTTCCCGCCGATTCCCCGGAACTGCCAGGCGCAGCCGGCGCGCGCTCCCGCAGCGCCAGCGGCAGCGCGATGAGGACGGCCAGCCCCAGGATCGCCGCCAGCTTGCTGATCACGGACGCACCAGCACCAGATCGTCCGGGGCGATCGCCACGGTCACCGCGTCGCCAGCCAGGCGCTCGGGGGGATCCGGTTCGACCACCGTCAGGCGCAGGCCGGCGGCCTCGACCGTCCACTGGGCGCGGTCACCCTGATAGGATCCGTCGACGACGGTGCCGGCGAGGCCCGGAGCGCCGACGGGGAGCAGCCGGATCTTCTCCGGTCGCAGGCAGTGCAGCTCGCCGGCGGCGCGGCCGGTCAGGCGCTGCGCCGCCGCGCGGTCGAGCAGGTTCGCCTCGCCCAGGAAGCGTGCCACCGCCGCGTCGACCGGCCGGGCATAGCACTCGCGCGGCGTGCCGACCTGGGCGACGCGGCCGCCGACCATGACCGCCAGGCGGTCGGCGGTGGCGAGGGCCTCGGCCTGGTCGTGGGTGACGTAGATCGCGGTGGTGCCGGACTGCTTGCAGATGCGGCGGATCTCGCCGCGCATGTCCTGGCGCAGCCGCGCGTCGAGGTTCGACAGCGGTTCATCGAGCAGCAGCACCTGCGGCCGGGTCACCACCGCGCGCGCCAGGGCGACGCGCTGCTGCTGGCCGCCGGACAGTTCGCCGACCTTGCGTGCGCCGTAGCCCGCAAGGCCGACCGCCGCGAGCGCCGCGTCGATCCGCCCTGCGCGTTCGTGGCCGCCGACCCGCTGCATCTCCAGGCCGAAGGCGACGTTGCCGGCGACATCCAGGTGCGGCCACAGGCAATAGTTCTGGAACACCACGCCGAGGTTGCGCCGTTCGGTCGGCAGCGCCGTCACGTCGGCGCCGCCGAAGCGGATGACGCCGGCGCCGGGCCGCTCGAAGCCGGCGACCAGGCGCAGCAGGGTGGTCTTGCCGCAGCCGCTCGCGCCGAGGAGGAAGAACAACTCGCCCGCCGCGATGTCGAGGCTGACGCCGTCGAGCACCGGCGTCGCGCCATACGAGAACGACACACCCTGGATCGTGACGGGGACCATGGCGCGGGATGCTGGGCCGGGGCGACGCCCGGGCAATGCCGGAGCATTGCGGGGAAAATTGCGAAAATCCCGGCGATTTTGTAACTTAACGAAAGTTATTTACTTTATAAACAGTCGTGTACTATCAGGGCCATCCCCCGTCCCCGCCCCGCTGGAGGAATCCATGCCGTTCCACCTCACCCGCCTGCTGCCCACCTGCGCTCTCATCGCGCTGGCCACCACCCTGGCCCCCGTCCGAGTCCACGCGGTCGAACACGATGGTCCGCAGACGAAGGCCTGGCCGTTCCTGGTGCACGAGTACCAGGACGACAACAGCGAGCGCACGATGGCGCTGTTCTACCTCTACCATCAGGTCATCGATGCCCAGGGCGCGACGCGCTCGTTCGGGGTCGGGCCGTATCTGCACAACCGAGACCTGATGGCGGTGATGCCGTTCTGGTGGCGCTTCGGCCCCGAGGGCGCGAAGAGCACCTGGTTCCTGCCGCTGTGGTTGCAGGGGCCGGGTTACGCCGGCGCGCCGCTCGCGCTGTCGGGTGCCTGGCAACGCGACGGCGGCGGCACGGCAATGTGGGTCACGCCCTTCTTCCACGCCAATCGCGGTGCGGACGGCGCCCTGGAAGACCTGCACGCGTTCAACTACCTGCAAGGTCGCGACTGGTGGTGTCTCGCACCGTTCGCCTGGCAGCACGGCGAACCGGGCCGGAAGTACACCTACGTCCTGCCGCCAGCGTATTTTGACGGTCCAGACTGGTGGGCGGCACCGTCGTTCCTGTCGGGTGGCTGGAAGGATCGCGACGGCAGCCGTTCGACCTGGGTCACGCCGCTCTTCCATCACCGCCGCGAGGCCAACGGCGACAGCGCATTCCACGCCGCGACCTTCTACAAGGATCACGAGGGCTGGATGCTCTTTCCGCTCGCCTGGAACTACGGGGACAGCGCCGCTGCGCTGCCCTTCTGGGTCAAGGGCCCGGGCGGCTGGGGCATTCCGGGACTCCTGACCGGCCACTGGCAGACCCGCAAGGGTGGCAGCCAGACCTGGGTCACGCCGCTCGTCCACGTCAGTGCAGACGCGCAGGGAAACATCGAGAACTGGCACGCCTTCCCCTGGTTCGCCGGCAAGGACTGGGGCACGCTCTTCCCACTCGTCTGGTATCGCACCGGGGAAAAGGGCACCAACTTCGAGATCCTGCCGGCCTGGTTCCATGGCCCGACCTACGACGTGGTGCCGCTGGCGCTCAGCGCCTGGTGGAAGCGCGGCGACGGCGGCAGCACGACCTGGGTCACGCCGCTCTACCACCACGACCGCGACGCCCAGGGCCGAATCACCGATTGGCATGCGCTGACCGCTTTCGGGACGGACGCCAGCCGTGGCTTCCTGCCGTTCCTCTACCAGCACGACACCGCCCAGGGCAGCCACCTCGCGGTGCTGCCGCCGCTCTACTTCCAGGGACCGGGCTACGCGCTGGCCCCGATCCCGTTCGTCGGCCAGTGGCAGAACCGTGCCGGAGGCCGCAGCACCTGGGTCACCCCGCTCTTCCACCATTCCAGCGACCGCGCCGGCACGACCACCGACTGGCATCTGGGGCCTTTCATCAGCATCGGCGACAACCAGTTCTGCCTGCCCTACTACGCCTTCGGCCCGGCCAACGACCGCAGGCGCGGCGTCCTGCCCCTGTATTACCAGGGCAAGGACTACTGCGTGGTGGCGCCATTCTACTTCCAGGGCAGGTCGGACTGGGTCGCGCCGCCGCTGCTGTCCGGCAAGTGGACCGACGAGCAGGGTCGCGAAACCACGCTGTGGACGCCATTTTTCCATCAGACGACCGCGCAGGGGAAGACCCTGCACGCGCATCTGCTGAATTACGTGCAGACGCCGGAGGTGGAGACCGCCTTCCCGCTCTACTGGGCCTGGGGCAAGGGGGATGAGCGGAAGACGCTGGTCGCGCCGTTCTATTTCCAGAGCCGCGCCAGCGACGGCAGCGTCAGCCGGGTGGTGCCGCCCGCGCTCTTCCAGTACCGGCGGGCCAGGACGCTCGACGATTCGTTCCTCGGCCAATGCGTGCCGTTCCGCTATCAGAGCGCGGACAACGGCAGCGAGCTCAACCTGCTCTGGCGCCTGTACCACCACCGGCAGCAGCCGGACCGCCGCGAACGGACCTTCGGCGAGCTGCTGTGGTCCGACGAACGCCGCCCCGACGCGCCCATGCAATGGAGCGTGCTCGGGGGCCTGTTCGGCCGCTTCTGCAACTACGAGGCCGGCACCAGCCGGATCTACGCCCTGTACGGCCTGATCCAGGGCGGACGCTCGCATTTCACACCGAAATCCACGGTTTCCACCGTCAATCCGACCACCGTCGCCGCCAACCTGCCGCACCAATCCGCCGCTGTACCCACCACCGCCAAGTGAGCCCCGCCATGCCCCGTCCCATCGTCGCGATGATCATGCTGCTGTCCCTCACCGTCGCCGCCGGCTGCGCCAGCCGCCACGCAGATCCCGCCAGGCCGTCCGCGCACGCGGCGGACCCCGCTGCGCCGGGATCCGCCGGAAATGAGCGGCCCCTGACGCACCTCGATCGCGCCCTGGCGATCCTGGAAGGGCATCTGGGAGGAACCGACCCGGCCCTGGTGCCGCTGCTCGATTGCCGGATGCGCCTGAGCGCCAGCGCCGCGCAGTGGTCCAGCGCCTCGGCCGATGGCGAACGCATCCTCGCCATCCTCGCCCAGCACGGCGGCACCGATCGCCAGGAGTACGTCGCCGTGCTGAACGGGGTCGTGGCCCTGCACGTCCAGTCCGGCGACCTGATCCGCGCCATCGCCCGCGCCCGGGAAGCCGCCGCCATCCTCGCGCGCGTGCTCGGCCCCGCCGATCCGAACCTGGGTGTGGCGCAGCAGAATCTCGCCGGATTGCTGCGTCGCACCGGACGGGAAGCGGACCGGATCGAGGCCGATCGGATCCTGTCCGGCGAGGGAACCGTGCCGCCCATGCTGGCCCCGGTTGCTGCGGCACCCCTGCGTTGAACGAAAAAAACCGCAATATCGTCCCACCTGCTGCGTTGGCTGTCAGTCATGTGACGCTGCCACACTCCTTTCTCCCGCCGTGCATCTGGGGTACTCTTGCGATTTTTCAGGGAAATGGCGGGTTGGGTTGTTCTGGTGGGAAATGTCTGCCTGCGGTTGAATCTGGCGCGGACATTGTGATCCCATCACGCATCGGGTGATGGTGTTGATCCATCAAAGTGTCCTCCTGCATCGACCTGCATTCGCGCAAGTCATTGATTGGCGAGGGCTGTAGAAGGCTTGTCGGGCTCGGACTGGTTATGGAAACCATAAATACGAATTTGGTTTCCAGAGACGCCAACCCACGGAGCTCCCATGCGCCAGTCCCTTCCCCTCCTCCCCTCCCTCATCTCCTGCGCTGCGGCCGTTGCGCTCATCCTCCCCCTGGGCGGATGCAGCAAGGATCGCAACGATGACCAGCCCGCGGCGGCCACTCCGGCCACGGTCGTCGACGTGGTCGCCGCCCGATCCGACACCTCGACCCTGACCACGGCCGTGACCGCCCAAGGCCTGGTGCCCACCTTGAAGGGAACGGGGCCGTTCACCGTATTCGCTCCCACCAACACCGCCTTCACCGCCTTCGGCACCCTGCCGACCGGCGCGGCGCTCACCAATACCCTGACCTACCATGTGCTGGGTGCGCAGGTTCTCGCGGCCGACGCCTTGGCGGTTGCGGCGGCTGCCGGAGAAACGACCACGGTGCAGGGCGCCAAGGTCTACGTCGACCAGGTCGGAGCCGACCTCTACATCAACCAGGCCAAGGTCACCGTGACCAACCAACGCGCGGGCAATGGCGTGGTGCACGTCATCGACGCGGTGATCACCGTGCCCGACACGATCTACAACACCTTGAGCACCTACGGCCTGTCGTCCCTCAAGGGCGCGATCGATGGCTCGTCGGAGGCGGCCACCCTCACCTCCGCGCTGCAAGGCACCGGCAACTTCACGGTCTTCGCTCCGACCAACGCCGCCTTCACCGCCTTGGGTTCGACCCCCAGCCCGACGACCTTGAGCACGGTGCTGAAGTACCATGTGCTGACCAGCACGGTGAAGGCGAGCACGGCAGTCGCCGTCGCCGGCAGCGCTGCGAACCAGGTCGGCACCCTGCTCGATCCGAACAAGAAGCTGACGCTCACCGTTCCGGGCGGAGCCCTGAAGGTCAACGGCGCCAGCGTGCTGCGCTTCAACATCCGCGCGACCAACGGGGTGATCCACCTCATCGACGCCGTGCTGCTGCCGCCGGCCAGCGCGTGAACCGGTCGATCCTGGTGATTCCTGGTCCGGCCCTGCCTTCCCAGCTGGAAGGAGGGGCCGGACCATGTCCCGCCCCGGGTCAAATGTCTGGGCGTCCGCCGGCTTCCCCCCTCCGTTCCCGTGACAAGGTGATGCCATGAAGATCCGCCGCCTGCTCCTGATCCTCGCCCCGGTCGTGGTCATCGTCCCCTTCCTGCTGCCGGGCTGCACAGCGGCCCGGCCGATGGCCACGGTGCCGAAGGTAGACCTCAAGCGCATGGAGGGCACCTGGTATGTGATCACCCACATCCCGTATTGGCTGGAAGAAGGCAAGGTCGCCACCGCCGACCGCTACCGCCTGCGTGAAGACGGCCGCATGGACAACGTCTACGTCTTCCGGCGCGGCTCGTTCGACGCGCCGGAAGAGGAGTGGCATGGGGTGGCCTGGGTCCACGACCAGACCACCAACGCGCATTGGAAGGTGCGCTTCCTCTGGCCGTTCTCGGTCGACTACCTGATCATCGACCTCGATCCCGACTACCGCTGGCTCGCGGTCGGGCATCCGTCGCGCGACTATTTCTGGATCCTCGCCCGCGAGCGGGCCTTGGAGGCCACGGTGAAGGCCGGCATCGTCGCCCGCGCCGCGGCGCAAGGCTACGATGCGACGCGCTTCGCCGACGTGCCGCAACCGACCGGAGCGGTGGCGAAGTAGGTCACGCCACCTTCCACCACGTCCGGATGCGGTTGTCGTCCCACGGCTCGGCGAAGGCGATGCCGCGCAGCCGGGCGCGCACCGCCAGGGCGCTCGCGGGCCGCTGGACAGGCCGCTTCGCCAGGCAGGACAGGACGAGCGCTTCCAATTCGGGGTGGAAGGCGCGGCCCGCACGCGCACTGGGTGGCTGCGGCTGTTCCATGCTGTGCGCGACCAGGTCCTCGCCGCCGTCGGCGGTGGGGAAGACCGTGGTCCCGGTGAGCAGCCAGTACATCACCGCGCCGAGTCCATAGAGATCGCTGCGCGGATCCGCGATCGCGCCGCCCAGCAGCCCTTCGGGCGCGATGTAGCCCGGCGTGCCCGACAGCCCCGAGCCTCCGGCCGGAGCACCGGTCGGGCCGGTCTGGCTCATGGTCCCGACCAGCCCGAAATCGAGCACCTTCACCACGTCGAGATCCTCGCCCAGGCGGCAGAGCATCAGGTTGCTCGGCTTGATGTCGCGGTGCACCAGGCCGTTGCGGTGCGCCTCGGCCAACGACAGGCAGACCTGCGCGATGAGCTGCGCGACGCGGGCCTCGGGCTGCGCCCCGTGGAGTTCGACCAGGGTCTCGAAGTCGATGCCGTCGAGCAGTTCCATGGCGTAGAACAGCTCGCCATCGGGGCTGAGGCCGAAATCGTAGAGCTGCACCGTGTGGGGCGATCGCAGCAGGGCTATCGCCTTGGCTTCGCGCTCGAAGCGGTCGGCGAGTTCGCGCATGGCATCCGGGTGAGCGGACAGACCGGCGGCCGGACGGATGAACTTCACCGCCGCCTGACGCGGCAGCAGGCTGTGGCGGGCGCGCCAGACCTCGCCCATGCCGCCCTGGCCGAGCCGGCTTTCCAGGCGGTACGCGCCCAGTTCGCGCACCTTGCGGCGGGCCTGGGCCAGTTCGCCCGCCATGCGGCCGGAGATCAGCGCCGCGACCACGGCCACCCCGGCGCAGAAGAATCCGGGCGCGAACCAGCGCAGCAGCGTTGCGGGTTCGCCGGGGATGCGCCCGCACCACGAAAAGACCGCATAGGCCAAGGGCAGGGTCAGGGCGCAGGCGAAGGCCGTGACCAGCGCCTGGCGCGGCAGGCACGGGATCACCAGCGGGAAGAGGACGATCCACAGGCACATGCCGGGGATGCCGTGGTAGGTCGTGGCCGCGGTCGGGCCGAGCGCGACCTCGGCCAACGCCATCGCCTGCGCCGCCACGACCACGTAGACCAGCCCGACCCGGATGACCGTGCCGGGCGCCGGGCGCCGACCCGAGGAGAACCGCCAGACGAGGCCGGACACCAGGGTGAGGAAGGCGCAGAGTCCGCCCATGACCGCGCGTTCCCAGGCCGGATTGGCGAAGATCAGCGGCAAGGCGAGCGCGGTCACGGTTCCCGCGCCGAAGGTCGCCAGGCCGATGAGGGCCAGGGCGCGCAGTCGGGCATGGGCGCTGGTCGCGAGCACCTCGAGCAGATCGCGATCCCTGCCGGTTTGGACGCCGCTGGTCGATCCGACCGCATCCAGTCGCGCGGTGGGCTGACGTTGCGGTTCGGGTCGTGGCAGCAGGAGCGTCGACACCATGACCGGCCGGTCCTATTTCAGCCCGGCGATGAACCAGCCGACGAGCGAGCGGAACAGCGCGGTCGGCTGGTCCGCGTTGGCCGCCACCGTGGCCGGTCGGGCGATGGATTCGAGCGTGCTCAGGAAGGATTCCACCAGCGCGGGGATGTCCAGGTTCCTGCGGAAGATGCCGGCATCGACCCCGGTCTGGACCAGGCGGCAGAGCAGTGCCGCCAGCGGCTGCCGCTGCTGCTGCCGCGCCTGGGCGTACAGGGCCGGATCGCGCTGTTCGAGATCGCCGAAGAGCACCCCGATCACCGGGATCAGGTGGGCCCCGACGCGAAGCAGGACCTGGCGCACGCGTTCCTCCGCGCCCAGGGAGGGATCATCGAGCAGCGCGACGATCTCGGTCTCGACCTCGGTGGTCAGGCGTGCGAGCACCGCGCCCAGCAGCGCCTCCTTGGTGGGAAAATGCTTGTAGAGCGTCTTCTTGCTCCGCCCGGACTGGTCCGCGATCTCGCCGGTCGAGACGCGCGAGTAGCCGAACTTCAGGAAATACGCCTTGGCCGTCTCGACCAGCCCCGCGCGGACTTCATCGGTTTCCATGGTTTCCATCCTGGATGGGCCCCTGCCTTGTCACGCAGCGTTGGCCTGGGGTTCGGCGGCGTGCCGGCGCGGGTCAGCGCCGACCACGGCCGGCCAGAAAGCGCATCGCAATGCGGCCGGTACCGCCCCGGTGCCGGAACTGGGGATCAGCCGACCAGCCAGCGGATCAGGAGTTCCGCAAGGAAGAACACCGCCCCGACCGCGATCGCGCCGATGGCGGCATGGACCACCGCGAGCCAGAGCGCATGCAGCGCCTGCCCCTGGCAATAGCGGACGTTGACCAGGGCCATGCGCAGCCCCTGGCGGACCAGGTAGTACAAGGGCACCCAGATCACCAGCATGGTGAAACCGAGCAGGTTCACGCCCAGCCAGGCCAGTCCGATGAGCAGCAGGATGAGGCAGCCGGCCACCAGGATGCCGAGCAGGAACGCCAGGACGCAGCCGATGAGATCATCGCCGAAATCGAAATCCGGCGTCGGGATCTGTCCCAGATTGACCCCGGATTCCGCGATGGATTCACAGGTCTCGCGCCAGGAAACGCCCTTCCAGCTCCAGCGCACCACGCCGTGGTCGTAGCGCATGCCACGGTAGAGCATCACGAAGTAGTAGACCGCCAAGGCCAGGAAGACGAAGCCCGATCCGACAAGCGACTCCTTGAACACCGATTTGTGGACCCCGAGCCCGATCGCGACGAGCCCGATGGCCAGGGCGACAACGAGCACCGCGATGTGGCTGCTCAGCGAGATGCGCGGGACGAAATAGGTGCGGAATCTCATGGGATTTCTCATGCGCTGAAGTTCCCCGTCGAGGTCGGAAGCGAGGTCAGAAGAAGGAAGGGCCGGCCGGTGCCGATTCAGCGTCATCGTCGACCGGATCGGTTCCGGCGGCGGGTTTCGCACCGGCGACCAGTGCACGTTCACCCCGGCGCGGGGTGCGTGCGAGGCAGCACAGCAGCACGCGCTGGGCCCCGGTGGCGCGCAGGGCCTTGGCGGCGGCGCTGGCGGTGGCGCCGCTGGTGACGAGGTCGTCGACCAGGATCACGGTGCCGGCCACCTCGGCGCGGCAGCGGAAGAGGTCGGCGACGTTGCGCTCGCGGTCGGTGGCGGACAGCGCATGCTGCTCGGCGGGGAAGCGGGTGGCGGCGAGCAGTCCCGTCCGGCAGGGCAGGCCCAGGCGGCGCGCGAGGCGCCGTGCGAGGCCGGTGGCCAGGTGCGGGCCGGGCCGGCGGCCGGGCGCAGGCGGCACCGGCACGACCAGCGTCGGCGGCGACTCCTCCAGCGAAACATCGACGTTTTCCGCCATCAACGCCGCCAGCACCCGCGCCGCCGCCGGGCGCGCCCCGGCCTTGGCGTCACCGACCAGGCGCTTCATCGCTCCGGCGTAATGCCAGCGCACGGTGGTGGCGGCGATGTGGGCGAAACCGCGGCCTGCGCAGGCGGCGCAATCGGCGCCGGCGTCCTTGCGCGGGGCGCCGCACCAGGCGCAGGGATGCAGGATCGCCGGCAGCGACGCCAGGCACGCCGGACACAGGTCCGGCCCGGCGGCGAGGCGGCAGCCGGGGCAGACGCTCGGCAGCAGGAGGTCGAGCACGGCGGAGAGCATGGCTGGCGCGTCCGCTCGTCGTTCAGGCGGCGGGCGGAGCGGCGGTTCCGGCCGCCGGGGCGCTGGTGAGATCGCGGAAGACATCCTCCAGGCTGCGGCGCTCCTCGACGAGTTCGCGCAGGCCGCCGGAGGATTCGGCGGCGGCGATGAGGGCGCTGCGGCGCTCGGGCGCGGCCTCGACCACGACGCTGTCGCCATCGAGGGCGGCGGCCCAGCCCTCGGCGGCGAGGCGGTCGGCGAAGAGTTCCGGCGAGCCGGAGCAGAGCCGCACGCGTACCCGGCCGGCGCGGGCGGCGCGCGCGCGCAGCGCCTCGACCGGTTCGTCGGCGATGGTGCGGCCGCGATGGACGACGACGACGCGCGCGCACACCGCTTCGACCTCGCCCAGGATGTGGGTCGACAGCAGGATGGTATGGCGGCCGGCGAGCGAACGCAGCAGGTCGCGGAAATTCGCGACCTGGGTCGGGTCGAGGCCGTTGGTCGGTTCGTCGAGGATGATGAGCGGTGGGCGCGCGATCAGCGCCTGGGCGAGGCCGACGCGCTGGCGGTTGCCTTTGGACAGCTTGCGGATGTGGCGGGTGGCCTGCTCCTTCAGCCAGGCCGCTTCGATGGCTTCGACCACCGCGCGGCGGCGTTCCGCGGCCGGGATGCCCTTCAGGCGCGCGACGTGGTCGAGGTAGGCGTCGACGCGCATGTCGAGGTACAGCGGCAGTTCCTCCGGCAGGTAGCCGATCGCGCGGCGGCAGGACAGCGGATCCGCGACCAGATCATGGCCGCAGATCGTCGCGGAGCCGCCGCCAGGGGACAGGAAGCCGGTGAGGATCTTCATCGTGGTCGACTTGCCGGCGCCGTTGGGGCCGAGGAATCCCACGATTTCGCCGGGCTGGAGCGCGAACGACACGTCGTGCAGGGCGGTGAAGCCGCCGAAGCGCTTGCTCAGGCCGCGGGCCTCCAGGACGGCGCTCATCCGGATCTGCGCGCCGGCGGCGTGCGCCCGAGGAGGCCGAGCACGCTCTTGAGATCCTCCCAGCAGGGCTTCTTGGCCGAGGGATTGCGCAGCAGGTACGCGGGATGGTAGGTCGGGATCACCACCGTGCCGCGCCAGTCGAGCCGGCGGCCGCGCATCGCGGTGATGCCGCCGATGTCGGGGCCGAACAGGGCCTTCAGCGGCACGTTGCCGAGGGTGCAGATGACCTTGGGCTTGAGCAGCGCGAGCTGGCGGTGCAGGAAGTGGATGCAGCAGGCGACCTCATCCGGCGTCGGCGCCCGATTCGGCGTGTCTTCGCCGGGCGGATGGCATTTCACGGTATTGCAGATGAAAACGTCGCCGCGCGTCAGGCCCATGCCGGTTATCATCGCGGTCAGCAGTTCGCCGGCGCGGCCGACGAACGGGCGGCCCTGCTCGTCCTCTTCGACGCCGGGGCCTTCGCCGATGAAGACGAGTTCGGGCTGGGGATTGCCCTCGCCCGGCACCGGGTTGCGGCGGATGGCATGGAGCGGGCAGCTGGTGCAGGCCTTCACCTCGGCCGCGATGCGGTCGAGCGAATCGTCGGCGTGGGCGGCCGGCGCAGTGCCTATGGAAGTTGAGACCTCCGCCACGCGGGCAGGGGGGCGGAGGCCTCCGGTGGGAGAGGACGGCGCCTCAGGGAGCGCGGCGGTGGTAGCGGCTGCCACGGCCGTTCGGGCCGCTGGCGCAGGGATCGACGGCGCCGGAGCGGCCGGAAGCGACCGGGGTACCGCCGCAAGCGGTGTCGACGTCGGCGCCACGGCGCGTCCGAGATACTCGACCCCGCTCGCGCGCTCGAGTTCGATCAGTTCGCGCACCGCCGCGACCAGTTGGGATCGTTCGTCCATCGCCGGCCATTGAACGGCGGAAGTCGACGCGGCAAGCGGCGGTCGCCCGCCGCAGCCAGGGTCATCCCCTCGGCTTCTCGTGGCGCAGATGCCAGCTCGCGATCAGGCCGCCGATCAGGCCGCCGAGGTGCATCTGCCAGCTCATCACCGGGTGTTCCGGGCTGGGCAGGACGAGCCAGAGCGCACCGCCGAAGACCACCAGCACCAGCACCGCGACCACGAAGGCGCCCAGGCTGCGGCGCAGGATGCCGTTGGCGATCAGGAAGCCGATCAGGCCGAAGATCACCCCGCTGATGCCGATGTGGACGACGTTGCCGCTGCTGAACACCCAGGCGCAGGTGCCCGCCCCGAGCATGCTGTAGAAGAAGGCGACCCAGGCCAGGTTGCGGCATTCGACCAGGGCGAAGAAGAGCAGCGGCACCAGGGCGATGGTGTTGGACAGGATGTGCGCGAACGAGATCCCCAGCACCTGGGGCGGGCCGCCGTTCCAGGCGTGGAAGAAATGCGCGGTGAGGATGCCGACCAGGCCCCAGGGCTCATGCGGACGCACGCCCAGGTGCTGCGACGGGCAGTAGCCGGTGATCCCGGTGATGGCGAGATCGAGGAAGAAGAGGATCCAGATGAAAACGGCGAACCCCAGCACCGTGGCGATGGGGCTGGGGTCCTGGGTGCGCGCGGCCATGGATTCAGGCCGTCAGGCGGGAATCACTTCGAGATGACGACGATCTCGACCCGGCGGTTCTTGGCGCGGGCAGCGTCGGTGGTGGCCTTGTCGAGCGGGCGCTGGGCGCCGTAGCCGGCGAAAGAGAGGTCCTTGGCGTCGATGCCGTGCTTGTCGAGGTAGCGCAGGACTTCCTGGGCGCGGCCACCGGAGAGATCCCAGTTGTCCTCCCACTGGTCCTTGCTGCGGCTGATCTTCTGGTCGTCGGTGTGGCCTTCGACACGGACGTAGTGATTGGGATACTGCTTCTGGATGGTGCCGACGACGCGGCCCAGGATGGTCTGGGCGGTGGATGACAGACGGGCAGAACCCGGCTTGAAGAGCACTCCACTTTCAATCGTGAGGACGATGTCCTTGTCGCGGGTGCCGACTCCGACGTTGGCGCCAACGCCGATCTCAGTCTTCTTGATGTCCGGGGTGGCCGCAGGGGCGGCGTCAATCGCCTTGCCGGCATCCTCTTTGCCCCGCTTCGCCAGCTGCGCTTCCAGGTCCTGCACCTGCTGCCGCAGGGCGTCGGCCTCGACCTGCTTGTATTCCAGGTCGCGGCTGCTGGTGCAGCCGGAGGCGATCAGGGCGGCGAGGACGGCGGTGATGCCGACCACCCGGATGCGGGAGCCGAAGGAGACGGTGGAGGTGGCGGCGTTGGTCATAGGCCGGGCATATAAGCGCGTTGCCGGGTTTCCGCAAGATTCAGTCCAGCGCTCGCGCAGCCGGCGACCGCCGCAGGAGGTCGACCTGGCGGGCGCGTCACGGCGGCAACGGGCACGCTGGTCCTTGCCGGTGCAGCGATGGGGGGCACGCTCGCCGCCCCATGCATCGCCTCGTCCTCATGTTCGCCCTCATCGCAGCGGTCTGGGCCGGCGAGGCGGGCGGGCCGAAGGTGCCGGCCGAGGACGATGTCGAGGTCGACCAGAAGACCGAAGACTCGGAACGCGTCGAATACGCGCAGGTCTACCAGTGGCGGCGCCTGCATCCGCCGACCCCGGCGATCGACGCCGGGGCGGCGCGCTGGCTGGAGCAGGCGCGCAACCTGCTGATCTGGAAACGCGCTGGCGGCAAAGGGAAGGAACCCGACACCTCGCTCGAACCCTACTCCTTCTGGCGCGGCCCGTTCGATGACCGCCGCCGGGCGGCCTGGATGGCGCTCGACGCGGTCGACGAATATCCCGCCTCGGCGCTGGCGCCTGAACTCGTCCACCTCGCGCTGGAGGCCTACTGCGATCTGCGCGAGGCCTATGAGGTCCGCCGTCTGCTGGTGCGGTTGTGGTACGCCTATCCCGAGCATCCGCGCATGGGCGAGGCCATGCGCCAGGCGCTGGAGGTGGCGAACAAGGTGCAGGCCTTCGAGAGCAAGGTCGACCTCGACGCGAGCGAACCGTCGAAGGTCATCCGCATCGACGGCAGCGGCTACGCCACCGACCTCAACCGGCTCTACCGCTTCCTCGCCCGCTACGGCGACCGCGAAAGCGTCGCGCCCCAGGCGATGCTCGGCACGGCGCGCAGCTACCTCATCCTGGCCGCCGGCAGTTCGCTCGGCAGCGCCCGCACCGATGTCTTCGACGCGCGCCGCACCTATGATCAGCTCCTCTACGACCATCCCACCCATCCGCTGGTGTTCGCCGTCCTGTGCGAGCAGGTGCTCAGCCACCTCCTGGTCTACAAGGGCGACGAATACGATGTCGGCGCGCTGATCGCCGCCGCCCTGATCGTCGACCAGGCCGAGCGGGAGGCGCGCGGCGACCAGGTGAAGGTCGCGCACGTCCAGCGCCTGCGCGCCCGCATCCGCGGCTGGCACCAGGACCGCGATCTCGCGGTGGCGCGCTGGTACGCCAGCAAGCGCGGCCTGGAGGGCCTGATCGGCACGCCCGACGGACTCAAGGACTGGCTCGATGGCGCGCGCTACTACTACCGCGAGGTGATCCGCCGCGATCCGGTGTCGGCGCAGGGCCGCGTCGCCGAACGCGAACTCGCCGCCCTGCCGGTGCGCAAGCTGGCGCCGCTGGCGCCGCTGCCGCTCGACGGGGGCGCCAAGTGATCCGAGCGGTCCGCCGCACGGGTCGGACGCGCCTGATCGCGGCGCTGCTGCTTGCTGGAGCCGCCTTGGTGTCCGCAGTCGGCTGCCCGTACCGCGTCCAGGGGCCGCCCGTGATGGCAGAGACGGTGCGCGTGGTGGTGGTCAGCAACGCCAGCCGCCTGCCGCGGGCGCAGGCCTACCTGCAGGACGAGGTCTCGCTCGCGCTCGCCAAACGCCTGGGCTGGAACGTCGGTCCCAACGGCACCGCCCGCCTGGAGCTGGTCCTGCACCAGGAACGCAAACGCCAGGTCGGCACCGGCGATCGAGACATCCCCAACCGCTGGTCGATCGTCCTCGACGGCACCGTCCTCATCACCAGCCGCCAGGGCAACCGCACCCACGCCTACACCGGCATCGGATACGAGAGCACCCGCGCCGACGAACCCGACGGCCTGCGTGCCGCCGCCGCCGCCTGCGCCAATGATATCGCCGGCTGGCTCGAGGCCGAGTTCAAGCAGCCGATCGCAGTGCCGGCCAAGCCTGCTCCGGCGGCAGCCGGATCGTGACGTATTCGGTCCGGCAGGCTGGGGTTGCTCGCCGTCGGGGCGTGTGATGATCCCGGCGCAATGCTCGACCGCGTTTTGAAGTCCGTGCCCGTCATCGCCTGCTTGGCCGTGACGCTGTTGTTCGCCCTGGCGTCGCTGGGCGGCGCGACGGCTGCTGATGCCGCGCCCGTCTCCGCCAAACCGGTGGAAGCGGCCCCTGCCGCGATCCCAAAACCGAAGCGGGCGGCGTACCTGCATATCGATGACGCCATCGATCCGCTGCAGGAACGCTACCTCGCGCGCACCTTGACCCTGGCGACCGAACAGGATGTCGACGTGGTGGTGATCCACATGACCAGCGACGGCGGCCGCCTCGATTCCGCCTCGCTGATGGTCAACCGCCTGCTCGCGGTCAAACCCGACCGGCCGCGCCTGGTCGCCTGGATCGACAACAAGGCCTGGTCCGCCGGGGCGATGATCTCCTACGCCTGCGATGAGGTCTGGATGGGTCCGACGGCCAACATCGGGGACATCGGCGTCATCTTCCTGACCCAGGAAGGCAAGATCGAATATGCGCCCGAGAAGATCGAATCGCCGGTGCGTGCGATGCTCCGCCGCCTGGCCCAGATCCGCAACTGGAACGAGCCCAAACTGGTCAAGATGACCGCACGCAACCAGGAGCTGTACCGCCTCGACATCCCGGCGGTGAACGGCAAGCCGGAACGCACCGAATACGTGATCGAGGACAACTGGCCGGTGTGGAAGGCCGATTGGGAAAAGGCCAATCCGGTCGTGCCCGCACCGGAAAAGATCCTGGTCTCCGGCAAGGACCGCCTGCTCAGCTACACCGCCAAGGAAGCCGTCGCCGAAGGCATGGCCACCGGCAGCGTCGCCGATCTCGACGCGCTGTACGCCAGGCTCGGCATCGACAAGGCGAACCTCATCGATCTCAAGCCCACCACCAACGATCGCGTCAGCCGCACCCTGGCGGGCTGGGCGCCGCTCCTGGCGGCGCTGGCCGTGCTGTTCCTGATCCTCGAGTTCAAGATCCCGGGCGGGCTTTTCATAACCCTCGCGGCGATCGCCGGGGCGGCCTTCCTGTTCTGCCAGTTCTACCAGGATTTCGTCTCGGCGATCGAGATCATCGCCATCCTGGCCGGGATCGCGCTGATCATCGTCGACCTCTTCGTGCTGCCCACCGGCGGGCTCCTGGCCGGGCTGGGGGCTCTGCTGATGGTCGGCGGGCTGATCGCCTCGTTCATGCCCAACGTCGACAAGTGGCAGTTCACCGCTCCGGGCTGGGGCAACCTGCTCGGCCGGGCGCTGCTGCAATCCACCATCTCGCTGGTCCTCATCGCCATCGGTCTGGTCGCATTCATCAGCGCCCTGCCGCGCATGCGGGCGGCAAGGCGGATGGCGGTGCAGACCGAGATCGCCGGCACCAGTGGCGGCACGATCGAGGCGGCCGCCCTCTCGCTGGTCGGCCGCCTCGCCACCGCGCGCAGCGATCTGCTTCCGGGCGGCTTCGTGGTGATCAACGACGGTCCCCAGGCCGGCAAGGAGCTCAGTGCCAGCGCCGCCAACGGCGAGGCGGTCAAGGCCGGCGCCACGGTCGAGATCGTGGCGGTGTCGATGGGCGAGGTCGTGGTGCGGCCGCAGGTGAAGTCATGAACCGGCCTGGGACCGCGGCCGACCCGGCCGCTCGAATCCGCAGACTTCATGCGGGCGGGTCGCCCGCGTTTCCAGGATGGGCCGGCCTGATCATGGCCATTTGCATCTGCTCCTGCGCGGCCGCGGGCGAAACCGCCGCGCCCGCCGCCGCGCCGACGCCCGTCCGCGATATCCTCGCTGCCGCCGGCCTGCTGCTCCTCGCTGGCGGCCTGGTGGTGGCCGAACTCCTGGTGGTCAGCATGGGCATCCTGGCCGTTCTCGCCTGTGTCGCGGCCTTCGCCGGCATCTGGCTGGCGTTCGGCGTCCATCCGGTGGCGGGCTGGATCAGCGTCCTCGTCGCTCCGATGATCGGCTTCACCGCCTTCCGCTTCGGCCTGGAACGGATGCGCCGCTCCTCGCTGGTGCCGCAGGCCGAGATCACCGCCGACGCCGGCTACCAGCACACCCTCGACCTGCTCGGCGTGCACGTCGGATCCGAAGGTGAACTCGTGACCGACGCCTACCCCAGCGGCCGCGCCCGCTTCAGCACCGCGAAAGGTACGGTCGAGGCCGACGTCCAGGTCGGCGGCGGCAGCCTGACCCGGGGCGCCCGCGTCCGCGTGATCTCCGTGGACGGCGCCATCGCCCAGGTCGTCGCCGCGCCTGCCACCATTCCATCCTCCCCCATCCCCCCGACCGCCTCAGGAACCTGAACCATGTCAACGCTCGCCTCCTTCACCCAGGTCGCCGCGAACTCGCTGGCCTACGCCGCCGAGCGCACCGGCCCGGAGGGCAACCTCGGGCTCATCGAGATGGCCGGCATCGGCCTCGCCATCCTGGTCGTGCTCGCCTTCTTCTACATCGTGTCGTCGGTCTTCGGCCTGTGGCTCCAGGCCCTGACCTCGAATGCGCCGGTGGGGATGTTCAACATCTTCATGATGCGCTTCCGCAAGGTGAACGCCCAGGTCATCGTCACCGCCCGCATCACCGCCAAGAAGGCCGGCATCGACATCAGCACCGACCGGCTGGAAGCCCACTACATGGCCGGTGGCCACGTCATGCGCGTGATCAGCGCCCTGATCGCCTCCAGCAAGGCCGGCATCGAGCTCTCGTTCGACCGCGCCTGCGCCATCGACCTCGCCGGCCGCGATGTCCTGGACGCGGTGCAGACCTCGGTGAATCCCAAGGTCATCGACGTGCCGAACGCCGCCAGCGGGGTCGCCACCATCGATGGCGTGGCCCAGAACGGCATCCAGCTCAAGGTCAAGGCGCGTGTCACCGTGCGCACCAACCTCGACCGCCTGGTCGGCGGCGCGGCCGAGAACACCATCGTCGCGCGTGTCGGCCAGGGCATCGTCAGCGCCATCGGCGCCGCCAAGACCCACATGGAGGTCCTGGAGAATCCCAAGCTGATCTCGAAGATCGTGCTCGACAGCGGCCTCGATTCCTCGACTGCCTTTTCGATCCTTTCGATCGACATCGCTGACGTCATTGTCGGCGACAACATTGGTGCTCGCCTCAATACCGACATGGCCGAGGCGCAGAAGAAGATCGCCCAGGCCGAGGCCGAACAGCGCCGCGCCATGGCCGTCGCGCGCGAGCAGGAGATGATCGCCCAGGTCGCCGAGAACCGCGCCAAGGTGGTCGCGGCCGAAGCCGAGATCCCGCTCGCCATCGCGGACGCCTTCCGCAAGGGCAACCTCGGGATCATGGACTACTACTCGCTGAAGAACCTGCAGTCCGACACCGAGATGCGCACCGCCATCGCCGCGCCCCCCGGCGCCCACGTGAAGCCGCAGGACAAGACTCCGACCTGAACGGGAAACCGCCATGCGATCCATCATCCATGCTCTCGATGCCCTCTGCGAGGATCTGCGCGCCTGCGCGTGCAAGGACGTGGACGCCTGCGCCAGCGAGCTCAGCCGCCTCGCCGATGAGGGCCGGAGCCTGGGCGAGCAGGCCGAGGCCCTCGCGCGCATCCGCTGGATGACCGTGGTCCGCGAATCCCTGCTGGCGCAGATGGACCGCCTGGGCGACCGCCGCGACGCCGAAGGCGATCGGCCCCTGGCCGACTTCTACCGCACGACCTACGGGGTGGTCGCCGCCCGCATCGACTTCTATACCCGCCAGGCGTGGACCGACCGCCAGGCCGTTCCGGTGCGGGCCTGAACATGGGATTCCTCGATGAGCTGCTGAAGACCATTGAAGAGGCCGCCGACGAGGCCAACGGCCGGCAGCGGCCCCGGCCGCAACCGCCGGCCCCGCGTCCGGCCCAGCCGCCGCCCGCACCCGAGACCCCGGCCGACCAGAACGACGACATCGACACCATCGATGAGGACCTGTTGCGGCGGCAGCAGCTGGAAGCCGAACGCCAGCGCGCCTTCAAGGAACGCGCGCGCGCCGAACACGCCGCCGAGGAGGCGCAGCAGCAGGCCCGCCGCAAGGTGCTGGAGGAGAGCCGGCGCGCCCAGGCCGCCGCCCAGAGCGTGCTGCGGCGCGACGCCCAGATCGCCCGCGCCGCACCGCCGATCGGGGCCGTCCGCATCGCGACGATGCTGCGGCAGCAGCAGACCCTGCGCGAACTCGTGGTGCTGCGCGAGGTGCTGGACAAGCCGCTCGCGCTCAGGCGCGGTCAGCGCCGGCGCTGACCGGGTCGGTCACCCCGCCGCGAACTGCCGCAGCGAACGCAGGTCGGCGCCATTCATCACCCGGATGTCGGCGATGCCGTGCCGGATCATCGCCAGGCGTTCCAGGCCCATGCCGAAGGCGAAACCGCTCCATTGATTCGGATCGATGCCGCCGGCGGCGAGCACGTCGGGATGGATCAGGCCGCAGCCCATGAGTTCCATCCAGCGGTGGTAGCGCACCGACGGATCGGCGCCGGGTGCGCGCACGTCGACATCGAAGCCCGGCTCGACGAAGGGATAGAACGCCGGGCGCAGGCGTACCTCGACATCGTCGCGTTTGAGCGCCGCGCCGAGCATGGTGCGGATCGCGCCGACCAGATGGGCGACGGTGATCTCGCGATCGACCACGAAGCCTTCGACCTGGGTGAAGGTGTTGTCGTGGGTGGCGTCGATGGCCTCGTAGCGGAACACCTTGCCCACCACGACATAGCGGAACGGCTGGTCCTTGGGCAGCTTCCCGGCCCCCGCCAGCTGGTAGATCCGGCTCTGCACCGAACTGGTGTGGGTGCGCAGCAGACGGCTGTTGGCGCCGTGCCGGGGATGGTCGAGCCAGAACGTGTCCTGGGCGTCGCGGGCGGGATGGTTCTCGGGGATGTTGAGACGGGTGAAGTTGTAGTCGTCGAGTTCCACATGGGGCCCGTCGATCACCGCGAAGCCCATGGAGCGGAACACGTCCTCGATCTCGTGCGCCAGGACGCTGAGCGGATGCAGGCTGCCCGGACGCTGGCGGGGCTTGGGTTCGCTCAGGTCGATCGGCGCGTCGGTCTCGACCGCCGCGACCCGCGCCTGCGCCATCTGCAGCGCGGCCTCGATCGCCGACTTGCTCGCGTTCAGCTTCGGGCCGAGCACGCGCTTGTCCTCGGGCGGGGCGCTGCGGAAGGCGTCCTGCAGGGCTTTCAGCCGGCCCTGGCGGCCGAGGAAGGCGATGCGCACCGCCTCCACCCCAGCGGCATCGGTCGCGGCGGCGAAACCAGCCTCGGCCTCGGTGCGGGCGAGCTCCAGATCGTCGGCAAGGGCCATGGCGTCCTCCAGCGGGCGGGGAGGGTAGTGCTGGTGGCGGATTCGGAAAGCGCCGGAGCCCTTCCGCCGCTGCCGGCCGAGGGACGCCGGGATTCCTGACCGCCGCATCGATTGCAGGCTGCCCGCGCATCCCTGAACGTGCCATTGCCCCACCGCCTGCGGGCCTAAGGTCCGCCCCGCCATGGCGATCGACGTCTTCAAGGACATGAACCCGGAGCAGCGCGAAGCCATCGGGCACCTCGACGGGCCGCTGCTGGTGATCGCGGGCGCGGGTTCGGGCAAGACCCGCGTCATCACCCACCGCATCGCCCACATCATCCAGGCCAAGGCGGTGCGTCCGGACCGCATCCTCGCGATCACCTTCACCAACAAGGCCGCGGGCGAGATGAAGGAGCGCGTGCACCGGCTCATCGGTCTGCAGACGCCGTGGATCACCACCTTCCATTCCGCCGGGCTGCGCTTCCTCAAGCAGGAGGCCGAGCGCCTGGGCTTCGAACATCCCTTCACCGTCCTCGACCAGGACGACCAGGTGCGCATCTACCGCCGGATCATCAAGGACAACGGCTGGGATCCCAAGGCCGTCGACGCGAAGAAGGTCCAGTCGCGCATCAGCGCCTGGAAGAACGACATGAAGGACATCGCCGCCTACCAGTCCGACGACGAGGAGGCGATGTGGGCCAAGCGCTGCTGGGAGCACTACGCCCGCATCTGCCGCGCCGAGTGCCAGCTCGACTTCGACGACCTGCTGGTCAAGCCGGTCGAACTGATGGAGCGCGATCCCGACCTGCGCGCGAAGTGGGTCGAGCGCTTCCCCTACATCCTGATCGACGAGTTCCAGGACACCAACACCGTCCAGTACCGCCTGGTCAAGCTCCTGGGCGTGCACCGCAACGTCTGCGCCACTGGCGATCCCGATCAGGCCATCTACGGCTGGCGCGGTGCCGATCTGGGCAACATCCTCACCTTCGAGCAGGACTTCCAGCCCTGCCGCCGCGTGCTGCTCGAGACCAACTACCGTTCGACCAAGATCATCCTGCGCGCGGCCCAGGGCGTGGTCGCCAACAACGAGCGCCGGATGGACAAGACCATCCGCACCAACAATGCCGATGGCGAGCGCATCCGCGTGCTCGCGGTCGATGATGAGGCCGACGAGGCCTTCGCCGTCGCCGCCGCGATCGACCGCATGCGCGGCCTCGGCCGGCCGCTCAACCACATCGCGGTGTTCTACCGCATCAGCTCGCTGTCGCGCACCCTGGAAGACGCCCTGCGCCGGCGCGACCTTCCGCACCGCATCATCGGCGGCCTGCGCTACTACGACCGCGCCGAGATCAAAGACGTGCTGGCGTATCTGCGCCTGATGGTCAATCCCGCCGACCGCACCAGCCTGGCGCGCATCGCCAACGTGCCCCGGCGCGGCCTTGGCCCCGCATCGGTCGAGAAGCTGTTCACCCTTGCCGACGACGAGCAGGTCGGCCCGATGGAGGTGCTCGAACGCGACGACCTCCTCGACCGCATCGCGGTCGGCCGTGCCGGCACCGGTTTCCGCGATCTCGCCCGCATCTGGCGCATGCTGCGCGTCGTGCCCAAGGGCGACCCGGTCGCCTGCGTCCGCGCGGTGCTCGGCTTCACCAGCATCGAGGAGCACTACGTCCGCGACGACAGCGAGGAGGAATCCGACGAGGCGCTGCCCGGAGCGAAGCGCAAGGCGGGGGAAGCGGCCGAGACCGGGGCGGAGAAGGTCGCCAACGTGCGCGAGATGGTCAACGCCGCCGTCGGCTACCGCGAGGCCCATGCCGATGGCGGGCTCAACGGATTCCTGGAACACGTCGCCCTGGTGACCAGCGTCGACCAGGACGACGATACGGCGGACCAGGTCCGCCTGATGACCCTGCACGCCGCCAAAGGGCTGGAATTCCCCGTCGTCTTCATCGTCGCCTGCGAACAGGGCATCTTCCCGCTCATGCGCGGCGGGCAGATCGCCGACCTCGAGGAGGAACGCCGGCTGATGTACGTCGGCATCACCCGCGCGATGGAGGAGCTCTACCTCTCGCGTGCGCGCCAGCGCCGGCAATGGGGCGAGACCGCCCGGACCGAGGACAGCCAGTTCCTGCTCGAGATCCCGGCCGACTGCTTCACCGACAAGGACGCCAGCACCAACCGCCCGCCTCCGCCGCCGAAACGCTGGCAGCGCGGCAGCCAGGGGCGCGGCTCCTATGTCCGCGATGCCATCCCGGCCGCCCGCCGGCGCGGCGGCGACCCGCGCACCGACCTGCGCGAACCCGAGGGCGACGAACCGCCCGACGCCCAGGACGATCCCGACGATGAACCGGTGATCTTCACCGATGATCCCTTCCGTCCCGGCGACCGCATCGTCCACGACCTGTTCGGCCAGGGCCGCGTCGAACGCCTGACCGGATCATCCGGAAACCGCACCCTGGTCGTGCGCTTCGAACGGCACGGACGCAAGGAATTGGCGTGGGCTTTCGCGAAGGACAAGATCCTGATGCGGTGATGGATTGACCGCCAGGAAGCGGATCCGGAAGACGTTCGGTTCCAGGTCATCGATGACCCGGAGACGCCAGGCGCGGTCGGGCACGCGTCAGCGCGCTTCGACCACCAATTCGTCGAACAGGATCGGCTTGCCGCCGATCGGGTTGCCCCAGGCGACGGCGCGACCGGCAGGCAGGGGCTTGTCGAGGGTGGTGGTGATGGTCGCCGCCGCGGGTTCATCCTTGCCATCAGCCCAGACCTTCCCCTCGACGGTGACGCTGCCGTTGGCTCCGGCCTTGGCGGTGAGCTGAAAACGGATCCAGGTCGCAGTGGTCCAGCCGGCGTAGGGTGCGGTGGCCACGACGGCGTCCCCCTGGACCAGTTCGACCGCATCCTTGGCCGTGGCGAGCTGGAGGGTCACGCCGCTGATGCCGTTGACGCCGATGCCGAAGGTGGGCGATTGGCGGCCCTTCTTCTCGGCCCTGATCTTGGCGCGCACGCTGGCGCCGTCCTTGCGCGAAGGGCCGAAGAGGAAGTTGTAGTTGTCGACGGGATTCGGATTGAGCGCGAGGGCCTTGCCGGCGCCCTCGGCGACCAGGGTGTACTCGCCGTTGCACACCAGGTCGTCGGGCACCGCCTCGAGCTTGTCGAAGTTCTCGGCGTACAGCGGCGCGGCGTCGGCGGCCGCAAGGCCGGGGACGGACAGCGCGGCCGTGCAGAGGAAGGCGAGGGCGGGACGGGAAGGACGCATGGGGGATCTCCTCATCGGGGCTGAAGATGCGGCAGGATCAGAGCCGGATCCAGCGTTTGGACTTCAGCTCTGGACGGGGCAGGGTGCCGGGCGCGACCGGCCGCACCGGGATGCGCAGCGACAGCGCCGCGCGCAGCTCCTCGTGCAGCTCGCGGGCGAGGCGGTCGCCATCCGCACCGGGATGGGGCTCGGCCTCGACGTTCAGTTCGAGCATGCCGCGTTCGGTGGTGAGCAGGCAGCGGAACTCGGCCAGCTCGCCGAAGCGCCGCGCCACCGACTCGATCGCGGCGGGCCAGACGTTGATGCCGCGGATCACCACCATGTCGTCGCTGCGGCCGAGGATCCCGCCATCGAGGGCGAGATGCGCCACGCCGGCCGGCGGCGCGGTGGCGGCGCGCACCAGGTCGCCGGTGCGGTAGCGCAGCAGCGGCGAGCCGAGGCGGCCGAGGTTGGTGAGCACCAGCTCGCCGATCTCCCCGGCGGGTACCGGCGCCAGGGTCGCGGGGTCGATGATCTCGGCGATGTACGCGGTCTCCAGGATGTGGAGGAACCGCGGCTGATCCACGTTCTGCCACGACACCGGCCCGATCTCGGTCATGCCATGGTGGTCGACCACCACCGCCCCGGGCCAGAGCCGGCCCAGGATGGCGCGGGTCTCGGGGATGCTGCCGCCCGGTTCGCCGGCGACGAAGAGCCGGCGCAGGCTCGGCACCGCGATGCCCTCGGCCTGGGCCGTCTCGCCCAGGCGGATGGCGTAGGTCGGGGTCGCGAGCAGGACGGTGACGCCGGCATCGCGCATGAGTTCCAGCCGCGCGCGCGAGCTGAGCCCGCCGCCGGGCAGGCAGCAGCAGCCCAGGCGCGCGGCGGCCTCGAAGGCGGTCCAGAAGCCCAGGAAGGGGCCGAACGAGAACGCCGCGAAGACGCGATCGCTGCGACCGATGCCGACGAAGTGCAGGAACCGCACCCAGTTGCCCAGCATCCATTCCCAGCTCGACGCGGTGTCGAGCCAGCGCAGCGGCGTCCCGGTCGAACCGCTGGTCTGGCAGAAGCGCGAATAGCGGCCGGGATCGTAGGTGAGATTGCTGCCGAAGGGCGGATGGGCGCGCTGGTCCGCGACCAGTTCCGCCTTGGTGGTGAACGGGAAGCGGGCGTGGAAGGCGGCGCGATCGCAGGTCGCGGCGGTCAGGCCGGCCTGGCGCAGCTTCGCGGTCCAGAACGGATTGGCGCCGTCGATCTCGCGCATCAGCGTGGCGAGCAGATGGTCCTGCTCGTCGCGGATGGAGGCCCGGGTCTCCACGCTGCCGCCCACGGATCAGCGCGTCGACGCGACGCTGGCCGCCGCCTGGGGCGATCCCGCCGCCGCGTCGGCGTCGGGCTTCTTGGTGGGCGGGGTCGCCGGCGGCTTGTAGAGCGACACCAGGGTCGCGCCGGCGATGGCGAGGATGATGCCCAGGACGAACTGCCAGCGGATGGCGCCCAGGCCGCCCGCAGGCGGATGCAGGACGATCGCCGTGACGGCGTTGATCACCGGCGCGCCGGCGAAGACGATGGTCATCACCACCACCGGGTTGCCCTTGGCGCCGAAGGCGAGCAGCACGCCGAGGGCGCCGATCGCGCCGACGATGCCGGCCGCGAGCGACCACCACAGGCCCTTGCCGGGGTAGTTCCAGTCGGCCCCGTTCAGCCACAGGATGGCGAGCGGCGCGAGCACGGCGGTGAGGAAGTAGGCCACGCCGACGATGAGGAACGCCTTGATCCGCCCGTTGGCCGGATCGGCCATCCCCAGCTGGCCGGTGTGGAGGAGGATGCCGTAGACGCCCCATGACACCACGGTGGTGAGGGTGAAGACGAGCCAGAGGGCGGGATTGGTGAGGGCGGAGGGCATGGGGTATCGGTCAGGGGGGAAGTTTGAAAAGAATGAGGATGGGGTTTGCGACTAGGGTTCAGAGGGGAGGATCACGTTTGCCGGTAGCGTTCCCAGCCAGGCGGGCACCTCCACGCAGCACCGGCTTCTGCGGGCATGGACGGTGGGCTTCAGCCCACCGATCGCTGGGGGAATCCAGTGGCGACTGAAGTCGCCACTCCGGGCCGGCTGAAGCCGGCGCTGCGGAAGGCGGATCCGGGGAGATCACGGCTCAGCCCGCCACGGTCAGCTGCTGGGCCCAGGCCGGCAGCGGCTGCGAGCGGATCTGGCCGCCGACGCGGCCGACCGGGACGACGACGAGGCGTCCGGTGGCGAGCGGCGGCTGGTCCTCCTCGCCGGGGCGGACGAAGGCGAAGCCATAGGTGATCGCGCGCTCCTTCTTCTCGAGCACGCTCAGGTTCACCGCCACCTCCTCGTCGTAGCGCAGGGGGCGGCGGTAGTCGCACTCCGCATGGACGCGGGGCCAGCCGATCACGCCTTCCGGCGCGTCGTCGCCGGGATGCACGCTGGCGCCGAGCGAACGCACGAAGGCGTGCTCGCAGGCCTCCATGTAGCGGAAGAAGACCGAGAAATGCACGATCCCGGCCATGTCCGTCTCATGGAATTCGACCCGGCGCAGCTGGCTGAAGGCGGCTGGCATGCGCGGGTCAGGCCTTGGCCGCCGCGCGCTGGGGATAGTACGGCGTGCCGAAGTCGAGCACGGGCGGGATCTTGGCGAATTCGCCGAAGGCGGCGAACAGCTTGGTGAAATCCTTGTCCACGGCGCCGATGATGCAGTCGGTGAGATCCGCCTTCAGCTCGGGATACTTGCGGATGAACTGGCCGTAGTTGGTCGACGGGTCGTAGAAGGCGTAGACCAGCCGGCGCATGTTCTCGACCCCGTTGCAGTACTGCCTGCCGTAGCCGGCGAAGGCGGCGGCCGAGGTGTCGCCCTTGGCCAGCGCCGCGTGCACCGCGTCGGCGGCGAGCTCGCCGCTGCGCAGGGCGAAGAAGGCGCCGGACGAGAACACCGGATCGAGGAAGTTGAAGGCGTCGCCGGCGAGCACCAGGCCGTCGGTGGCGCAGTGCTGCGACCGGTAGCTGTACTCGTTGGTGATGCGGACCTCGTCGATCTGCCTCGCCGGGGCGAGATGCTCGACCAGCCACTTGTTCTCCTTGATCTCGCGGTGGTAGATCTCGGAGAGATCCTGGCTGGCGCGGAAGAGGTACTCCTTCTTCGCCACCACGCCGACGCTCATCACGTCGTCGTGCAGCGGGATGTACCAGAACCAGCCCTTGTCCGGGATGTAGGCCACCGTGGTCGCGCCGCCGGCGCGGCCGGGATCGCGGATCGCGCCCTTCCAGTAGGTCCAGATGGCGAAGCGGTCGAGCGGCACGTCGGGCCGGCGCCAGCCGAACTGGTTCACCGCCAGGC
This sequence comes from uncultured Candidatus Kuenenia sp., assembly GCA_964654285.1. GTDB lineage: Bacteria > Planctomycetota > UBA11346 > UBA11346 > UBA11346 > BJHQ01. The sequence continues at coordinate 54,753 of CAZZJC010000018.1, forward strand.
AGTCGCGGCCCGACGCGTCGAGCACGATGGGCGCGCGCAGCTCGAAGGCCTTGCCGGCGGCGTCCTGGCCGCTGACCCCGACGACACGGCCGTCTTCCAGGATCAGGCGCTGGGCATGGTAGCCGTGGCGGATCTCGGCGCCCTTCTCGCGCGCGTTGTCGCGCAGCATCGCGTCGAACTCGCTGCGCAGCACCTGCCAGGTCTGGGTCGCGGGATGGTCGAAGTGGCTGTCGAAGAAGAACGGCTGCGACTGCTTGCCGTCGGTGCTGACGAAGCAGATCGAGTATTTCTTGGTGAAATGGCTCTTCTGCAGCTTCTCCAGCAGACCGATGCGCTGCAGGGTGAAATAGGTGTAGGGGATCAGCGACTCGCCGATGTGGTAGCGCGGGAACGCCGCCTTGTCGAGGACGGTGACCTTGTGCCCATGCTGGGCGAGCACGGTGGCGGCGGTGGTGCCGGCGGGTCCGGCCCCGACGACGATGACTTCGGGAGTGCTCATGGCTGGTGCTCCGGTTGGTTGGGCGTTGGCGAGGGAAGGTGGGGGAAGAGCGTGGCGGGCGGCAGGATCTCGACCACCTCGGCTAGTGCGCGACCGTCCGGCAGGGAGATCGTATTGCAACGCCCGTACAAGGTCGGTTGTTCAGCCGGTAAGATCGCGAACAGGCGGGCCAGCACGCGATCGGTCTCGACGCGGAAGAACGCGGACGGACGGCTGGAATGCGGCACCCGGTAATGCGCCAGGATGCCGCCGAACGGCTTGCAGCCGTGCAGGATCTCGTCCTGGGCCGGGGTGGGCAGGCGGTCGAGGTGGATGCGGATCGCACCGTATTCCACCGGCCGGTCGCCGCTGTCGAGCAGCATCACCTGGCGCCGGTAGTCGGGATGGCGGTGGATGGAATCGAGCACCACGATGTGCAGCGGGCAGCCGTGGTAGGCGATGAGGTTCGGGGTCATGTCGCGCTGGTTGACGAGCAGATCCCGGTAGGGCTCCGGCATGACGGCGCCGTCGATCACCTGCGGAATGGACGACGGCGTGCCGGCCCCGGCCTCGGCCAGGGGCGCGAAGCGCGGGTCGCGGATGGCGACCTGGGCCAACTGGGCCCGCCGGCGGATGGTCGCCGTACCCATGTCAGGCGTATCGGGCGCCAGCGTGCTTGGGCAGGAAGAACGCGTGCAGCAGGCGGTCGACCTCGAGCAGCGCGCCACGGGTCAGGGTCAGGCGGGCGCCATCGATCTCGGCCAGCTTCTGGCGCACCAGGTCGTCGAGCTGCGGCTTGAAGCGCACCAGCGGATCGGTGCCGAACTTGCGGCTGAAATACGCGGTATCGAGCTGGCCGAGCTTCATCTGCAGGATGAACTCGCGGATCAGGCGCTCGTCGTCGTCCGGGGTGAGCGCGCGGTGGATGGGCAGTTCGCCCTTCCTCACGCGGTCGACGTAGGGCGCGAAGTCGTGTTCATTCTGGTAGTGCACGCCATTGAGATGGCCGAAGGACGCCACCCCGAGGCTGAGCAGGTCGGCACCGGCCCACAGGCTGTCGCGGTAGACGAAGCGGGTCTTCTGCGGGTCGCGCACAGCGGTGTACGCGCTCTTCACCGCATAGCCGGCGGCTTCGAGCGCGGCGAAGGCGTCGGAGACCCAGCGCCGCTTGGTCTGCCAGTCGGCGACCGGGGCGGTGATCTTGCCTTCGGCCTTCATCTGCTTGTAGATGGTGGTGTTGTACGGCACCTCCATCTGGTAGATGGTCACCGAATCGGGGGCCATCGCGATGGTCTTGGCGATGTTGGCGTGCCAGTTCTCCTCCGTCTCGTTCATCATCCCGGCGATGAGGTCGATGTTGACCTGCGGGAAGGCGCACGAGCGGGCGTAGTCGTAGGCACGCTGGATCTGGGCCGACAGATGCGCGCGGCCGTTGCTCTCCAGGATGTGGTCATCGAAGTTCTCGACCCCCAGGCTCAGGCGGGTGACCCCGATATCGCGGATGGTGCGGATCTTGCGGTCGGTCAGGGTGCCCGGCTCGCACTCGAAGGTGACCTCCTCGGCCCCTTCCCACGACACCTGGCGCTTCATGCCGTCGGTCAGGGCGACGAGCTGTTCCGGCGAGAGGAACGACGGCGTGCCGCCGCCGAAATACACGAACTGGGCCTTGCGGCCGGCGATCGCCGGCTGCCTGGCATAGATGGCGAGTTCAGCCAGCGCGCTGTCGAGGTAGCCCTGGATCTCATCGTTCTTCTTGTCGGTGTAGACGCGGAAATAGCAGAAATGGCAACGCTTGCGGCAGAACGGGATGTGCAGGTAGACGCCGAGCGGATTGCCGGGCCGCGGCGGCCTGGCGATCGCGGCATGCGCCTCGCCGACGCGGGCGGGATCCCAGAAGGCGTAGGGCGGATAGTTCGAGACGAAGTAGTTGCCGACCGTGGTCTGCTCGCCTCGGGCCTCGCCGGCGGCGGGATCGGAGGTAGCCTGCGGTTCAGTGGTCATGGCTGCCATCCTGTCTGCTGGAGACGGTCGGGGAACCGCCCGGTGAGGAGTCTACGCGGCGTGCAGCGTCGCGTGGTACAAGGCGAGGAAGGCCGCGCGATCGACCGGCCGCGGGTTGAAGCGGCCGGTCCATTGCGTCGTCGCCGATTCCGCCAGGGCGGGAAGATCCGCTGCCGAAATACCGCAATCGGCAAGCCCGGCGGGCAGTCCCGCGAGGCGGGCGAGCACTTCGACCCGATGGATGAGCGCCTCGACAGCGGCGGCCGGATCGCCGGACGGGGAAAGTCCGGCCTGCACCGCCAGGGCGGCGTAGATCTGCGCCGTGGCCGGATCGCCGGCGTTGAAGCGCAGCACGGCAGGCAGCATCATCCCCACCGCCTGTCCGTGCAGGATGCCGTGGCGGATGGTGAGCGGATTGGCGCACGCATGCGCAGCACCGAGCATGCTGTGCTCGATCGCGACGCCGGCCCAGGCGGCGCCGACCTGCATCGCCTGGCGGGCGGCGAGATCGGACGGGGTTTCCAGCACCTGCTGCAGGTTGGCCTGGATGAGGCTGAACGCCTCGCGCGCGAACAGCGACGACACCGGCGTGCGCTTGGTGGTGACTGCGGTTTCCAGCGCATGGACGAGGGCGTCGAAGCCGGTCAGGGCGGCGACCCGGCGCGGCTGGGTCAGGGTCAGCTCGGGGTCGAGCAGGGCGATGCGGGCGAGCGCCTTGGGATCGCCGCAGGCCATCTTCTGGTGGCTTTCTTCATCCACGATGAGGGCGAAGGACTGGCATTCGCTGCCGGTGCCGGCGGTGGTCGGGATCGCGATGAGCGGCAGGAAGGGCTTGGTGGCCGCCGCCGTATGCCAGTAGTCGCGCATCCTGCCGCCATTCGAATACAGGAAGTTGCAGCCCTTGGCGGTATCGAGCGAGCTCCCGCCGCCGGCGGCGACGATGGCGTCGGGGCCGAAGGCACGAGCCGCGACAAGGCAGGCGTCGACCTCGCGGGTGGTCGGGTTCTCGCGGACGCGGTCGAAGACCTCGACCGCGATGCCGGCGGCCTGGAGATTGACCACCAGCCGGGCGGCATGGCCGGCGGCGACGATGCCGGGATCGGTGACCAGGAGCACCCGGCCGATCCCGAGCTCGCGCGCCAGCGTGCCCAGGCGCGCGACCACGCCCGGTCCGGAGATGATCCGGGGCCGGGCCGAGAAATCGAACGCCGTGGCGCCGCCGGGGGTCATGCCGCCCTGCTTCTAGCCGGCGACCTGGACGGCGCGGCGGCGATAGAGGAACTCGAAGAGGTTGCCTTCATGGGGCTGGTCCCAGTGGACATGGCTGGTCGGCATCGCACCGAGGTTCAGGCGATGGATGAGCGGCGAAGCGAGGAGCGCGCGGCGCCAGACGGGATCGTCCCCGATGGCCGAGACCACCAGCGACGGGCCGATCTGGTCGAGCATGCGGTCCTGCGGCACCTCCACCACAGAGCAGTACGGGAAGAGGAACTCGCGGTTGGCGAGAGGATGCTCAAAGCTTCCACAGTGGACCACGGTGGGCAGCAGGTAGGTGCGCCCGTCGTGGACGACGAGGCGCGGACCGGCGCGCAGCTTGGCGCTGTGGTCGACCGCACCGGGTTCCTTGAGGCCCTGGTCGATGCTGGCCGAGATCGATTCCGCCATCGCCGGATTGGCGAAGCCGGCGAGACCGGCCTTGGGATCCTCGGCCGAACACGGGACGATCTGGGCCAGACGCCCGGCCAGGGCGGCGGCGATGGCCGCGCCATGGCGCGGCACCACGATGGCCGAGGCGTTCACGCACGAGCGTCCGCCGTTGGCGGCGACCGAATCGGCGAGGACGGGGATGAGCTCCTGCCAGCGGTCGATGTGCGATTCGCCGATCAGGACCTTGCTGTAACCGGGACCATGCACCTCGACGCGGGGATCGTTGGCCCAGCGCTTGGTGATGCTGGCGTCGCCGAACAGCAGCGAGCGGCCGCAGCCCGCGAGCACGGTATGGGCGCCGTCATGGCCGGTGGGATAGTAGCCGAACGCCTTGGCCGGGACGCCACCTGCGATGAGCGCCTGGATGATGCGCCACGGCGTCCACGGGTCGTCGCGGCCGGGCTTGAGGATCACCGGCACCTTGAGCGCGAGGGCGGGGATCCACAGCGAGTTCACGCCGGGCGAATTCGACGGCAGCACCACGCCCAGGGCGTCGGCGGTGCGGAAGTAGCTGACCGGCACGCCGGACTGCGTGCCCATGCCGGCGTCGATCACCGCCGGGTCGAGCCCGCGGGTCAGGCCGCGCAGGATCTCGTCCATGTTGTTCAGGACATATGCGATCTTGCCCATGTTGTTGCGCACCAGGGCGTGCGGTAGCCCGGTGCTGGCCGAGGCCTGGCGCACGTAGTCCTCGGGCGCCTGCTGGTCGCCGGCGTCGCCGACCGGCAGGGTGCCGTGCTGGTAAAGTTCACCGGCCTTGCGGCACATGGCGAACAGCTGCGCCGTCGGGATGTCCTGCAGCGCCGCGACGGCGCCGGCCAGGTTGAGCAGGTCGCGGCGGATCAGGCCGGAGTTGACCTGGCTGACCACGGCCCCGGCCGTGGTCGCGGTGTCCATGCTGCGGTAGGCCGTGCCGAAACGCAGCGCGGGGATGTGGATGGCGGCCATGGCTCAGTACACGCCTTCGATGATCTTGCCGCTCTGCGCCCCGAACGGCCGCACGTCGGCGACGCCGTCCCAGGGATAGCAGACGTAGGGTTCGCGGCGCTGGGCCTCGTCGCGCTCCAGGAGGCGCGGCATGAAGAACTCCTTGGTGAAGGTCGACAGCTCGACCCGGCCCCAGCCGCCATAGGCGACGTCCTTGGTCGAGTCGGCAGGATCGACCACGCGCAGCACGGCTCGCGGCTGCGGCGCGTGGTAGACCACGCTCCAGCCGCCCTTGGCCGAGACCGGCTCGCTGCACGCCAGGCCCATCAGGGTGTTGCCATAGGTCGGCACGAACTGCGCCTTCCCTTCCAGCACCTCTTCGGCCAGGAAGCGCACGACCTGCGGGGTCATCGAGGTGCCGCCGCAGAACACGCCCTTGATGCCGAGACCGACGAGCGAGGTGCGCTCGGCCATGGCTTCCAGGATCTTCGGGGTGGTGAACAGGCAGTTGATGCCCTGGCGGTGGCGCAGGATGGTGATCGCCTGGTCGACGACGTGCTCCTTGTAGGCCTCGGCCTGGGCGTAGTCGCCCTTGCCGATGCAGCGCTTCACCCAGCGCGGATCGAGGTCGAGGTGGTAGCAGCAGCCGCCGCGCACGTTGGCGAGGTGTTCGATCGCCAGGCGCAGCCGGCGCGGGCCGGTCGGGCCGGCCATCAGCCAGTCGGAACCCTTGGGGAAGTATTTCTCTTCGATGGTGTTCGAGAACTCGGAGTAGTCATGGTCGTGGTCGGTCCACGAGATGCGCTGCTTCGGCATGCCGGTGGTGCCGCCGGTCTCGAAGATCTTGAACGGCTTGCCGGCGAAGGCCTTGGGTACCCAGCGCTTGGGCTGCTCGTCGCGCAGCCATTCGTCGTTGAAGTTGGGGAAGCGCAGGATGTCGGCGAAGCCCTTGACCTCCTTGGCCGGATCCCAGCCGGCCTTCCTGGCCCAGTCGAGCCAGAACGGGCTGCCGGTCGCGGGCGAGAAGTGCCACTTCACGATGGCCCGGACATGGGCGTCGAGCTTGTTCTTCGCCTCGGCGACGGCGTCGGCCTGGGCGGAGGACTTGGTGGGGGACTTGGTGGCAGAGGACCTGGCGGATTTGGCGGACGAGGTCATGGTGCGACGGCTCCGTTGTTGGCGTTCTCAGTGGGGAAGTACTTGGCGATGGTCTTGTCGCTGGGCGGCTTGGTGAAGAGCGAGACGACGACCATCCAGAATGCGGAGCCGAGGACCATCGGAACCACGGGCAGGCAGCCATTGAAGACGTACAGGGTCTGCTTGCTGCGCTCGATCAGGGCGCCCAGCTCCGGCCAGGGCGGCTTGATGGCGCCGCGTTCCAGGGTGTCGGCGAAGGCCTGGGTCGAATCCTGGATGACGTAGGCGGCGATCAGGCAGGCGAGCACCCACATGGTCGCGGCCAGGGCGCCCCACTTGGTGCTGCGCTTCCAGAACAGGGCCGCGATCATGATCGGGGCCATGGCGGCGAAGCCCGAGAAGGCGAAGCGGATCGCGAGTTCGAAGATGGTAGCCCGGTCCTTGAGGTAGAGCGCGAGGAGGAACGCGATCAGGGAGATGAGCAGCACGAAGATGCGTCCGGTCCAGAGCTGTGCTTTCTCGCCGAAACGCTTGTCGCCGCCATAATGCACGAAGATGTCGCGGGTGAACATGGTGACCAGGCCGAGGATCTGATGGCTGTCCGATGACATGATGCAGGACAGGATGCCGGCACCGAGGAAGGCGGCCACCAGCGGCGTGGTGTTGTCGTTCAGGAGGCGCAGGATCACGTCGTCGCCATTGGGCAGGCCGAAGTACTGGGTGGCGGCGATGATGCCGAGGAATACGGCCGGGAACCAGATCAGCATGATGAAGATCGGGTAGACCGAGACCGTCGTCTTGAAGGACGAGACCTTCTTCGCGCTCAGGCACATGATCGCCATGTGCGGGAACATGATCGCGGACAACGGGATGAGCATGTAGCTGGCGAACTCGGCCATCGGGATGCGTTCACGTGACAGCAGGGCGCTCTGGGTCTCATGGGCATGCAGCTGGGCCAGGGCGTGGGTGTAGCCGCCTTCCAGGTTGTGGCCGATGAGGATGATCGCGATGCCGCCGAAGACCAGGAAGAGGATGGTCTGGAAGGTGTTCACCCAGGCCGCCCCGCGCATGCCGCCGAGGAAGATGTGGATGCTGACCGCGATCACCACCGAAGCCGCGCCCCATTCATAGCTGATGTAGTGGCCGATGCCGCCGGTGGGCAGCGGATAGCTCGACAGGGTTTCAAGGGTCTTGCCGCCGCCGATCAGGGCGATGATCACGTAGGGCACAAGCATCGCGGCGGAGATGAAGAAGATCACCGTACCGATATGCGAGGTCTCCCAGCGGTCGCGGAAGTAGTCCACCTGGGTCATGTGGCCGAATTTCTTGCCCAGCCACCAGAGGCGAGGTCCGATGAAGAACAGGGTGAGCGGGATGATCAGGGCCGAGGACGACGCCATGAGGCCGAGTACGCCGATACCGCGGTTGTAGGCCATGCCCGAGCTGCCGAGGATGGCGAACGCGGTCATGTTGGTACCGAACAACGAGAGCAGGAAGACGATCGAACCGAGCGACCGGCTGGCGAGGAAGAAGTCCTCACCCGACGATTTGCTCTTCCTGAAGGCGAGCACGCCGACAAAGGCGATGACCACCAGGTAGGTCATGATGATGATGGTGGGAATCACGGATGGCCTCCTTTGCCGGCCGGGAGCTTCTTCTCCTCTTCATCGAGATGCTTCGGCCAGATCAGCCGGGTCATAGCGAAGAGGGTGATGGCGGCGACGATGGCGTAGCAGCCGTGATAGAACAGGCCGAGCGGGAAGATGCCGAAGACCAGGGTCTTGTCGGTCCAGTTCCAGAAGTCGTTGTGCAGGATGACCAGCACCACGAGCCAGAGGAAGATGAGGAATTTCACTTGGTTCCTTCCGTCGCAACGGCGTAGAGGTGGGTGTTCGTGGTGACAAACAGGGTGCCGTTGGCGAAGACCGGCGTGGCGATGATCGCAGCCGGGAGCTTGGTCACGCCCAGGACCTGCTTGGTGCGGCCGAGGGCGAGGCAGGTCAGGGCGCCGGTCTCATCACCGATGAAGACCTTGCCATCGATGGCGAGCGGCGACGACCACACATGGGCCTTGAGGTCGTGCGTCCACACCGCCTGGCCGGTCATCGCGTCGATGCAGTGGAACACGCCAGAGAAATCGCTGACGTAGATCAGGTCGTCGACGATCGCCATGGTCGAGATCGAACGGTGGATCGCATCATACGACCAGATCTTGGCGGCCTTGGTGACATCGCCGACCTTGGTCGGATCGATGCAGTGCAGGATGCCCACGCCTTCGCCATGCTCGGGATCCTGGCCGACCTGGGCGTAGACCTTGCCCTTGTAGATGACGGGGCTGGCGATGAGTTCGCTCACACCGTCATACGCTGGATATTTGATCGGCTTGCCGTTCCGGCTCTTGCGGTCGTCGGGGTTGCAGTCGTACCACCAGACCTTCTTCAGGAAGGCCGAGTCGCCATCCTTGGTCGGAGTCGGGTCGATGCCGTAGACGACGCCGTCGCCACCTCCGTAGATGAGCAGGTTCCGGCCATCGAAACCACCATAGGACAGCGAGGACCAGAGACCGTGGAAGATGCGCGGTCCCTGCTGGAGATCGTCCTCAGCCAGGAACTTGCCGGTCTTCTTGTCGAGGGCGATGATCGACGGGGCCTTGGGCGCGGGGATGTTGACGTGGGACCAGTCCTGCCCGTTCGAGGTCACCACATAGAGGATGTCGCCGACGATGAGCGGCGACGAGTTGGCGGCGTTGTGGTGGAAGACGCCGACCTCATCCATCATGTCGAATCGCCAGACGATGTCGGCGTCGGTAGGACCGGGCTTGATCGGCACAGCGGCGGCGCCGGCGCCGCCGAGGTACTTGTCCTCGTCCTTGAAGCCCTCGTTCCCGCCGGCCAAGCCCTTGGTGGTCAGGCACACCACCTCGCAGCGTGGGGTGACGACGTAGACGTAGTTGCCCTCGACCGTGGGCGAGCAGGTCATGCCGACGTATTCCCAATCGTTGACCTTGCCGCTTTCGAGTTTTGGCGTGGCCAGCTGCCAAAGGAATTTGCCGGTCTTCTCGTCGAAGCAGTAGAGGCAGTTCTTGTCGCCTTTGAACTTGGGATCGCGAGGAGCCTCATTGTTGGTGCCGACGAACACCCGTCCGCCCGACACGGTCGGGGTCCCGAAGGACTGCGAACCGAGTTTGGCGACCCAGCGCAGACCCTTGGTGGTCGCAGGGTCGATCTCCTCCTTGCCGGGGAAGTTCTTGCCGGGCTCGAAGGTCGCCGGCACGCCCTTGGCCGTCGGATTGTACATGTTGCGCGTGGGATTGCCGCCCCACTGCGGCCAATCGCCTTCGGCGGCGACCAGCGAGCCGAGCATGGGCGCGGCGCAGGCCAGGGAGGTGATGAGGCGGGAGATGCGGTTCATGGGGTATTCCTTGCTGATTCCTTGCCTGGGCCTTATTTGCCGGCCGTTTCGGCCACCGGGTGCTTGGCGGATGCGGGATTGTTCGGGATCACGGTGATGTTGTCGATGTACACGCGCTGCTCGGTCGGACTGAAGCCGAACAGGCCGGGCGATCCATTGCGATGTGCGACTTCATGCTTGGCCTCGATGGTCCAGGCTTCCGGTTCCTTGCCGTCGCGCGGCCAGGCCTTGGCGCGCACGATGCCGCTGCCGTCGGCGTTCACGTCGACCCGGGCTTTCATGCGGTACCACGTGCCGGGCTTGATGTCGAACGGCACCGCGGCGCGCAGGCGTTCCAGGTTCGAGTTGACCTCAAGCTGCTGCGCATTGCCCTTGAGGATGATCGCGTAGCGCTGATTGATCAGGCCCACCTCGCTCATCTTCCGCTTGTTGCCGTCGGTCTTCATGTCGGCCTGGATGGTGTAATCGGACTGCTCGGCGAGACCGATGAATACCGTCGCACGCTGGAAAAGGCGGTTGTCGATGGTCTTGGTCAGCACCTTGCTGCCATCGACCTCGGTCACGATCCATTTCAGGCGAGCGCCGATCCAGGGCAGTGGCGGGTAGGCGAACTTGGTATTGTCAGCATCGACTTCCTTGAGTTTGAAGCCTTCGAAGTCCTGGGTGATCGGCAGGGCGTTGAGGATGCGGCCGCGCAGGAACCCCTTGAGCGGTTCCCTGCCATTGGCGACTTCCACCTTGAACATGCCGGCACTGGGGGTGTCGACCGCATCCGCGACCACCGCCGACGGATCCGGGAAGGATGCGGCGAGCAGGCTCCAGACGCGTGCCGTCTTGGGGATGAACTTGTCCCACACCGCCGGAGCGGCCGGCTTGTAGTCGATCGGCACCCCGTCGGCATCGACCGCGCCAAGGTTGATCGGCATCCTTTCGCCCGTGTGCAGGATGACCTCGGCAGGAATGGGCAGCAGTTTGGCCGGGGCGGCGGTGGAACGGGGCAGCACGGCCACCGGGGCCGGGATGGGGGATGCACGCACGGTGCCGAAGCAGTAGAGCTTCTCCGTGCTGTGGACATAGACGCGGCCATGGCAGATCGCCGGAGCACCGTTGCATTCCCCGGCCAACTTGGCTTTCGACAGAACCTCGGCCTTGGTGTCGGTCGGGCGCACGATGTAGAATCCGCCATCCTTGATCGGCACGTACAGCTTGCCGTCACCATAGGCGATCGACGAATGGAGCTGCTCGATGCCGAACTTCTCGCTCCAGATCTCCTTGCCGGTCTTGGCATCGACGGCGACCAGCTCGGCGGTCTCGGTGGTCAGGTAGATCCGATCACCGACGACAATCGGGGAACTGGACCAGGCGGCCAACGTGGTGTTGCGCCAGACCTCGGCACTCCGCGGCAGTGGCAAGGCGGCAGCGGGATTGTCCTTGTCCATCGGGCCGGCCTTGGCGTTGACGTCGATGGCCACCAGACGACCGCTTTCGCTGGAGTCGACGTTTTCCTTGGCATGGATCGCCACGAGGCGGTCATCGCCCACAAGAAGCACCGAACTGTTGATGCCGCCATAGGACAGGTGGAAGCGCCACTGCGATTCGCCGGTATTGGCATCGACCGCGACCACGTTGCCGCAGCCGGTGCCGCAGAAGAACACTTCACGCTTGCCCAGGTGGCCGAAGACGGGCGTGCCCATGGAATTGTCCTTGGGTCGGATGCCGGGACTGGACCACCACACCTGATGGCCGGCGCGCTTGTCATAGGCATAGAAGCGATCCTGGACCGGACCATGGGCGCCCCAGTTCGAGGTCATGCAGTGGACGATGACCAGATCGCGGTGGATCGTCGGCGGACCGGTACGACCGTTGGGGAACGTCATCCGGCCGAGTTCTTCCATCAGCGAACGGCTCCACAGCGCCTTGCCCTCGGCGGTGAACGCCGCCAGCATGCCAGCTGAGGTCTGCACGTAGACGTTGCCGGTGTCGCCGTCGATGACCGGCGCACCGATCGAATAGCGGCTGTAGATGATATCGCTGAGGAAATCGTTGAAACCGTGTTCCCAGATGGTCTTGCCGGTGCCCGCATCCAGGCAGCGCAGGACCTCCTGCAGATGCTGGCCGTCGCCTTGGTAACCCAGGACATAGACGCGCTCGCCACGGATGACTGGCGTCCCACGGCCGGAAAGAGGCACCTCCCACAGCTGACCTTCACCGCCGGGAACCCATTTCTCTGGCAGGTTCGTCTCATCGCTGACCCCGTTTTGATGCGGGCCACGCCAGCGCAGCCAGTCGTCTTCGCCGGCGGTGGACAGGGTCATCGTGGCCGTGATGGCCAGGCAGACGAAAGCAAGGAGACGAAGGCATGAACTCATGGAGGGTTCTCCGGGACGGTTGGTTCCGAGCGCAAGCATCAGCTGGTTCAGTTCGACGAGGTCAGTTGCGTTTGCACCAGGGTGGAAGGGAACATCCAGCTATGCGGTCCATAGTATTTGACTGGCGGATCCGGGTCGCGTTGGGGGTTAGGTCAGGAACGTTATACATCACCCGGTCAGGCGCGAGGCGAAATGCGGATCACCATGGACGGCCAAGGGGACGTGGAGCGATGAGTCCGTCATCAACTTGGAAATGTCATATTTACCGCTTCAATTCGCATTGATCCCAGCCTTCCGCCGGTTGTCGCGTCGGCGCAGCGAAGCGATCCGCCAGCCCGGCGCGCACGACCTTGCCGCCGGGTCCGGTCGGCAGCGCCTCGACCCACAGCCAACGCCGTGGACGCTTGTAGCCGCTCAGGTTCGCCTGCATCCACGCGGACAGTTCCGAGTCCGTGGGAAGCGCGGTTTTCGCCACCAGCACCGCGGCAACCGACTGGCCCCAGGCCGGATCCGGCAGGCCCACCACCGCCGCCGCGGCGATGGCGGGATGGCGTACCAGGACGGCCTCGATCTCGGCCGGGTAGATGTTCTCGCCGCCGCTCAGGATCAGGTCATCGCGGCGGCAGGCGATGGTCACGAATCCGTCATCATCGACCGATCCAAGGTCGCCGGTGGCGAACCAGGCCCCGGTGATCTCGGCGAGCTTCCCTTCGGATTCGTAGCCGGCGAACAGGGTCGGTCCGGCGACCTCGATCTGTCCGATCGTTCCGTTCGCGACGGTCTGATCGCCTTTGCGGATGCGCAGCCGCACTCCGGGCAGGGGCCGGCCCGCGCTGGACGGATGAGCGGCGAATTCGTGGGGCAGGAGCGAGGCGACCTGACTGCACGCCTCGGTCAGGCCGTAGGTCTGGCTCGGCGGCAGGCCGAGATCCGCCGAACGCCGCGCCAGGTCCGCATCCAGCGGACCGCCGCCGGTCAGCAGGCAGCGCAGCCGGCGCGGCCACGGCCGGCCGGCGCGATCATCGATGAGCCGCGCGAGCATGGTCGGCACCACGCTGATGCCGGTGACGGGTTCGGTGTCGAGCAGGCGGTTGATCTCGGCCGCGTCGAAACGGCTGGTGATCCATAGGCCGCAGCCGCTCCAGCAGGCGCGCAGCACCGTCGCCGCGCCGCCGATGTGATCCAGCGGCAGCGGACAGCACCAGCCATCGTCCGGGGTCAGCCCCAGGTGGGCCACCGCCGCCTGCGCCGCCCGATGCGCCGCCATCATCGGCAGTCGCGCCGCCTTGGGCCGGCCCGAGGTGCCGGACGTGAACAGCACCAGCGCGGGATCGGCGAGTGGCGATGAACGCACCGGCGCGTCGTCATCGGCCGGAGGCGGTACCAGGGTCAGCCGGCGCGGCCCGGTCGGCGGACTGAGGACGGAGCGGGGTTCGCGCGGATCCGGGGGTTCGGGCGGGGGCGGGGAGATATCCTCGTCGGTCAACGCCGCTGCCGGATGGCCGGGATCGGCTACCAGCCAGTCGAGCCGCGCCCGCAGCACCTGATCCCGCAGTTCAGCGTGCGCCAGGCGGCGGTTGAAGAGCACCATGGTCGCGCCGAGGCGGGGCAGGCCGGCGAGGGCCGCCGCCGCCACCGCGTCATTGAGCAATCCCAACCCGACCCGGTCGCCCGGACGGATGCCGGCCCGGCTGAACGCCCGCGCCATGGCTGATTCGCCAGGAAACACCCAGGGCGGATCGTCGTCGCCCGGATCCGGCCGCCGTGTCGGCCTGAGCCAACTCGCCTTCATGACCGTGTCATAGCGTCGGCGGATCCTTGAGGTCGCCGATCCCCAAACCGGCCCGCGCGTGGATGGTGATGTCGCCACCGCTCATCTTCAGCGGCTCGGTGGTGAGATCATCGACGATCAGATCGCCGGTCGCCAGGCCATGCGCCTGCTGATCGAGGCCGAGCGCCGCCGCCATGTGGGTCGCATGGGCGCGGCCGATGGCGCCATCGAGGGTCGACGACAGCACGATCCCGAGGCCGCAGGACTTCGCCACCTGCACCGCCTGCCGGATCGGACGCCAGCCGCCGAAGAGCATCGGCTTGAGCACCACCACGTCGGCGGCCTGCGCGGCGCCGATGCGGCCGATGTCGGCGGGAATGCGGGCGGATTCGTCGAGGGCGATCTTCACCGCCGCACGACGGCGCAACTGCGCGGTGCGGTCGAGGTCCGCCGCCGGCAGGGGTTGTTCCAGGTATTCGAGCGCATCCGGGCTGATATCGCCGGTGAACGCCAGGGCCTTCTCGGCGGTCCAGGCGCCGTTGGCATCGGCGCGCAGGGCGATCCGCTTGCCCAGGCGGGCGCGCATGGTCTGCACCTGGTTCGCGGCCAGGCGATGGTCGGGCGACAGCTTGATCTTCACCGTGCGGAAGCCCGCCTGCACCGCCGCATCGGCGGCGGCGAGCTGGTCGTTGCCGCTGACCAGCGCGTTGACCGGGATCCAGGGCGAATACTGGGGCGAGAGCAGTTCCGCGAGCGGCACCCCGTGCAGCTTCGCGAGCAGGTCGAGGAGCGCGCCTTCCACCGCCGAGCGCGCGCACGGCGTGGCCGCGAGCACGCGTTCGAGCGGCCCGAGCGGCGCGTCGGGCCGGCCCCGGTCGAGCCAGGTCGCGATGAAGGTGTCGTCGAGGATGGCGACCGCCTGCTCCAGCGCGGCGGCGCAGTCCTTGGCCTTTTCCCCGCCGAACAGCGGCAGGGGGGCTGCTTCGCCATATCCGGTCAGACCGCTGCCGTCGCCGACGGCAAGCACCCAGACCCGGCGCAGTCCGATCGTCCCCTGGCTGGTATGCACCGGCCGGGCGAACATCAGGTCACGGACGGTCAGGGTGGCGGGCACGGCGGCAGGGTTCGGATCGGCTCGGTTTGGGGATAGGCGGAAGCGGTTCGTGATTCCCGGGCGTGTTACACCGTAGCGCCGGCGGACGAGCGCGAAACCCAGACCCCGACACCCACGGCGATCGCGGTCGCGAGCTCGACCGCTGCGGTACGTCCCAGCCAGGGATTGAGCGCAGCTCCCTGCGCTTGCACGGCGCCCGGCCCTGCCACCGCCGCGCCGAGTCCGGCCACGATGACCGCCGGCCACAACCAGGTCAGGCTGGTGGCGGCGAGCGCGAGCAGCGCCACCGCTCCGGCATGGAGCATCAGCAGGTAGCATCGGCTCAGACGGTCGCCCAGGCGCACCGCCAGCGTGCGCTTCCCCACCCGGCCATCGGTGGGCAGGTCGCGCAGGTTGTTCACCGCGATGATCGCGGTCGCCTGCAGGCCGACCGCCCCGGCGACCGCCCAGCCCGGCCAGGGCGGCAGGCTGGGTGTGCCCGCCGCCGCCACCTGCACCCACCACGACCCGAGCACCGCCGCGAAACCGAAGAACAGCAGCACGAAGAGATCGCCCAGCCCGATGTAGGCGAGCGGGAACGGCCCGGTGGTGTAGGCCAGGGCGAGGACGATCGACACCACGCCCAGGACCAGGATCGGCCAGCCGGCGATCGCGGTCAGCCACAGCCCGACCAGGAAGGCCAGCGCGAGCACGATCGCCGTCGCCACCCCCATCGCGCGCGCGCTGATCGCGCCCGTCGCCACCGCCCGGCGCGGCCCGAGGCGGTCGGGCGTGTCGCCTCCCTTCAGCGCATCGCCGAGGTCATTGGCGAAATTGCAGCCGATCTGGATCAGGATGGCGCCGATCAGGCAGGCCGCGACGCCATCCCAGCGCACCGGCACCGCCGCCGAGGCCAGGGCGGTGCCCACCGCCACCGGCGCCGCCCCGGCGGCCAGGGTGCGTGGACGGGTCGCGGCCAACCAGACGGCGAGTCGTGCCATGGTCGGCGCAGTACAGGGTGGCGGTTCGCGCAGCGCAAGCCGCCACTGCACGGGAATGCGACGTGCGGCGGTTGGCGCCTGGCGCGTCAGGCTTCCATCATCATCGAGCGCAGTTCGGCCTCGCAGCAGACCTGGCCGTCGACGGTGATCTGGGCCTGGCAGGCGCTCATCTGGGCGCGCAGGCGCAGCACCGAGACCTCGATGCGCAGCTGGTCGCCGGGGCGGACCGGGCGGCGGAACTTGACCCGTTCCATGCTCATCAGCACCGGGATCTTGCGGCCGTGCGTGCTGGGCCCCTGGCCCAGGGCGGCACCCATCTCGGTGATGAGCAGGATGGCGCCGGTCTGCGCCATCGCTTCGAGCTGGAGCACGCCGGGCATCACCGGCGCGCCGGGAAAATGCCCGGTGAAGTAGGGCTCGTTGATGCTGACGTTCTTCAGGCCGACCAGGCGCTTGCCGGCTTCGTAGGCGGTGATGCGGTCGACGAGCAGGAACGGATAGCGGTGCGGCAGGACTGATAGGATGCGCTGGATGTCGAAGGCGACGGCCGGGCGTTCGGCGGCCTCGATGCGGCGGTTCAGCTCCTGCACCAGGAGCATGTTCTCGCGGTGCCCGGTGCGCACCGCGATGATGTGGGCGTTGAGCTTGCGCGAGCAGTGCGCGAGGTCGCCGATGAGATCGAGGATCTTGTGGCGGCAGGCCTCGTCCTTGAAGCGCAGTTCGGTGCCGATGACCTTGGTGCCGTCGTAGACGCAGGTGTTCTGGTAGTTCGCGCCCTTGCCCAGGCCGATGGCGCGCAGCATCTCGACCTCCTTGGCGAGGCAGAAGGTGCGCGCCGGCGCGATCTGGGCGGTGAAGCTCTCGTCGGTGAGGTCGAGTTCGACCACCTGGGCCCCGCCGAGGGCGCCGCCATGGTCATCCAGGGTGTAGGTGATCTTGAGGCCGCGGCTGTACGGCAGCGCGACGATGGAACTCTTCCCGTCGCTGACCGAGACCGCCTCCTTCACATCCCAGTAGTGGCGCGGTGCGGCCTGCTCGACCACGCCGGCGGCGCGCAGCGCGTCGCTGAAATCCTTGGCGGATCCGTCGAGGCCGGGCAGTTCGACGGCATCCAGTTCGACCCGCAGGTTGTCGATGCCCAGGCCCTGGCAGGCGGCGAGCAGGTGCTCGGTGGTGTGGACCTCGACCTCGACCCCGTCGACGGTGGCGGCGATCGCGGTCCGGCGCATGCGCTGGCAGAGCCGCGACGGGTGGGCCGTGATCGCCGGCGACCCCGGCAGGTCGGTGCGGACGAAGACCATCCCGGTGTCGGGCAGGGCGGGACGGAAGACCAGGCGGCAGGGTTCGCCGGAATGCAGGCCGACGCCGCTGACGGTCGCCTCGCGGGCGATGGTGCGTTGCTGCGTGCTCACGGCTTGCCGCCCCGCGCCTCGATCCCGGCGAGGCGGGCTTCGAGCTGGGCCAGCCGTTCCTGCAGGCGCGCGACCTGATCCTGGGTGCCGCGCAGGCGGCGCACCGCCACGTCCTGGGCGCGCGAGACATCGACCGGCTGGGCCGGGCTGCCGCGCATGACGACCTTGGGCGGCACCGGCTTGCCCACTCCGGACTGCGCGGTGACCATGGCGAAGTCGCCGATCTGGATGTGGCCGATGATGCCGCACTGGCCGCCGAGCATGACATGGTGGCCGAGCCGGGTCGAACCGGCGATGCCGGCCTGGGCGACGATGATGCAGTGCTCGCCGATCTCGACGTTGTGCGCGATCTGGACGAGGTTGTCGATCTTGGTCCCGCGCCCGATGCGGGTGCGCCCGATGCGGGCGCGGTCGATCGTGGTGTTGGCGCCGATCTCGACATCGTCCTCGATGACGACGATGCCGATCTGCGGATTCTTGTAGTGCACGCCGTCGATGGTGGCGTAGCCGAAGCCATCGGAACCGACCACCACCCCGGGGTGGAGGATCACCCGGTCGCCCAGCCGGCAGGATTCGCGCACCACGACCTGGGGGAACAGGACGCAGCCGGCGCCGATCACCGCGTCGTCCAGGATCGCCACCTGGGCGTGGATGACCGAACCGTCGCCGATCGCGACCCGGTCGCCGATCACGACGTGGGGGCCGATCGCCACGTCCTTGCCCAGCTTCACGCCGGCGCCAACGACGGCGGTCGGGTGCACGCCCGGCAGGAGCTGGGCCGGTTTCGGTCCATAGAGCATCATCACCTGGGCGAAGGCGAAGTCGGGGCTGCCGACCACGATCTGCGCCATGCGGGCATCCGGCATCGCCGTCGCGACCAGCACCACCGAGGCCTTGGTGGTGGCGAGCGCCGGCACGTATTTGGGGTTGGCGAGGAAGCTGATGTCGCCGGGCTGCGCCTCGTTGAGGCTGTTGATGCCGGTCACCACCACCGCGCCGTCTCCGACCACCGCGCCGTCCAGGGCGGTGGCGATCTCAGAAGCCGTGACGCGCATGTTATTTCCCTGCGGGGGTCGGGCCGGGGGCCGGTGCAGGCTGGGTCGGTGCGGGTGCCGGGGCCGGAGCAGTCACCGGAGCGGGCGCCGGCGTCTTGGCGTCGGCCGCACGTTCGTTGATGTAGCGCACGAAGTCCTCGGTGATGTCGAGCTTCGCATCCCAGTAGATGGCGGACTGCAGCCCGAGCTGGAGCTGGATGCCCTGCATCCCCTGCTGGTTCAGGTCGGGTTCGGGCGCCTGCAGGAGCAGCATGATGCCGCGTTCCTGGCAGTACGACTTCACCTGCAGGCGCAGGAAGGCCCAGGTGTCGCGGATGCCCTGGGTGCGGCGGCGTTCGTTCTCGGCGTCGGCCTGCTTCTCCGCCTGTTCGAGGCGGAAGCGGGCGAGGTTGAACTTGCCGACGATCTCCAGGTATTTCTCATTGTCCGGATTGAGCGCCCGGATCGCCCCGTCGAGCTGCTTCGCCTCGTTGGAGATCTCCTCCAGCTTCTTGCGCGCCGCCGCGACCGCGACCTTGTCGGTCTCGACCGCCGCGAGGTAGACCTTGCTCGCGCGGAAGGCGTCGCCCAGGCGCAGGACCGCGATCTGGGAGCCGGACTGACGGGCTTCGCCCGGTTCGCCAGCAACGAGGGAGAGGGCGGCCAGCAGGATCAGGAGCGCACGCATGGGGATTCCTTGCAGGGCGCGGACGGTAGTGGCCGCCCCGGATCCGTCACGCATAAAGTCCCGAACCGGCGGGAGCGTGCCGGCTTACTTGGACGGCAGCCAGCTCGCGCGGCGCACGACCGCGCCACGGAAACGGAAGGCCAGGCCGCGCTCGACGAGGTTGGCGATGACGTGTTCGGCGTCGGTTCCGAGCGGGATGCTCATCCGGCGCAGGAACCAGCGTTCGGTGATCGGGAATCCGGCCTTGTTCGGATCAGCGTCGCCATGGGCGACCGATTCGCTGATCGAGACCGGCACCACGATCAATTCGAAGTGGAGGGTGGTGGTCAGGTCGTTGTCGGCCTTGCCGAGGAGGTCGGTGCACGAGCGCACGCAGTACCAGATGCCCGGCATGGCGGTGTAGGGATACAGGCGGTCGGCCGTGCCGGGGGTGCCGGGCGCGGGCATCGGGGCGAAGCCGGTGCCGAGGTACTCCTCGGGCTTCCTCGGCATGCCGCCATTGGCGTCCAATCCGGTATCGAGCCGGAACTCATCCAACAACGACGATGCCGCCAGGGACGCCCTGGTCAGGTTGTCGGCCTGCTGGCGGAACCACATGCCCTTGAGGAACAGGGTGAATACCGCCGTGAAGCCGAGCGCGAAGACGCCGGTGGCGACCAGCAGTTCGACCAGGGTGAATCCGCGACGGGCGCGAGCCATGCGCGGCAGGTTAGGCCGGACGGCGGTCGCGCGCCAGTGGCGGATGCCGCCACGGCTGGCGCTGTGCCGGTGCCTGCGTCGGTGCCGGCGAGTCCTGGCAACCCGGGGCGGACGCCCGGTACTGGTCCGCCTCGACATGGACGCGGTTGACGCGACTGGCATGCTGCCGCCATCATGCGCCTTCTCCATCGCCCCACAGCCCTTTCCCGCCTCACCTCCGTCGTCTCCGGCTGCCTCCTCGCGGCGGCGCTGTCCGCCGGCGAAACCTCGCCGTTGATGGAAGTGAAGGTCGCCGACGGCGCGCAGCTGGTCGCGCACGCCAAGGCCAGCATCTACGGCCAGCTCTGGAACGATCCGGTGATGGCCAAGGTCCGCGCCGAGCTCGATGCGAAGATGGCGGAGCTGAAAGAGGAGATCCTGATCGACCCCTTCGAGGTCCTGCCGCTGGCGACCGGGATCCGGATGCGCCTCCTCGGCATGACCGAGAAGGACGGCAAGCCCATGCCGCGCCTCGTCGTCCAGGCCGATCTCGGGGCCCAGGCCGCCACCGTGCTGGCGGCGGTGCGCAAGCACGGGAAGGACACCACCGTCGCCGGAGCCGACGAGGCGGTGGCCGGGCCGACCGGCGAACCGGTCGTGGCCCGCTTCAAGAACGTGGTGGTCCTCAGCGTCGGCGAATCCGCGCCGGCGCCGCTGCCCCTTGGCGCGGCCCCGCAGCACGATGTCACCAGCGACCTCGCCATCACCCGCCTGTTCGCGGAGCTCGAACCCCTGGTGGCCAAGCAGGACTCCGAGGGCTACTGGCCGCTCGTGAAGCCGCTCCTGGCCAGGTTCGGCCAGGGGATGTCGGGGCATCTCGATCTCGTCGCCACCGGCGTCCGCGATCACAGCGAGATGGACGCGCAGCTGCCCTGGCTGGTCGCGATCGATCAGGCCATCCTGGCGCGCCAGGGCGCCAGCACCCTGCACGCCACGGCGGTGGGGATCGATGGCAGGCTGCTCTGGCAGGATCTCGCTCCGCACGTCCTCGCCCTGATCGCCCACGCGCAGAAGAAGGACGACGGCGCGCCGACCGTGCAGCAGATCGAGATGATGGGCAGCCTCGCCCTCACCACGATCGGGGTGAACGCCCCGATGTCCGAGGTCATCGGCGACCTGCGCGGCACGTTCCTGCTGTCGATCGGGCAGAGCATGCCGTTCCCGACCGTCACCCTGTCGATCCCGAGCGGTCCGGCGCTCGACCAGCTCATCACCGTCGGTCTGGGCAAGGTCAAGATGCCGATCCCCCAGATCGGCACATCCGAGATCCTGCCCATCCCCAACCTGCCGGCGGTGGTGACCCTGATCCGCGAGGCCAACCGCTGGACGGTGACCTCAGACCCGTCCCTCGCCGCGACCTGGTCCACGGGCCAGCCCGGCGGCTTCGCCGGCAGCCCGCTGGCGAAGCTCATCCCGCCCGCCGATGGCGCCCGGGCCTGCATGGTGTCGGTGACCGACATGCCGGCGATCGTCCGGCTGGTCCAGGCCATGGCGGGCATGGTCCTGGGCGATCTCTCCAAGTCCGGGGTCGAACCTGCCGAGGTGGCGGCGGCGATGGCGAAGTTCAGCCGCATCGTGGTGCCGAGCTGGCAGATCGTGGTCAACGATGGCAAGCGCATCGTCTCCGACGGCCAGTGGCTGACGCCCTATGAGAACGGCGGCATGCTGCTGCCGATCGTCGCCGCGATCGCGATCCCGAACCTGCTCGAATCGCGCGTCAATGCCAACGAGTCGGCGGCGGTGGCGACGTTGAAATCGGGGATCTTCCCGGCCGAGATCCAGTTCCAGGCCGGGGGCTACGTCGACGCCGATGGGGACAGCCGGGGCGAATACGGCTTCCTCGACGAACTGACCGGCCTGCGGGCCACGAGCGCGAACGGCGGACATGGCGAGGGCAGCCTGCAACTGCTGACGAAGACCCTCGACCACGGCGGCCCCCAGAGCGGCTACCACTACGCGATCTTCCTTCCCGACGGCCAGGGCGGCGCCCTCGCTGAACCCGCTGGCAGCGCCAAGCGGCCGGTGGTCGCGGCGGCGATCGCGGATCAGGAGAAGTACTTCATCGCCTACGCCTGGCCCGAGGATGCCGACAAGGGTCGCCGCATGTTCGCGATCACCCAGAACGGGACCGTGCTGTCGGCGCCGTTCGACGGCACCGCCCCGGCCTGGAACGCGGCGCTGGAAGACGGCACCACCTGGGCGGAGCAGAAGTTCCAGTGGAAGCCGGTGGGCAGATGAGCCTGAAAATCGCGATGGCACCCCAGCGGCCGCGTCGGTGGTCGGTCAGGTGGCGCTGGCCTGCTCCTTCCCCCCGTCTTGCATCCATGCTGGCGCTGCTCGCGTTCATCGTGTCCGGCTGCGGCGAACCGCGACGCCATGGCGACAACGATGGGCAGCCGGTGGCGTTCCACGTCCGGGTCGAGCCGGCATTCATGTCGACGATGGCCGATCGCTCGGCCCACCCCTCGGTCGCTCTCGGGGCGAGCTCCGGTCGCGGCATCGGCCTCGCCGTGGGGGTGACGATGGCCGACACCGATGTCTACCTGCTGGGCGACGACCGGCCCGGCAAGGAGCAGGTGTTCCGCCAGCGATTGCTCTGGGGCAACAACGATTTCACCATCCCCCTCAAGCCGGGGCGCACCCTCAGCCTGACCATCGAGGCCACCGGCGCGCGCCAGGGCTGGGAATCCATCGGCACCCTGACCATCCCGGATCCGCTGGTCGGGAAGATCGGCATCCTACTCGATGAAGGCGGCACCAACTGGACCGCCGAGATCAGGCCGCCGGACCGGTCCAAGCGTTGACGCTTTCCGTCCGCGCATCGGGCGCTATCGGTGGGCGCGGCGGGCTGAAGCCCGCCGTCCGTGCCGGCTGAAGCCGGCGCTACCCGGCCGGGCCGGCGCTACGGCCGGCAGACGCAACGGTATGTCGCGCCCATCAAGGAACCAGGACGACCATGGTCTCACCCGGCATGCGCCGCTACCGCACCCGCACCGCCGACCAGGCCAGCCTGGTCGGACCCGAGGGCGCTGACCGGCTCGACCTCGCAGCCCTGTTCGGCATGGACGCGGCGCCGCCGATCCGGCTCGAGATCGGCTTCGGCCACGGTGAATTCCTGTCCGATCTCGCGGCCGCGCATCCCACCGAGCATTTCGTCGGGGTCGAGTACGACCGCCTGCGGGTGACCAAGACCGCGCACAAATGCCTGAAGACTGGCGGCACGAACGTGCGCCTGTTCGCGGACGAGGCCTACCGTTTTGTCGCGAAACGTCTGCCAGATGCATGCTGCCGGCGCATCTACATCCTCTTCCCGGACCCCTGGCCGAAGCTCGCGCATCGCCGTCGCCGCCTGGTGAACCTGGCCTTCCTGCGCGAGATCACCCGCATCGCCGCGCCGGGCTGCCGCCTGGTGTTCTCCTCCGACACCCACGGCTACGCCTGCCAGGTCGCGACCAACCTGTCGCTGCTGCCCGGCCTGTGGCGGTCGCTCTGGCCCGAACTCATCCGCATCGACGTGCCCAACCGCTTCCCCACCGTCTTCGAGCGCCACAAACGCGAGGAAGGTTGCACCATCGCCCAGCTGCGTCTCGAACGCACCGCCCTGCCGGCGCCTGGGATCGAGGCTCGGGCGGTTGCCGGCTTGCCGGGCGGAACTGACGGCTAGCCTGCGCGACCCATGCAGCACGCGGTGGCACGCAGGGTGATCGCGACCGTGATGGACGGCACCGGCTTCGCCGACCACGCCATCGCCATGGCCGCCGCCGCCGTGCTCGCCGACCTGCCCGGCATCCCGGACGAGGTGCGGTCCTCCCTGCTGCAGCAGGCCTGCGCCCTCGGCCCCGATGGCGCCGCCGAGAGTTCGGGACCGCTCTGCCAGGCGCCGGTGCCGTCCGATGCCGGCGGCCTGTGCCGCCAGTTCGCGCCGTTCCTCACCGAGCACCCCGGCGACGTGGCGAGCAACCTGTGCTCGCTCTGGGCGATGGCCCAGCTCTGGCCGCACGTCACCACCAGCGAGCGTCCGGTCCTGCGCCAGCGCCTGCACGCCAGCGTCAGCACGCGCCAGGCCCCCGCCGGCAGCTTCGCCACCATCAGCGACCTGCGTACCTGGCAGCGCGACCTGCCGACCTCGTTCGAGATCCTGGGCGCGAACCTCGCGACGCTCAAGGCGATCCTGGTCCAGCCCACCGCCAAGGGCGCCTACCAGGTGCTCGCCGAGCACCTGGGCATGCACATGGATCTCAAGACCCTGAGCTGGGTCATGGGCAGCCTGGTCGCCCAGATCAGCCTGATGTGCGAGGAATCCGGCCAGCGCACCAGCCGCCTGGCCCTGGCCGCAGTCGCGAGCGAGGCGCTTGCCGCCGAGATCCGCCCCGAGATCCACGCCACCCTGCTGTCCCAGTTCGCGCTCCAGATCTGGTGGTGCCGGCGCCAGGTGCGACCGCGTTCCGGCGTCATCGCGACGGAAGGCACCGTGGTCCCGCTCGATCTCGCGATCACCTCCGGCGATGCGCTGGTGGCGCAGCGCTCGGCGCGGGCGACCGCGACCAATCCGGGCCACTTCTGGCATGTCCTCTGGACCCTGGCCGTGCGGCGGGCCGGCGAGCGTGAACCCGGCTGGCCCGGTCTGGTCGAGGCCTCGCTGGCGACCCGCCTGCGCGCCGGCACCCAGGCGGTTCCGCCCGACGACGCCGCCGCCCTCGCCACGGTCTACGCCGTAGGACGCTGCCTGCCGGTATGATCGGCTGACGCTGGCATGGCCGCCGGGCGCGCCACACTCGCTGCCCAGTGGAACCGCCCATGAGTGACGCCTTCCCGCCCGTCTGCCTCTCCATCGGCGCCTCCGACTGCACCGGGGCGGCCGGGGTGCAGGCCGACTGCAAGACCTTCACCTCGCTCGGCTGCTACGGCACCTCGGTGGTGACCGTGCTGTCCGCGCGCGGCCTGGCCGGGGTGCAGGAACTGCACCAGGTGCCGGAAAAGTTCATCCGCCAGCAGCTCGACGCCATCGCCGGCAGCCTGCCGATCGCGGCGGTGAAGGTCGGCTTCATGACCAGCGCGGCGGCGATCCGCTGCGTCGGCCGCTGGCTGCGCGAGCGCCAGCGGCTGCCCGTCGTGGTCGATCCGGTCGCCACCGACAGCCGGGGCATCGCGCTCCTGCAGCCCGAGGCGCTGCAGGCCCTGCATGATGAACTCCTGCCGCGTGCGGCGGTGATCACGCCCAACCGTTTCGAGGCCGCCTTGCTGACCCAGGTCGAGGAATGCCTGTCGGTCGAGGACATGCAGGACGCCGCGCGATCGCTGCATCGCCGGCACGGCTGCTCGGTCCTGGTCACCGGCGGGATCCTCGACGGCCGCAGTCTCGACGTGCTGGCCGGCATCGACGGGATCAACCGCTACGACGCCGACTGGTGCCCGCGCGGCAAGGTGCATGGGGTCGGCAGCGCGCACAGCGCCGCCATCGCCTCCGGCCTCGCCCGTGGCGACAGCCTGCGCGAAGCGGTGCTGCACGCGAAGCTGTTCATCAGCAGCGCGATCACCGCGGCGCCCTGCCTGGACGACGGTGCCGGCATCATCTGGCACGGCGCCGGCGGCGGCCCCGACTGGGCCCGGCCGAGGACCGACCGCTTCGCGACCCGGAAATAGGCTCCGCAGCGGTTCCCGTGTCCTGCGCGGAATACCTCCTGCTGGGGAACATCCTGGCGATCCTGGCGCTCTGCCTGCTGCGCAGCGTGATCCTCATCAACCTGCTCGGTGTCCTCGCCCTCATCCTCTTCATCGCCTGCCAGATCAGCATGCCGGCGGCCATGAACATCCGGCTCGACCTGTTCCTGACCGTCCCGCTGATGCTGATCGCCTTCGTTGTGCTGGTGCGGCGCAATGGGCCGAATCCGGTGCCCCGGGCCGGTAGGGTCCAGGCTGGAACCGACGCGGCGGACTGACCCCCACCCTTGGCACTGCCGTTGCGTAGTGGTCCCGACGAGCGCATCCGTACCCGGATCGCGCCGTGAAGGGCCAACCATGCGTGCGTTCCTGCGACATTCCCGGCTCTTCCCGACCCTGGTCCTGCTCGCCTGGGCGGTGCTGGGCGCCGGCCAGGCCCGGGCCGAAAGCCTGTTCAAGGCCGAGACCCTGGCTGATGGCACCCTGTATTCGGACCAGGTGGCGCGGCGCAAAGGCGACCTGATCACCATCATGGTGCAGGAGAGCACCACCATCACCGACACGCAGAAGACCGAACTCAAGCGCGAGAACGAGATCAACGCGCATGTGAACCTCGTGCCGGGCATGAAGGAGACGCCGTCGAGCACGGGTTCATCCTCGGTCGGCAAGCTGCCCGGCCTGGAGATCACCAGCCTCAAGGATTTCAAGGGCGACGGCTCCTATTCCGCCTCCGGCAACGTGCAGACCGCGATCACCGGCCGGGTCATCGACGTGCTCGACAACGGCAACCTGGTGGTCGAGGGCAGGCGCCAGCTCAAGGTCGGCAACGACACCAAGACCATCCTGGTGACCGGGATCATCCGGTCCGCCGACATCAGCGCGCAGAACCAGGTGTATTCGCAGAAGATGCACAACTTCGAGGTGTCGATCGTGGGTGAAGGCCCGCTCGCCCGTTCGCAGCAGGAAGGCTGGGTCGCCCGCCTGATGGATGTCATATGGCCGTTCTAGCCCCGTTCCGCTGCCTGGGGCTGGTCCTCGGGCTGACCGCCGCGCTGGCCGCAGGCGAGGAGGCGCGGGCGCAGGAGGCGCCGCGCGCAGCGGCCGCGCCGGCCGCCAGCGACGACGGCGTGCGCCTCAAGGACCTCTGCGACATCTATGGCGTGCGCGACAACCAGCTGCACGGCGTCGGCATCGTGGTCGGCCTGTCCGGCACCGGCGACAAGGCGGCGGCGACGGTGCGCATGCTGCGCCAGATGCTCGCGACCAAGAACCTGAGCTTCTCCACCTCGGACCTGGAATCGAAGAACGTCGCCATGGTGTCGATCACCGCCGACCTGCCGGCCTTCGCCCGCAACGGCTCGCGCCTGCCGACCCAGATCGCCTGCATCGGCGACGCCAGCAGCCTGAAGGGCGGCGTGCTGCTCCAGACCCCGCTGGTCGCGGCCGACGGGATCATCTACGCCGTCGCCCAGGGGCCGGTGTCGATCGGCGGCTATGGCGCCGCCGGTCCGGCCGGATCCGGTGGCGGCACCGACCACAAGAACCTCGAGACCGTGGGCAGCTCCACCCCGGGCGCCCTGGTCGAGCGCGAGGTGCCCGTGAAGCTGCTCATGGGCGACCGTCTGCGTCTGGTGCTGCGCGATTCCGACTTCACCACCGCGAGCCGGGTCGCCGCCGCGCTCGCCGACGCCTTCGGCCGCGAGCGCGTCGCGGCGCAGGACGCCAGCACCCTGGTGCTGACGTTCGCGCCGAATCCCTCCGAGACCGAACTGGTGGACGCTATCGCGAAACTGCAGCAGCTCCGCGTGGCTCCCGACCGCAAGGCGCGGGTGGTCATCAACGGCCGCACCGGCACCGTGGTCGCCGGATCCGAGGTCCGCATCTCGCCCGTCGCCGTCTCGCACGCCGGACTCAGCCTGCGCGTGCAGCCCAAGATGCAGCGGGTGCCCGATCCCGCGAATCCGAAGCAGCTTGTCGACCAGATCGGCTGGCTCGATCCGCAGACCAGCCTGCGCAGCGCCGCTCCTCCCGCCGGAACCCAGCCCCCGGTCGTGCCGGGAACGTTCTCGGTCCTGCGCGGCTCGACTGTCGAGGACATCGCCACCGCGCTCAATGCGCTCGGGGCCCGGCCGCGCGACCTCGTCGCCATCTTCGAGGCGATCCAGCGCGCCGGGGCGCTGCACGCCGAACTCGTGGTGATGTAGCCATGGACGATCTCGCGATAACCGCCGCCGGTTCGCTGCATGACTCCGACCCCGGCAAGCGTCTGCACCGCGCCGCGAACCAGCTGGAGTCCCTGTTCGTCACCCATCTCATGAAGGTGGCCGACGAATCCAGGCTCGATGACGACCCCCTGCTGGGCGATGATTCCGCTGGAGAGACCTGGCGATCGATGCTGCATGGAGCCTTCGCCGAACGCGCCGCCGGCCGTTTCGGCATCGCCGAGGTGGTCGAACGCCAGCTCGCCCTCCAGGCCGGAGCCGCAGCGGCCGGGAAGGTCGACGCAACCCGCCGCATCCCGCCAGCGGCCAAGGAGTCCGGGCCATGATCGATCCCCGCCTGATCACCCAACTGCATGCGCTGATCGAGACCGAGATCGCCACCCAGCGCGCCCTGCTGTCCATCGCCGAGGCCCGCAGCCGAGAGATCATCGCCGGCAACCTGCCCGCATTCACCGCGCTGGCGGCGAAGGAGGAGCAGCCCCAGGCCGACGCCGCTCGCCTGCGCCAGGCGCGTGAACGCCTGCTGCGCGCCATCGCCGCCGCCGGCAACCTCAAGCCGGAGGAGCTCTGCGTCAGCCGGATCGCCAACCACGCCCCGGTCGACCGCCGCGAACCGCTCCTCGCCCGCGCCGGTGAACTGCGCAAGATCCTGGAACGGCTCCAGCACGCGCATGAGCGCAACGCGCTGCTGATGCGTCACAGCCTGGGCCTGGTGCGCGAGATCCTGCACGAGATCGCCGGCCCGACCTCGCCCGCCGCGCATCCCTATGACCATCGCGGCGGCATCGGCGCGACCACGGTGACCCGGGGCGGGCTGCTCAACCTCAGGGGATGAGGCCGCACGGCGGTCGCGTCGCATCCATTCCCCAGGTCGCACCGACAGCCTGGACCGTTTTCCCCGTGCCGATCCCCACCTCAGTCGCCCAGATGGCGGTGCCCGCGGTTTCGTCTCAAGACCGATGCGGACATCCTGTACGAATCATCCTCTCGGCATCACCGCTGTCTTCTCTCGATCATCCCACGGTCGTGGGTGGCCGTCATGGAGCCTTCCGGTAGCTGATCCAGATCACGCCGGGGCCGTCCTTGAGCGTCACGCCCTTGTTGAGCAGGTCGCTTCCCGACATGGAAGCGGGAATGCTTGCATCCGACAGGGGCGCGATCTTGGATACCATGGGGAATTGGAGCTTGGCCTCGCCGGGGGCATTGGTCGATTGCACGACGCCGGAATAGGCCTTGAGACTATAACGCGCACCGGCATCCAGGCCTTTGGGCACCAGTGCCGGCGGGGTGCCGGTAGCGGCAATGGTGTTCGGTTAATGGATGCCCGTAAAATACTGCTTGACAATGCTTTAGAG
>CAZZJC010000019.1:0-83733 GCA_964654285.1 uncultured Candidatus Kuenenia sp.
ACCGCTTCGGTGACCGGTTCGCCGAGGTGGTCCTCCGCCGCCTTCTTGAGGAACTGGAGGATCATCGCCGAGACTTCCGGCGGGGTGTACTGCTTGCCGCGCACGTCGACTTTCACCAATTCCTGCGCGCCGCCGACGACCTTGTACGGCACCAGCTTCTCTTCGGCGCCGTCCTCGCTGTGGCGGCGGCCCATGAAGCGCTTGATGGAATAGATGGTGTTCTCGGGGTTGGTGATGGCCTGGTTGCGCGCCATCTGGCCGATCAGGCGGTCGCCGTTCTCGACGAAGCCGACGACCGACGGCGTGGTGCGGCCGCCTTCCTGGTTCGCGATGACGACGGCCTCGCCGCCTTCCATGACGGAGACGCAGGAGTTGGTGGTGCCGAGGTCGATGCCGATGATCTTGCCCATGGTTGGTTCTCTTTCAGGACGTTGGTTGCGGTGAACGGATTCAGGTCGGGGAGCAACGGGAGGGGGTGAAGAGCTGGTGCACGAGCCGGGTCAGGCGCGGGATCTCGACCGGCTTCGGGAGCAGCGCCATCGCACCGCCGGCGCGGGCCGAGGTCTCCAGCGCGGCGTCGGCGCGGGCGCTCATCAGCAGCACCGAGGTGGTCAGGTTCGGCGCCCGGGTGCGATGTTCGCGCACCCAGTCCAGGAGTTCAAAGCCGGTGAGGTCCGGCATGTCGATGTCGCTCACCAGCAGATCGCAGCGTTCGCGGCAGAGTTCCGCGATGGCCGCCCGGCCGGATTCCGCCGCCCGCACCCGGCCGTAGCCGTCGAGGGCGTCGGCGAGCGATTCGCGGACCAGACGGTCATCGTCAGCGATGAGGATGTGACGGGGTTCCATGCGGGTCCGGGGCGGACATAGCACCGGACATGCCAATCGGTATGCCGGAAACTCTCCATAAAACACTGGGGGAAATGCGCTTAACGAAGGCCCCCGCAGCGGCGGGCCGGCCGGTCTTGGTCAAAACGACACGTGCGGATCGGGCGCCGCATTCCCCAGCGCCTGGGCCAGCCGATCCGCCACTCGGGCGAATCCCGCCGCCTGCGGATGCAGCCCGTCGGGCAGCAGGCGTGGATCGTGCGGCATGATGTCGGCGATCCATTCCAGCCGGGGCGCCAACGGGGCGAGGCGTTCGCGCACGTCCGTGCGGATGCGGGCGATGCGGCCGGCCGCCGCCGCATCGAGCGGCACGCCCTGGAAGGTGGCCGGGCCAAGGCCCTCGTCGAGGCACTTCCACGGCGGTTCCAGCCAGGCGACGCGCCCATGTCCGCCGGCGAGGGCGAGTTCGGCCAACGCCTGGGCGGAGTCGGCGGCGCGCTCGGCCTCGGCGTCGTTCCAGGCGTGGTTCGAGCCCAGGGCGATCACCACGAGCCCCCATCGCCGCGATTCCAGGGCCCAGCGGAAGACCTCGGGCATGATGCCGATCCCACCGACGCCGAGGTTCCAGGCCGGCGCGTTCCAGCGGTTCGCCAGGCGCGCGACCCAGCCATCCAGCGGCGACTGGGCGATGAAGCCCTGGGCGAGCGAATCACCGAGCACGAGCCAGCGCGGCGTCAGCGGTGGCGCGGCCGCCGCCAGCGCACCATCGGCGAGTTCCACCCCGGCGAGGGCGCAGGTCGAGATCGCGGGCAGCCACAGGCGCACCTCGGCCGGCGGCCCGCCGCGTTCCAGGCCGGTCGCCAGGCGCACCCGCACGTCGCCGTCGCGTTCGCGCAGGTCTGGCGATTCGCTGACCGTGCGTGTGCCGGAACCACGAATTTCCGCGGCGATTCCGCACGGAGACGGCTGGTGGTGGCGCAGCCGCGCCAGGTGCAGCTCCACCCAGGGGCTGTCGGTGACGACCTGGACGGCGCAGCCCGACGAGGAGCGCAGGTTGGCGAGCGGCCCGATCCTGCCGACGCAGGCGGCGTGCGCGGCGGCGGGGAAGCGGTCGAGGCGGACCTCGGGCCGGTTGCGGTCGGTCGGCTGCGGCGCGAAGAACGCCAGGCGCGGATCGGCGGGTTTCAGCAGCATCGCCGCCCAGGCTGCCGGCAGCGGCCGGGGCGCACAAGCGGCCGGACGCCGACGTCGGGATTACGGTTTGAGCACGCCCGCGAACAACCGATGCATCGCCGCGAACGAAGCCTTTTCCGCGCCGGCGTCGTAGGCGATCGGCAGGCCCTTGCCGAGCGTGGTCCCGGCGGCGGGATTGGTGAAGGCGTGCAGCGCGGTGCCGTAGACCTCAAGGCTCCACTCGGCCTTCGCGGCGGTCATCTCGGTCATGAAGGCGGCGACATCGGCCGGCGGCACGAGCGGATCCGCGCCGCCATGCAGGACCAGCACCTTGGCCGTGATGGCGCCCGGCTGGGCGGGGGCGCTGGTCTTGAGGCTGCCGTGGAACGATACCGCCGCCGCGAGCGGTTCGCCGGCGCGCGCCAGTTCCAGGCAGACCATGCCGCCGAAGCAGAACCCGATCGCGCCGACGCGGCCGCGGTCGACCTCGGGCCGCGCGGTCACCTGCGCCAGGCCGGCGCGGGCACGCGCCAGCAGCAGGCTGCGGTCCTTGTAGAAGGGCGTCGCCCACTCGCCGGCCTGCTTGGGGTCCTCGGTGGTCTTGCCCGCGCCGTACATGTCGAGCGCGAAGGCGACATAGCCGGCCTCGGCCAGCTCGCGGGCACGGCGTTTGGCGTAATCGTTGTTGCCCCACCATTCGTGCACGACCAGCACCGCCGGCCGGGGTCCGGCCTGCGCCGGCAGGGCGAGGTAGCCTTCCAGCTTCACGCCGGCGTGCTCGTAGGCGACGCTGCTGGTGACGGGTTCGCCGGCGGCGAGGACCGAGGTGAGGGTGAGGATCAAGACGAGGGTCAGGTGGCGCATGGCACGCACGGTGGATCACCGTCCGCAAACACCACGTCCGCTCACGCAGGCTTCAACGACCGAACCGAGCCCCAGGAAGCACCTGCCACCTGCGATCGCGAGCCCCTGGCCCGCCGCGATGTTCGGCCATTCACGTCCCATGTCACAGAAATGAAGGCAGAACGCTTGCGCCTGGGACCGCCGGTTTTCAACCGGCCGCTGGGCACAAGGCGTACCGGCCATGGTCGGATCGGGATAGATGGCCGATCCCCAGGAGTCTCGGGCCGGTCTTGAGGTTCGACCTGTTCACCTCCAACGCATGCGCGTGGACCACCAATTCCCGCGTAGGGCTCGCGTACAATCACCTGGCGTTTGGTAGCGCCGGCTTCAGCCGGCATGGAGCGTGGGCTTCAGCCCACGCAGGCACGACGCATCGTCGGGCTAAAGCCCGACGTCCCAGCCGGCTGAAGCCGGCGCTACCGACTCCGGAGTCCTCAGCCGAGGTCCGTCACCCCTTTGCATCTGGCGCCTGGGGTATCGCGGGCGAAGTCATTGGCCCGGGTGGTGCCGGTGGTGCCACGATGACGTCGTAATGCAGCCGGTCTTCAATGACTGCAGGGGATTTCTGGGTGCGTTTTTTGCCCCAGCGACTGGCGTTTTCGCGTAAGCGGCCGGCCGTTGCGAAGTCCGGTTCCATCGCCTCGGGATCAGCGCTGAGTTCGAAGCGATCGGGCGCCAGCTTGCGATATCGCAAGGGATAGCCGTCGAAACTGGTTTGCGGCAGGGCCAATTGCCCAGGCAGCGAGACACCCCGGCGCACCTGGTCGAGCAAATGAGCGCACTGCCGGACCAGCTGGTGCGAGGTGGTGGCCTCAACCACGGTCTGGGTCGATTCCATGAAGTTGGGAATCGCGATGGCCGCCATCGGAAATATTCCGGATTTGGATTCAGTGACGAAAGCGTCAGCTTCGTTGCGGGGGACATTTCTCTGGCCGTTACACGCCCGGGTCATTTCCCAGAAGATTCGCGCCGAGCGGAGAAAATCCCGTTTGGCCCACGGGGTGACGAAGGCCATCCCGGCTTTGTCCCACAGGCGATTCAAGGTCGTTTGCCCTGGCATCGGTTCAGGCCAATCGTGGTGAATATCGGGATAATCTTCGGCGATGGGAATGGTGTTGATCATGAGTTCAGCGTAGAACCCATCGCCAAGCCGGATGGACCAAACCGGTTTTTCGCTCAGCCAGCCAGACATCTGCTCAGGTGTCAGACGACCAGATCGCGCCAGATCGAGATAGGTCTTGTCGCGAATACCGGCGATGCCGATCGCGAACATCGCATCAACCAATGATGGTGTCGCCCTCTGGCAGGCGGCAGTGAGTCCATCCAATTCCAACAGATACGGACTCGGGTCGTCTGCGGTTATGGCACTCATCGCCAGGGCGGTCGCAATGTTTCGATTTATGAGGAGATAACCACCGCCACTGATAGCTTGCAGACCATCGCCCATGCGTTCCTTGTACCAGCTTCCAAGCTGGTCCATGCGCCCCTCCCGAAAATCCCGCGCCATCCATCCAGCGACGCCAAGCACCAATCGTGGATCGCGCAGCATCGGCCGCGCCGGCTCGATCAACACCTGCGCCTCAGTCAGTAGCCGGTCGAAGTCGACCGGTTTGCGCTGCTTGGGATCCCGCAACCAGGCTGGCGGAATCGTGAGATCCTCGATCACCTTCGGAAATGGCTGGGCGCACGCCTGCGCCTGCCATTGTTCCCACTGCTCCTGCAACGCTTCATCCACCGGCGGCAAGGTCGCGACCAGCGCCGCGATCGACCAGTGCCGGGGCCGCTTTGGTCCAGTCGGCGGCGTGACGCCACGTGCGCGCAGGTCCGCGTCGATGCTTTGGTAAAGCGAGGTCTGCACGGCGGCAGCTTCCTGCGACCGGGTGTGGTACCACCAACCGGCCCAACTCACAGTGACTGTTACGGTGGTCGCAAGGATCGCCAGCACCACGGCGGCAGCATGGGCCGCCCACCAACCCAGTACCGGTGGAGCGAGCAGCGCGGCACCTGCGCCACCCGTCAGCACCGCCCGCACGGTCGGCGGGGCCGCTGCCTCGGCCCGGCCGGCGATCAATCCGGCCAGGGTCAGCGCTGGCAGGGTGATTCCGCGACGACGCAGTAATTTCCCGAGGTGTTCCGCAGCACGTTGCAGGCGGCGATGGATGGTGGGCTGGGAACAGCGCAGCCGTCTTGCGAGTTCGCTTTGCGCCACCCCGGCCAGATGGTGCTCGATGAGCAGCGCGCGTTCCTTGTCCGGCAACTCTGCCAGGCAGGCGTCGACCGCGAGCGATCGCGCCGCCTGTTCATCGGCCGTCGCGGGATCGCGCAGAGGTTCCATGGCGGCTTCGCGGCGGCGTCTGGCCTCGCGGCGGCGGATCATGTCGACCGCCGCTCCGTGTGCTGCGGCCTGGATCCAACCCAGCGGTGAGACCCGGATGCGGTGGCGTTGTTGCCACCAGCGCACCAGGACATCCTGGGCGCAATCAGCGGCATCCTGGTCGTTGCCCAACACGCGTCGGCAGGTGGCGAAGGCGAGGTCGGCGGCGCGAGAAACGGCGGTTTGTTCTGCCGTACGGTCGGGCTCGCGGTCGCGCCAGGGCTGAGGGTCGACGCCGGACATGAGGCCTCCGATTCCATGCCCAAGGGTCGCAGCGGCCAGCCCAATTATTCATCCCGGTCCGATTCCAGGCATTCAGGGTCCATCGGGGAATCTGCACAAGTCATTGCCATTCATTGAGAAAGCGCATGTCCTCTGGTTCCCGACCTTCGGCACGCCGGATGCGTTCAGCAGTCGTGACTCAGGTCCCTGCCGTTTCTGACGACAATGCAGGTAACAGCCAGCGGTCGGCCGGCGGGCACGCCTTCGTTTCCGGGGTGCCGGGCGCTGCGGCAGGGGGTCCGGTCATGCGCGCATTCCACGATTACCTCGCCACCAGCCACCACGCCCTCGATCTGCTCGACCTCGCGGCGGTCGAACGCCTGGCGATGGCGATGCGCCGGGTGTGGGTGTCGGGCGGGCAGGTGCTGATCTGCGGCAATGGCGGCAGCGCGGCCAATGCGATCCACCTCTGCAACGATCTGGTCTACGGCGCGTCGCCGATGGGCGCCAACGGGCTGCGTGCCCTCGCCCTGGCGGCGAATCCGTCGGTGATGACCTGCCTTGCCAACGATGTTTCCTACGAGCAGGTGTTCGCCTACCAGGTCGCGGTCCAGGGCCGGCCGGGCGATCTGCTCCTGGTCATGTCGGGCAGCGGCAACAGCCCGAACGTGGTCAATGCGCTGATCGAGGGCCGCAAGCGCGGCCTGGTGACGGCGGCGATCCTGGGCTTCTCGGGCGGGCGCTGCCTGACGCTCGCCGACATCGCCGTGCATCTTCCCATCGAGGACATGCAGGTCGCCGAGGATCTGCAGCAGACCGTCGGCCACATGGTCACGCGCTGGCTGGCGGAGAACCGGCCCTTCCGCGTGGCCGCCACCCAAGCGGAACCGGTGGCCGCGCACGCCTGACCGGCGCGCGGCCTCCTTCCGTGGTATCCTAGGAACGGAGTCCGCCGCCGATGAACGTCCAAGGCAAGGTCGTCGCCGACGCCGCCGCGTTGGAACTGCTCGCCGCCCGTCTGACCGCCGGGGGCCGTACGGTGCTGTGCCAGGGGCACTTCAACGTCATCCATCCGGGGCACCTGCGCTTTCTCGAGCACGCACGTTCGCTCGGCGATCGCCTGGTGGTCGGATTGATGGGTGATGCGACCCTCGGTGTGGCCGAGGCCGGCAAGCGGTTCTTCACCCAGGGTGAACGCGCCAGCGCCCTGGCCGCCCAGACCGATGTCGACCACGTGGTCGTGCTCGATGGCATCGACCTGCTTTCCGTGATCGACGCCCTGCGGCCGGCGGTGTTCGTGCTCGGCAAGGAATTCGAGGAGGAGATGAGCGATCTGGTGGCGGCCGAGACCGCGCGGGTGCGCGATCTCGGTGGCAGCATCGTCTTCCATAGCGGTCAGACCTCCTACGCGACGGACGATCTGCCCGAGCGCGCCGCCGACACCCAGATCCGCGAACGTCGCGCGGCCCTGCATGCGGCCTGCACGCGCCGGGGCATCGATATCGCATCCACGCTGGCCTCCAGCGATGCCTTCAGCGACCGCCGTCTGGTCGTGCTGGGCGATACCATCGTCGACCAGTATGTCGCCTGCGACGCCCTGGGCATGAGCGCCGAGGCGCCGGTGATCGCGCTCAAGGAACTGCGCTCGCGCGAATACATCGGCGCGGCGGCGATCGTCGCCTGCCACATCCGCGCCCTGGGTGCGCAGTGCGATTTCGTGTCCGTCACCGGCGATGACGATCCGGGCCGGCTGACCGCGCGCACCCTGAAGGAACGCGGCGTCGAGGCGCACCTGTTCACGGATCCGACCCGCCCGACCACCTTCAAGATCCGCTACATGGTCGGACACCAGAAGATGCTGCGGGTGAGCCGCCTGGAGGAGACCTCGATCCCGCGCGAGATCGAACGCCAGATCATCGGCCGCCTGCAGGAGCTGATCCCGCGCTCGCACGGCGTCGTGGTCAGCGATTTCGTCTACGGCCTGATCACGCCGCGTGTGCTCGAGGCCGCCCAGGCCGCGGCGCGCAAGGCCAACGTGCCGATCTTCGGCGACCTGCAGTGCTCGTCGCAAGTCGGCAGCGTGCTGAAATTCAAGCATTTCACCCTGATCAGCCCGAACGAGCGCGAGGCCCGCATCGCCCTGGGCGACAAGGACAGCGGTCTGGAGAAGATCGGCCGCAAACTGCTGACCCGCACCGACTGCGCCGGTCTGCTACTCACCCTCGGGCCGCACGGCTTCGTCGCCTACGACAACCGTGGGCCGAATGTGGACTCGGAATCGTTCCCCGCGCTCGACCCCAACCCGGTCGACGTCACCGGGGCCGGCGATGCCCTGCTGTCGGCGGTCGCGGTGGCGATGTCCTCGGGCTGGCCGCTCATGCGCGCTGCCGCGCTCGGCACCTGCGTCGCCGCCCTCGCGGTGGGTCGGCTCGGCAACATCCCGATCACCGGTCCTGAGGTGCGCGAATACGGCCTGCGCCAGTTCGGGCCGGGTGGCGTTCCCCATCTCGCGGCGTCGTGAATCCGGACACGCACCCGAAGAAGACGGTCTTCCTCGATCGTGATGGCGTCATCGTCGCGGATCGCGGTCGCGCCCTGGTGGACGCCGACCTGGAGATCCTCCCCGGCGTGCCGGCCGCCCTCGCCGCCCTCGCCCAGGCCGGCTGGACCCTGGTGGTGGTGACAAACCAGCCGGTGGTCGCGCGCGGATGGATCGATGAACCCGGCGTCGCCGCCCTGCACCGTCGCCTGGCCGACCGCCTGGTTGCGGCCGGAGCACTGCATTTAGGCCACTGGTACGTCTGTCCGCATCACCCCGAGGCGACGCTGCCGGCCTTCCGCCAGGACTGCGCCTGCCGCAAGCCGCGACCGGGTCTTTTGCTTCGGGCGGCCGCCGAACTGAATCTGGATCTCAGTGCGTCGTGGATGATCGGCGACCGCCTGAGCGATGTCGCCGCCGGTCTGCGCGCGGGCTGCCGCGCGATCCTGGTCGAGAGCGGCAGGCACGCGGATGCGCCGATCCGCTCTTCCGATCCGCCGCGCGAGAACGAACGGCCCGAGATTCGCGTGGGGGATCTGACCGCCGCCGTGACGTTCCTCACCAACCTTCGACAGGTCCCGTGAAACCAGCTCTGATCCTGGCGCCAGCGCCCGAATCTGATCATAATCCCCACTCAGGATTCCCGTCATGACTCCTTCCGCCCGCATGCGCGTCGCCCTCATCGTCCCCAACTTCACCTGGGGCGACTGGGACGTGAACACCAAGTGGCACTACATTCCCTACGCTTTGGCGATGATTGCGGCGATGGTCGAGGACCGCTGCGAGATCCGGATCATCGATGCGCAGGCGCGCGACCTGTCGCCCGAGGCCTTCACCGCCGAACTGGCGGCGTTCGATCCCGAACTGGTCGGGATCTCGGTGCTGGTCGACCAGTACCAGGATGCCGGCCATCGCGCCTCGGCCCTGATCAAGACCTGGAAACCCTCGGTGCCGGTGGTGATGGGCGGCGTCTACGCGACGCTCAACACGGTCGAGATCCTCAAGCGCGATCCGCATGTCGACTACGTGGTCTCGGGCGAGGGCGAGCACGTCTTCCGCGACCTCATCCGGCATTTTCAGGGTGAAGGCGACCTCCCCGCCAAGGGCGTCGCCTACCGGCGCGACGGGGCGATCGTCTTCGGTGGCCGCGCCGATCTGATCAAGGATCTCGACGCGCTGCCGTTGCCAGCCTACCACCTCATCGACTATCCGCGCTACGTGCAGGATGCGCCGGAGCGGCGCAGCGTGGACATGCCGCCGCTGTTCCCCTATGGCCGCTTGCAGACGTCGCGCGGCTGCCCGTTCACCTGCTCGTTCTGCCAGGTGGAGAGCATCTCGGGCCGGGCGTTCCGCTCGCGCAGCACGGCCCGCATCCTGGAGGAGATCCGTTGGCTCAAGGAGGCCTTCGGCGTGCGCTCGCTGGTCTTCGATGACGACAACCTGCTGCATTCGCGGGCGCGGGCGATGGAACTGTTCCAGGCCATGGTCGACCAGGGCCTGGCGATGCCCTGGGTGTCGATCGCCACCGCCGCGTTCAAGCTGGATGCGGAACTCCTCGCGTTGATGCGCAAGAGCGGCTGCGAGTACATCGACATCGCGGTCGAGTCCGGCGTGAAGCGGGTGACCCGCGACATCATCCACAAGCCGATCAACCACGACCACGTCAGGAAGGTCGCCCGTCTGGCGCAGGAGGCCGGCATCTTCGTGGCGGCCAATTTCATCGTCGGCTTCCCGGGCGAGACCTGGGACGAGATCCGCCAGACCCTGCGCTATGCCGAGGACCTCAACGCCGACTACGTCAAGATCTTCATCGCCACCCCGCTGCCCCAGACCAAGCTGTGGCAGATCTGCGAGGAGACCGGTTCGTTCCGCCGCGATTTCACCAAGCAGGGGGTGCGTTGGCACGCGGGCCAGATCGAGACCGCCGACTTCAGCGCCGACGACACCTCGATCCTGCGCGCCTTCGAGTGGGATCGCATCAACTTCACCGATCCCGAGCGGAGGAAGCGCATCGCCGCGCGCATGCGCCTGAGCGAAGCGGAACTGCTTGCCGTCCGCCGCCGCACCCTGGCCGG
Source organism: uncultured Candidatus Kuenenia sp. (assembly GCA_964654285.1). Lineage (GTDB taxonomy): Bacteria > Planctomycetota > UBA11346 > UBA11346 > UBA11346 > BJHQ01. The sequence goes on from CAZZJC010000019.1 coordinate 10,112, forward strand.
AGTCGCCCGCAGCTTGGCCGAGAACGCCCCGGTCGAGCGCCCGGTCTCAGCAGGGGTCTGACATGCGGGCGCTCATCCTCGCGGCTGGCCGGGGGACGCGCCTGGGACAACTCACCGAGACCCTGCCGAAGCCGCTCCTCGTGGCCGCCGGTCGGCCGCTGCTGGGCTGGATCATCGCCAACCTCGTCCGCTGCGGCGTGCGCCGCGTCGCGGTGAATCTGTCGTACCGGGGCGACGACATCGCCGCCTGGCTGGGCGATGGTCGCCAGCACGGACTGGAGGAACTCGTCCTCAGCCGTGAGCGTGAACCGCTGGGCACCGCCGGGGCGCTGGTCCCGCTCGCCGGATGGCTGGGCCAGGGGCCGTTCCTGGTCCACTATGGCGATGTGGTCTGCGATCACGATCTGGCATCGCTGGAAGCCGATCGCGCCCGGCATGGGGCGTTGGCGACCCTCCTCCTGCACCGGCGCAGCGGGTCGAACAGCATCGTCGATCTGGCTGAGGACGGCACCATCCGCGGTTTTCGCGAACGTCCGCCAGCATCCGAGATCAGCGCCGCCGGCGAGACCTGGGTCAATTCCGGGATCTGCGCCTGCGCCCCGGAGCTGCTCGCCCGGGTGCCGCGCGACCGGGCCAGCGATCTGCCGAGCGAGGTCTTCGTGCCCTCGGCATCCTGCGGGATCCTGCGCGGTCAGGCGCTGGACGGCTATCGGATCGCGGTCGATTCGCCCGAGCGCCTGCAACGATTGGATTGCGACTTCGCTGCCGGACGCGTTCGCCGACTTGGCACGGGCCCCGCGTATGCGCTCCGCTGACCGCGTTTCGCGCCAGGAACCCGACGCCACGCTGCAAGGATGTCCATGAGCACGGCACCCGTGTTGGAAGACGCGATCTTCTTCGACGCCCAGATGGCGTTGGAACAGGCCCGCAAGGCGCAGCGCGTGCCGGTCTGGGGCCACTGCGATGGCACCCAGATCTGCTATTACACCGCCGATGCCCCGCTGGAGGAGCGGCTCGACAACCTCGTCCACCTGTCACCGGAGCGGATGATCGAGACGCTGGTCTTCACCCGCATGCGCCTGCCGCAGGCCATCGTCACGCCCGAGCGGATGCCTCAGGAGATGCGGGAGTCGTTCGTGCAATCGATCAACACGATCATGGACGAGGTCAGGCGGCTGCGGCAGCTGCTCGCCAACCAGCTCGGAGCGGAGGTCGCGCAGCTCAAACGTGCCCCGATCGCCGGGCGTCCGCTGCGCGTGCTCGCGGTCGCCAACCGCCACACCACGGTGATGCAGTACGCCAGCCGGGGCGTCATCGACGCCTTCCGCGCGCTCGGTCACGAAGCGCGCCTGGTCATCGAGGCGGATGACCGCGAGATGCTGGCCACCTGCCATATCATCCAGGAGATGCTCTCCTTCGCACCCGACATCGTGGTCAACGTCAACCACCACTACGCCTCCAACTGCATGCCGGGAAGCATCCAGGTGGTCTGGTGGCAGGATCCCATGCCCGCCCTGCGCGACCATGAGCAGATCCCCTGGCGGCGCGAGGATATGGCCTACATCCTCGACGGATTCCTGCGCGAGGGCGTCATCGGCACCGGCCTCGCTCCGGAACGCATCCGCACCCAGCATTTCTGCATCGATGACGGGATCTTCCAGCCCCCGTCCGACGATTCCGCGCGCCGGCGGGCGGTGGTCTTCGTCGGGTCATCCTACCGCAACGCGGTGGATGCCGGGAATCCGGGCGAGGCCGAACTGATCTCCTGCATCGATGCCGCCCTGGATGCCGGGTTCCGCCTGGACACCGCGCATCTGCTCGACCTCGCGGCGCGCTGCGGCGTCGATGCCGAGCAGGCCACCTGCCGGACCATGGTCTACTGCGTGCGCGACCGCTTCGTGCGCCGGCTCTGCCGTCAGCGCGAACTGCCGGTCGAGATCTACGGTTTCGGCTGGGACCAGGATCCGGAGGTCGCCGCGTTCTACCGCGGCCCGGTCCAGCACGGCAAGCCGCTGGCGGACCTCTATCGCGGCGTCAGCCACGCGCTCAGCCTGCATCCGCTGTTCGTCAACCACCAGCGCCTGGCCGAGATCGGCGCCTGCGGCTGCGTCCCGGTGGCCTGGGACTGCCGGGCCACCTCGGAGCCGCCGCACTGGGACGAGGAGGTCCGGTTCTTCCGTGATGAGGCCGGATTGCAGCAGGCGCTGACCCGTCCGGCCCGGACGTATCCCCAGCGGTTCCGCTCCCATTTCTCGTACCGCCGCTTCGCCCAGCGCATCATCGATGACGCCCGGGCCGACGGCCTGCTGCCGGCCCAGGCCGCCGCCCTGGCGTCGGGGGTCGCATGACCACCGCCCTCGTCACCGGCGCCGCCGGCTTCATCGGCAGCCATCTCGTCGACCTCCTGCTTGCCAACGACCATCGCGTCATCGCAGTCGACAATCTCGCCATCGGCCGGCTGGCGAACCTGGAACGCCACCGCACGGATCCGCGTCTGACCATCGCTATCGCGGATGTCGCAGATCACGCGGCGATGGTGCGGCTGGCGCAGGGATGCGATTGGATCTTCCACCTCGCCGCCCTGGCCGACATCGTCCCATCCGTGCAACGCCCGCTCGACTACCATCGCGCCAACGTCGATGGCACGGCGAGCGTGCTGGAGGCCGCCCGCGCGGCCGGGGCGAAGCGCTTCATCTACGCCGCATCGTCGTCGTGCTATGGCATTCCTGATGCCACTCCGACGCCCGAGACCGCCCCGGCGCGGCCGGAATATCCCTATGCCCTGACCAAGTGGATCGGCGAGCAGACCGCCCTGCACTGGCATCGCGTCTATGGCCTGCCGGTGGTCAGCCTGCGCATGTTCAACGTCTATGGCCCGCGCGCCCGCACCAACGGCACCTATGGCGCGGTATTCGGCACCTTCCTGGCGCAGAAGCTGGCCGGCAAGCCGTTCACCGTGGTCGGCGACGGCACCCAGACCCGCGATTTCACCTGGGTCGAGGACGTGGCCGAGGCGTATCTGGCCGCCGCCCAGAGCGACGTGGCGGGCGAGGTGCTCAACGTCGGCAGCGGCGGCACCTACGCGATCAATGAACTCGTCCGCCTGCTTGGTGGCGACGTGGTGCACATCCCGAAGCGGCCGGGCGAACCCGACTGCACCCACGCCGATGTCCGCCGCATCGCGGCGGTGCTCAACTGGAAGGCGCGCACCCCGTTCGCCGAAGGCGTGCGCCGCCTGGTCGCAGGCATTGAAAACTGGCGCCACGCTCCGGTCTGGACGCCGGACACCATCGCCGAGGCGACCCGCGACTGGTTCACCCATCTTGGCCGCACCCAGAGGAAATCATGAGCCAACTCAAACCCAATCCCAATTCCGATCCCTACCGCATCGAATCCCACAAATTGCATCTGCATCCACGCCGGGTCGCCGACTGGCTGGAAGGACGCAACATTGCGCCGATCTATATCGAGGTTTCGCCTTCCGGGGCATGCAACCACCGCTGCACCTTCTGCGGCAAGGATTTCCAAGGGTATGAGAACCGCCGGCTCGACACCGCGGTCTTCGACCGCCTGCTGCCCGAGCTCGGCCGCATGGGAGTGCGTTCGATCATGTATGCCGGCGAAGGCGAACCGCTGCTGCATCCGGACATCGCCCACATCTCGGAGCTGACCAAGGCGAGCGGAGTCGATGTCTCCTTCACCACCAATGCCACCCTGCTGAAACCGGAATTGTCGGAGCGGCTGCTGCCGGTGACGAGTTGGATCAAGACCAGCATCAATGCCGGCACCGCCGCGACCTACGCCAAGATCCACCGGGCCAAGGAATCCGACTTTGCGCGGGTGATCGCCAACATGACCGCCGCCGCCGAACTCAAGCGCAGGCATGGCTGGAAGTGCGCCCTCGGGATGCAGGCGGTCCTGCTGCCCGACAACTGGGATGAGATGGAACTCCTGGCGGTGATCGCCCGCGATGCGGGCATGGACTATTTCGTGATCAAGCCGTATTCGCAGCAGACCGAAGGCATCCAGCGCACCTACGAGAACGTCACCTATGGCGGTGCGGACCAGCTCGCCGAGAAGCTCAAGACGCTGCGCACGCCGACCTTCAACATCATCGTCAGGCTGCACACCATGGGCAAATGGGATGATCCGACCCGCAGTTACGAACGCTGCTACGGATTGCCGTATTGGGCCTACATCGACGCCGGCGGTTCGGTCTGGGGCTGTCCGATGTACCTCAAGCACGAAAGCTTCCTCTACGGCAACGTCACGACCCAGTCCTTCACCGAGTTGTGGGAATCGGCGGCGCGCAAGGCCAACCTCGACTTCGTCCACAACCACCTCGATGTCTCGAAATGCCGGGTCAACTGCCGGCTGGATGAGGTCAACCGCTACCTGTGGGAACTGAAGCATCCGCAGGAACACGTCAACTTCATCTGAAGCCGCAGGCGCGTCCAATCCCCTGATCCCTTGGAGCCGGTATGAATCCCCTTCCTCGACTCGACCCTGCCGCCATCGCGGTCAAGGCCGACCGCATGCGGCGCGAGATCGTCGAGATCGCGGCCGTGAACGGGGCGGGGCACATCGCTCCGTCCCTGTCCTGCGTCGACATCGTCGCGGCGCTGTACTACGGGGTTGCCCGGATCGGCGCGAGTCCCACCGACGAAGACCGGGATCGCGTGGTGTTTTCCAAGGGCCACGGCGCCTACGGCCTGTATTCGGTGCTTGCCGACCTGGGCTGGATCCCACGCCGCCATTGGACGGAATTCTCCCGCGGCAGTCCGCTCAAGGGCTGCGTCGAGTATGAGCCCGAGCACGGCTTCGATGCCGGTACCGGTTCGCTCGGACATGGTCTGCCCCTGGCGGTGGGCATGGCGTTCGCCGCCCGGTTCCGGGGCTGCTCCTGGCGCACCTGGTGCATCCTTGGCGATGGAGAGATGCAGGAAGGCAGCTGCTGGGAGGCCATGCAGTTCGCGGTCCGGCATGACCTCGGCAATCTGGTGATGGTGATCGACAAGAACAACCTCCAGGCCATGGATTTCCTCGACAATGTCCTCACCCCCAAGGGGCGCACCGACGATCTGCTGCGCAAATGCGATGGATTCGGCGCGGAGGTGGTTGCCTGCCCCGGGCATGATGTGGCGCGCCTGGTGGACTGCCTGGCCTCGGCCCGAAACCGGCCGGATCGGGCGAAGCCGCTCGTCGTGCTCGCCGAGACGGTCAAGGGCTGGGGCGTGAAGGCGATCGAGAATGTCCCCTGCTTCCATTACCGGGTGCCGACCGCTGCCGAAATCGCCAAGGGGGTGCGCTATGCCTGATCCATCAACGCCCAACCACCGCAAGTCGGTGCTCAACCACGTCCTGCCCCACATGCGCCGCGATCCGCGCCTGGTCGTCCTGGTCGGAGACATGGGGTTCGGTGCCATCGACCGCATCACCGAGGAGTTTCCGCACCGGCTCTACAACCTGGGCATGATGGAGCAGGGCATGGTCGGCATCGCGGCCGGCATGGCCATGGCCGGGTTGAAACCCATCGTCTACAGCATGCCGAACTTCCTCGCCTTCCGGGCGCTGGAGCAGATCCGCAACGACATCTGCGTGCAGCGCCAGCCGGTCAAGGTGCTCGCCACCGGGGTCGACGATTATTTCAGCTTCCTCGGCGCCTCCCATTGCAGCGGCCAGCAGGACAGCCAGTTGATGAGCATGGTGGGGATGCGGGTGCATGACCCCTACCATCCGGTCTGCGCGGATTTCCCGGCCATGGTCGATGCCTGGATCAGCGACGATCAGCCCGCGTACCTGCGGGTCTGAACGGTAGCCATGCCCACGATCCTGGTCTTCGGTGGCGGCGGCAAACTTGGTTCGGCCCTGGTCCGCGCCCTGGGCGACCTTGGCCGGATCGTCGCTCCGCCGAGCGCCGAGGTCGATGCACGTGATGCGAAGTGCGTTGACCGGGTGCTGGACGCCATCCGGCCGGATCTGGTCGTCAACGCGGCGGCGATGCTGGGTATCGACGCCTGCGAACGCGAACCTGAACTCGCCCTGCACCTCAACGCGCTCTTCCCGCGCCAGCTGGCACGGTGGACCGCCGGTCGCGGTGCGAGGCTCCTGCACATCAGCAGCGACGCGGTCTTCGCGGACAGCGACGGATCGGCCTATGACGAGGACAGCGCCACCGCCCCATTGAACCTGTATGGGGCGACCAAGGCGATGGGCGACCACCTGATCGCAGCCGAAGGCGGTCGGCATCTGATCTGCCGCTGTCCCCTGATCTTCGGACCGAGCCGGCAGCAGCGCCAGTTCTGCGAGCGCATGCTGGAACGGATGCGCGCCGGCGAACCGGTCCTGCGCGTGGCCACCGACATCGTGTGCTGCCCGTCGTTCAGCGGCGATCTCGCGGCGGCGATGCGCGATCTGATCGCTGATGATACCGCTCACGGGCTCTATCACCTCGCCAATGCCGGACAGGCGTCGCTCTACGAGCTGGTCACGGCGATCCGCGACGAGAGCGGTCTCGACGCCCGGATGGAACCGGCGCGGGCGGCCGACTTCCCTGGCCTGGGCCGCAGGAACCTGCGCACGCCGATCATCTCCCGCCGGGTGCCTCCGCTCAGACCCTGGCGTGAGGCGCTGCGCGACTGGTTGGCGTCCGTCCCGGTCGGCGCGGAGGTCCGATGACCCCTTCTGCAAACCGGTTGCGGAGTTTCTATCAGCCTCTCCACCGCAGCACCGCACGCGACTACGCCGGGCGGATGGCTGGCGACAAGGTCGCCTGCATGCAGGTGGCGCGGCAGTTCGAATTCGATTACTGGGATGGCGATCGCCGGCATGGGTACGGCGGCTATCGCTATGACGGCCGCTGGCGGCCGGTGGCAGCAGCGATGATCGCCGCCTATGGTCTTGGCGCATCAGCCCGCATCCTGGACATCGGCTGCGGCAAGGCGCATCTGCTCCATGAATTCCAGCAGCTGCTGCCCCAGGCGACCTGCGTCGGCATCGATGTCTCGGCGCACGCCCTGGCCGACGCTCCGGAAGCGATCCGTCCCTGCCTGCGCCGGGGACGTGCTGAGGAACGCCAGCCTTGGCCTGACGCCTCCTTCGATCTGGTCCTCTCGCTTGGTTGCCTGCACAACCTGCGCCTGCCCGAACTCGGTATCGCCCTGGGCGAGATCCAGCGCCTCGGCCACCAGGCGTATGTGCTGGTCGACAGCTACCGCGACGAACGCGAACTGTTCAACCTCCAGTGCTGGACGCTGACCTGCGAAGCGTTCCTCACCCCGGCCAGCTGGACCTGGCTCTTCGAGCGTACCGGATATTCCGGTGACTACGAATTCATGTTCTTCACCTAAACCAACGATCACGCAAAGGATCCACCATGAACCCCAATGCCGTCTACAGCGACCTGAAATTGTTCCAGTTCCCGGACAAGATCGCCTCCCTGCCGCGCGAGGGGGCCGTGCTTCCGCCGCTCCACGTCCGGATCAAGCCGGTCAACGCCTGCAACCACCGCTGCTCCTATTGCGCCTATCTCGAACCGCATCTCGAACTCGGGGCCGAGATGAACAAGAAGGACATCATCCCCTGGCCCAAGATGCAGGAGATCATCGAGGACCTGGTCGCGATGGAGGTCAAGGCGGTGACCTTCAGCGGTGGTGGCGAGCCGTTCCTCTACCAGCATCTCGCCGAATGCGTGGATCGCCTGACCGCCGGCGGAGTCAAGGTCGCGAGCCTGACCAATGGTTCACGCCTGACCGGCGATGTCGCCCGAGCCTTCGCCGCGAAGGCGACCTGGCTGCGCGTCTCGATCGACGGCTGGGATGACGAAAGCTATGGGAAATACCGCAACATCCCCAGCGGAGCCTTCACCCAGCTCCTGGCCAACATGGCGGCGTTCAAGGCCCTGGGCGGCAAGTGCCGGCTCGGGGTGTGCATGAACGTGGACGCCACCAATGCGGCGCACATCTACGACCTCTGCCGCAAGGCCAAGGAGGTCGGGGTCGACAGCTTCAAGATCGCCGAGGTCGTGGTCAGCAATGACGGGGTGGCGAATGCCAAGTACCACCAGCCCTTCGCCCAGGTCGTCGAGGACCAGATCAAGCGCGTCCAGGACGAGCTGCGCAGCCCCACCTACGAGATCTATCCTGCGTACCACATCATGGCGCGGAGCTTCAGCAAGACGTACGACTGGTGCCCGTTCATGCAGATCAACCCGGTCATCGGCGCCGACCTCTGCGTCTATACCTGCCACGACAAGGCGTATACCACCGGTGGCCGCCTGGGTTCGTTCGCCGATCTGCGCTTCCGCGACTTCTGGATGGAAAGCAAGGATCGCTTCTTCGGCATCAAGCCTTCCCGCGACTGCACCCATCATTGCATGGCGCATTCCAAGAACGAACTTGCCTTCCGCTATCTCGACCTGCTCGATGAGCACTCGGCCTTCGTATGATGGGCGTCCTTGTGATCAGCCCATCCCAGCATCCTCCCCACCCCAGGAAATAGGCGACCAGCCATGACGAAGTTCGATCTTGATGGTCACAAATTGCGCTGGCACAAGGAACGGGTCGAGGCGTGGCTGCGTGGCGAACGCATCGCTCCGATCACCATCGACATGGCCCTGACCCGGCGCTGCACCTACAAATGCGTCTACTGCTATTCGATGCTTCAGGAAAATGATGAAAAACGCATGACCCGTGAGGTCATCGCCAACTTCCTCGATGACGCGGCCGAGGCCGGGGTCAAGGCGGTGAGTTTCGTCAGCGACGGCGAGAGCACGTGCAGTCCGCACCTCTACGATGCCATCGTCCACGGCAAGTCGCGCGGTCTGGACATGGCGCTGGGCACCAACGGCCATCTGCTCAAGCGCGAACGGCTGGAGGACATCCTGCCGGCCCTGACCTACCTCCGTTTCAACGTCAGCGCCGGCGAGCCCAGCCGCTACGCCGAGATCCATGGGGTCAGCGAGCAGCATTACCACGATGTGATGGAGACCGTCCGCCAGGCGATCGCGATCAAGCGACGCCGCAACCTGCCGATCACCATCGGACTGCAGATGGTCCTGATGCCGCACTTCCACGACCAGATCCTGCCCACCGCCCGGCTGGGAGCGGAACTCGGCGTCGATTACACCGTGATCAAGCACTGCAGCGACGACGAGTTCGGCACCCTGGGGGTCAAGTACGAGCAGTACTTCGATCTTGCCGACAGCCTGCGGGCGGCGGAGGCGCTTTCGACCGACTCCTACCAGGTCTCGGCCAAATGGTCGAAGATCATGAGCGGAGGGAAACGCCACTACAGCAAGTGCTTCGGCCCGCCCTTCATCATGCAGATGTCCGGTTCAGGACTGGTGGCGCCCTGCGGCATGCTCTTCAACCAGCGTTACGAGGACAACTTCCATATCGGCAACATCGTCGACCAGCGCTTCCGCGACATCCTGCGCTCCGACCGCTATTGGGCGGTGATGGACCGCATCCGCAGCAAGCTCTTCGACCCGCGATCGATGTGCGGTTCGCTCTGCCTCCAGCACAAGGTCAACGAGTTCCTCTGGGATGTGAAGGAAGGCGGCGCCACCGTGGCCCTGCCGGAAGGGCCGATGCCGCAGCACGTCAACTTCATCTGATGCAACCGCGAGGGAAGCCATGAGCGACGAGAAGAAAGTCCCGTATGTCGATCTCCCCGCGCATTACGCCGGCATGCGCCAGGAGATCCTCGACATCCTCGACCGCATGCATGCCCAGGGCAGGTTCATCCTGCGCGGCGAGGTCGCGGAGTTCGAAACCGCCATGGGCGGTTATCTCGGCGTCCCCCATGTGGTCGGGGTCAACAGCGGCACCGATGCGCTGTTCCTGGCCCTGCACGCCCTGGGCGTCGGTCCCGGGGACGAGGTGATCACCGTCGCCCACACCTTCGTCGCCACCGTCGCCGCGATCGTCCACCATGGCGCGACCCCGGTGCTCATCGACATCGGCGCCGACCACAACCTCGATCCCGCCCGCTTGGAGGCGGCGATCACCCCACGGACCAAGGCCGTCATCCCGGTGCACATGAACGGCCGGATGTGCGACATGGCGGCGATCCTGGCCATCGCCCGCCGGCATGGACTGAAGGTGGTCGAGGACACCGCCCAGGGCCTGGGTGCGAAGCGCGATGGCCGCATGGCCGGGACGGTGGGCGATATCGGCTGCTTCAGCCTGCATCCGATGAAGAACCTCAGCGTCGGCGGCGATGGCGGATTCATCACCACCCGCGATCCGGCGCTGGATGCGACGCTGCGCTGCCTGCGCAACCATGGCCAGCGCAGCAAGGACGACCTCGCCTGCTTCGGTTTCAACAGCCGCCTCGACAACATCCATGCCGCGGTCGCCCTGGCCAAGCTGCCGCATCTGCCCCGCTGGCTTGAGCGCCGACGTGCGTTGGCCTCCAGATACAGCGAGGCGCTGGCCGGTGTCGGCGACCTCTGCCTGTCCGCCCGGCCGCGACCTGAAACCGATGGCCCTTACGATGTCTTCAGCTCCTACGTCATCACCAGCGGGGTGCGGGACGCGCTGGTCGCCCACCTGCGCGCGAGCGGCATCGAGATCTTCATCCACTGGCAGGTCCCGCTGCATCGGCAGCCCGGGTTGCGACTCGGCGGATGCTCGCTGCCGAACACCGAGGCGCTGTCGCGGAACGTCTTCTCGCTCCCGGTGCAGCCGGAACTCAGCGACCAGGACCAGTCCGTGGTCATCGACGCCGTGCGGGCGTTCTTCCGGAAATGAGCGGACCGGTGGTCAGTGACGCGCACGATGCCGGGTGGCTGCAGGGCCAACGCCTGCTCGTCACCGGTGCCAGCGGGTTCTTTGGGCGGAAGCTCATCGTTCACCTGCTGGCCCAGGGCGCGCAGGTGGTCGCCTTCGACCCGGTTCCGCCTGGACCGCAGATGGTGGCGCTGCCAGGTCTGAGTTTCCACCAGGGATCCCTCCTGGATCAGGCGGCCTTGGACACGGCCTTGGCGCAATGCGATGGGGTGTTCCATCTCGCCGGGATCAGCCGGGTCGCGACCGCACGGGAGAAGCCAGGTGATTGCGTGGCGGTCAACATCCAGGGGATGACCAATCTGCTGGAGGCGGTGCGGACCGGCAGCGCCAAACCCTGGCTCTGCTGGACCAGCACCACCTCCGTCCACCGCACCGGTTCGGGACGTTTCCCCACCACGCTCTATGCGGTGACCAAGCTGGCGGCCGAGATGGTCACCGACGCCTATGTCAGGGATTTCGGTCTGCGGGTGATGACGTGTTTCTTCCCCGAACTGTTCGGCAGCGGCGATGACCATCCCGGCAAGGTCCACATGATCTTCGCCCGGCGTTCGCTCGCCGGACTGCCCCTGGAAATCCGCGATGCGGAAGTGACCTACGATTACGTCCACGTGCGCGACGCGGTGGAGACCCTCCTGGCCGGCGCGGACGCGATCCGCGCCGCCCCGCCCGGCGCGCACGAGCGCGTCCGCCTCACCAGCGGTCGGCGGGTGAACCTGGTCGAACTCGCGCGCGCATTCATCCGCATCGCCGGCAGCACCTCGCCCCTGGTCGTCGCTGCGCAGGGAGTCGGCAGCCAGGCGCCCCAGGCCGGCGATGATCCCAGCATCCCCGTCACCACGGCCACCCTGGGTCTGGAGGACGGCATCCGCATCCTGCTTGACGAATGCCGGACGACCGCGATCCCGCCCATAGCCCGAGCAGCCACCACCTGAGCTCGACCATGCAACGACTCCGCCATCTGGCCATCTTCCTGCCCTGCACCAATCCCTTCTATCTCGGACTGCTGGTCGGCATGAAGCGCGGCTTCGAGGCGGTCGGCGTCACCGTGAGCGGCTGGACCGAACTGCCCGATGAGGTGTCCTACCTCGAATTCGTCCGCCTGGTCAAACCTGACGCCATCCTGGAGATGAACCGCACCCGTCGGCAGCGTCCCTACCTGCCACGCGAGGTCGGGCACATCTCCTGGATGGTCGACAGCGCCGAATGGCCGTATGACCAGCTGGGCGACAGCGAACTCATCTATTTCATCGGTCGGCATTGGGCCGATCGCTTCCGTGCACGCTCGCAGGGATTCGTCGACTGGCTGCCACCCGGGACCGATCCCGTCGCGTATGCCTTCGGCCAGGCCGAGCCGATCTCGCGGTTCGGATTCGCCGGCCACATCCCGAAACCGTGGACGGCTGAGCAGGAGGCCCGGGTGGTGGCATCGACGCCGCAGGGAAATCTCGATTTCGGCCGGCTTTTCCGGTGGTGCTGCGAACGCTGGCGGGTGCCGCCAGCGGGGTTCGACAACGAATGCTATCTCGCGGATGCCCTGGCGGCAGCGGCGGCGAGGTTGGGCGTTCCGGTGGAACTGGCCGATCCGCGCCTGCGCTACGACATCTCCTGCCGCACGGTGCGCCTGATCAACCGCACCTGGCTCGCCGACACCGTGCTGGAGGTGTCGCCATCATTCCGTCTCGGCGGCCCGCCCAACTGGCCGCTCTATCCGCGCTATGCTCCCCATTACATCGGACCGCTCCATGGCGCCCAGGCGCTTGGCGATTTCTACCGGACCTCGCAGTTCAACCTCCACGAGGGGGTCGGGCCGCATTTCCGGGTCTTCGATTGCCTGGCCGCAGGCGGGCTCCTGTTCTGCCGCCGCGCTGCCGACAACGACCTGCCTGGTGGTCTCGCCAGCGTGCTCGAACCCGGCCGCCACTACCTGGAGTTCGGCGATTCCGCCGAACTGCGCGCTCAGACCGACGATCTCGTCAGGCATCCCGAACGGAGGTCGGACATCATCCAGGCGGCGCGTGCCCAGGTCGAGCGGGAGCACTCCTGGGCGGTGCGCGCCCGCAAGATCGTCGACGATTACCAGCGGGTCATGGCGTGAGCCGCGCTGCCGGGAGGAAACCGCTGCTGGCGGTCAAACCGGGTTTGCGAATGCGCGGTTTCTACGGCGGCGAGGTCCACGCGCATCTGCGCCAGGATCCGGATGCGGCCTTGGACAGGTATCGCCGCCGGATCGGTCGCGAACTCGCCGCCGTCGGACTGGATGCGCGGGCGGTACGGGGTCGGACGGTGCTCGATGTCGGCACCGGTTTCCAATCCATCGTCTTCGCCGAACTGGGCGCGGCGCGGGTCTTCCATCTCGATATCGATCCGGTCCAGGTCGCCTGGACCCGCCGTGAGGCGCGCCGGCGGGATATGCCGATCACCTCGACCGTCGCGGATCTCACCCGCGATCTCGGGCCGGCGGCCGATCTCGACCTGGTGTTCCTCTGCGGCGTCTATCACCACCTGCCGTTGCCGTGCGGACTGTTCACCCGCCTGGCGGCGCGTTGCCGTCCCGCGGCGGCGATCTATCTGCGGTGCTACCGCTCCGGCACCTGGAGCCGCTGGCTCATGGCGCGGCTCCGGCCGTTGGCCGCCGGTCTCAGCCCCGCCGTGATCCGGCGTGCCTTTCACGCGATGCATCCGCTGGAGGACAATCGGCAGTTCCTGTCAGACCTGATCGATGACCTGTTCGTGCCGGTCTGGGGCTGCTTCGATCCTTGGCGATTCCAGGACGCCGCCCGGCGTGACGGCATGGAATGCCAGGATCCGGAGCCGGCGCAGGGCTTCGCGCACAGCGACGAGAATGTCCGTCTGCTGTTTCGCCTCGGTCAGGATCCGCGCCGGGCCTGCCGGGCGCTTGATGCGGTGCGGCCGGTGGACCAGTTGCGGTTGTCTGTTGCGGTCGGTCGCCAGCCGACGCGCCTGGACTGGAATCGTTTCGCGGCCCGGATCGCCCGGCTTCCGGCCTGGGAGCGTGCCGTCCGCGTCATCTCCCTCGCCAGACTGATGCGGACGATGCGGGTCGCCGATTATTTCAGCGTGAAGGGGATGCAACCGGATGCGGATCCTGGGGCCGAACGCGTGGCGGCATTGACAAGCATCCAAGAAGTCTGGAGGCCCGAGCTTCCACCGTGACCGCCGCTGGGCAGGGCGATCCTCCGGCATCAATCCGGTTCGGCGCTGGCACGGGCGATGCTTGAAGCCGGGTTCAGGAGCCTGCATGAGCGATACCCGCCCACCGGTGTTGTTTCTCGATGCGAAGCAGGCGTTGGAATACGTCGCTCTTGCCGGGGAATCCAGCGGGGCGACGGCCTATCTGCTGGCCCAGGAGCCGCTGTCCGGGGCGCCGCCCCAATTGGTGCACGTGCCGCCGGATCGCCTCGTCGCCTTCTTCATTGATTCGGGACGGGCGCTGCCGACCGAGGTCGTGTTCCCGCCGGACTATGGGACCGACCTGTGCGAAAGCCTGCGGAACGATCTCGCCACCTTGTTCGCGCAGGTGGAACAGCGCCGATCGCCGCCGTTGGAGGGCGAGAAGCTGGAGCGCGAACTCTGCGCCTTCATCGGCAACCGCTTCGGCGATGGTGCGCCGGTCGGTCGGGATGAGTCGCTGTTCTACAGCGGTCTAGTGGATTCCCTCGGGATCAGCCTGATCTGCGCCGAGATCTCCGCCCGCTCCGGCCGCGAGATCCTCGGCCCTGAACTGGTCGAGAACGACCTCGACACCGTCCACCTGCTGGTCTCCCATGTCCTCGCCAAGCGCTGATCCCGTTCCGGAACTCAACCTGGTCCTGCATGGACCGGCCTCGGCTCCGGGAGGCGCAGGCGTGCCGTACAAGGCGTTCCTCCAGCTTCCCGTCGGCGGCCTGCGTCCGGACGGCATCCTCGTGGTGCTCTTCCAGGGCCGCGAGGCGCTGCAGAACAGCTTCACCTACAAGCGGATCCGCCGCACCCTCGCCGCCGCCGGGCACGCCGTGCTGGGAGTGAACTTCCGTGGTTCGGAAGTGTACATGGACGATCAGCGGTTCATTGCCGAGATCGGCCACAGCGTGGTCCAGCAGGTGCTGCGCGAGCAGGCGGACCCGCAGGCCTTTTCGCACCAGTCCGATTGGCTGATCCGTCCACCTGCCGGTTTCACCACCAATCGTCTGGCCGCTGCCGAACTCGCCCGCGAATGGCCCGACCAGACCTTCGATTACGGCAGTCTGCAGGCGCTCGATGTGCTCATCGCCATGGACGCCGTGCGCGAACGGCTCGGTCGGGTGCCGCCGACCTATGCCATCTCGATCTCCTCCGGCGCCCAGGTGGCACTGACCTGCCTGCGCCTGGCGCCACGTTGCTTCCACGGCCTGCTGGCGCTCGCGCCCTTCTACCTGGCCGCCGGCAATCGCGAGACCTTCCGCACATTGATCACGGATCCGTTCATGGGTGACGATCCCATCCATCGGCGCGGACTCCGGTTCCCGTGCCCGGAACTGAAGACCTCCTTCACCCTGATGCGCAAGGTGCCGGTCCCGTTCCCGGCGGGGCGCACTCCCGGTCTGGCGAGCATCGACGATGAACTCGACCTGCGCGATCAGGTCCGGCAACCCGGTTGGCCGGCGGATCTGCCCGCCGGATTCCGCCTCGATGCCATCACCGGAAGCAACGACCTGATGATGCCGCTCGCTCCGCAGCAGGCTCTGCATCAGGCCTTTGCAGATGCCAAGGTGACCTGCACCATGGACATCATCGGCGAGGATCGCGCCGATGGCCGCTGTTTCTCGTCGACCGGGCACAAGCTCTGGGACGACATGGTCGCCCTCACGGATCAGGTGATGGGGCCGTGGCTCAGGACCAGGGCCGGCGAAGGCGCCAGCGCCGCCGATCCGGAACTCGGCACCGCCGCCATCCGGCGCCTGCCATCGGCCAACGGCGAATGGATCATGCGCTACCTGCCGCGACCGCACCTGACCTTCGAGCCACGGCGATGAACGCTTCCGCCGGCATGGTCAGTGGATGGTCGCAAACACCGCTGCCCCGGGTGGCCGCCCATCCAGCGTTCTTGCCGACCACCGTCATCGATCTGTTCCGGCAGCGGGTGGAGGCCGAACCCGACCGCGAAATCTGCGCCTTTCCAGGCAGGAGCGGGTGCGAACGCCTGACCTGGAGCGAACTGCTTGCCAGGGCGGCGGCCAGCGCCCGCTTCCTTGCTGATAGCGGAGTCGGGCCTGGTGCGGTGATCGGGGTGGTGCGCGCCTGCGGTTCCGGGCTGCTGGCGGATTTCCTCGGGGCGATCCTGCTCGGGGCCGTGCCCTGCATGCTCGCCCCGCCCAATCCGCGCATGTCCCCTGCCGTCTTCGCGGCCAAACTGACGGGGATCCTCGGCCGGTTCGGCGATGGTGCGGTGGTGGTCGGCGATGCCGCCGCCGCCGGCGTGCTGCGCGGCATGCCGGCGGTCCGCTGCCTGGTCCAGGATCGTCGACCTGCGCCGGCAGATCCCGCGCCCTGGCTCGACCGCGCCTGCCAGGCCGAGGACCTCCTGTTCCTGCAGCATTCCTCCGGCACCACCGGCATCCCGAAAGGCGTGGCGATCAGCCATGGTCGGCTTCTCGGTCATCTCCGGGCCTACGGCGATGTTCTGGGTGTCGGCAGCGATGACCGCATCGCCTCCTGGCTGCCCTGGTATCACGACATGGGCATGGTGGCCTGCCTCTGGGGCAGTCTGGTCTGGGATGTGCCCGCGCTGTACCTGGACAACTTCGCCTGGGCGCTCGACCCGGCCAGTCTCATCGACCACATCGCGCGCGAGCGGTCGACCCTGGTCTGGCAACCCAACTTCGCCTTCGCCCATCTTGCCCGCACGGTACCCCCGGAGCGCACCGCCGGTCGGCGCCTGGATTCGGTGCGGGTCTGGACCAACTGTTCCGAACCCGTGCTTGCCTCCAGCATCGATGCCTTCTGTGCGCGGTTCGCGGCCGAGGGCGTGCGGCCCGGTTCGGTCGCAGGGTGCTATGGCATGGCTGAGAACGTCTTCGCGGTCACCCAGTCAGCCTTGCCACCGTGCCGACTCGACTGCGATCGGCAAAGCCTGGAAGTCGATGGTCGTTACCAGCCCGGCCCGGGACGGACGCTGGTTTCCAGTGGCCGTCCGATTCCCGGCGTCGAGATCGGCGTTTGGCTCGCCGATGGGCGACGCGCCGAGGACGGCCAAGTCGGGAACCTGCGCCTGCGTGGACCGTGGCGGCTGGGCGCCTACTGGCGGCGGGACGAGGAAACCGTCCGGGCGATCGATGGCGATGGCTGGTACGACAGCGGCGATCTGGGTTTCATCCATGCTGGCGAGGTGTTCGTCATCGGTCGCGCGAAGGACCTGCTCATCGTCGCTGGGCGCAATTGCGACCCCACCGAGATCGAAACCCTGGCCGGCGAGGATCCGGGGGTGCTGCCCGGGCGCTGCTGCTGCCTCGGCATCGATGACGCGGCCTCCGGCACCCAGGAACTGCATCTGGTGGTCGAAAGCCGGCTGCCCGGTTCCGAGCATCCGGACCTCATCCGCCGCCTGCGCGAGCGGATCGCCCGCGACAGCGCCTTCCGCCTGCGCCGGGTGTGGATCGCCCCGGAACGCTGGCTGGTGAAATCATCGAGCGGGAAGATCAGCCGGAGGGAGAACCTGATTCGTCTATCAGAACTGGAGTCAGTGGGGATTCCGGCCGGCGACGGAGTGATCCCGGTAGGCGTGCCAGTCAATGGAATCGCAGCGGAACGGACGAAGCCAAGCGACGTGTCGACGCATCCAAACCCAACCATGGAGGCCCAATGAAGATCCTCGGCATCAGTTCCGGCAGCGACAGCGGTGTCGTCCTCTTCGAGGACGATCGCATGGTCCTGGGTGTGAACGAGGAGCGCCTGTCGCGCAGGAAGCTCGACGACGCGTATCCGCATCGCTCCCTGCGCTGGATCCTGGCCGAATCCGGCCTGAAGCCCGCGGACATCGGGATGATCTGCCACGGATTCGCCGGTGGGTTGCCCGGTACCGAATTCTTCACCCGGATGATGCGACGCGCGCTCGATTACGCCGGCGATCCGGCGGCACTGCCGATCATCCTCGAACGTCTTGCCACCGAAGGCGAGGTCGATGCGGTGAAGAACGCCGAGTTCCTGCGCGAGACCCGCGCCATCTTCCCCGACACGCCGATCCACACCTGCCACCACCATGAGGCGCACGCCTGTTCGGCCTACCTCGCCTCGCCGTTCGAGCGCGCCCTGGTGGTGACCGCCGATGGACGCGGCGACTACCTGTCGCTGACCATCAGCGCGTTCACGCCAGAGGGGAAGAGCGAACGCTACACCGCCTATAGCTGGGAAAGCCTGGGATACCTCTACGGCCGCGTGACGCATCTGTGCGGTTTCAAGCCCAACCGCCACGAGGGCAAGATCACCGGTCTTGCCGCGCATGGCGATCCCGAGAAGGCGATCGGGCTCATGCGGCGGATGATCCGTCTGGATGACGAAGGTCGCCTGCGCAGCAGTCCCGGCCCGCTGTATCGGCCGTTCTTCTCGAACTTTTCCCCGGAACTGCTCGCCGAGGCGGCCCGCTTCACTCCAGCCGATCTTGCCGCCGCAGTGCAGCGCCACCTCGAGGATCTGCTCTGCGGACTGGTGCGCCGGCACGTTGCGGAGAGCGGCCTCACCAACATCTGCGTCGCCGGTGGCGTCTTTTCGAACGTGCGCGCGAATCAGAAGCTGCGCGACCTGCCCGGGGTGTCGGATCTGTTCATCTATCCGAACATGGGCGACGGCGGGATCTGCGCCGGTGGCGTCCACCACTACCTGTACCACGTCCAGCATCGCAGGCCGGTCGCGGTGCCCAGCCTGTACGTGGGTCCGGCCATCGATCCCGAACGCATCGCTGCGCTGTTGCGGGCCAAGGGTCTGGCCATCGAACGCCCAGTCGATCTGGAGTCGACGGTCGTCGATCTGCTCGCCGATCATCAGGCGATCGGACTGGTGCAGGGCCGCAACGAGTTCGGCCCTCGTGCCCTGGGCAACCGCAGCATCATCGCCGCCTGCGATCGCGCCGATGTCTGCCAGCAGCTCAACGATCGCCTCGCCCGCACCGAGTTCATGCCGTTCGCTCCGTCGATCGCGAGCAACCTCGCCGGGCGGGCGCTGAAGGGATATCGGGATCAATTTTCGGCCCGGCACATGACCATCACCTACGAGGTCGCGCCCGCCCTGGCGGAAGGCTCGCCGGCGATCGTCCATCTCGATGGCACCGCCCGGCCGCAGGTGGTGTTCCCCGAGGACAATCCGCTCTTCCATCGCCTGCTCAATCGCTGGCATGAGCGCTCCGGCCAGCTCTGCCTGATGAACACGTCCTTCAACATGCATGAGGAACCGATCGTCTGCGGCGAGGACGACATCGTCAGCACGTTCACCCGTGGCGCGGTCGATTGCCTGCTGTTCGCGCCGTATCTCTGCCGTTTGCCGAAGGGATGCAATCCATGAGCGCCGTCTGCATCCACCCCTGGGCCGACATGTGGGTCAACGCCAAGGGGCGCATGACCTGCTGTCCCCAGAACCATACCGCGCTCGGTACGCTGCCCGCCGACAGCCCGGCCAAGGCCTGGCACGGCCCTGCGGCGCAGCAGGTGCGCCGGCTGGTTGCGGCCGGCCGTTATGAAGAGGCCGGATGCGAACGCGAATGCCCGTTCCTGCGCAACTCCTCCACTCCGCCAGACGACGAACCGCCGCAAGCGGAGATGATCAACCAGCCTTTCACGCCGCCGGTTGATGCCGATTCCGCCTATGCCCAGAACCTGGCGGGGGTGCAGGCGGCATTCGCCCGCCGCGAGGCCGACATCGACACGCTGCCGCTCTTCGTCGACCTGCAGCCGGTCATCCTCTGCAATGCCGCCTGCATCATGTGCGGCCAGCCGCATGCCGATCCGACCCGGCATACGCCGGAGATCCGTGCCGCCCTCGATTCCCTCAAGCCGACCGCCAGCCATTTCCGTTGGCAGGGGGGCGAGGTCTTCACCGATCCCCATTTCGCGGCCTACCTGGAATCCTTCGGGGCGGACGACGCCCCCCAGCCGGGCCGCTGCGTCATCACCAACGGCACCCTGATCACCCGCGCCATCGCCGAGCGCCTGCTGCGTCCGCCGCACCCGGTCCATTTCCTGGTCTCGATCGATGGCGCGACCGCGCCGACCTTCGAGAAGATCCGCCACCACCTGCGCTTCGACCGCGCCTGGGCCGGGCTGGTCCACCTCGCGACGCGCCAACGCGAGATCGGCGTCACCGATCGCGTGATCTGGAACTACGTGGTGATGAAGAGCACCTGGCCCGAGATGCGTCAGGCCATGCAGATGGCGGCGGAATTGCAGGTGGCGATCAACTTCGCCCCGCTGCAACGCCCGTGCGGTGACGAGAACCTGTTCCTTGATCCTGCCGTGATGCCGGGTTTGGATCTGATGTGCGAGTTGGACGACCTGGAGCGCTTCGCCGCCAACTTGCCGATCCCGGTATCCGGCTTCACCGGCATGCGCTATCGCCTGCGTCAGGTGATGCCGCCGCCGGCTCCGGTCGGTGCGCCATGAACGTCCTGCTGATGACATCCCGGACCAACGACCGGCAGGATGGGGCCGAACTCGCCGACCACATGCCGTATGGACTGGGGTATATCGCTGCGACCTTGAAGAAGCATTCCGATCACCAGGTCGACATCCTGGACATCAGCCATTCAAGCTTGAGCGACGACGGCATCGCCGACCTCATCGCGAGCAAGCGCATCGACGTGCTCGGCATCTCGGCGGTGATGGCGAACTATGTTTTTTGCGTCGAATTCACGGCGGCGATACGGCGGCGATTCCCGCACCTGCTCATCGTCATGGGCGGCGCCCTGCCCACCACCATGCCCGACCTGGTGGCCCAGGATTGCGCCGTCGACGTGGTGGTGCGTGGTCCGGGCGAATTGGCCTTCCTCGACATCGTCAACGCCGCCGGGCCAGGCGGCAAGGCTCCGACGCGGATCGTCCAAGGCGGATATCCCAAGGACATCGATGCGATCCCCTGGCCGGACTGGGAAGCCATGGATTTTCGCAGTTACAAGTACCTGCCTCCCTGGTCGGACTTTCCGCTGCTGTCCAGCCGTGGCTGCCCGTTCGCCTGCAACTACTGCTGCAAGGTCAATGGCAGCGCCTACGTTGAGCGCGACATCGACCATCTTTTCGCTGAACTGTGCCACGTGGTCGAGCAGCTCGGCTTCGACCATTTCATGATCCAGGATGATCTCTTCTTCCTCAAACCGGAACGGGTCCGGCGACTGTGCCGGCTGATCACCGGGCGCGGCATGAAAGTCCGGTGGTCGGCGGTGAGCCGCATCGACCTCATGGACGAGGAAACGATCATCTGCCTGAAAGAGGCAGGCTGCTTCGCGGTCGCGGTCGGCGTCGAATCCGGCAGCCAGGACATGCTCGTCCATATGAACAAGAAGCTCTCGCTCGCGAAGACGGCGGCCAACCTGCAATTGCTGCACCGGCATGGGATCAAGATCATGCCCTACATCATCTGCGGTTATCCCGGTGAAACCGCCGAGACGTTGAAGCAGACCGAGGATTTCCTCATCGCCAACCGCATCTACAGCGCGATGACCTATGCCTTCCCGTTGCCGGGGACGAAACTGTGGGACATCGCGGTCGAGCGCGGCATGATCCCCGATGTGCGCGCCTTCCTGCGTCGGCGGAGTTTCCATGTATCCCGCCCGCATTTCAACTTCACCCAGATGCCGGATGCGGAACTGGAATCCCGGGTCGAGGCGATGAAGCAACGGGTGCTGGGGGCCTATATCGATCATCACCTTGGTTCAGGCGAATCGCTGGGCGAGGCGGCATCGATCTACATCTATGGCTCAGGCTACCTCGGACGAGGTGCCTACGACCACCTTCTCGGCAAGGGCATTCCGGCGGGTAGGATCCGGTCGTTCATCGACGATGATCCTTTGCGCGTAGGCAAATCGCATCATGGCGTGCCCGTGGCTGGACTCGATGCCCTGCAGCTCAACCGCAATGATCTCTGCTTCGTCGCCAACAGCTACTTCCCGGAGAACATGGTGGGCAATCTGCGGAAACATGGTTTCCAGGGCAGCATCGTCACGCTGTGACGTTGCAGCGGAGCATGCCCGAACAGCCGTCTCCTCAAACGGATCCGCAAGCGACGGGAGCCAGTTCAGGCGGGGCGGCATCCAGCTCCTCGCGCAGAAGTCCGCGGCTTCGCAGGTCGGCGATGATCCGTTCCGCGAACCGGTCGTAGGAGAACTCCCGGCGGAACAGTTCGGAATCGACCTGGAATTCCCGTTGCACCCCCGCCATCAGGCTGGCCTTGTCGGTGAAGTAGACGACTTGGTGGTCGTCCCAGTGCGGCAGGGGGGACGCCCGTCGGCAGTCGTAGACGACCGGGATGCAGCCGCAGCAGGCGATTTCAGGCAGGCGCTGATGGTTGAGGATGTTCGGTGTCAAGGACAGGGCGTGGCTCGCCCGCCGATACAGCTCAGCCAGTTCCCGACCTGGCTTGAGCGCACCGCGATGAAATGGCGCGACCACCGGGTCAGACTCCCAGCCATGACCGTAGATCTCGACCTTCCAGCCCTGCTGCGCCAGACTGCAGATCCAGCGCACGGGTTCGTCGCGGATGGCGATGTTCCAGATGATCCCGGCCAGGTGCATGGTGGTGATGCCGTGTTGGATCCGGAACTCCTCCATCTCCGGCACCGTGATCACCTCACCCGCCTGGATGCGCTCATTCAGGAGGTCGAGGAAACGGGCATGGATCGGATTCGCCGGGATGAAATGCGGGTTACTCCGGTAGGAGGTTCCCACGAAGACGATGGTGCGAGCTTCCCGAGGTGGACCGCCTTCCGGGTGGTAGATGGAGTCGTCGATGCAGAAATTCTGGTTGCGCTGCCGATCCGGGGGGAGCCCCTTTGCGACGAGGGCTTTGCAGAAGGCGTCCTTGTGCAGGCTGTAAACCAGATCGTTTTCACGCCAACGCAGCTTCTCTGCCGGATCGGTCAATTCCGGCATCATGTCCATCCACCAGACGACGTTTGCAGTCTTGGGATGGAGCGAGATGTTGTTGAGGTAATTGACATTGATCACCAGGTGCGGCTGGAAATCGCGGATCACCCCGGTGATGTGGTAACTGGCGAGCGCTTCGATGTCGGAATCCTCGATGACGAATTTGGCATCGTGTCCAAGTCGGGCGAAAGCTTCGATCACCCCGCGAGTGGCGTGTTGCATGACCATGGTGGTCCGACTGCCCCAGCCCATGACGCGCAACCGGCCCGGCCGTTCCGGCGGTGGGATGTCGCCGGCATGGATGGCGCGGATGGTCCCTTCGGTCAGGGCGAGACGTTTCTCGCGAGCTGCCTGCATGCAGTTCAGGAGGTCCTGGCTCAACCGCTGACGCATCGTTTCAGGATAGAATCCAGCCATTTCGATCCGGGTGGGCATGCGCAGGCGGGTGGTGGCGTAGAACTGCACCAGGGACGAAGGATTCACGTGGATGAGGTTGGGCAGCCTCTCCGGCAACGGTTCCTGGCTCAGGTAATAGCACACCTGCAACCCGGTGCTGGCCGAGGTGATCTGCACCCGGTTGGCCTGGCGGGCGGTCGCCAGCGCCAGGTCAGGATTGAGAAAGATGGTGTCCTGGTGCTGGATCTGGTTCATGGTGGTCGTAGTTGCCTTTCCCGCTGGAGGGCGTCCGCTCGTGGTCTTTTGTTGAAGCAATCCACACGCCAAAGGCGGGCCAAAACCGGAGGCTTTGCCTAGCGAATCCGACGAAGCGGAATTTCCGTGGGCACAACGGGTTGCGATGGGTCGGACGGCGATGGTGCCCTGTCGCAAGACGAAGGACAACGACCGGTGGACGACCGCGGCGTCGATTCCAGCCACGTTGTACGTGGTGTTCTGCGGCACCGGGCTGATCCCGGCACCGATCGGTTCAGATCTTCAGCCCCACCACCGTGACCAGGTTGCGCAGGTCGTTGTCGAGCAGCTCGGCGCGCAGGGCGAACCAGGCGCCGGGGCGGTTGGTCAGGTCGTTGACCCCGGCGGACACCACGACGCGGTCCCAGATCCGGTATTCAGCGGTGGCGCGGACCAGGATGGCTCCGGGTTCCTCATAGCGCCGGTCGTTCTCGGCCCGGGTGAAATCCTTGCCGCGGGTGAGCAGGACGAAGGAAAGGCGGTCCTTCCAGACCGGGGCCATCAGGTAGCCGCCGAGCTGGCTGTTGATGATCCCGCCGGCGACGGTCAGGCCGTAGTGCTGGCCCTGGTCGCGGGGGAAGAAGCGCCAGCCGATGAGCAGGTCGACGTCGAGATTGAACTTGTTGGGATCGTCGCGCGCCGCATCGCGATCCTTGGGTGCGGTGCGGTAGCCGATACCGCCAGTGTAGAATTTCCAGGGCTTCGGTTCGATGCGCAGATAGGCGTGGGCCTCGTAGGCGCCGGTGTTGGCGTCGCCGCCGCCCATCAGGCCGGCGTACAGTTTGACATCGCCCATGCCCTGGGTGATCGGCTTGACCTCTTCCAGCCGGCTCTGGAAGGAATCCAGGGCCAGGGTGCCTTTTTCGTGGAGCGTGTCCTCGAAGACCAGCTTGCCGACCGTGCCCTTGCCGGCGGCGATCTGGTCGGTGACGACCTGCACGTTGGCGCCGATGTGGTCGAGGCGTTCGCTGAAGCGGGCCACGTTGGCGAGGGTGGTGCGCACGTTGGGCCGGTTCTCGGCCACGGTGTCGCGGATCTCGCCGGCGGCGCCGCTGATGCGGTCGGCCATGCCGGGCAGCTTGGCGACGGTGGCTTTCAGGTCGGGCCGGTTCTCGTTCACGGCGTCGCGCACCTCTCCCGCGGCCCCGGCCAGATTGTCCGCGACCTTGGGCAGCTTGGCGACGGTGGTCTTCAGATTGGGCCGGTTCTCGGCCACCGCATCGCGGATCTCGCCGGCGGCGCCGCTGACGTTGGCCACCGTGCCGGGCAGGCGGTCGATGGAATCCTTCAGCTTGGGGCGGTTCTCCTTGAGGATCGCCTTGGCCTCCTCGGCCAGTTCGCCGAAGCGCGCGGCGGCGGCGCGGATGGCGCTGATCGCGTTGCCGATCTCGGCGCGGTTGTCCTCGACCAGCTTCTGCACCGCCGCGATGGCCTCGTCGAGGCTGGCGGGATCCTGGCCCAGGCGGCCGACCAGCAGCTCCTTGGTGATCGGGACGCCGCCGCGGGCGAGGATCTCAAGCGCCGAGCCGCCGAGCATCTGCTGGCTGATCGCGAAGCGGGTGTCGCTGTCGATGAGCACGCTCGCGCGCCGCCGGGCATCGACCGAGAAGCGCACCCGCACGCGCGGCTTGCCGGCATCCAGGATCGGCGCGACCTCGGTCACCGTGCCGATGCGCACGCCGTTGTAGTTGACCGCGTCGCCCTCCTTCAGCTTGGCGACGCGCGGGAAGTTGAGGTCGAAGTCGCCGCCGCCGGGACTGACCTTGTTCACCATCAGGGTGAACCACAGCAGCAGGGCGAGGCCGAGGAAGAACAGCAGGCCGACTTTGACTTCGCTCGACATGCGCTAGCCCCCCCCGCCGGCGGCGGATGCCCGGCCAGCGCCAGCCTGGCCCACGGGAGCGTGGCCCACGGGCGCGTGGCCTTGCAAGTAGGCCTCGGTGAGGGGGCCCTGGGTCGAACCGGTGAGCATCTGCCTGAGCACGGGATTGGGATCCTGCCGGATGCTCTCGCGGTTGCCAACGGCAATGATCCGCCCGAGGTACAGCATGGCGATGCGATCGGCGATCCTGAACGCGGCGTCGAGATCGTGGGTGATCACGATCGAGGTCACCCCAAGCTGGCGTTGCAGATCGAGGGTCAGCTCGTTGACGCCGTTCACCGTGACCGGATCAAGACCGGTGGTCGGTTCGTCGTAGAGGATGATCTCGGGCTTCTGGATGATCGCCCGCGCGATGCCGACGCGTTTGCGCATGCCGCCCGACAGGCTGGCGGGCTTGAGGTGGAGGATCTCCTGCGCCGGCAGATAGACCCGGCGCAGGGCCTCGACCACACGTTCATAGACCTCGTTCGCCGGCCGGCGGTCGACCTCGACCAGGGGCAGACCGACGTTTTCCAGCACGGTCAGCGAATTGAGCAGCGCCGCGCCCTGGAACACCACGCCCAGGCGGCGGCGGTAGACCGCGATCTGCTCGGGGCTGGCGTTGCCGAGATCGATCTCGCCAACGGCCTGGCGTCCGCAACTTGCGGATCCGGTGTCCGTTTGACCTGGAGCGGTCGGGGGTGGCGCCGCGACGTGGATGGTGCCGGCATCGGCGCGCAGGAAGCCCATCAGATGCTTGATGAGCGTCGTCTTGCCCGAGCCGGAGCCGCCGAGGATGACCAGCGTCTCGCCGCGATACACGTCGAGCGTCACGCCGCGCAGGATGCGGCGCTGGCCGAACGACTTGTTCACGTCGCGGACGCGGATCAGCGCCTCGCGGCCGTCCGGCACCGGCGCGAGCGGCGCGGCGGCCTCCCAGCGCTCGCGTGTCCATTCACCAGCGGCGTCGTGGCTGACGGTCTGGGAGCGCAGGGTGCGGTCGGTGGCCATCAGCGCACCCAGTTCTGGATCGCCGCGAACGGCACCAGGATGAACCAGGTGATGACGAGGTCGGCGAAGAGGACGAAGATCACGTTCAGCACCACGCTGGTGGTGGTCGAGCGGCCGACGCCTTCAGCCCCGTCGGAGGTGTTCAGTCCGCGGTCGCAGGCGATGGTGCCGATGATCGCGCCGAACACCGCCGCCTTGAACATGCCGGAGACGATGTCGGTGGCGGTGAGCGCCCCGCTCAGGCTGTTGAAGAACTCCGAGGCGGGCTGATTGAACAAGGATCGGGTCGCGACGAGCCCCCCCAGCACGCCGACGCAGTCGGCGACGACGGCCAGCAGCGGCATGGCGATGACCAGGGCGAGGACGCGCGGCATCACGAGGTAGCGCACCGGATCGATCGACATCGCGCGCAGGGCGTCGACCTCCTCGTTCACCGTCATGGTGCCGAGTTCGGCCGCGTAGGCGGCGCCGACCCGCGACAGGATGATGATCGCCGCCCACATCGGCCCGAACTCGCGGCAGAAGGCGACCGAGATGATGCCACCGAGCTGGTTCGTCGCGCCGAAGGTGTCGAGCGTCTTGCCGACCTGCATCGCCAGGATGCCGCCGGTCATCGCCGCGATCAGCGACAGCACGAACAGCGAGCCGAACCCCGCGCTTTCCAGCTGGCGGATGATGAGCGGCAGCGATCGCCCAGCCTGCTTGAGGTGGCCGACCGCATCGATGAACAGGATCACCGCCCGGCCGGCGGCGAAGGCGCGCTGGTTGACGCTGCGCCCGGTCGTTTCCAGCACCACGGTGCCGCTGTGGGTGGCGAAGCGGTCGATGAGCCAGCTGCTGCCCCGGCCTGGCGGCGCACTGCGGCTTGGCGGCGGTCGGGATGGAGGGGCTGATGCCGGGCCCGGCGGCGGTGGCGGCTCAGCCATGGCCGGGCCTCGGCAGGATGCCGATGAGCGCCAGGGCGATCAGGGTCTTGGCGTCGAAGCGCGTTCCGGCGGCGAGCATTTCGGGCAGTCGGTCGCGCGGCACCAGTTCGCGTCGCACGAGTTCGCCCGGATCCGGCGCGGCGGTTCCGGCCGTGAGATTCTCGGCCCGGTAGAGCACCATCTCCTCATCCGACACCCCGACCGCCGGATGGAAGCGCAGCAGTTCGCTCAGGCGCCCGGCGCGGTAGCCGGATTCCTCCTCCAGTTCGCGCGCCGCCGTGGCCTCGGGCGCTTCGCCCGGCACGCGGGTGCCGGCGGGGATCTCCAGGGTCCAGGCGCGGATCGCATAGCGGAACTGCCGCACCATCAGGATCAGCCCGGGTTCGGGCTCGGCCAGGATCGCCACCGCCCCGGGGTGGTGGATGACCGGGCGCTCGACCTCGCCGTCCGGGGTGGCGTAGAGCTCGTCGACCAGGGCGAACTTCGGCCCCCGGTAACGTTCATGACCCCGCAGGAAGCGGACCTCTGCATCACCAGCGCTTTTCATGGCGGGCATGCTAGACAAGTAACCGCCTGGCTGCGCTCCGCAACAGCGGGGGGATGATGTTTCGCGTTCGAAAGCCCGTTGGACGCGGGTTTTCCCGCGCGGCGGATGCGTCGGGACGAAGGCGAACCCGATCCGATCCGGCCCGGTTGCACCATCGCGGTCCGGGCCAGGATCCCGGCATGATCCCGCATACCTGCCGCGCCGCCCGTCTCGAACGCACCGGACCCATCGCCGAGGTGCTCGCCCTCGCCGACCTGCCCCTGGCCGCGCCGGGCGCCGGCGAGATCGCGGTGCGGATGCGCTGGGCGCCCATCAATCCGGCCGACATCAATTTCGTCGAAGGGATGTACGGCAAGAAGCCCGAGCTGCCGGCGATCGCCGGGCTGGAGGGGGTCGGCGAGATCGTCGCCCTCGGCGTCGGCGTCCAGGGCGTCGGGGTGGGCGACCTGGTGCGTCCGGTCGATGGCGTCGGCAGCTGGCGCAGCTGGGCGGTCGCCCCGATCGAACGCTTCCATCGCCTGCCGCGCCTGGCCGACCTGCGCCAGGCGGCGATGCTGGGCGTCAATCCCGCCACCGCGTGGCGACTGCTGCATGATGTGGTGCGTTTGCAACCCGGCGACTGGGTGGTGCAGAACGCCGCGAACTCCGGCGTCGGCCGCTGCCTGATCCAGCTTGCGCGCGCGCTGGGCCTGAAGACCGCCAACCTGGTGCGCCGGCCGGAGCTCATCCCGGAACTCACCGCGCTCGGGGCCGACCTCGTCGTGCTCGATGGCAAGGAGGCCCCGGCCCAGGTCGCCGCCGTCTGCGGCAAGGCCGCGCCGCGCTTGGCGGTCAACCAGGTCGGCGGCGACAGCGCCCTGAATCTCGCCAAGATCGTCGCTTCCGGCGGCACCGTGGCGACCATCGGCGCGATGGCGCGCCAGCCGGTCAACGTCCCGGCCGGCCTGCTGATCTTCAAGGATCTGCGCTTCACCGGCTTGTGGGTCACGCGTTGGTACCAGCAGGCGCCGGCGGCCGAACGCGACGCGATGCTGGCCGCGCTCGGCGCCCACGTCGACGCCGGCCGGCTGCTCCAGCCGGTGGAGGCGGAATACCCGCTCAGCCGCCTGGCCGAGGCCATCGCGCATGCGCGTCAGGATCGTCGGGGCGGCAAGATCCTCCTCGATTGCCAGGGCTGACCCCCGCCTTTTCCGGGGTTTGCGCCGGGGCGGCGCCAATATCCATGTGCTTTTCCTAGTCAAGTCGCGGCTTGAATTTTGGCCTCAGCGTGCTAGCATGCTTCCGCTTTCCGCAACTCCCAGGCGACCGGGCGGTCCGGGTCATCCAGGTCCGGCCGGATTCCGGCCAACGCCGAAGGAATCGCGGAAGAAGCGTCCTTTCACAACCCCACGACAGGAACCCCCATGCCCATCGCCATCCGTGCCACCGAGGAAGCCATCATCCGCCTGCTCCGCGCCGGCCACCCGCTCCCGGGAGACGTGGTCAATCGTGAACTGGAGACCCGCCTGCCGGTGTTCCAGAGCGTCGAGGCCGTTCCGGTGAAGAACTACGGGCTCGAGGGCACCAGCCGGATCGTCGTGGCGCGTGGACGCAAGGATGTGTGGTTCGTCGACATCAAGCGCCGTTCGGCCAAGGTCACCGCCAAGGATGGCGAGGCCTTCATCGACATGCGCGACAAGCTCCAGTCCCGCTACCCCGGTCAGAAGGTCACCGGCTGGCTGGTCACCACCGCCGATGTCGACGACAAGGCGAAGACCCTGATCAACGCCAAGGAATGCTTCGCCACCGCCGGCGCCGCCAAGCGCTGATTCAAAAATCGCAATTGCGCCCCAGCTGCGGCGTTGGTCGTCGGTGGTCATTGTCAGGATGGGTGATTATCGCCGCCCCCGAACGAGGATTGACGTGAGATCTTCCTTCGGGGCCAGGAATCCGTAAGGCCTCACCCGTCCTGACGCAGCGCTGCCACGCCCCCTCCTCCCGCCTTGCACCTGGGGTGCACTTGCGATTTTTGCGGGTGATATTGCTCTGATGTTTTGGATGATGATCGGCGTTGTTGAGTTTTCACATTACTTGGCTTCCGGCTTCGCCTGAGGTTTCGCTTCGCCAGCTGCCGTCGTAGCCGCCGCTGGGGCGGGTGCGGTCGGTTCGGCAGGCGTCTTCTTCGGCCACCACGTTGGACGCCACTGCCGTTGCTCCGGGGTCAGGCAGAACCAGGCGACGGTCAGCACGAGTATGAGGATCAGCAGGGTCGCGATGCGCCGGTTGCGGCGTTGCGCGTCCTTGTCTTCGAATGGATCCCTGAGGTTGCGCAGCAGGCCCGGCGGCACCTGGCGCATCTGGGTCAGCGAATTCCCGAGCGGGATGTTGATCTTCACGCGTCCATTGATGGCCCAGCCGCAGCCTTCCAGGAGGGGGCCCAGGCTGCGCTGGTGGAGTTTGAGTGCAGCGATGATCATCGATGGGACCGAGATCGCCGCCATGATCGCGAGCAGCCCGACGGGCAGCCACGGTCCGAGGCCGAGCAGGGCGCCGTAGACGGTGGCGAGGGCGGTGCCGATCGCACCGAAGGCGATGCCGATCGCCGCCACCGTGCCGATGTCGATCTTGCGCGGGACGTTCCTGGCCATCGTGTCCGGGTTGGCCGTCGCGCTGGCCGCGACGACCAGCTTGCTGTCGACCGCGGTAGCGGCATCGGAGGCGCGTTTGGCGATCTGCTCCTCGATGAAGCGGAGCAGCTTCTTGTAGGGCGACCAGAAGGCCTGGCCGAGGCTGATCGGATTCTCGACGATCTTCACCACGGTCGCATCCCAGTCGCGGCCCCGGCGGTCGTAGAACACCCCGTTGCGACCGGGCATCAGGTAATCGCTGTCGCCCTGGGTGACGGCGGCGACGATGTGCATCTTGTCGCAGCCGATGCGGGTGCAGGCCAGATAGGCGAGGTGGACCCGCCCCATGCCGGCGGTCGCGGCGTGCGCGTCCGGCGCATCGACCTTGAGGCACAGATCGAAGCTGCGCTGATCCAGGTAGAGCTTGCCGGCCTGGAACACCGCTTCGCGCTCCGGGTTGTAGAAATCCGTGAAATTGAGGAAATTGCGCAGAAGCACGCCGAGATCGCGGTGGTAGCGCACGGCCCGTTCGACCGCGACCAGCCCGGCCAGATCGCCTGCCATCGCGAGGTCGCGGGCGATCTCGTCCGCGATGGTGCCGCGTACCGGCGAGGCGGTCAGCTCGCGCACGCGGGCGAGGCCCAGGCGTTCGACCATCGCACCCTTCTTCGTCGCGAGCCAGGACGAGTAGGGCGCGAACCGGGTGCAGAGCGCATCCCAGTCGCGTTCGCCGAGCGCTACGACCCCAGGACCGAGCAGGGGCGCCACCACCTCGCAGCGGAAGACCGCCATCGCCTTCGTCCAGGCCGGATTGATGCCGTCGCCCAGGTCGAGCGGACGGCCCGGCTCGATCTGGCGCAGCGGCAGGCCGGCGAGTTCGGGCGCATCCGCCGACAGTTCGCGCGCGGCAAGGGGCAGGTATTCCGCCTCGGGACGGTTCGCGGCGGCCAGCGCCCGTGGATCGAAGGCGGCCAGCCGCCCGCGTACGAACCAGTCGTCGATCTTGGCCTTCACCGCCAGGAAGGCGGTGTGGGCAGCCGGAGTCCGTTCACCCAGGATGAGCGCATCCGCGCCGGTCGCCCACCAGGCCGCGTAGGCTTCGCAGGCGCTGAAGAACGCGTCGCAGCGCGCCTGGTCGATGCCGGGCTTCCCGTTGCGGTCGGGCACCGTGCCGCAGCAGGCGGCGATCTCGCCCAGGACGGCGCGCAGGGCCGGATCGGCGTGGTCCTCGGCGACCACGATGCCGTCGCCATTCGCGGCCGAGGTCGAGAATATCCTGCCGGAATCGCTGGCCTCGGCGACGGTGATCGTGGTGGCCTCGGGCTTGCCGAGATTGGCGAGGACGCGGCGGCATGATGCCAGCAGCCTGCCCCCCTCGGCATCGCCATCGTTGATCAGGTCGAGCGACAGTCCGTCGTTTCCGGCCAGGATCGCCTCGGGACGCCGCAGCATCCGGCAGGTCCATTGCACGGCGGCGATGACCTCGGGCACGCGCACCCGGCCATCCTGATCCGTGTCGATGAGCGACAGGGTGCGCTCATCGAACTCCAGCCCCTTGACCGGACAGCTCAGGGCGACCCAGAGCTTCTGGTCCAGCTCAGGCAGATGACGGAGATCGTCTGCGCTGGCGATGCGGACCTGATCCAGGCCGCCGGTGCGGAAGAAGTTCCAGGTATGCGGCATGCCGCATGTCCTAGCCCATCACCATCCTTGGCGCCAGTCGCAGGGATGCAGCACTGCGACGCATCCGGAATCCCTTACCCTGGCTTCATTGGGGTCGATGCCCCCGATGCAAGGAGGACAGCGGGGCGTTGCCCAAAATGCCCGCAGAGCTGGGGCAGCGCCGGCAGCGCCCCGCTAGGCCAAGGCCGCTCCGTAGGCCGAGATCACCAGCTGGCCCATGACCTCGCGCGCGTGGCGGTTGCGGCAGCGCAGGCGGGCGTTGCCGGCGAGGCGGGTGAGCAGGTTCGATTCGTCGACCAGGCGCAGCAGGGCGGCGGCGGCAGCGACCGGATCGTCTTCGGGGAAGAGCAGGCCATCGACATCGTCGTCGACGAGATCGCAGTTGCCGACCACGTCGCTCGCCACCACCACCGCGCCGTCGCGGGCGGCTTCGATGAGGGACAGCGGCATGCCCTCCCAGCGCGAGGTGGACAGGTAGCAGCCGGCCTGGCGCAGGGCGATGGCGGGGTCGTCGGTCGGAGGATGGCAGCGCACCCGCGCGCTGAGATCCATGCCGGCGACCAGGCTGCGGAAGGTGCGGTCGGCGATGCCTTCGCCGTAGAGGTGGAACTCGAAATCGCCGAGCCGGCCCCAGGTACGCAGCTGATCCGCGATGGCGAGCAGCAGTTCCGGGTTCTTCTGCCGATTGGCGCGGGTGAAGCTCACCACGCGCAAGGTCTTCTTCTTCTGTTCGCTACGCCGGCGCAGGGTGGATTCGCTCGGGCCACCGGCGGTGTCGATGCCGTTGGGCACCAGGATCAGCCGGCCGGCATAGGACGGGTAGCGACTGAGCACGAGATCCTGCTCGCCGCTCGAGACCGCGATCGCGCGGTCGGTCCAGCGTGCGAGCAGGCCCTCGACCTGGCCGTACAGGCGGTGCTTGATCGACGAGGTGCGCGGAATGCCGTGGAAGGTGTGGATGCTGCGGGTGCGGGTCAGGGCCCGCACCAGGCGGCCGTAGACCCCGGCCGACATGCCGTGCGAATGGATGATGTCGATCCGGTGCTGGCGCACGTAGCGGGCCAGGCGGACGATCGCGTCCGGGTAGATGCGCCGATGCGGGATGGCGACCAGGCGATGCTCGCCGATCGCGTCGGCGTAGCGGTGCCAGTACACGCCGTCCGGCGGGCAGGCGACGTGGGCGTCGACATGGCCGATGGTCCCGCGCAGCAGATGCAGGATGTGCTCTGGTCCGCCACCGTGATCGGAGCGACCGGTGATGTGCAAGACCCGCGCAACGGGTTGCCTGGCAGGTGCCGATGATCGGTCGGAGACGCTCACGGTCGGCTTGTATAGCCCACAACCAGGGGGTTGGCAATGGTTGGCGATTGGAACACACCGCATCGTACACGTTCGGATCGGTGCGAAATGCGAGCGGGCTGGTAATCGGAGCGAAGTCTAGGGTGCAGAGGGGGCTTATCGGGTTCAGCCATCGGTCGCTGGACCCGATCTGCCAGCCAGGGTTGGCCTTGGCCTCGGTTTTGCGGTATGGTCAAGCAAGCCATCTCGCCGTCACCAGGCGTCGCGTTCCGCGACGTCCGTCCGGCCTGGCCCGGGACCATGTTCACCATCCTCGGCATCGTCATCGGTCTCATCTGCATCTTCACGGGGTTCGCCCTGCATGGGGGCAATTTCGGGGTGTTCGTCGCCGCCTGGACCGAATACATCGTTATCGGTGGCGCGGCGGTGGGTATCTTCCTCGCCGCCAACGGCATGGATGTGATGATGAAGTCGATCGCCGCCGTGCTGGGAATCCTCAAGCCGGACCCATTCAACAAGGCGGAATTCCTCCGCCTGCTCACCCTGCTCTACCAGATCTTCAATGTCGCCCGCCGCGACGGCCTGCTCGGCATCGAGGCGCACCTTGAAGATCCGCACAAGTCCAAGATCCTTGGTTCCAACCACGTATTCAGCCACAACCATCACGCTTCGTCGTTCTTCTGCGATACCATGAAGGTCATCGTCTCGGGCGGCGTGAAACCGCACGATCTGAGCGACATGATGGAGATGGACCTCGACCAGTCGCACGCCGAACAGGCGATCGTCACCGATGCGATCCAGAACGTGGGCGACGCCATGCCGGCGGTCGGCATCATCGCCTGCGTCCTGGGCGTGGTCATCACCATGGGCAAGATCGGCGGCGAGGCGGCCGCGATCGGCTATGCGATCGGACTCGCCCTGGTCGGCACCATGGTCGGTGTGCTCGCCGCCTATCTGATCTTCTTTCCGATAACCCGGGCCATCTCCCTGCGCCAGCGCACTGAGGCGCAATACCTCAATTGCATCCGCCACGCGATCTTTTCGTTCGCGCGTGGCGAAGCGCCGATGACCTGCATCGAGTTCGCCCGCCGCAACATCGATCCCAGCCTGCGGCCGGAATTCTCCGAGATGGAAAAGACCGTCAAAGCCGCGGCCAAGGCCTGATGATTGAATCGCCATGGCCGAAGAACAACCGATCATCATCAAGAAGAAGAAAGGCGGGCATGGTGGCCACCATGGCGGCGCATGGAAGCTCGCCCTCGCCGACCTGATGACCGCGATGATGGCGTTCTTCCTGGTGATGTGGATCATCGGCATGGACGTGCAGACCCGGTCGGGGCTGGCGGAGTACTTCTCGAACCCTGGGGCCTTCCGCCTCGACACCCAGTCCAGCCCCTACCTGCTCAAGATGGATGGCCGGCCGCCACTGATCAACGCGACCATCGAGCAGACCTCGCGCAAGGCGTCGAACGTCGACGTGCAGGCGGCCGAGGCCCTGGCCAGCCGCATCCGTACGGCGCTGCGCGTCGATGCGCGCTTTTCCCAGATCCAGGATTCGGTCGACGTGCGGGTGAGCGATGACGGGTTGATGCTCGAGTTCATCGAGACCAGCACCGGCCTGCTCTTCGAACCGACCTCCGCCGCGATCAAGCCGCTTGGCCAGCAGCTCATCCAATCCATCGTGCCGGTGCTGATCGGGGCCAACCGTGGCTTGGAGATCCGCGCCCATACCGATGCTCGGCTGATGTCCGATCCGAAGCAGGTGCGCTGGGAACTCGGCAGCGAGCGCGCCGGTTCGGTCCGTCGCCTGCTCGCTGCCGGCGGCGTCAAGCCCGCCCTGTTCCGCAAGGTGGTGAACCTGGGACCGACCGTCCACCGCTTCCCGGAGTCGCCGAGCGCGGTGCAGAACAACCGCATCGTCATCCTCATCCCGTTCGACATGGAATGAGGTCCGCCTGAGGGACGCGAACCTCGGCCGGTCGACTCAGCAACGAAGGGGCTCGCTCCTGGGAGGCTGGAATAACCGCCGAAACCCAAGTGGATCCGGCTTTCGCGGCGGATGGAAGCAGGGTATCCTTGCAACGGAGACCAGGGCGTGGATCTGCATCTGAGCATCAGTCCCGACCACCGCCAGGCGGTGCTGAACCTGCCCGCCGGCCGGCATTTCCCGGTCGAGATGCTCAAGCAGTTGATCCAGCGCAGCGGCATCACCCAGGGTCTGCTGCGCGAGGCCCTGGTCGAGGCCGGCCGGACCGAGGACCATGATCGCGAGATCATCCTGGCGACAGGCGAGGATCCGGCTCCTGCCGTCCCCGGCGAGATCGATCCGCCGATCGTCGCCGGCGCCAAGCCCCGCCGGGTCGTCAAGGATGAATGTCTCGGCCGATGGATCGCACCAGTTCCCGCGAAACCGGGCATCGGGGTGGACGGGACCGAGATCCCTGCGCCGACCGATGAGCCCACCAGCGGCATCGCCAGCCTCGGCCACGGGATCCGGCACGAGGAGTCCGGCGAGATCTTCGCCGCGCGCGATGGCGAGCTGACCCTCACCCCGGAGCGCGTCCTGGCGGTGCTCATGCCCGGCGTGCCCGATCGCGAATGCAGCGCGATCGAACTCCAGCACGACGCCCACTTCAAGGAGGCCTGGATCCGCCTTGAACCGGGCGAATACCTGAATCCCAAGGACATCGCCCTGCTCCTGGCCTCGAAGCAGGTGCGTTTCGGCATCGACCGGGAATCCTGCGCCGCGGCCATGGTGGGCGCGCCCGTGCTGCGCACCCTGGTCATGGCGCGCGGGACGGAACCCGTGCCGGGCATCGACGCCCGCGCCGAGATCCTGATCGACGACTCCATCCACCTGGTCGAGGACGCGGATGGCCGCGTCGACTACACCCAGATGGACTGCGTGAAGGAGATCACCGTCGGGATGGAGCTCGTCCGCATCCATCCCGCGACTCCGGGTACCGATGGGATGAATTTCCGCGGCCAGGTGGTCAAGGCCAAGCCCGGCCGCGACCTCGATCCGGCCCAGTTCGCCGGCGACGGCACCCGTCTGCGCGACAGCGATCGCATGGTGGTCGAGGCCGCCGTCGACGGCGTCTTCAAGCGCACCCGCAGCGGTGGCGCTTCGGTGGTGGCGATGTTCGAGGTCAAGGGCGACCTCGACATGCACACCGGCGCGATCGAGACCAGGCATCCGGTCCGCATCAGCGGCGACATCAAGAAGGGCTTCAAGGTCAAGACCGAGGGCGATCTCGCGGTCGGCGGCTCGATCGAGGACGCCCGCGTCTCGGCCCAGGGCAATCTGACGGTGAAGGCCGGCATCCTGCCTGGGATGGAACGCGTGAAGGCGCACGGCGATGTCACCGCCCGTCACATCAACGGACGCACGGTGAAGTGCCGGAATCTCAAGATCAACGGCCAGATCAGCGGTTCGGTCATCTTCGCCACCGGTGAGGTCACCGCCCGCGCGATCATGGTCTCGCAGGTCACCGCCCCGGTTCTGGTGGCCGCCGATTCGCTGGGGGATGAGGGCGAACAGGCCACCATCGTCCAGGTCGGGGTCGATCCCTACGCCAACGCGGTGCTGGAATCAGCCCGCGCCGGCATCGCGGACGCCCAGGCCGCCGCCGCCGCCCTGCGCGACCGCTGCAAGATGTATTCGCACCACGTCAAGCAGGCCTCGCTTGCCGGCCGCGACATCACCGAGGCGGCGGCGCGGCTCAAGGCGGGCCTGGCGGAATATGAGGAGGCCTGCGCCAAGGCCGCGACATTCGAGAAGATCCTGGCCGAGCACGAGGGCGCGCACCCGGCCGCCGACAAGCTCGCCGCCGCCGCGCGCATCACGGTCAAGGGCACCGTCTATCCCGGAGTCGAAATCCGCATCGGCGATGCCCGTCTCGCCATCAAGACCGTCATGACCCGGGTGACCTTCGTCCTCAAGGACGGCCAGATCAGCTGGTTCTGAATCAGCGATCCATCCCGTCGGATCAACGATCGGCAGCGGGTCGCCCACCTGCTGAGTCACCGTCCGGGGCCTGCCCCAACCCGCTGCCGGCCGGCAGCGACGGATCGAGACGGTTGCAGGTTGAAGCGGGCTGAAGCCCCCGGTCAGGGCAGCAGGCCTTGCAGCCACGGCACCGCCACGAGGGTCAGCACCGCCCCGACCGCCAGGAACGGGCCGAAGGGGACTTCGAAGCGCCGGCGCAGCAGGAGCAGCGGCACGCCGACCAGGGTGCCTGCGACGGCGGCGAGGCCGAAGGTCCATACCACCCCGACCGGCCCCAGGAAGCAGCCCAGGGGCGCGAGGAACTTCACGTCGCCGAAGCCCATCGCTTCCTTGCGGAAGACCATGGTTCCGAGCAGCGATACCACCTGCGGCAGGAGCCAGCCGGCGAGTCCGCCGAGGATCGCGAGGCAGAGCTGGATGCCGAGGACGCAGGTCGGCGAATTGCGGGCGAAGAATTCCCGTTCGCCCAGCCCGTGCAGGGCGGGAGTCGCCAGCACCAGCGCCACCAGCACGAGCACCGGTGGGATCACGGTGGCGAGGAACCAGTGCGAGCCCAGGCGGTAGGACCGGAAGTGGTCGTCCTGCCAGCGCATGGGGATGGGTACGCAGGTGGTGAAGACCCGGCGTGCCACGGGGATCGCCAGCAGCACCAGGCCGACGCCGATCGCGATGACGGTCAGGCTGGACAGCAGGAAGGCGCCGTGGTGGTGGCTGTATTCCCCCAGGTCATCCTTGCGCATCCACCAGCCGCTGGGATTCCAGCCGATCGCGCAGTTGTCGCCGAGCACGGCCAGGAACGGCGCGATGACCTGCAACGGCTTGGTGAGTTCGTCCGGGATGATGCGGTGATCGAGGTCGATGAGCGCCGAGGCCGCGATCCACCAGAGCATTCCCAGCATCACGGCCAGGCCCGCGCCGAACAGGAACCAATCCGGGGCGTGCATCGCCTGCAGCCAGGGGGAACCGCTCCACCAGCCGTAGTTCGCTCCGCCGACCTGATGCCAGGCCAGGAGGACGGCCAGCGCCGTGGCGAGGCCGCAGGCGGCTTCGATCAGCGGGTAGCGGATCGAGAATGGCGCTGCGCAGTGCCGGCAGCGTCCGCGCAGGATCAGCCAGCCCAGCACCGGCAGGTTGTCGTGCCAGCGCACCTGCGTGCCGCAGGCGTAGCAGCGTGAAGGCGGATGCGCGATGCTCTCATTGCGCGGCAGCCGATGCACTACGACGTTGAGGAACGAGCCGACGAAGCAGCCGAAAAGACCGCCGATCGCGACGGGAATGGGGTCGATGCTCACCCGCGCAGTCGACCGCGGCGGCATCCTGGCGCAATCCGCGACCGGCCCGCCTTGGCCGGGCGCTTCAAAAATCGATCTTCCTGGGATCGCCGGCGTCCCGCCGGCCGAATCAACGGCAGCCGAAGGATGCCACCAACCGACTGTCGTGGCGACCGGCCCGCCTTGGCCTGCGGCGCGTCATCACCATGCTTGCCGCATGGACGCATCCCTGCGCCGCCAGTTGCGTGGAACCTGG
This sequence comes from uncultured Candidatus Kuenenia sp., assembly GCA_964654285.1. GTDB lineage: Bacteria > Planctomycetota > UBA11346 > UBA11346 > UBA11346 > BJHQ01. Next base: position 49,162 of record CAZZJC010000019.1, read on the forward strand.
AACGGCACCCGCTGGCTGCGCTGGACGCAACGGGGCTGGACGGACCTGCAACGAGCGCCCCTTCCCGAAGGCGCCTGCGTCCTGTCCGCCTGGAATCCGCGCTCGCAGCCGCGCGCCTTGGCGGAGAACCTCCGCCGCGACCGGCAGTTGCTCGGGCAGTTGCGCCGCCGTGGCCTGGCGCCCGCCCGGCTGCGCGGCCTCGGCTGCGGCTGGCGCGAGGACGGCTGGTGGTTTCCTGCCCGCGCCCAGTTCGCCCAGGTCCTCTTGCGCCGGTTCGATCAATGGGCCGGCCTCGTGCAACTGGGCGGACGCCTGCATCTGCTCTGGCGCGATGGGCGCAGCGAACGATGGCGATCGGGAACGGGTTCCGCCTGCCCGGCATTGCCAAGCCGGCCAGCGCCCTAGGGTGCCCGCCATGAATAAAGTCATCGAAAGAATCACGGAACGCGGGATTTTCGCCAGCCGCTGGCTGCTCGCGCCGCTGTATGTCGGCCTGATCATCGCCCAGACCTTCTACTGCTACCGCTTCGGGGTCGAGGTCTGGCACCTCGGCCATGACGCCATCGCCGGAATGAAGGTGGTCGAGGGCGTCGCCAAGGAATTCACCCCGGCGCTGTTCCTCCTCGCCGTCCTGGAACTGATCGACATGGTCATGGTCGCGAACCTGATCATCATCGTGCTCATCGGCGGCTACGCGACCTTCGTCAGCAAGCTCGATCTCGACGACCACGTCGACCGCCCGGCATGGCTCGACCACATCGATCCGGGCACGCTCAAGACCAAGCTCGCCGGCGGTCTGGTCGGGGTCAGCGGCATCCACGTCCTGCAGAGCTTCGTCAAGCTGGGCGAAGCCTCCAAAACCGCAAATTTTGACTACCAGCCCATCATGTGGCAGGTCATCATCCACGGCACCTTCACCGTCGCCGTGCTGATCATGGCCTACGCCGACCTGATCGTCGAACGTAAGCTGAAGATGGGCCACGGCGAAGGCATGGAGGCGACCGAGGGCAAGGAAGCGCCAGCCACCGCACCCAAGCCAGCACCGCACTGAGCCGGCAGCCTCAATCCGATCAGCAGGATTCACTTGGTCGGCGCGGCATCCCCAGGATCGAGCTGGGTGATCAGAACGCCGTCATTGGGAAATCCTGGCACCCTGGCGACGATCGCCTTGGTGAGGGCCTGCTTGAGGTTGGCATGGTTGGGTTCGAGAAACTCGGCATCACTCAGGCGCTGGAGCTGCGCCAGGATGGCGTCCTGGATGAGCGGCGACTGGTCCTCCATCCGCTTGCCCAGGGTCGGATCGGCGAAGTAGAGCGCGATGCCAAGGGTCAGCTGGCGCCGGCTGCCCGCCACCATGCGGTAGAGCGGCAACGGAGGCAGGCGCACCATCACCGGCCCTGCCGGCGGCGGCGCCTCGTGGATGACGGGATCGACTTCGGTCTTGCGCGCCTTCGGATTGATCTCGCCCTGGTAGTCGAGCAGGTCGAGGATGAATCCCTCGCGCGCCTTGGCGGGCAGGGACGAGGGCAGGTCGGCCAGGACCGCGAGCATCTTCTCGCGCGCCGCCAGCGCCCGCACGATCACCATCCGCATGCGCTCCAGGTCGGCTCCCCCCAGCTTGCCCTTGGCATGCCGCTGCGCGATGAGGATCAGCGCATCGATGTCCCGCTGGCGGAAGAGCTGGGCGCCTTCGACCACCACCGCCGCCGTGGGATCCGGTCGGTCATCAGTCGCCTTGCCTGCGGTCGCCGGCTTGCCTGCGGTCGCGCTTCCCGGCGCGGCGGATTCCTCACCGGCCCCAAGAACAGAAGTCAGGAAAAATCCAACGGACATGAGCCCGATAGCCGCGCAATGACACCGGGGTGCAGAAGATATGGGCATACCGGCCTCCGCATGGATCCTAGAGTCGACTGGCCCGGCGCGAATCCAGAACGCCTGCCGGACCACGCCCTGATGGCACGGTGTTCCACCTGGATCCCAGACCTGGTATCACACCACGGATCGCCACAGCGCAGCTGCCCCCCACTCGCCACGACCGAGCCCCGCGCGGCAGGAAGGCGCACAGGTGCATAGCGCAGAGCAGCGCAATCCCGGTCACCGCAAACATCGGCATCCGGAGGCGCCAATCTCTTCGTTGCCAGGAAAAGCCTGCGCTGGGCACGCCACCCCACCGACCCATGCGGAGCCGTGTGGGTGCAGTCGCGCTTACCGCTTCCCCAGGCCGCATCCTCCTCGATACTCCCGACCAGCTGAAGACGGATCTTTGACAATCGGGGGCGAACTGGCATCGACGGGTGGACACCGGCGACCGCCGCGCGCCGTGGTGCGGGAGGCCACGCTAATAACCCGCAAAAAACACAAGTGCCGACGATCACGTCGAGTACGCCCTCGCTGCCTGAGTAACATCAAGTAACGAGGTACGGGGCCCGTCAAGATGCCGATGCATTGACGGTAGCCCCTAAAACCCATCGGCTGGTCCTTGGAGCTGCCTGATTACCAAGGATGAGACCCGCCAGACTGGTCCGCACCGGAGGTTGACGGCCTCCGCCGGCGCGGACGAGAACAAACGACCGTCTACGCGCGTAGAAGCATCGTACGAATTCTCCCGGACCCGGGTTCGATTCCCGGCGCCTCCACCACTAGGGTCTTTAACGACCTATGATCAACCCGCAGGGCCTCCTGCGGGTTGCGTCATTTCTTGAGTAATTTCGCAGAACTTTCACGCACCCCTCCGGAGCGATTCGGACCTTGAGACAGCCATGTGGCCGGAATTTGGTCTCTTGAGACCCGAAAGTCTCAGGTTTGTCGGACCACCCCCGTTTTAGTCCGAATCGATAAAGCGTTGTGGGTTTACATGTTGGGTGAATTGGCAAAAGTTAGTGGGTCAATACGAACGCATAGCGGTCGTGACGGAGTGCGAACTCGTAACGGTTTCGATCACCCCGCAGGTGGTGTTGGGTGTCCGAACTGCGTGCCGGCTGCTGCCGGGCCTGCCCGCACTACCGCCTCGGCAGTGACCAATGCGCCCTGTGCGGCTGCGCCTTTGTCATCGCCGAGCGCGTCCGCTCCCAGGTGGCCCGCTGCTCGAAGGGCCGTTGGCCATGAAATGCCTGGAGCCAACTGTAGGTGTCCATCGAGATACCCCTAAAAACACTGAGATTTTCATCGTGAAAACCGGTCCAATTCCGCAATCGCTTGTCCTCGAACCCTTTCTGTCGCTCGATTTGACTTTCTCGGAAAAACGGCCATTTTCCCCCATCGTGGGAGATCACGCGACTTCGCGGGCATAGTGATGGATCAAACCGCCCAATCGATCGTGTCGAATGACCTTTCCCACCGAGGGTGGCGGAGTCGCTGGCGGATTGATCAGGACATTGCCTAGCCCTTGGTGCGGCCGCTCGTCGTGATAATGGGCGAGGAACACGGCGCAGGCCGCTTCGAGGCCAGCGACATCGGCAATGACGATCTTGCGGAGCAATCCGTCCTTGAGGGTGCGGACCATCCGTTCGGCAAATCCATTTTCCCAGGGTTGGTGCGGCGTCGTTTGAGCAAGCGTGTAGCCGGCCTCTGTGAGGACTTGGGCGAATTCGGCCGAATAGTTGTTGTCGTGGTCGAGGATGATCCGGTTTGCGCCAGCCTGTCGGAGGAAGCCGTCAGCGGCTGCAAGTTTGGTCGCGAATCCCGCCGAGTCCGCGCAGGGATGCGCCGACATGCCGGCGACGGTGACATTGCGGGTGGCGAGGTGGATGGCGATCAGGACATACATGGTCACTAGCACCCCACGGTCGATGGCCTGGCAGGTCAGGTAGTCCATGGCGACATCGCCGGGTGCGATCTCGGCGCCAACAACGGCGAGGGGTTCATCGTGAACCGCCCCGCGCTTTGGTGCCGGCAGAATGCCATGGCGATGCAAAATTCGCCGCACCGTGCTGGCACTCAGCTTGGTCCCGAGTTTCGTCATCTCACCCTTGATGCGTTTCCGACCCCAGGCGTCGTTGCCCCAGGAATTCTCAACCGCCAGGCGCACGACCAACGCCTCGGTCTCGACCGACGTGCGCGACTTGCCGCCGGCATGATCGGCCGGCGGAGCGATCAGGTCGCGATACCAGCGTCGCAGCGTCTTCACCGACACCACGGTTGCCAGCTTACCGAGCTTGCCCCAGCCGACGTCCTTGCCGAGACGGGCAAGTCGACGCCGGTCGTCCTCGTCCAAGTGTCGCCCGGGATGGCGACCATGCAGGCGGTAGAGATCACGTTCAGTCTGGACAAAGGCCAGCTTGGCCTCGATGCGCGCCTGGGTCTTGCGAGCCAAAAGGGTGATGGAAGCGGAAACGCGGGGTGTGGTCATGGGGCGGGCACGGTGGAATCGACCTTGCAGAGGCAAGCCGACACCAAGCGCCGCCCCGCCTTCCTCTTGCCGGAACCGACGCCAGCGCCGACGCTCGCGCCCATGACCAACCCGGACGACATCACCGAGGACCGCAGCCTGAAGGCTCTCTTCACCGAGTATTCCTTCGAGACCTTGGAGGTTTTCGCTCCCAAGTTGCTCGCCGAGCGAGGCAGACCGATCAGCATCGTTGCGGTGCAGCAGGAAGTGCCGCTGCCGGATCTCGGCGATCCCAGCCGGTTCCTGGACGTCGCCCTGCTCGCGACCTGGGCCGATGGGCACCGCGCCGTGATCCTGCTGATCGAACACTGGTCCGAGGCCCGCAAGGTCGACCTGGAGCGAGTGCTCTGGTACTATGTCGCCTTGCGCCTGAAGCATCGCGGCAGCGCCGTCTACCCGGTGATCCTGGTGACCGATCGTACGGCCGCCACGGTGCGCGGTCACCTGGAGGACTTTGTTGCCGGCGAAAAAATCTTGGAATTCAACGCCAAAGTGGTCCAGATCAGCCCAGCCGACCTGCCGCGCCTGAGGGCGATGAAGAACCGCGTCGCCGCCATGCTGCTGACCTTGGCGATCCAGGACGCCGTCGAGGCCACCTTGGCCGCGCTGCTGGCGATGCGGCAAGCGCCCGGCCCGTTGGATGATCTCCCCCGCTTCCTTCCCTTGGCGCAAAAGCTTGCCAGAATGCTCGACAGCGACGAACCCCTTTTCCGCCGCCGCCTCCGGGAGGAACCTACCATGGGCAACGTGCTCGAAGAACTCGTCAATGAAGCCAAGGCTCTGGGCGTTGCCCAGGGCGAAGCCGCAGGCGTGGCCCGAGGCAAGGCTGAGGGCGAAGCCCAGGGCAAGATCGCCGAGATCCGCCGTCTGGTCACCAAGGGCCGTTTGAGCGTTGACGCTGCCCGGGCCGAGATCGAAGACTTGATCGCAACCAAGGCGATCCCCGAGGCCCTGGGCCGCGAGGCGCTGGGGCTGCTCGGGTAGGGTCCTGATTGACCGGTTTGATCCCAAAATCCTCGACCAGCATCGGACCTGAGATCGACGTCCACCAAGTGGGTCCGAACATCAAATTTCCGTTATAGTGTTAAATTCGTACTGTTTAAATTCTTAAGTCATTACCCAATCATACTTTATCCTCAGACTGTTTGTACCGAGCGTCGACCCCTCCAGCATTGAACCTCTCGGAACCCCAGAGAGGACGACATCACCCCGCCGGGTCTCTCGGCGGGGTGCTTCGTTAAGTCGTTGTAGCAAAGGGTTGTGCGAGGACGAACCTTGGGGAGGGCAAGGCGTGTTCGCACCTGAGATCAGCCACCAAGGGCTGCCCGGTCTCTGATTGGCCCCTTTTCTCTGAATTCTCTCGGACCTACCCCTGGTGGGTCCGAATCGCATAAGTCGCTGTCCTGAAAATACTTCTATAAAGTGACATGGGTTCGGGCCGATGGTTTCTCGCCGTGGATGGCGTGCTTCGATGAGAAATTAGAGACGGCTGGCAGCATAAGATTGATCTTGCCATCAATTTCACGAACGATTCACAGCGGGGCCATGAGATCGGCATGCTTGGGCCATGCACCCGACTACCGTCGCGCGGCAAGTCATGTGACCCTCGCCCGGTACCAGTGCGCGCCCGCCTAAAACATTGTTTGCACCCAATGCTATGTCGACGACAAGTTGTCGAGTTTGGCCTTAAATCGAGCGGCTGTAGTTTTGTCCGTCATCGCGATGTAGGCGATCATGCCACGCAGCCATTCCGTGAAGTGCTCACGACCTTCCCGGTTCTGCGCCGCGAGTCCTTCTTTCTGAGCGTGATGCAGGATGGAGCGGATGCGCCTGATGAGCTTGCGGGGTGCCTTGGGCCGCTGGTTCACCACCAACCCGGTCACCTCCTGGGCCTGACTCCGTCGCTGGACCTTGGTCTTCTCTTCGTTGACCGTGAATCCCTCGTCATCCACGATGTTCCGGACCGCCGTCAGCATGCGGCCAATGTCGGCCGTCGCAGTGTGCGTGCTAAAGGTCAGGTCATCGGCATAGCGGGTGTAGGTCCATCCCCAGGCCTTGGCGAGTCCGGAGAGGCGCGCGTCGAGAACCCGGGCCGCCAGGTTGGCCAACGCCGGGCTGGTGCAGGCACCTTGCGGCAGGGCGCGTGGACCGGTCGCGACAAACAGTTTCTGGCCATTGAGGCCGAGCACCTGCCGTGGCGATTCGGTGCACAGCAAGGCGAGGATGCTCGCGGCACACGGCGAGAAGCCGGCTGCCGTGAGAATGCCACGGATGCGTGGAAAGGTGATCGACGGGAAGAAGTCCTTCAGGTCCAGGTTCACCACGAACTGGGCACCGACATGCGGCCGGGCATTGGTGAGGATGCTGCGGCCGGTGACAAAGCCGTGGGCGTCGCCATGCAGCGGCAGTCGGACCAGGATCTCCTGGAAGATCTTGCGTTGGGCAGCGGCGAGATCCCGGTGCGGGGCCGACAGCCGCCGCACACCACCCGTCTTTTTCGGTACGGTGAAGAAGACGTAGTGACTGACCGTGGTGCTGTCGCTGTGAAAGGCGAGCCATCGCAGGCGAGGTATGGTCAGGCCAAAGTACCGGGCAACATCTCCGGGCGCGGCCAGTGTCGGCAGTCCAGCGGCTTGCAACCGCTCGATATCGGCTCGGCGATCCGCCAGGCCGGTGGAGACCCCGCGACCCAGGAAGATGATGTCGTTGGCTTTGCGCTCAGCGACGGCCTTGGTGTGCGCCTCGCGACGAGCCTGAGCCTCGGCCTGTTTCTGGGCCTTGCGCTGCTTGCGTGCCTCCTCATCCAAGGCCACGACCTGCTTGGCCTGGGTATGAGCAAGTGCCAAATCGGGGCGATGCTCTCGATAGAGGTCGCCGACTTCATGGATCGTCGCCAATTGCTCGGGCGTCAGGTAGCCATTGGAGACCAAGGCTCGATCGACGAGGTTCGTACGCGGGTCGTCGGCAGGCGGGATGGTTTCAACCCGACCCAACCAGGGGTCATTGGAGAGGTTGTGCTTGCGTGCTCGTGCTTGCAGTTCTGCTTCTGAGATTGGAGCGAAATGGGACAGATCGAAACGTTTGGTCGCCGATACCTGCGCTGAACCACCGGTTGAAACTTGACCGGGTGTCGGCGTTGGTGGTACGTCTGACGGTGTCGCACTCCATTGACGTGCGGGTTGAGGCGGCGAGGACGCGGTCACGTTCCAGGGTCGGCCACTCCCGACGATCCGCAGCGGAGGCGCAGCCGGTTTCGACGGGGGCTGCGTTGGAGATATCGGCGGCCATGGCGGAGGTCGACGCCGACCGAAAATGCCGGCTAGCCAATCAGCGAGTCCCATGTGGCGGACTCCTGAACAGGCGGGAAGAAATTCGGAGGGGGCGGCGTGTACTGACGTCGTCCAATGGACCGGCGGCGATCACCGAGGCGCCCACGGCCGTAGTCGCGGTGGACAGCCTCGGCTTGTTATGGCTACCCGCGACTACGGCCGTGGGCGCCAAAAGAACATCGCCGCTGGGGAAGCATGACCAGGCCAGAAGCAACCGCGGCGGAACACCGCAGTATGATTGCTGCTCAGTCGTCCGCCGCCCCCTCCGAAGAGCCTGTATATGCGGCATGGGCGGCCGGACAAGCCGGCTGCCAGCACGCGCCGCATCTGAATGGGAAGTGATCGTGATCATCGCAGGGTCCAGACCGCGTGGGTGAGACCATCGCGTTCCTGTTGGTATGCCATGCGAGTCGCGAGGATGTGCCGGCATGGGCCCTGCCGCAGGGCACCGCGGCGGAACCAGCTGCAGTCGCACTTTGCCCGACGCAATTGGCCATCGCGATTGAGCAGGACTTCACATTCCTGGCCTTCCACTGCAGCACTCAGCAGCACGCCGGATTTTCCCTGGTCGCTGGTGGTGAGTTTGCGAACAGCGCGCTCGCGCAGAATCTGCCGGCTAGCGAGGAGTTCGGGGTGATCCGGCCCTTTTTCAGCTTCGCCCAGGGCTCGGCTGATCACCTGGCGCCAGCGATACCGATCGTTCGCCAGATCGTGAACGATCTGGCCCGTACCGGCGAGATGGGTCAGACAGGCGCCCAGACGCGCGGCATCGCCGATGATGGGCTGTAACTGAGACAGACTGCAGGATCGCTGCCGATGCAGAACATCCGCAACGTTCTGGATTTCACGTTCTTCGGGCACGGCCAGCGGGGCCATGAGGTCGAGGGCTGCTGATCGGGTCCAGTCATTGGTCGTCCAACCGGACAGGCCAAGAGTGAAGCGCATTTCTCCGCATCGCAGCACCACGAACCACGGCATGCCGGTGCCCAGCAGGTGCAGTTCAGCGCGATCGACGAAGGGAAGGGCACGGGCCAGCACCAGGAGGCGTCGCCGCCCCCACACTCGGATGGGGGCGAGATCAGAGCCGCGCCAGATCTGATCCGGCATGGAGATGGACTGTTCCCATGGCTCAAGCACCAGACGAATGGGCTTGCCGTTCAAGAGTTCGATGCGGATCGCCCGGGGGCCGGTCTTCTCGCGATGCCGTCGCAGCCAAGCGAGAATGGCGTAGAGCGCATCACGGGTGACGGGAACCTTGGTGGCAGGCAGCACCGCAGCGGCACCGATCTGGGCGAACCCGCGCAGCCAGCTCTGCGGCAGGTCGATCTTCTCCTCACGATAGGCAGGCGTCTCGCCGATCTGCATCGCGATGCCTTCAGGCGCCACCGCGAAGCGGGTCGGATGGTAGGTGCGCAGTCCCTGGATGTGCTCATAGAGCTCCCAGGAGTAGTCGACGTTGGTGGTGCCGTAGGCGGCATCGCTGCCGGTGCCGAACGCATCGCGATCGACGCCAAGGGCACCGTAGCTTGACTCGTCTTTGGAGAAGCACTCGAACAAAACCTGATCGTCAGCCACCGTCACCACGGGATCGCAGGGCCGTAACCTGGCCCACAGCGCTGAATCCTCGCGCATGAGCTTGTTGGACCAGGCTCGCCGGGCGTCCCAGTAGAGTCGATGCTGCTTCCGGAACTGCGCTTCCAGGTCGGGCGGTACGGGCCTGCTCGCGCGAGCACTGATGTCCTGCGTGGCCTGCTTCAACGCTTGCTGATAGAGCGAACGCTGCTGGCTCTCCTGCTCGGCCTTCCATGCCTTGTAGGCGGTGTGGTCTTTCGGCTGGAACCGCAGTTCGGAGACCACCACGTCATGCAGGGCCGAGAACAGCTCGCGGAATCGCAGCGGCTGCTTAAGGTCACCGGCGAAAGCGACCTTGTCGCGCATCAAATTGGCAGCGAAGCTCAGAGCATCGCCCGAAGCGCTGCTGACCATGCCGCTGCGGCCACGATAGGCGAAGGGAACCTCCATCAGCCCGTCTCCACCAGGATCTGGGAGCAATCCAGCTCCGGGAACAGTACTGAAATCTGCTGCGCCAATTCCGGCCGTCGGACCAGAACCGTGACGATGCTGGCGCAGGCGGCGCGGCGCTCCGGCAACCGGAGCGATCTCAGCGCTGCGGCCAGAAGCGGGAGTAGTTCGGCCGCGCGGGCAGGATCCTTGACGATGGCCTGAGTCAGCTGGCGCAGCGCGGCCTGCTTCTCCCGCCCGCCGCGATGCACACCGAGCAGCACGGTGGTCCAGAGCAGTCGATGCTGATCGCCGGCGATGCGTGCCTCGTCCTCGAATCGCTCCAGGGCCCGCAGCAGCCAGCAGCGCACCTGGTCGTAGGGCGACTCGGCTGCACGAGCCCACACCAGCGGGTCCTCACGGACATGACGGTTGGCATCGATCCAGGCCATCGCTTCCGAACGCATGCCTTCCAGACGATGGTCTAGCGGCACGAACACGTGCCCGATCTGGTAGCGTTGCGGCGTTGCCAGGCGTTCGAGCAGGAAGCGTCCGAGATCGGCTGCCAAAGCTGCGCAGGTGGCCTGCCGCAGGCCGAGCAACGCCTCGATCTCGGCCGGCGATTCCCAGGTTTTCTCCCGCATGAATGCCATTGCCATGCGCACGACGGCTACCGATCGATGGCAGGCCACCGTGATGGTATCGGCGTGGCTCAGGCGCGAACTGCGGACATGCGCCTGCATGGCCGTGATGATCTGAGCGAGGGCGGTGTCGTCCCTGACCGACAGCAACTCCATCCAGGCCTGCACCGTAAGGGTGGGAACCTGCGGATGCTGGGCGAACAGGCTCAATCCGAGTATTCGCACATCCTCCCAGTCGGCATCGATCAACGCGCGAACCTCGCTGAGCGTCAAGGATTTGAGGGCTTCGGGATGATGTTCTTTCAGCCAGTCCTGGGCCCAGGTGCGCACCAGCTTGGCGCGAGCCTGAGATACCAAGGACAACAGATGCGGAATCGCGGCAGGGGCGGTCCAGAGTTCGGTGAAAGCCGGCGCCGGTTTCAGTTCGGCCAGCGTTTTTCCGTCGGCGATGTCGATCCAGGTGCCCTTGAACACCAGGGTCGGACTCTCACCAAACAAGGCGTGAACCAGACCCCAGGATTCGATGAGATCGTGTCCGCCGGCGAGATCCGCATCGACATATCGGGCCAGTGCCTTACTGACGGAAGCGACGTATTGGTCCGGCTTTTGGAAGCCCAGACGACGGAAGAACCGCCACGCCCGCCGCCGCAGGTACAACCGCGTCGCCAAGCTGAACAGCATCATGCCCGGCCGTGCCCTGGCGTAACGGGGACGCGGTGCCTTGGGATGCTTGGCTGGGTGCTGGGGCTCAAGTCCCTTTTTCGGCAAGACGAGCTCATCCGATTCGGTGAACGCCCGGGTCTGCCAGTCATACTGCTTTTTATGAACGATCTTGCGGCGCACTCCGCGATCGAAGCCGACCATGCACCGGCTCAGGACGTCAATGTCGGCATGCGTCTCAGCGTGCTTGAATAGACGCTTCACCAACGGGTGGTGGCCGGGTCGATCGAAGGGCGTATCCAGATAAGCCAGGATCTGTTCGCGCACCCACGGTCGCTTGTCGACGAGCATCCGATCGGCGAGGCCAGCCAGGCGGCGGTCGTCGTCGCAGCCGCGCACGAGTTCCACAAAGCCTGGGCCTTGGGACTCATAGCACTCATCCAGAAGGATCACGCTGCCCATGTGGACGAGATTGTGAAAGGCCCGCATGGACGTGCAAGCCAAGCCTTGGTGACTGCCGATTGGTTCAGGAGACTGTCGCTTTTCATCCCGGATCCGTAGGGCTGCTGGGCATCCGCATCCACCGGATCACATGGTCGCCCGGCACGTCGATCTCTGGCATGGGCCAGGCCATCCAGTCGCCGTCAGGCGATTCGTCCCCGTTCCCCGGAGATGCAGCGCAGATGATGACGCGTCCGACCGCTTCATCGCCCATTTCACTCCGGACTTCATCGGTGTCGGGCAACCGCAGTTCGGCGATGACGATCTCACCCTCTGGTGGCACTGCCTCCTTGATCTCAACCCAGGGATGCGTTGCAAAAGGTGGGAGAACGTACCGTCTTGGGGCCTTGAGTTTCGTCGTGTTCATGGGGTGTCCTTGGTGGGTGTGGGTTCGCTGTGGCTCATCGTCGTGTCGGCAGTCCGTCGGATGACTCGATCCGCGCCGGTTTCGATCAGCCCGCGCTCGCGCAGCTCGCTGAGGTACCGCTTGATGGTCGACTCATCCCGGCGGACGAGAGCGCCATGGTCGCGGGCGAAGTGGGCGACGATGTCTCGTTGCCGCAGGGCCTCGCCGGCGTCGAGTTGGGCCAGGATCCATTCCTGGTACGGGTTCAGGGTGGGATCTGCGGTCGACAGCGGCGCTGTCGCCGCATCGGATTCGCCCGCACCGCGCATCACCACGGTGATGTGATCGGCCAGGTGGTAGCCTCCACCCTTCGCATCCGCGATGACATCGTACTTTCCACAGGATAATTGCAGGATTTCCCGCATGCGGGCCGTACAGGCGTCGCGGAAACGCTGGATCGGCTTGCTGATCGGGTTGCTGGTTTCGCGGCCGAGATCCTTGTTGATGGCGGTGCCGCGGATGCGGGGCCAGGCACCGTGCTTGGTCTTTGTCGCCAGCATCTCCAGCGCGGCGCGCAGGTCGCACACCGCGCGATCGCACCAGACCTCGACCCCGCAGAGGGTGATGCGGTCCTCCTCCATCACCAGCTCGCGTGGGCTGCCGGCGAAGGGCTGCAGCGGTGGCAACAGCTCGACCGGACCGCGCAGGTTGATCAGCCGTTGTTCGTGGGCGGCCTTGGCTGCAGCCTCCAGCGTTTGATGGCTATCGCCGGGCCCGGCAAACGGCTTGCGCAGGTAATCGACGGGGCGGCCATGGCGCATGGTCGTGGCCGGCAGATCGCTCGACCCGTGACCATGGCCTGTCATCACCACCACCGGCAGATCAGGCTGGGTTCGATAGAGGAAGCTCAGGAGATTCAGGCCGTGCTGGATCATCGAGGGTCGGCCGAAGCGGGTCGGGATCTCGAGGTCGAGCAGGACGTAGTCGAAGTCGTGCTTCACCTCCAGGCTGCTGCGTGCGTCGTCCATGCAGGACACCGATACCGCGACATGGCCGATGGAATGTAGGCGTTCCCGCACATCCTCGATGATTCCCTGGTCATCATCGACGACGAGGGCATGGGGTGGGCGATTCATGCTTCCTCCGCGTCATCGGCCTGGATCGGCAGGAAGAGGGTGACGGTGGTGCCGACGTCGGGTTGGCTGGTGATGGTGAGGCTTCCGCCATGGTCTTGCAGCTTGCGCCAGGCGATGGGCAGGCCGAAGCCAGTGCCATGACGTTTCATGCTGGTTTTGCCCGGGATGAACCGGCCGAGATCCTTGACCTCGTCTGCGCTGAGACCCATGCCGGTGTCGGCCACCTGGATGATCGCCACGTCATCGTCGAGGCTGGCGCTGATCCGCACCTGGCCGGGGGTGAACCGATCCGGCGAGGTGGCCAGGCTCTCGATGGCGTTCTTGATGACATTGCGCAGGGCGACCACCACCTGGTAGCGCGAGACGCTGACCAGGATGGTCGACGGCACCTCGACCGCGATCGCCACCATGCTGATGTCGATGGCCAGGGAGTCGAACCAGTCCTGGCACTGGCCGATCGCTTCCGCCACTAACCGGTGCAAGGCCTCGGTGGTGCGCTCCGCCGGTGTGGCCCAGCTGTACTCGCGCATGTCCTCGATCATCGCATGCAGCGTCTCCAATCGATCGTGCATCCGTGACAGATGCTTGCGGGCATAGGCAAGATCGATGGCGCCGGTGTCCGCCTGGCCACGCAGGCGGGCCACCCAATCCAGCAACGGCGTGATGAGGCCGCGTATCTCGTGCACGGTCGCCCCCACCGTGATGTCGTACATCCGCTCGGACATGCGACGGGCTCGGTTGGCGGCGACCGAGCCATGATTGGCCTTCATGGCGGCGAATTGATCCTGGATTTCCAGGATTCCTCGCCGGATGCGGAATTGCTCCTCCACGCCTTTACGGCGCCGATCCATGGCGCGCCGGGTGGATTGGACGACGTAGTGATTGGCGTCATGACGCAGTTGGGCGGAGTATCGCAAGAAATGGTCGTCGTTCAGGACCAGCAGATGATCGGCGACCTCCTTGCGGACTTCCCACTTGGGATCCTCAACCAAAGCGTCGAGGGTCCGTTCGCGGTCGGAATCCAAGCCGGATTGCGCGATGGTGGCCATAAATGCGGCCACTCCATTGCGGCGCTCGCGCCAATTCCAGATCGGATCAGGTAGAGGTGCGAACGGCGGTGGAGGTAGAGGTAAAGGTTGAGGTAAAAGCGAAGCTGGTGGGGGTGCGAGCAAGATCACGGGTAATTCCTTGTTCAACGGTAGCCGTAGCGGTCACGACGGAGGCGGAAAGCGTCGACGCCACCTTCGAGCAATGTGACGATGTCGTGCTGGCAGGCATCGACGTCGCCCTGGTTGCGGATGCGGCCGGCAAGGCCGTCGGATTCCATGACGAAGACCTGCTCGGCCTCGCCCAGGACCGGGATGTTCGGGTTGTGGGTGACGAACAGGAGCTGCCGGCTGGTCTTCACCTTGCGGATCGAGTCGACGATGGTTTCGAAGACGAAGCGGTTATCGAGGTTGTCCTCCGGCTGATCGATCATCAGCGGGCTGTCGCTGTCGATGAGCAGGATCGGCAGGATGGTCGTGCATTTCTGCCCGGTCGAGAGCATCGCGGTCTCCTTCCAGGTGCCGTTGTCGTTCAGCTCGATGGTTGGACGATCGATCAGTTCGACTGCCTCCAGCGCGGCGAGCCGGTCCTCATCGGACAGGCGTTCAAGCAGTTTCGCCGCCTGATTGTCGTTGATGCCGGTGCGTTCGCGCAGCGTCTGCCGATCCTGCTGGCGAACGACCTGGACCAGATCCTCTGGGGTCAGCGCCTGCACCACGCGCTCGGCTACCTTGGATTGGTGAACGTTGGCGTTGCGCAGAGCGGTTTCGATCAACTCGCTGTAGGCGGATGGATCGCCGTTCTGGGTCATGGCAACCCGGATGTTAGGTGCCACCAGCGCATTGACCCGTGTGGCGATCGCCGACCGCACCGCGAAGCGGCGATCGCGCAGCTCGCTCAGCCGATCGAGCAGGTCCTGGCGCTCCTCTTCCAGTTTGGTGATCTCCAGATTCGTCTGCTCCAGGTCACGGCGCTTGGCCAGCAGTTCGTTGCGCAACCGTTCCAGACCGCTGCGCTCGCTCGCCTTGCCTTGGGCCTCCTTGTGGCTCTCCAGCAGCCGCTGGAACTCGACCTCCTGGCGCTTGTGGGCCAGGTGCAGGGTGCCCTCGACCTCGGTGATCTGCGACCAGGCCGTGCGCAGCCGCTCGACCATCCAGGTCAGGCCCTCGTCCACGGCGGTGGCGGCGGCTTCTAGTTCCCGCTCGACGGCAGCGACGGCGGTAGCGTTTGGGCTCTCGGCGAACTCGCGAAGGCCCAGCGTGGCCATCCCGGCACTCAGCCTGCCGACCAGCGCTCGGGTGGCCTTGCCCACCTCGTCGACCTGGCTCTTGGCCCGGGTCAGGCAGCGGCTTTCCCGATCGCGCAGGGATTTCAGGGCGTGGCCTTGGTTGATGGCCTCGTGATCGTCGCCGGTCTTCTCACCGTAGACCTTCAGTTTCTCCTCGATCGCTGGCAGACCCTTGAGGTCGTCCAGCAACCCGCCGGCGCGCTGCCGCAGTGGCTTCATCTGGGTGGCGTTCAGGACCAGGGTCTGCCGGGTCTCATCGATCTGGCGCTCCAGGTCGGTGATGGCGTTGGCTTCGAAGTTGTCGAGCAGCCCCAGCTGCGACCGGCTGCGATCGGCGATGGTCTCGACTTCGTTCTGGCTGAAGACGTCGAGTCGGAACAGGCCAGAGCGCACGGTCATCTCAGTCACGGTGCCGTCGGCCGTGCTGATGATTGGTTCCTCCCCTGGCGCACGAGAGACGGTGTAAGCCATGCCGTCCTTGGTCTGCACCGCCAGATCGACCCGACCGCCGCGCAGGTTGCGCAGGACCAGGTCCTCGACGCGCTTGCGTTCGACCGGATCGGCCGGCAGGGCATCCATCGCGTAACGGATCAATTCCAGCACGGTGGTCTTGCCGGTGCCGCGTGCTCCGATGACGGTGTTCAAATCGCGTTTGAAGGTGAACTTCTGGCCGTCGAGAAAGCCTCCGACGACGGTGAGGCTGATGAGTTGGTGGCGAGGTGAGAGCATGGGAACCTGGGTGGGTAGGCGGTTGGTGGTGAGGGTGGGAACGGCGGTGGCGGAGATCGACATGGTCATTCCTCCAGCGCGATGGAGATGATCATTTCCAGCCACGGCAAATCAGGATCGGGTTGCGACCATTCGTGCAGTACGGCTTTCAGGCACTTGCCGGCATCCAGCAGCCGGGCGAGGACCACGTTGTAGCGGCGTGGCAGGTAGCCGATTCGGTCACCCCCGGCCGAGAACACCGCGACGGCGTTGGGATCGAAGTCGTTGCCGCCCTCGCGACGCAGGTCGACGGCCTGGCCTTCGCGCAGCGTGGCGCGGATGGCTGCGGTGCAGTGATGGGCGGTGCCGGCGACCTGGCAGGTCATCAGCGGGATGGAGGTTGCGGTGGCGGGCATGATTGGGTTCCTTGGGCGTCACCCTGTCGGGCAAATCAACCGTTGCGTGCCATTATTATGGCATGTAGAAACGAATGTCAGACTTCCACTTACGAGGTTTTTTCGAGGACGCATACAAATGACCAGAAAATTAACTGAGGAAACCTCAGAGCGATTGCAGCGAGTCGAGCAAATTACCTCACTTTTGCGCGCAGATCCCCTCCCCGCAGGGCTACTTCTGGCCCAGCTGAACCGAAACCGGACCGCAGACCAACGCGGCAAGGTCAGTCTGCGCAGCCTGCACCGCGACCTGGAATGGATGAAGAAACACCTGGGTCGCGAGGTTATCGAGCACATCCCGCGATCAGCCCTGCCCACCGCACCGGCGGGCGAGTCCCTCCACCACCGCTGGTACTACCGCATCGCTGCGGCCGAAGACCTGATCCCAGTGAAAGCCGAGCTGGGTTTTGTCTCGGAAATGGAAGCGTTGGCCCTGCAGACGGCCCGAGCCCAACTGACCTCGCCACCTCCGCCGGGGACGACCAAGGCTCGGTCCGCAACCGATGCCGGTCCGCTGGCCAACGCCCTGGCGCGCCTCATCCAACGCCTGGGCCTGGACGCCGCTGCCACCCGCACGCCGGACCTCATCGGCGTCAATTTTTCAGCGCCGGAAGCCTACGACCCGCGTCACGTCCTGACCATCCTGCGTGCCATCCGCCTGGGTGACGCCGTGGCCATGCGGTATGGCTCGCGCGACAAGCCGGTGCGCGACGTCATCGTCCAGCCGATCCGAGTGGCGCTGACCGACGGCGAACCCTACCTCTGGGCCTGGGACGGCAGCGCGAAGAAGATAAAAACCTACAAAATCGCCCGCGCCGAGTGCGTCGTGGCCCGGCCAGCCTTGCCCAAGGTCCCCAGCGGCCTGGACGCCGAGGTTCGCGCCTCGCTGGCGCAGGCATTTCGCGGCGTGTCCAGTCCAGGTCAGCGCGGACGCGTCACGGTTCGTTTCACCGCCCAGGCGGTGCCGTTCGTCCGGCAGCGACGATTCGGCGGCGCCCAGACCTGGGACGATCTGCCCGATGGCGGCGCCCGGGTGAGCTTCAATACCCACGGCATGGAGGCCGTTCGGCATTGGCTGCTGCAATTTGGCGGCGAAGCGGTGGCGGAGAAGCCGGCGGAGCTGGTGACGTGGGTGGCGGGGCAGGTGCGGGTGATGGCGGAGCGGTATGCGGCTTCACCGTGATGTTTGCACAATGCCCACCCAGTAGGAAGATGCCCTTGCCGCAGCAGGGGATTCTCTGCTGCGGCACGAACGATCACACGATTAAGGACTGATCATGCCCATCGAACTGGGCTTCTGGCGCCTGAACGGCAACCAGCCCGCCCGGCTGGAGTCCTCTGGCCTTGATCTGGAGTCGCGCCTGGAGGACATCCTGGCTAGCGATCTCGACATCCTGAACCCCGGCCTGCTGCTCATCGGCCGCCAGGTGCCGACCAGCTATGGCAAGTTCATCGACCTCCTGGCCCTCGATGCCCAGGGCAATGTGGTGGTGATCGAGCTCAAGCGCGACCGCACCCCGCGCGAAGTGGTGGCGCAGGTCCTCGACTACGGCTCGTGGGTGCGCAGCCTCACCGACGAGCAGCTGGCCAGCATCTTCGAGGGCTTCTTGGCCAAGTACCACAAGGGGTCGGTTGGGCTCAGCCTCGACGAGGCCTTCTGCAAGCGCTTCGGCCTGAAGGACATGCCAGAGGAACTGAACGCCCAGCACGAACTGGTCATCGTCGCCAGCGAACTGGACCCAAGCACCGAGCGCATCGTCACCTATCTGGCCGACCAGTACGGGGCACAGATCAACGCGGTCTTCTTCCGGGTTTTCAAGGACGGCAGCAACGAGTACCTCAGTCGCGTCTGGCTGCGCGACCCCACCGAGGTCGAGGTGTCGCTGGCCAATAACCCGCATGCCGGTGACTGGAACGGCGAGTTCTACGTCTCCTTTGGCCACGATGACGAGCGCCATTGGGACGATGCCCGTGCCCTCGGCTATATCGCTGCCGGCGGTGGTTCGTGGTACAGCAAGACGCTCAGCATCCTTGAGCCCGGGGCCCGGATCTGGGTCAACGTCCCCAAGCACGGCTACGTGGGCGTCGGCGAGGTGCTGGACACGGTGAAGCCGATCAACGAATTCACCGTTCCCGTCAACGGCAAGCAGATGCCCATTACCGAGGCCACCAAGCGCCTACCGCCAGGCAATGTGCCCGAGGACAAGCGCGAGTACTTCGTGCGCGTGCGCTGGATCAAGGCCGTCCCGCTGAATCAGGCGGTCAAGGAGCGCGGCTTCTTCGGCAACCAGAACTCCGCTGCCAAACCTACTGCCGCCAAGTGGGTGCACACCGTCGCCCGCCTGAAGCAGCGCTTCACTATCCCCGACCCCACCTGAGCCCGCCATGTCTAAGAAGGCCCTCAGCGAGACCGACATCCGCAGCAAGTTCATCACCCCAGCGGTGATCAAGGCTGGCTGGGATCTGCAGACGCAGATCCGCGAAGAGGTCTCCTTCACCAAGGGCCGCATCATCGTGCGCGGCAAGCTGGTCACCCGCGGCAAGGCCAAGCGCGCCGACTACATCCTGTCCTACCGACCCAACCTGCCCATCGCCCTGATCGAGGCCAAAGACAACACCTGCGCCGTCGGTGACGGCATGCAGCAGGCCCTCGACTATGCCGAGACCCTGGGCATCCCCTTCGTCTTCACGTCCAACGGCGATGGCTTCGTCTTCCATGACCGCACCGGGCAGGCTGCGCAGACCGAGACGACGCTGACCCTCGATCAGTTCCCCAGCCCGGACCAGCTCTGGGCCCGGTACTGCGCCTGGAAGGGCCTGAAACCGGCCAACGAGTCCGTCGTCCTGCAGCCCTTCCACGATGACGGCAGTGGCAAGGGACCGCGCTACTACCAGGTCAACGCCATCAACGCCGCGATGGTAGCCATCGCCAAGGGCCAGAACCGCGTCCTGCTGGTGATGGCCACCGGCACCGGCAAGACCTACACCGCCTTTCAGATCATCTGGCGGCTGTGGAAGGCCGGGCTCAAGAAGCGCATCCTCTTCCTGGCCGACCGCAACGTGCTGGTCGATCAGACCATGGTGAACGACTTCCGGCCCTTCGGCCCGGCCATGGCCAAGCTCAGCACCGCTTCGAAGACCATCGAGCGCATGGACGGCAGCACCGTCGATCTGGCCGTGGCGCTCGACAGCAAGCGGCGCATCGACACCGCCTTCGAGATCTACC
Source organism: uncultured Candidatus Kuenenia sp. (assembly GCA_964654285.1). Lineage (GTDB taxonomy): Bacteria > Planctomycetota > UBA11346 > UBA11346 > UBA11346 > BJHQ01. Next base: position 68,887 of record CAZZJC010000019.1, read on the forward strand.
TCGGTCTCTACCAGGCGATCACCGGTCCGGATGAGAAGGACAAGCTCTTCCGCGAGTTTTCGCCCGGCTTCTTCGACCTGATCGTGGTCGATGAGTGCCACCGCGGCAGCGCTGCCGAGGACTCCGCCTGGCGCGAGATCTTGGAATACTTCGGCACCGCCACCCAGATCGGCCTCACCGCCACGCCAAAAGAGACCGAGTACGTCTCCAACATCGCCTACTTCGGCGCTCCGGTCTTCAGCTATTCACTCAAGCAGGGTATCCGTGACGGTTTCCTGGCGCCCTACAAGGTGGTGAAGATCCATCTCGACATCGATGTCGAGGGCTACCGCCCGCAGAAGGGCGAGCAGGACAAGCACGGCAAGGTCATCGAAGACCGCCAATACAACCAGAAGGACTTCGACCGGAACCTGGTCATCGACAAGCGCACCGAGCGGGTGGCCAAGTGGATCAGCGACTTCCTCAAGGCCAGCAAAGACCGCCTGCAGAAGACCATTGTCTTCTGCGTCGACACCGACCACGCCGCCCGCATGCGTCAGGCCTTGGTCAACGAGAACGCCGACCTGGTCGCCGCCAATGCCAAGTACGTCATGCGCATCACCGGCGATGACAGCGAAGGCTGCGCCCAGATCGGCAACTTCATCGATCCCGAGGCCTTGCACCCGGTCATCGTCACGACCTCGCGGCTGCTTTCCACCGGCGTCGATGCCCAGACCTGCCGCCTGATCGTCCTCGACCGCGAGGTAGGCTCGATGACCGAGTTCAAACAGATCGTCGGGCGCGGCACCCGCGTCCATGAGGACACCAAGAAGTACTACTTCACCCTCATCGACTTCCGCAAGGCCACCAACCACTTTGCCGACCCGGACTTCGACGGCGAGCCGGTGCAGATCTACCAGCCTGGCGAGCAGGACGACCCCGTCCCGCCCGAGGACGAGACGCCCAAGGACGAGAACGGCGACTATCTGCCGGTCGAGCCGGGCGGCGATGAGACGGTGGTCGTGGATCCGACGGACGACGGCGCGCTACGGGAAAAGCACGTCAAATACCACGTAGCCGGCAAGCGCGTCGCCGTCCTGGCCGAGCGCGTCGAATACCTGGACGAGCACGGCAAGCTGGTCACCGAGAGCCTGCGCGACTACTCGAAGCGCGAGTTGAAGCGGCGCTTCGCCAGTCTGCACGCCTTCCTCACCACCTGGCAGGCCGCCGAGCGCAAGCAGGCGATCATCGATGAGTTGGCCGGGCACGGCCTGCTCCTTGATCCGCTGTCTGAAGAAGTCGGCAAGGACCTCGACCCCTTCGACCTCATCTGCCACATCGCCTTCGACCAGCCGCCCCTGACCCGCCGCGAGCGGGCCGAGCAGGTGCGCAAGCGTGATGTCTTCACCAGGTTTGGGTCCCAGGCACGTGAAGTGCTGGAGGCCATCCTGGCCAAGTACCAGGATGTCGGCCCCAAAGACCTCGACGATCCCAAGATCCTGACGCTGGATCCCTTCCGCCAGATGGGCACCCCGGTGCAGTTGATCAAGGCCTTCGGCGGCAAGGATGGCTTTGCCAAGGCCGTGCACGACCTGCAATCCGCCCTCTATACGGCCACGGCCTGACATGCCTCGCTCACCTCGCGCCCTCATCCTGGCCAGCGCCACCCGCTTCACCCGTGGGCGTACGCGTGGTGACGCGCACTTCCCCGCTGCCCCTGCCCGGGCCAACGTGCCCAGCAACTACGGCACCCTGCTGGCCGACCTCAAGCAGCGCATCGCGCAGCAGCGCTTGCGCGTGGTGCTGGCCAGCAACGCGGCCCTGCTGGAACTCTATGCCGACATCGGCCAAGCCATCCTTGCCCGCCAGACGGCAGAAGGCTGGGGAACCAAGGTCATTGATCGCCTATCTATCGACCTGAAGGCGGCCTTCCCGGACATGACCGGGTTTTCCCCGCGCAATCTCGTCTACATGCGCACCTTCGCTGCCGCCTGGCCGAAGCGCGAATTTACGCAAGCACCGCTTGCGCAATTGTCCTGGAACCACCACCAGGCCCTGCTCGACAAGCTGAAGACCTTGGACGACCGCCTGTGGTACGCCGGCCAAGCCGCCCAGCACGGCTGGTCGCGCAACATCCTGGCCATGCAGATCGAGGGCCAGGCCAAGCGGCGCAGCGGCAAGGCTCAAAGCAACTTCGCCGTCACCCTGCCGCCCACCACTTCGGACCTGGCCACCCAGATATTCAAGGATCCCTACCTCTTCGACTTCCTGGGCACCAATGCGCCCCGGCGCGAGGCCGAGCTGGAGCAGGGCCTGATCGACCACATTCAGCGCTTCCTGCTGGAGCTCGGCCAGGGCTTCGCCTTCGTCGGCCGGCAGGTCCACCTGGAATTCGCCGACCAGGACCACTACCTCGACCTGCTGTTCTACCACCTGCGCCTGCGCTGCTATGTGGTCATCGAACTGAAGGCCGGCGCCTTCGAGCCCGGCCACGCCGCGCAGCTCAACCTGTACCGCGCCGCCGTCGATGACCTGCTGCGTCATCCCGATGACAAGCCGACCATCGGCCTGTTGCTGGTGAAGGACAAGAACCGCGTCCTGGTCGAATACGCTCTGGCCGGCTACTCCGCCCCCATCGGCGTCGCCGCCTGGCAGACGCAGTTGACGCAGAAGCTGCCCAAGAATCTCCGCCCCAGCCTGCCCACGGTCGAAGAGATCGAGGCCGAGCTGGCACCGCCTGCACCCACAAAAATGAGCAAGAAGAAGCGCTAAATGTCTGTCAGCACCACGGTCAAATCCATCCAGGACATCATGCGGCAGGACAGCGGCGTCGATGGCGACGCCCAGCGCCTGTCGCAGCTCTGCTGGTTGTTCTTCCTCAAGATCATCGACGACCAGGACCAAGAGCTGGAACTCACCCGCGACGGCTACCAGTCGCCGATCCCAAAGTCCTACCGCTGGCGTGTCTGGGCCGCCGATCCGGAAGGGCTGACCGGCGAGGCCCTGATGGAGTTCGTCAACGGCCAGCTCTTCCCGGCCCTGAAAGAGCTGCCCATCGGCAGCGGCCCCAGCGCCAACCGGCGCAAGGTGGTGCGGGCGGTCTTCGAGGACGCTTACAATTTCATGAAGTCCGGCCAGCTGCTGCGCCAGGTGATCAACAAGATCAATGCGGTGGACTTCAACAACCTGGCCGACCGGCAGCACTTCGGCGACATCTACGAGCAATTGCTGTCCGACCTGCAAAGCGCCGGCAACGCCGGCGAGTACTACACGCCGCGCGCCGTCACCCAGTTCATGGTCGATCGTGTCGATCCCCGCCCCGGCGAGATCGTCTTCGACCCCGCCTGCGGCACCGGCGGCTTCCTGACCTGCGCCATCCGCCATATGCGCGACGCGCAGAACCCGCACCGGGTGCAATCGGTCGCCGATGAGGCGCGCATGCAGGCCGGCCTGCGCGCGGTCGAAAAGAAGCAGCTGCCGCACCTGCTGTGCAGCACCAACCTGCTGCTGCATGGCATCGAGGACCCCAGCTTCGTCCGCCATGACAACACCCTGGCCAAGCCCTACATCAGTTGGGGCCAGTCCGACCGCGTCGATGTGGTGCTGACCAATCCGCCCTTCGGCGGGCGCGAGGAAGACGGCATCGAGTCCAACTTCCCCCAGCACTTCCGCACCAAGGAGACCGCCGACCTCTTTCTGGCCCTGATCATCCGCCTGCTGAAGCCGGGCGGCCGGGCCGCCATCGTCCTGCCCGATGGCACCCTCTTCGGCGAAGGCGTGAAGACCCGGCTCAAGGAAGCCCTGCTGGCCGAGTGCAACCTGCACACCATCGTCCGTCTGCCCAACGGCGTGTTCAATCCCTATACCGGCATTCGCACCAATCTTCTGTTCTTTACCAAGGGTGGGCCGACGAAGGAGGTCTGGTACTACGAGCACCCGTACCCGCCGGGGGCCAAGAGTTACAACAAGTCGAAGCCCATTCGATTTGAGGAGTTCGCCGCCGAGCGGGCGTGGTGGGGTGAGGAGCGGGATGGGTTCGCGGCGCGGGTGGAGCATGCGCAGGCGTGGAAGGTGAGCGCCGAGGTCATCAAGGCTGGTGGGTACAATCTCGATCTGAAGAATCCGCATGCGCCGGAGGACGAGGTTGCGGATGTGGAGCATTTGTTGCCGCAATACGAGCGCTTGTTGACCGAAATTCGCGCCACTCGAAATGAATTGCGTGATAACCTGACCAAGGCTATTGCCGACGCTGCAGGGCGAGCCCAGTGAAAACAACTGCCCTAATGAAATTGCTCGCTAATTACTTGGATATTCCGGGTGCTATTCCGCGGGTGCGCGAGGCCATTTGGAAGTTAGCCATACAAGGGAAAATTGCCCACCAACATTCATCCGATGGATCGGCCGACAGCGATTTACTAATCATTCAAATGGAACGATCAAAAAAGCACGAAAGTGGTGGAATAAAGCAAAAGAATTCAATGGCCATTGATCATAAAGAATTCCCCTTTGACGTTCCGACCTCCTGGAAATGGATAAGGCTTGCATCCATATGTCGACCGCAAGCTGGATTTGCATTTCCGTCTTCTGCCTTCACTGATTTGCAGCGAGGGCTTCCGATTATTCGAATTCGTGACATATCGAATGACAGAACGCAGGCTTATTATCAAGGCGAATATAGACCGGAATTCTTGGTTAACACTGGGGACTACTTGGTGGGGATGGATGGGAACTTTAATGTCGCAAAATGGCGTGGTCCCAAGGCCCTATTAAATCAACGGGTGTCTCGCCTCCAGTGGTTCTCGGACGACATCAGTCACTCATTTTTCGCACAGGCACTTCAGTATCAACTTTGGAATCTTCAGGGAACCAAGGCCTACACAACCGTTGATCATCTATCCACGAAACAGATTGAAAACGCCTTAATCCCATTCCCCCCTCTCGCAGAACAAAAGCGCATCGTGGCCAAGGTGGAAGAGTTGATGGCGGTGTGTGATCGCCTGGAGGCGCAGCAGCGCGAGCGCGACACCCGCCACGCCGCCCTCGCCCGCGCCGCCCTCGCCCGCTTCGCCGCCGCCCCCACCCTGGACAACCTCCAGTACCTCTTCCATCCCGCCTATGACATTGCACCGGATGAATTACGGAAGTCCATTCTGCGGATGGCTGTAAATGGAACCCTGATTCCATTTGCGCCACAACCAGGAAGTCGCGTTTCAGATCATTATGACTTCATCAATGGGTATGCCTTTAAGAGCGAGTGGTTTCGGGAGTCTGGTGTTCGACTGTGTCGCAACATTAACGTTGGGCACGGATCTTTGAATTGGCACGAATTGGCGTGCCTCGACATTGATAGGGCTTCGGAGTATAATCGTTTCTCACTTGGAGTTGGCGACATTGTCCTTTCTCTTGATCGCCCAATCATCTCAACGGGCCTAAAAGTTGCTCGGATTAGGCCTGACGATTTGCCCTGTCTTCTTCTTCAGCGCGTTGCAAAACCAACACCAAAGCATTCGGACCTGAGTTTAGATTATTTCTATCTGTGGCTAAATTCACCGTGTTTTATGGATGCGATTGACCCAGGGCGAAGCAACGGCGTGCCCCATATTTCCACCAGGGAGGTACTTGGGCTTTCACTCAACATGCCTCCCTTGGACGTTCAAAAGGACATCGTCGCTACTGTCCACCGGCTCATGTCCTTGGTCGACCGCTACGAATCCCAACTCGCCACCGCCAGCAACACTGCCACCCGCCTGCTCGACGCGCTAGTGGCCGAGCTCACCGGAACTGTGCGGTCGTCTGCTTTCACCAAGCCGGACCGGACCCCTCACCGGGCCCCATTGCACAATGCGCTGCCCGAAAGCGCTGGGCGCGAGCCCGGCCCTGATGCCAATGAACCAGCATTCACTCGCGAAGCGACGAGTGCCATTCGGACTGGAGTTCGGCATTCCCATGGCGAAATCAAGGACGACGATCTCACCCGGCTCCTCATCCTCCTCCGCAAAAGCCGCAGCCTCACCAGTGGTGAAGCTCAGGTCGCCACCGGCCTCGACCCCACCGTCCTGCGCAACTTATTCAAGACCCTGATCAACCAGGGCCTGGTTTACACCGAAGGTCAGAGACGAGGAATGAGATATCACATCATGAACAATGGCGTTTCAACCGAAAACAAACTCATGAATAAAATTGAAAGTCCAACCGGCTTTTCTCTCCGTCGATTCGCCATGTCGAGTGGGTACAGAAGCCTTGATGCATTTGATTTGGTATTGCAGCCAATTGAAAACGTCAAAGAGCCATCTCCCGTAGTCCTAGTCGGCCTTAACGGGTCTGGAAAATCAAATCTGATTGAAGCCCTGGTGGATTCCCTGTGTTACGTTGAGCTCTTCAATGTTCCGTGGGACATACCACAAAAATACCGCTCAAATCGCCACCGCTTCGAGATTGAATACGACATCACCATAAATGATGTTAAATTCAAAGTAAAGATCGTTAAAAATAAGCAAGCCGGCCTGGAGATGACAACAGAGGACGGTGATGGGAAAACGCGAGAAGTCGAACGCGGGGAATCGCAGCTTTCTTATCTTCCTAGTCATATTGCCGGTTACTCATCTGGTTTAAACGAGACGCTTAGCCATCCGTTCTACAGGACAAAAGCCCTTTACTCCGATGAAGTATATTCGGCGGCAAAGATCACTGAAAAGAGATCAATTCCCTATCCAAGCAGAACATATTTCATGGATTATGAAATGAACTCTGCAATATTAATTACCAATGATATATTTGGGGATAACGAATTCAAAAAAATGATTGCAAATAATACACGCGTTGATGGAGTCTGCACCTTTGATATTACATTTCGGGCAAAGAGGCCCGGATCAAAAGGCGACATTCTATTGACGGATGAACTTACAAATATTGTCGAATCTTTCGCTAAATGCGCACAAATACAAAACTTTAGTTTTTCCGACGAGGCGGTGTTCTCCTATGATTTTCGCAATCATATTACCAGAAGTCTGTTCCTTGAACACTTTAAAACAGCCGACCGCTTGTTCTCATCCTTGTATAAATGGTCCCTTCTTAATGCGCTCGCCCTTGATGGCGAACAGCGCAAGATATACTTAAAAGACGACATCACGGCGGGTGCCCTTGATCGCGCCCCAACCATTCGTCCTAAGGATAGGGCATTCGATATATCGAATTTAAAGTTAGCGGTCAGCGGATTGAAAAAGGAAATGGATTACTCGGGATTGAGCGACGGCGAGCATCAATTTGTTCAAGTATTTGGCACCGTTGCGCTGTTTTCTGACGGTGCATCTCTATTTGTTTTCGATGAGCCGGAAAGTCATTTTAACCCTGAATGGCGACATCGCTTCAATAAAATTCTCTCGTCGCTTCCGCACTCAGAACGGCACAGCTACATCATAACCACACACAGCCCTTTTATTGTTTCCGGGGTAAAAAGCGACAAGGTCATTCGATTTAAGCGCAATGCGAACTCCATTGAATGCTTACCGGTGAGAGATTTTGAGACCTACGGAGCTCCGTTCGAATTGATTCTCCGGAAACTATTTGATATGGACACAACAATTGACAGGTTGGTAAAGGAAAAAATCAACGATGCGCTGATTTCGGGGAACATCAGCGAAGTAAACGCTAAGATATTGGAGGTGGCTGAATCGCCTGAGAAGATCAAGCTTTACCAGGCCCACATAGATCTTTCGAAGAAGTGATAATATGCCAGTCCATATACTTCCTGCCGCACACAAGATTGACAAACTCGACGGCATTATCAGTGCAATGCTGACCAGGGCGTGCGATGGAGAGTCGATTAGAAAATCCTCTTTCCCCGAATGGTTCATTCCGACAATAGAAAAAGACAGCTGTAAACTACTGGAAAAAATCCTGTCGGTTATCGAAAAAATTCAAGACACCTCAGTGGAACAGGCCACTCGAAATCGCATTAAATCAGTAATCACCGCCTTCTCCAATTTATCGATGGTGTGCAGGGATCCAACAACGGCAGAGCTGATCAAATCGGTTCGCTGGAACGAACCACCATGGGACGCACTTTCAGAGTTTTTTAAATGGCTTTATCCTGGGGCACTTGAATATTCCGTTTTTAAAGAGAATTCTAGACTACAAAAAAGTCCAACGCATCAGTGGTATGAAAAATATGTAGCTCTAAATGGCAGGGTGTGTAGAATTTGTGGACTTCTTTCTCTGCCTAATCCACGTGGTCGAGTTAGAGCGGATATGGATCACTATCTAAGTCAAGAACATTACCCAATGGCGTCAGTGAATACGGGCAATTTAATACCGGCCTGTCATGAATGCAATCAGACCTATAAAGGCAGCAAGGACATTCTCTCTCAGCATCCAGTTCCGCATCCGTACTACGATAACTTAGACTATTCACTTGCCATAACTTGCTTAAGAGAGCCAACTGGGGACGACTTGGGTGAATGGCAAGTTCAAATAATTTCGTCTTCGGACGAAGAGTTGAGAAAGGCCAGAAAGATTGATTGGGCCTATTCAATAGCGAAGCGATCTAAAAACGAAATTAGTACAAATTGGAGGCATTGGATAGAATTTATTTTATCCATGCGCAACGATACACGCGAGGGGATCATTAACTCCATTGAAAATGGCATAAGAGTATATTCTGGAGAAAACTGTGTAAAAAATACCCCGGGATGTCGTGTCATCAGATCATTCCTTCAGTTCGCTCATGGCGAATTAAGAAAGAGTTACCTCTCTGCATATGATCCCGTCGTTCAGGACGAGATCAGGAAAAATGCAGCCAGGCAACAATTCGAATCAGGTCACGCTGGATAATCTCCCAAACATTTGCACCCGCAGGCACAGGGTCAGCTCCATTTGGCCAGCCGGAATCTTAGCCTTGATTTCGGCACGCTGCCGAGACTCGAGCTCTACAAACAATCCTTCCGACACCGGATAGATCAACATTGCCTCCACCCGCCGCGCCTGCCCGACCGTCGCCGCATACGCCAACACCTGATGCACATCTGCCCGCATCGCCGCCTGCACCTCCTCGGCCAGGGCCGACCAGCGCGTGGCATCCAGGTCTGCCAAGTGCGATTTGTACTTGGCATCGACGATCTCGATGCTGTCTGCCCGGTGGATGACGAAGTCCGGCACCAGATGGCCCAGGGCGCGGTGGCTGGGATCGCTCCAGGCCAGCGGGATGGTGGTCTCACCCAGGCGGCCGACGCGGACGCGGCCGCCGGTGCGCGCTGCCTCGTCGCGCACCAGGCCCTCGACGTAGCGCTCCCACAGCACCTCCAACGGCAGGGTCCAGGCCAGGCCGTCGGAGGTGCGCCCGCCGCCCAGGCCGCGCTCATCGACGATCCAGCCCATGGCACGCAGGCCCTCGCGCAGAGCCACTGAGGCCAGGGGGCCGCCGCCCAGGTCGCGGTCCAGCTCGCCACGTTGGGGCCGGCGGGCGGGCACGTCGATCACGTGCTCCAATAGATGGACGACCTGGGCGATCAGCGACAGGGCGACGGGATCGGCACCGCCGGTGGCGCCGAGGTCGCCGCGTAGGCGTTCGAGCGTCCAGCGGATGGCTTGGCGCAGGCGGGAATCGGTGTCGAGTTCGCTGAAGCGGCAGGGCAGATTGTGCCAGCGGCCGGTGGGCAACTGCCGGGTCAGGTAGGTTGGCCACTGGATCTGGCCGCGGGGATGGCTGCGCACCTCGCAGCGCTCGCGGTAGCCGGGGCGCAGGTGGGCGAGCAAATCAGCCAGGCGGCGTAGCACCGGACCGGCCAGGACCCAGGGTGGCACCTCGCGCCCGCTGCCGGGCACCAGGGGCAGGTTCAAGAATTCAGGGCCGCTGCCCCAGCCGGTGACTGACAGCACGCGGCCGACGCCCGGCCAGCCGAAGCGCGGGCTGATGACCACGCCGCCGGCTACCTGGCCGGTGACCGCCGAATGCAGCGGGATGGCCCCGGCACGCAGGCCGGGCTGCAGTTCCATCCTCACACCATCGCGCCCGGCGACGATGCGCGGCTCCAGACCCAGTGCCTGCAGGCCCTGCCGATTGCGGCCCAGGAATCCATCGAGGTGCGGCCCCCAGCCGGGATCGCGCCCGGCGGCGATGTAGGGCGTCGGATCGACGACGATGGGCGCGCCGCAGTCCACGCCGTGCAACAGGGTATGGGAATGGGGCGTCTCGCCCAGGTGCACGGCGGCACGCGGGGGACGCCCGCGCGCGGCGGCGGCACGACGATGCGGTGCGCGGGCCGCGGGCATGGTCAGGCGGCGGCGTCGGCGATGCGATTGCGCACGGCGTGCAGGGCGGCGGTGGCCGGGCCCAGGTAACCCTCGCGCAGGTAGTCATCGATCAGCGGCAGCAGTTCGTAGCGCAGGCGGGTGCGCAGCGCCGTTTCGTCGCCATCCCGCACCAGGAAGTAGGAATGACCCGGCAGCAGGGCCAGGGCATCGTCGGGTGCGAACTCCAGGAAGACATCGCAGAGGGCGTCGAACAGGGCCAGGCCTGTGGGCGTGCTGTGCTCCTGCACCACGGCCCGGTCGGGCATCATGGTGATGAAGGCGAAGCGGCGGCGGATGGCCAGATCCATGCGCGCCACGCTGCGGTCGGCGGTGTTCATGGTCGCCAGCACCCGCAGGTTGGCCGGCAGGGTGAAGGTCTGCGCCCCGTCGATGGCGTGCGGCAGGCGCACCGAGCGCGGCGCCCCGGATTCGGCCTCGAAGAGGTAGATGGCCTCCCCCAGCACGCGGCCGAGGTCGGCGCGGTTGATCTCGTCCACCACCAGCAGGGCCGGACGATCGACTGCCTTGGCGGCGGCCTCCAGTAGGTGGCCTTTGCGGGCGGTGAAGCGCAGGTTGGCGTTGGTCACATCCGGCGACAGGCCGGCGACGAAGTCCTCGTAGGTCGTCGACGGGTGGAACTGGGTGATAAGGCCGTTGTCGGCGTAGCGCTCGCGCAGGATCTGCTCGGCCACCCGCGACTTGCCGGTGCCGGGCGGCCCTTCGAGGACGACGAAGCGGCGTTGGTCCAGCAGGATGGCGATCTCTTCCGCGCTGGGCGTGGACAGCCACATGGCGTTGAGGCTGGCGATGAAGCCGCGGAACTCGTCCTGGGCGCTCTTCAGGACATCCCAGCCGCGTTCGTAGGCGTACAGGTCAAGGAAGGCCTGCACCACCAGCCGCGCCTGGGCCGGGTTGTCCTTCGGGACCACGGCCAAGCAGTAGAGCTCGTTGCTGTAGCGCTTGAACACCGGTTCCCAGGCCGGCAGCTGCTTGGTGATCAGGTCCGGCACCGGCACGCCGATGGTGGCAGGATCCTGGCGCGCCCAAGCGATGGAAATGCCCTTTGCCACCAGATAGCGGCGCAGGCTGGCGATGCGCCGGCGATGACCCGGCCGGGTGAGGATGCCTTCGTCGGGGCTGAGCCCACGGGTTCCGATCCCGAAGTCGATCAGGCAGCCTTCCTCACGCGGAAACCACACCAGGCTGGTGCCGCCGTAGGGCCCGCTGGGCGGGTTCTCCGGATTGATGAACCCGGCATAGGCGACGTGATCGGTCTCGCCGCCGCCCTTGCCGTAGGCATTGCGGATGAACGGCGGCCGATCGTTATCCAGGTGTGACGCCGAGCGCTTGTGGTAGCGCTCGCCGAAAATGCCGCGCATGGCGGCCAGCATAGCGGTATCGGAGGTGGCCGCGCCAGTGGCGATGGCATCGGCAAGGACCTGGAGGGCGTCGGGCATGCGACCAGGTTCTACCCCGGATCTGAGGATCCAGAGCCAATATGGGGTCGTAAGGAAAATCGATACGGATAGCTCTTGAATCTGCGGCTCACCAATTACGACGCCTCCAACCACCCCACCTGCTCCCCCCACACCACCGGAATGTCCTGTTTGGTGATCTGATTCACCGAAATCGCCCACGGATGGCTGCCGTCGAGGATCTTGCCGATCACGTCGGGCGCGAGCAGGGTAAGCTGAAGCTGCCGCCGGATATAGGATTCGTGGCATTTTTCGCGTTCGGCCAGGGCAGTGACACTGGCGATCTCGCCGGCATCCAACTCGCGCTGCCAGACGAAGGCCCGCGCCAGTGCCTGGATCAGCTCGTCTCCACTCTCGTCTTCGGCGGTGGGCGGCGGGGTGTCGGTCGTCGGCTTGGCCGCAGCCGGGTCCACCGGGCGGATCAGACTGGTCCGACCGCACCGGCGCCGAGCCTGGACGGCAAGCGTGATCTCGGCGACGCCCTCTTCAGGGAAGGCAGCGCTGCCGTCGCCGATTTCGCGGGCGAGGTGCTCGAATCCACGGCATTTCAGGCGCATGACAACCCGGTCGAGGGCGACCACCACCTGGTCGATGAGCAGCATGGCAATGCGATTGCGTTCGGGCGGAAACAGCTCGTTCCACACCGCGTCGATGCGCTGCATGCAGGAGAGGGCCTGCGGGTGACTGACCTCGCCTTTGGCCGGTTCGATCTGCGTGCCGATGCGGGCGAGCACCTCGGGTGAGGCCAGGACGTGGCGGAGGTGCTGCACGACCACGGTCTCAAGTTCGACCGCGTTCAGACTCGACAGCGGGCAGGCGTCGGCGCCGTGCTTCTGCGACCCTTGGCAGCGGTAGTAGCGGTAGCGATGTCCCAGGCGGCCGGTGCCCTGGCTCTCGGACATCGTCCGGCCGCAGTGGTGGCAGCGAACCAGTCCGGCCAGTAGACCGACGCTCTTGGCCCGACTGCGATTCGCCCGCGAGATCGGGTGCTCGGCCAGGATGGCGTGAACCTCCTTCCACAGCGGAAGGGGCACGATGCCGTCGTGCTCGCCTTGGTAGATCGAGCCCTGGTAGCTGACCTGCCCCAGGTACACGCGATTGGTCAGCAATTTGTAGAGGAATCCGCGATCGAACGGCGTGCCCTGGTGCACCTTGCCGGACTTGGTCGTCCACGTCTTGCTGGTCTGGCTGTCGGCCTTGAGTTCGTTCACCACCGCCGTGCCGGAGCGGAGTTGGACGAACCGGGTGAAGATACGGCGGACCAGGGCGGCTTCCGCTGGGTTCACCACCAACTTCCGGGCCTGGTAGTCGACGTCGTAGCCCAGCGGCGGCCGGCCGCCGACCCATTTCCCTTTCTTGCGGCTGGCGGACATCTTGTCGCGGATGCGTTCGCCGATGACCTCGCGCTCGAACTGGGCGAACGATAGCAGGATGTTCAGGGTCAGCCGGCCCATCGAGGTCGTGGTGTTGAACTGCTGCGTCACCGACACGAACGACACCCCGGCGGCATCGAAGACCTCGACGATCTTGGCGAAGTCGAACAGGCTGCGTGATAGGCGGTCGACCTTGTAGACCACGACGCAGTCGAGCTTGCGTGCTTTCACGTCCTCCATCAGCCGCGTCAGGGCCGGTCGTTCCAGGGTGCCACCCGAGAACCCGCCGTCGTCGTAGGACGTGGGGAGCGCGACCCAGCCGTCATGCTTCTGGCTGGCGATGTAGGCCTGGGCGGATTCGCGCTGGGCGTCGAGCGAGTTGAACGCCTGGTCGAGACCCTCCTCGGTGCTCTTGCGGGTGTAGATGGCGCAGCGGACGGTGCGCGTGGGCGGTGTGGTTTTCATGGTGTCATCCTGCCTTGGTGGCCACGCGCTGCTGACGCAGGCCGAAGAATTTTGGCCCGTTCCAGCTCACCCCGGTGATGGTGCGGGCGATCTGGGACAGGCTCTTCCAGGTCTTGCCGCCGTATTCGAAGCCGTCCCGCACGATGCGGACTTCATGCTTCACGCCGGCATGTTCCCGGATGAGCACGGTGCCGGCGGCAGGCAGATCCTTGGCCAGCCGGGCGGACGGATTCGGCTCGCGGCGGCGCGCATGGATGGCCTGCAGCCGGGCGATGGTCGCCTGTGGCAGCCCGCCATAAGCGAGTTCTTGGATGCGGTACGCCAGGCGTTTGCGCATCATGGCCGGGCCGTAGCCGGGTGGATCGGCGGCGAACAACGCGCGCCATTGGCGGCCAAGCCCATCGCGATCGAGATCGTTCAGGGCGGTGATGCGGGCGAGGATGGTGGGCTCAGGCATGACGTTCTCCGCGGCGGGTTCTCTGCTGGGCACCAATCCCCGTCGTCTCTGGGATGCAAGTCTGAGAACGATCTATGTCTCGCCGGCGCCGCTCCTTGGCGAGCAGCCGCTGCATGCCAAGGCCGACGAGGGCGGCGACCTCGGTGAGCACGGTGTTCGCGCCGGCCTTCACCACCTCGGTCTGCTGCTCGCGCCGGTTCATTGCGTCACCCAGGCGTGCAGGCCGGCAGCCTTGAGCGCTTTGCGGATCCGCTCGACGGTGCGGTCGAACTCGTAGCGCGAGATACCCAGGCGTTTGATCATGGCCGTGACGACTTCGTCGTTTGCCAGACCGGCTGCCACCTGCTGATCCAGCGTGGGCATGCGGGCCAGGCATTCCTGCACGTCCAGGCGTAGATCGACCAGATGGGTCTCACCGGGGACGGCCTTTTCCTCGGTGGTGATGTCGTTCTTGGCGCAGTAGCGGTCCTGGAGCTTGAGCCGGCGCGCATGGCTGCGCTGGAACATGCTGATCTGCCGGTCGATGAGGACATTCAGCGCGGTGTGCTCGCACCCGCCCTTGGCGGGGTCGTGCCGGTACTCGAGCACCGCCAGGACGACCTCCTGCTGCACCTCGGCGAGTTGTTCCGGGGGAATGCCGCGCCGCAGGGCGCGCTGGTTGATGAGGGTGATTTTCCAGGCGGGAAGCAGATCGCCGTAGTCGTTGCCCTGGGGCATGGCTTGGCTCTTTCATGCGGTCGGGCCCCAGGACGTCCGGGCAATGGCATTCAGTTAGGCCCGTTATTCCTGAATCGTCCGTGTGGCATCAAGC
>CAZZJC010000020.1:0-61406 GCA_964654285.1 uncultured Candidatus Kuenenia sp.
ATCTCCGGCGGCCAGCATGCTGGTTATTATGCCTTTGAAAGTGGATTGGTATGAGACAGTGTGCAAAACACTCCACCCTGATCAGACGAGTCATCCGCACTGGAATTTCAATCAAGTCTATTATAGACAATGATTTGCGATTTGTATTCCGGCCATCCACCGGGTCTTTCCGCCCTTCGGACTGGCGACTTGCATCGATGGCCGACCGCCATGTCCTAGACGTGCCGACCAGCACATCCGACTAGCACCCCGGAAAACCCGGAAAACCAGGAAAACCAGGAAAGCCGACCATGCCCTTCCGACCCGTCCTGCTCCGCCACATCCTTCCGACCCTGGCTGGTGGCGTCCTGTTTGCGGCCGAACCGCCGACCGTCGCAGCAGTCGGCCTGTGCGTCGCCCAGCATCCCGCAAGTCCGGCCGAAGCGGTACCGTTCGCGTCGATGCCGGGCACGCGGGTCGCGCTGCGGGTCAGCATCACCGAGGGCGTCATCCTGGGCCTCGACCGGCGGGCAAGCCGGATCGACCGCCTGGCCGACGACCGGGGCACCGATCTCACCCGCAGTCCGGTGCCGGTCGATCAGGACACGCCGCGCCTGCCTCCGTCGCAACCCTCTCCGACACCCACCGCGGCCCTCTACGAGGTCCATGGTCCGGGCCTGCCGGTGCCCGGCGCGGCGGCGGTGCGGGTGGTCGGCCACCTGCGCCTGCGGATTGGCGGCGGCGAGCGCCAGGAGCGTCTCGCCCTGCCGGCGCTCGCACCGCGCACGCCCATCCGCATCGGCCCGGCGACGCTGGTGGTGGCCAGTTTCGGCAAGCAGGATCCCGATGATGCCGCCTGGACGCTCGCCATCGATGGCGTCACGAACGAGGACGCGGTGCGCTCCATGAGGTTCCTCGACGCCGCCGGCAAGCCGATCGTGGCGGACTACTTCCAGAACCTGTCCGTGCAGCAGGCCACCGGCCACGTCCAGCATCTGTATTCCTTCGCCGGCGCTGCCGCCCCCGCGATCGCCAGCGTCGAGGCGACCTACGTCAGCGAGGTGAAGGATCTCGACGTGCCGGTCGATGTCTCCGCCACGCTCGCCCCGGCGCCGATGCCCGCTGTCGTTCCGACAGGCAAGTCACCGGGCAGGGATCTCTGACGCCACCACCGGAACGGTCAGGGACGCGGCGCGGGTGACGGAACGTCCTCAGGTTCCTCGCCATGGCCAGGTCGCGCACCGCTGCCGCGACTGACGACCAGCGCGGCAGGCGGGGCGTCATGGCGATTCCCAGGATTATTCAGGATTCACCAACAGGTTGACTGATAGAACCTGGATCGGCGGGCCTCGGCCCGCACGAATTTCCGGTGGTTACCTGGAGATCAATCTCTCGCGGCCACCATAACCGTACCTGGGTTCGTCAACCTGTTGGTGAATCCTCAGTTTTTGCGCGGATCCGCCCCTGATGACGCGGCAGCGGTCGCCGCCGCGGCCTCGCTGCTGACGGCCGCCTGGCGCTGGTCCGGGTCGAGGATCGAAGTGATGCGGACGCCGAAGTTCTCGTCGACCACCACCACCTCGCCGCGCGCGAGCAGCTTGCCGTTGACCAGGATGTCGAGCGGTTCGCCGGCGAGGCGGTCGAGTTCGAGCACTTTGCCAGGCGTCAGCTCCATGATGTCCTGCACCAGCATCTCGGTGCGGCCGAGTTCGACCGTCAGCACGACCTCGATGTCGCGCACCAGTTCCAGGCTGGGCTTCGCGGGCGGCACGTCGCCGGCGCCGGACAGGTCGGGCAGCACCGCCGGCTTCACCCCGGCCTCGGCGTTTTCGGGCGGTTTCTCGTCAGCCATGGTTCAGTCCTTGTCCTTCGGGGTCTTGCCGGCCGGGAACACCTGCTGCACCAGCAGCGCCGTGTGCTTGCCGATGCGCCCGGCCCTGCCGGAGCAGCGCAGGCGGTTGTCGACGAAGGCGGTGGCCGGCGCGTCGGAGCGCTGGTCGAGCACGATCACATCGCCGGCCTTCATCGCCATGATGTCGGCCAGGGTGACCTTGGCGTTGCCGAGTTCGACCCGGAACGGCAGCGTGGTGTGCTTGACGACACGGCTGATGTTCTTGCGCTGCTCCGGGGTCTGGTCGCGCTTCATCGCGGCGAAGCGGAACTGGTTGCCCAGACGGGCCATGATCGATTCGAGGCTGATGAATGGCAGGCAGAAGCAGATCTCGCCCGGTTCGATCTCGCCCGGGGCGCTGACCGAGAACGTCGACACCAGCACCATTTCCGAACTCGGGATGACCTGGACGAACTGCGGATCCATCTCGCGCGCCTCGACTTCCGGTTTGAACTCCACGAGTTCGGACCAGCCGTGCGCGAAGCGGTCCATGCCCCGGCGCACCACGTTGTCGAGCAGGCTCTGCTCGATGGTGGTCAGGGCGCGCACCTTTTCGAGCGGCTTGCCCGGGCCGCCGAGCATGCGGTCGATGAGGCTGAACGCGAGCTTCATGTCGACCGTGCACAGGCCGCGCTCGGGCAGCGGCGCCACGGACAGGACGTTGATCACCGTCGGGTTGGGCAGCGAGTTGCGGAAGACCTCGAAGGTGAGCTCGCCGAGCGAGACGATGTTGACCTCGAGGTTGATGCGCAGGTAGGTGCTGAGCACCATGGTCATGCTCTGGGCGATCGACTCGTGCATGCGCTGGAGGGCGCGCAGCTGCTCGCCGGAGAGCTTGTTCGGGCGCACGAAGTCGTACTCGACGACGTGCTTCTCCTTCTTGCGCTTGCCGGCGCTGGCGTCGCTGACGGTGGACAGCAGCGCGTCGAGCTCTTCGGCGGAGAGGACTTCGTCGGCCATGGGGTCCTCACTGCACCAGCAGGCCGTTGATGGTGACCTTGTGCACGATGCGCTTGTCCTTGGGGAGATCCGGGAACAGCTCGCGCAGGTGCCGCTCGACGATCTCGGTGAAGCCCTTCTCGAGCTGCTTGTAGATCGTGTTCGAGCTGAGCTCTTCGAGCTGGTAGGTCTTGAGGTGCTCTTCGATCGACGCCTGGAGGATGCGCTTGACCTCGCCGCCCGCGTCGCCGCTGCCGCCGCCGTGGCCGCCGCCGCCGCCACCCATGAACTTCTTCAGGACGTCGCTGGCGATGCGCATGCTGCATTTCATCACCACGTACTTGCGGCCGCCCTGGCCGGTGACGTTGCTCTTGAGGTCGTCGAGCATGAGCTCGCCAGTGGAATGCAGCAGGGTCTCGCCATGTCCGGCCTTGGGATCCTTGCCGTGCTTGGCCTCTGCACCGTGGGCATCGCCATGACCGTCGCCCGCCGGCGCATCGACCGGGACGGGCTTGGCGATGATGAGTCCCGGGATCCACATGCCCAGGCCGACGCCGACACCGATCAGCACCACCCCGGCGAGGATCGGCCCGGCCAGGGCCTTGATGCCGCCACCGCCGGCAGCGGCAGCCGACTCGGCCGGCTTGGCCTTGTCCTTCTTGTCGTCCTTCTTCTCTTCTTTTGCGGTGTCCGACATGGGTGGTACCTCTGGTGCAGTCTACTTCGACCCGGCGCCAGGGGCCACGGCGGGTTGCGGATTGAGCGCGGCGACCGGCTTGTCGGCGGCCAGGATGCGTTCGACCTCCAGCTCGCGCTTGGGGTCGCTGGTGCGCAGGCGTTCGAGGATCTCGGCGCGCTTCTTCAGCTGCCCGCCGCCCTGGCCCATCGCGGTGAGCACATCGGCGATCTCCTGCGCGGTCGCGGTGGCCAGATACCCCATGACCTGCTCGGCCGGCATGAAGGCGTAGAGCTGGGCCATGAACTGGATGGTGTCGCTGCCCTTGCTCTTGAGATCGACGCGCATGAGTTCGCGGTGGATGGCGAGGGCGATGCCGGGCGATTCCGCGTCCTGGGCCGCGATCACCAGCAGGCGGGCGGCCTTCTTGCCGTCCATCACCGCGAGATAGCCGGCGATCTCGCGCGGTTCCATCCGGCGCAGGGTCAGCCAGGCATTGTCCTTCATCTGCTCGAAGAGCTTCGCCTGGTCGCGCAGGCGGGCGCGTTCGGCCTCGCCGAGGACATTCACCTTCGCCTGCGCGTCGGCCTGGATCCCGGCCCAGCGGGCCTGTTCAGCGCTGAGCGCCTTTTCGCGCTCGGCCAGGGCCTGCTCGCGCTCCAGCAGGCGCGCCTGCAGGCGGATCAGCTCGGCGCGGGCCTGCTGCACCTCGGACGCCTGGCGGTCGAGGAGGATGCGGTTCTCGTCGAGCGACTGGCGGGTGCGCTTGAGTTCCGCCACGAACTGGGTCGCACGCGAGGCGTTCGCGAGTTCGGCGATGTGGGTGAGCAGCGCCTCCTCGTCGGCCGGACGGTCGACGCCGGCGTCGCCGTGGCCTCCCGCCGAGCCATGGCCGCGGCTCTCGGCCGGTTCGTCCTTGCGCTGCTTCATGGCTTCGAGCCAGGCGAGCTCCTCGGGCGAGAGCACCAGGCTGCGGACCTTCTCCGGCGAGATGGTGCCGTTGCCGCGCATGACCGCGAGCATGGTGACCCCGCCCGCGAGCAGCACGACGGCGATCGCGGCCAGGCCGTAGATGAGGGTGCGGATGAAGCCGTTCATGCGGTCGCCAGGCTCGCGCCCTGCTGGCGCAGGCCGAATTCATCCATGAGCCGCGCCTCCAGGCGCTGCTCGCGCCGGGTGGTCAGATCCTGGTCGCGCTGGCGCAATTCGCTGATCGCCAAGGTCTGGCGGTGCGCCTCGCCCAGGGCGGTGCGGGTCGAGTCGATGTCGCGGTCGACCACGCCGAGGCGTTCGCGGAGCTGACGCACCTCTTCCGCCTTGGCGCGCCAGTAGCGCGTGTACTGGTCGCGCAGGTCGGTGCCGAGGGCGCTGGCGCCGGCGTCGATGGCGGCCTTTTCCGCCGCAGCGATGCTGGAATCCAGCTCCCGGCGCAGGCTTTCGAGCTGGCCGAGGGTGCGTTTGATCGCGTCCTCGTTGCGCACGAGCATGGCATGCAGGGCTTCGAAGCGGGGTTTGCCCATGACGGCTCCGATCAGGCGGGTTCGCCGATGGCGGTGCGAAGGAGGTCCACTGCTGCCGTACGCGCAAACCGCGCGCCAATGTCCTGGCGGATGAAGTCCTGGATGCGCGGATAGGCCGCGATGGCGCGATCCAGCCTGGCATCGGTGCCCTTGCGGTAGGCCCCGACCTCGACCAGGTCGCGCACCCGCTCGAACTCGCTCCACAGCTCGCGCGTGCGCAGGGCCAGGCGGTATTCCGGGGTCGGGACGAGGTCGACGAGCAGGCGGCTCACCGACAGGGTCGGATCGATCGACGGGTAGATCGCCTGCCCGGCGAGCTTGCGCGACAGGAAGAGATGCCCGTCCAGGATCGCGCGCACCGCGTCGGCGACCGGGTCGTTCTCCTCATCGGTATCGGTCAGCACGGTGTAGAACGCGGTGATCGATCCGGCCCGGCCGCTCGCGGGATCGACGGCGCCCATGCCGGAGCGCTCCAGCAGGCGTGGCAGGATGGCGAAGGCGCTGGGTGGATAGCCGCGCGTCACCGGCGGTTCGCCGGCCGCGAGGCCGATCTCGCGCTGGGCATGGCAGAGCCGGGTGAGCGAATCCATCATCAGCAGGACATCCAGCCCGGCATCGCGGAAATGCTCGGCCACGGCGTGCGCGGCGTAGGCCGCCGACAACCGTTCGACGGCCGGGCGGTCGCTGGTCGCGGCGATAACCACGCTGCGCCCGGCGCCCTCCGGCCCGAGCGCCTTGGTGATGAACTCGCCGACCTCGCGCCCGCGTTCGCCGACCAGGGCGATCACGTTCACGTCGGCGCGCGCATGCTTGGCCATCTCGCCCATCAGGGTCGACTTGCCCACTCCGGAACCGGCGAAGATGCCCATGCGCTGGCCCTTGCCGACGGTGAACAGGGTATCGACGGATTTCAGGCCGGTCTCCAGGATCTGGCTGATCGGTGCGCGCGCCAACGCCTCCGGCGGTTCGCCCTGGATGGCCCGACGCGAAGCGCCGAGCACCGGCCCGCGCCCATCGAGCGGCCGGCCGACGCCATCGACCACCCGGCCGATCAGCCCCGGCCCGACCGGCACCGCGATCGGCCCGCCGCAGGCGACCACCTGGTCGCCCGGCCGTACGCCATCGAGACGGCCCAGCGGCTGCAGGATGACCTCGCCCTCGCGGAAGCCGGTGACCACCGCCGTGCGCTCGCCCGCCTGGGTCTGGATGGTGCAGGTATCGCCCAACGGCAGGCCCGGTCCCGAGGCGACCACCGCCAGCCCCACCACCCGCAGCACCACGCCCGACGCCCGGAAGACCGGGGTCTGCTCCAGCAGCTGGTGGTAGCGGTCGAAGGAAAGCATTGGTCCACCATGGTTTATGAGAGAAGAAGCGAATCCGGCCCGATCCCTGGGCGCTTGTCGCCGCCGTCGACGCGCGTTGTCGCGGTCCGCAGCATCCGGCCCGGGATGGGGGAGGATCCGATCTGTTAACGCAGTCCCCGTGCCACTTTGCTTTTTTCAGCGGGGTTTCACCCCGCCACGCCCCACCAGGGCCCTGCCCTGGACCCGGATTGCCCGGAAGGGCGAAACACCGCGTCCTTCCGTTGGTCAGCCGGTTGCCCACATGGGCGGGGGGCGCTGCGCTGCCTGCTGACGTTTCCGGGGCTCGGGGCAAGGATTGGGGCGTGAGCGTATTCCCATCGGCGGGTGTGGCGTAGGGTGGGGGCATGGTACCCATCTCCCTCACCTACCGTGGCGATCTGCGTTGCGAGGCCGTCCATGGCCCGAGCAAGGTCGCGCTCACCACCGATGCGCCGGTCGACAACAACGGGCGGGGGGAGTCGTTTTCGCCGACGGATCTCGTCGCCACCGCCCTCGGCGCCTGCCTGACCACGGTCATGGGAATCGTGGCGAAGCGCGATGGGGTCGGCCTGGATGGGTTGAGCGTGAGCATCGAGAAGCACATGACGGCGCAGCCGCCGCGTCGCATCGCCCGCATCGTGGTCGCGGTGTCCATGCCCAAGGGCCTGGCCGCCGACTACCGCGCCAAGCTCGAACGCGCCGCCCACACCTGCCCGGTGGCGCTCAGCCTGCATCCTGATGTGGTGCAGGAGATCCGGTTCACCTACGCGGATTGATCTGTCCGGATTGAACTGCCCGGACTGAACGGTGGAGTCAGACCGCCGGCGTGCCTTGCCCGTCGACCGGCGCCGCCGGTGCGGTCTCGCCTTCGATCAGCAGGATCTGACCCAGATCCTGCGCCTTGATCGCGGCGTGGATCGTCTTGGGGGCGCCGCGCAGGGTGACCTGCTTGCTGGCGAGATGCTGGGCGAGGGTGGTCAGCCAGGCGATCAGGGTCGCGTTCACGTCCTTCAGGCGGCTGAGTTCGACCGTCAGCTGCGTGATGCCGAGTTCCGCGACCCAGATGTGGGCCTGGGTCTCGAAGATGCCGCGCCAGTTCAGGATGCGCGGGCTGACCCGGGCCAGGGCGACGCCGGGACCGAAGACGCGGATGAAGAACGGGCGGATGTCGCTGCCCTCGTCATTGACCGCCAGGTTGCGCAGGTGCGCCAGGAGTTCGCGCAGCGGGCGCAGATCGAGTTCCGACAGCGGCGTGTGGATGCCCTGGCGTCCGCTGACCAGACTGCGGATCAGGAGGTCATGCAGGTATGCGCGCTGCTGCGGGTCGAGCGATTCGACGAACGGACCCATGGCGGCAAGTTCTCGGTCTGGGGGCAGCACGGGCGGAGGTCTAGCCCCCGATCCGGGCGGGTAAACCACATTCCCGTCGAGACTCCCGCCGCCCCATCCCACGCCGTCTCGGTCTCAAGCTGGTTTGGATACGCGATTACTCCCGCTTGCCCACCCTGGTGATGCTTATATATGATAGTTATGCAACGCACGTCCCTCATGCTGCCGCCCGAGCTGCAACGCCAGGCGGCCGAGACGGCCCGGCGGCGGGGGATCTCACTCGGGGAACTCGTGCGGCAATCGCTGCTGCGCGAGGCCGCCAGCGCCTACCGCGCCGACGCCGATCCGTTCTGGACCACCACCGAGGTCTTCCATAGCGGGCGCACCGATCTCAGCGAGCGCCACGACGACGAGCTGTACGGCCCGGTCCGACCGGCTCCAGCCACGAGGAAGCAGGTCTGAACCGGCATGGCCCGATCGCATGCGGAACTGTTCATCGACACCGGCGCCTTCATCGCCCGCTACGACGCCGACGACCAGTATCACGCCGTCGCGCTGGCGGCCTGGGCTGAACTCGCGCCGCCGTCCGGCCGCTGGCGCCTGGTGACCAGCGGCGGCGTGCTCGGCGAGACCTTCACCCTGCTCGGCCGCCGCGCCGGCTTCCCCTTCGCCGCCACGGTGGCGCGCGCGATCCTCGACAGTCCCTCATTCTCGATCCGCTGGAGCGACCCCGGCGTCGCCGGCGCGGCGTTGGCGCTGTTCACCAAGTTCGCGGACCAGTCCGTGAGCTGGGTCGACTGCGAAAGCTTCGCCCTCATGCGTGCCGCCCGCATCACCCGTGCGTTCACCTTCGACCGCCACTACGAAGACGCCGGCTTCCACCGCTGGACTGGCTAGCCAGCCGACGTCGGCTCAGTCGCGTGCGGTTGGTCCGTCCCCACGATGGAGCAGCCAATACGTCGCCAGATTGGCGATCGGCCCCCAGGCGGTGATGGTGCGCAGCACCCGGCCCATGGCCTCGGCCACCGGTCCGGCCGAGCCATTCGCCAAGGCCGCTGCCGTATGGCGCTGGATGGTCGCGAGATCGCGAGCCTGGAAGGCCGCTACGATCGCCGCCCGTTCCGCCAACCATTCGGCCGGACGCCAGGACAGATGCCGATCGAGCATGGCGTAGGGCGTCTGCCGGCTGTCGGCGCGCAGCAGCCAGCGGTACGACAGGCCCAGCCATTCGCACAGGACGCTCATCAGTTCGTAGCGTTCATGGCGGATCTGCTGCCGCCCCAGCGCCTGGAAGAGCGCCTCGGCGTGGCTGGTCGCGCCAAGGCGGAGCAGCGCCCGTCCGGCGGCGGCGTGCACCTGGTCCACCGCTTCCCGGTCGAGCGCGGCCACCAGCACCGCGACGCTGGCGGGATCGCCGATTTTACCCAGCGCCCGCGCCGCCATCGCGCGCACGGTGGGCAGGTCGCACGACTGGACGAGCTCCTCCAGGCGGGCCCGCGCCGGGGCGTGCCGCAATTCGCCCAGCGCCCAGGCGACGTGCTCCCAGATCGCGCGGTCCTGCGGATCGTTCAGCCGTTCGTGCAGCGCCTCGGCCACGCGCCGGGAATCGCTGCGCGCCAGGGCGCGGATGGCCTCGACCCGCACGTCGAAACTCGGATCGTCGGCCAGGACCAGCAGCGGATCGAGGTTGAGCGGATTCGGCCAGCGGCCGAGCAGCCGGGCGAGCTCCAGGCGTTCGCTCTCATCCTCGCTGTAGAGATTCTGCCGCTCGACCAGCGAACGCACCGGATGCTGGGTGAGTCCCGCGAAGAAGTCGCCGACATCGGTGCCGGAACGCGCATTCGGCAGGCTGCGGCTGAGCCAGCCGGCGATCAGCAGCAGGGCCGGGCCGAGGCCGCACAGCCAGACCTTGCCCCAGTCGAGATGGATGAATCCCGCCACCGTCCAGGAACCGGCCGGCAGGGCGAGGTCCTGCACCCACCAGCCCGAGATCCCGCCCAGCGCCGCCCCCAGGAGCGCACCGGCCAGGGCGAGCACCGCCAGCGCCTCCATGGCATCGCGGCGGTCGACCAGATGGTGCTGCAGCGCGGTGGTGGCGATGCCGGCGCCGCTTTCGACCGCGCCGGTCAGGAAGCCCCACGTGAGCAGCGCCCCGCCACCGATCCAGAACGCCGGATCGCCCGTGCCCAACCCGCCCATCGGCGGAACCAGCAGCAGCACGGGCGCCACCGCCACCCCGAGGATGCGCAGGCCAAGCAACATGGGCTGGAAGCCGATCGCATCGCACAACTTGCCCCAGATCAGGAATCCCAAGGCGGTGCCGATGGTCTGGGCGAGGATGAGCAGCGACACCAGCGACGCCGGCACCGCCAGCACCTGGCGCAGGTAGATCACCAGGATCGGCAGCGCCGCCGCCTGCATCAGCAGGCAGACCACCAACGGCCGGCGCAGCAGTTGCGACGTCGACAGCACCTCGCGCAGACGCCGCCAGGAACCCTGTTCCAGCACCGGCACCGCCGGGTCCGGCAGGCGCCTGACCCAACGCAGGTGGTGGAGCAGCATCAACGCCGCCGCCGCCAGGAAGGCCTTGTAGACCCACTCCGACATGCTGCCGCCCACCAATGCCGCCGCCCCGGCGGTGGCCAGCACGGTGATCAGGGTGAACTGGAACCGCATCATCGCGAAGAACGCCCCGCGTTCGTGCGTGGTGGTGATGTCGCGCAGCAGCGGTTGCCAGACGACTCCGGGACCCAACTGCAACGCCGCCTGGAAGACCAGGATCAACCCGATGAACAGCGGCGCCGGCGTCCATGCCGCGGGCAGAGCCACCAGCACCAGCACCACCGCCAGCCGGACCAGCGCGGTGATCTCCAGCATCCGCACCCGGCCCAGCCGCTGGATGACCCCCAGCAGCGGATAGCGCAACAGGATCACCAGCGGACTGAGCGCGAGCAGCACCGCGATCCGCTTCGCGTCCCAGTGCAGCACGTCGTTGGCGTACAACTGCATGAGCTGCCCGCCGACGATGAAACCGATCGTCGCGCCGAACCAGTTCGCCCGCCGCGCCGCCCGCTGGGCGCGCTGTCGATCCGGCGCCGTCAGGATCGCGTCCTCGTCCCGCATGGCGGAAGTGGACGACGGCATCCCGCGCTGTCCACCACCCCGGTTGATCCTGCCTGCAAGGCCAGAAGCGATGCCGCCTTGCCGCAGCCGCCCTTGAGCGGGCAGGTCGTCCTGCGCTGGCAAGCCATCGGGAATCAGGCCACCAGCGTCATCGCCCGCCAGGGCCAAAGGCCCTGGCGGGGTTTGGGCAGCGTCGGCAGCGCCCAAAAGCTGAAACAGAAACGGGAAGGCCAGCCCCGCTGTCCTTCCCGTCATGCCGGGCGACCAGATCCATCACCGCCAGGATCCGCCAGCACGCCCTTCTGGGCAAGGGCGGGTCCATAGGCCCTGGCAGGGCGATGGTTCAGCGCAGGCGCTTCTTGTCGATCACCCACTCCACGCCGACCGACATCACGATGCCGCCGCTGTCGACGCCGGACTTTTTGTTGAGGTCGCGCTGGCGCGAATCGAGCCAGTAGTAGCCGTACACCTTGACGAAGCTCCACCATTCCTGGGCGATGAGCGGATAGGTGACCTTGCCGCCGATCTCGATGGTCGAGGCGGCGCTGTCGTCGAGGCCGCCGAACTGGCGGTTGTAGGCGGCGTTGCCGAAATTGATGAGCTGGAAGAGCTGGAAGTCGTAAGGGGCGTACTGGATCAGTTCGCGGGCGCCGAACGAACCGGTGAACGCCAGCCACTGGTCGGAGGCGTTCCATTCCAGGTTGCCGCCGAACCAGATGCCCTGGAAGCCGACGAACGGCGGATTGATCCAGCCGTCGGCGCCGATCCAGCGCTGGTGGTTCTTGACCAGCGAGGTGCTCTGGTCCGGGTAGGTGACGACCTCGAAGTGGGGCAGGATCTGCGCGAGCGGCATGCCTTTCTGGTAGTCGATCTGGAGCAGGTAGTCGGCGCGCGCCTTGAACTGGGTGATCTCGCCGGGCGAGATGGTGTCGGTGGCCGAGGTGTCCTGGCCCAGCGCCATCCAGCCGTCCAGCTTCACCCCGAGCCCGTAGTAGCGGGCGGAGAATGCGGCGTGGTCGACCACGTCATCGACGCGGATCACGCCGCGATCGTACTGCTTGTTCTCGAGCGCATTGGAGAACCGCACGTCGTTCGGCCCGAAGACCTGTTCGCTGTCCATCGCGGACAAGGCGCCGAAGGACCCGAGGCCGACGGCGATGGTGAGGGTGGCGAGCTTGGCGGAGCCGTTCGGTTTCATGCGTTCTCTTCCTTGGGGGAGCGGGAAAGGAGGGATTGGATGGCGGTATGGACCGGTGTAGCGCGCCAGAGCAAAGAATCCACCTGCGAGGCGATGGGCATTTCCACGCCCAGTGACGCCGCGAGCGTGACCGCCGCGCGGCTGGTCCAGGCGCCCTCGGCGACGGTATGCAGGCCGGCGAGGATCGCCGCAGGGCTTTCGCCCTTCGCGATGCGCAGGCCGAGGGCGCGATTGCGACCGTGCGCCGAGTAGCAGGTGGTCATCAGGTCGCCGATGCCGGCCAGTCCGGCGAAGGTCGCATCCTGGCAGCCCAGGGCGCGGCCGAGGCGGCGCATCTCGGCCAGGCCGCGCGCGATCAGCACCGCCTTGGCATTGTCGCCCAGGCCCAGGCCATCGCAGGCCCCGGCCGCGATCGCCACCACGTTTTTCAGCGCACCGCAGAGTTCGACCCCGATCACATCGCCGCTGGTGTAGAGGCGCAGGCGCGGCTGGTGCACGCGCGCGATGAGCGTGCGCAGCACGTTCTCTGCACCCGCCGCGACCAGGGCGCAGGGCAGGCCGGCCGCGATCTCGGACGCGATCGACGGCCCCGACAGGCAGGCGAGCGGTCGGCCGGGCAATTCCGCCGCGAGGATCTCGGTCACGCGTTTGCCGGTGGATTCCTCGATGCCCTTGGCGAGCGACACCACCGCGCAGTCCGCCGGGATCGCGCCCGCGAGCGAACGCGCGAGCTGACGCGTGTGCTGGGTCGGCACCGCCCACAGGATCAGATCGCACGCCGCCAGCCGGGCCGGATCGCTGCTGAGTTCGACCTCGCCGGGCAGCACCGTGGTGCCGAGATCCGGATGCCGGCGCGTCGTCGCCAATTGCGCCACCTTGCCGGGATCACGCCCCCAGAGCAGCACCGGTTCCTGGCGTAGCGCGGTGGCAGCGAGGGCGAGGCCGAAGGTGCCGGTACCGAGGATGGCGATCATGGGGCAGGTTTCCCATCAATCCGCATGGATTCGTGCCGTTTCCGGTCAGCGAGAAGACATCCGGGACGCTTCTCGTGCTATCCCGCAACCGGCGGTTCCGGTTTCGGCTCGGGCGCCGGCGGGGTCGGCACCGTGCCGTGGTCGGGGTCGGTGCTGCGGGCGCGGCGGATGAGCTCGTCCATGCCGGTGCGCTTCTGCTCGTTCTCGTCGTAGGCGAAGGACAGGATGGGCAGCAGGCGGGTGGTCACCGCCTTGGCGTAGGCGCTCTGGATCCGGCCGCGCACGGCGGCGAGGGCGGCCTCGGCCTGGCGGCGTTCGGGGCGGGTGCCCAGCGCGGTCCAGTAGGCCTTGGCCTCGTGCAGGTCGCCGCTCATCTCGACCCGGGTGATGGTGACCACGCGCAGGCGGGGATCGTCGGTCAGCGCCTGGAGGGTGCTGGCGATCTCGCGTCTGAGCAGCGATTCCATGCGCGCCTTGCGCGACGGTCCGTGGCTGTTGCGGGATGCACCGGCGGGCATGGGCGGGGCGGCGGCTCAGAGCGAGCGCGCCACCTTCTCCTTGGTGTAGAACTCCATGATGTCGCCGACCTTGATGTCCTGGAAGCGCTCGACCGTCAGGCCGCATTCGAAGCCGGTGCGCACCTCTTTGACGTCCTCCTTGAAGCGGCGCAGGCTGCCGACCTGGCCGACATGGAGGATGTTGTTGTCGCGGGTGATGCGCATGAAGGCGTCGCGCCGCACGATGCCGTCGGTGATGTAGAGGCCGGCGACCACGCCGACCTTGGTGATGACGAAGGTCTGGCGCACCTCGGCGTGGCCGATGAGGTTCTCGCGCGTCTCGGGATCGAGCTTGCCGGCCATGGCCAGGCGCAGCTCGTCGAGCAGCTCGTAGATGATGGTGTAGGAGCGGATCTCGACGCCGTTGTCGTCGGCGAGGCGGCGCGCCTTGCCGTCGGCGATGACATGGAAGCCGAGCACCAGGGCCTTCGAGGCCTCCGCCAGGCTGATGTCGCTGGCGGTGATGCCGCCGACGCCCTGGTGGATGATGCTGACCCGCACGTCGTCGGTGGCGAGATCGTGGATGGTCTTCAGCAGCACTTCGAGCGAGCCCGAGGTGTCCGCCTTGATGACGATGCGCAGTTCCTTGCGCTTGCTCGCGGCGATGTCGCCGAGCACGGTGGCCGAGGTCGGGATGCGCGAACGCGCCTGCAATTCCTTCTCGCGCAGCTTCTGCTGCCGGATCTCGGCGGCCTGCACGGCGGCCTGGAGGTCTTCCAGGACCTGGAACTTGTCGCCGGCGCGGGGCAGTTCGTTGAGGCCGATGACCTCGACCGCCTGGCTCGGGCCGGCGAGGTCGGTGCGTTCGCCCTTCCAGTCGACCATCAGGCGGACGCGGCCGTAGCCGACGCCGGCGAGGACGATGTCGCCGATCGCGAGGCTGCCGCGGCGCACCAGCAGCGTCGCGGTGACGCCCTGGCCCTCGTCGCGCTTGGCCTCGATGACCACGCCCGAGGCCTTGGCGAAGTGGTTGGCCTTCAGCTCTTTCACGGCGGTCTCGAGCGCGAGGCGTTCGAGCAGCTCCGGGATGCCCTGGCCGGTGAGGGCCGAGGTGCCGATGACGCCGATCTCGCCGCCCCAGTCCTCGGCCTGCAGGCCGGCTTCCGCGAGCTGGCGCAGGATCTTGTCCTTCTGGCCGGGCGCGCCGGCTTCCGGCTTGTCGATCTTGTTCATCGCCACCACGATCGACACGTTGGCGGCCTTGGCGTGGTTGATCGCCTCGCGGGTCTGCGGCATGACGCCGTCGACCGCGTCGACCACGATCACCGCGACGTCGGTGATCTGGGCCCCGCGCGCGCGCATGTCCGTGAAGGCCTCATGGCCGGGCGTGTCGATGAAGGTGACGTCCTGGCCGTTCGGCGCGGTGACGGTGTAGGCGCCGATGTGCTGGGTGATGCCGCCGGCCTCGCCCTTGGCGATGTCGGTCTTGCGGATGGCGTCGAGCAGGCTGGTCTTGCCGTGGTCGACGTGGCCCATGATGGTGACCACGGGCGGACGCGGCGCGAGGTCCTCATCCTTGTCTTCGGCGATGGCCTCGGCGTGCTCGGCCTCGGCGGCCTCTTCCGCGTCGGTCTGCTCGACCACGGTCACGGTCTTCTTGAACTCGGCGGCGAGCAGCTCGACGGAATCCTTGTCGAGCACCGAGTTGATGTTCGCCATCATCCCGGCCATGAAGAGCTTGGCGATGACCAGCGACGACTTGATGCCGGAGCCTTCCGAGAACTCGCGCACGGTGCAGGGCAGCGAGATCGAGAAGGCGGTGACGCCCGAGACGTCCTCCTCTTCCAGCGTCGAGCGGAAGCGGCGCGCGGCCTTGCCCTCGGCCTGTTCGATCTCGGCGTCGGTGCGGTGATCCTTGCTGTCGCGGCGCGGACCGCGCGGCGGGCCGCCGGCGCCGCCCGGCTTGGGCGGGCCACCAGGGCGGTTCGGGCCGCGGTTGGGGCCAGGCGTCTTGGTGCGGTCGATGGCGGCGAAACCGGGCTTGCGGCGCACCGCCGACTTGGCGGCCTGGACACGCTTGGCCATCTCCAGGTTGCGCTGGATGTTGGCCTGGATCAGGCGGCGGCGGTCTTCGGGCGACAGGGACTGGTCGATGCCCGGCGTCGCGGCCGGGGCCTGGACGATGCTGCCCGGCTTGGCCTTGATCGAGTGGTCGGCCTTCTCATGCGTCGCCTTGGCGAGGCTGGCGAGCTTCGACCCGAGGGCGCTGAGCTTGGCGGGCACGATCGGCGCGGCCGGAGCGGCCGGCGGCGTCGGATGTGCCGGCTGCTTGGATACCGCGGCTTGATCGGCGGGGGCGGCGCTGGCGGCAGGCTGGACGGGCGCTTCCGGCGCCACCTCGGCGGGCTGGTCGCCGGCCTTGGGCGCGGCTGCAGGTACGACCACCGCTGCGGCTGGGACGGCGGGCGCAAGCGGGGCTTCGGCGGCGGGCGCTTCCACGACCGCAGGTGCCGGCGGCAGGCGATCGATGGCCTCCTGCTGGCGCATGGCGGCGAATTCGGCGGCCATGCGGCGGGCCTCCTCTTCGCGGCGCAGCATGTCGGCTTCGGCGGTGACGCGCGATTCCTCATCCTTCAGCTTCGAGGCGGCGAGCTCTTCGGCCAGACGGCGCTCGGCCTCGGCCTGGGCGGCGGCGCGGGCGGCCTCTTCGCGCTGGCGCTGGGCGAGGGCGTCCTCGTGGCGCTTGCGTTCGAGCGCCAGGCGCTCCTCGTCTTCGCGGCGCTTCTTGTCCGCCTCCTCTTCGAGCTTCTTCTTGCGCGTCTCGGCGCCCTTCTTCGAGGCGACCTTGCGCTTGTGCTTCTCCTCGAACTCCTTGGCGATGATCGGGGTGAAGGGCTTGTTGTCGACGGTCTCAAGGCCATCCGAGGCGAGGATGCGGGCGACCACGTCATCCTTGAGGTCGGTATCCATGCCCTTGGGCAGCTTGATCGACAAGTCCTCTTCCACGACCTCGCGCAGGAGACCGGGTTCGAGGTTGTGCTGCTGGGCCAGCTCGCTGAGCTTCATGAATGACGACTCCGGGGTGATGCTCCGACAGGACGAGGCGGATCACGCCCCGCTCGGAGGCTCCTGGGCGGTGGCGCCCGGGTCGAGGGTGACGCCGGCGGCGGCGGCCTGGGCGGCGGCCTCGGCTTCGGCGGCGGCGATGGCGCGCGCTTCCTCGTCAGCGGCGATGCGTTCGGATTCGAGCCGGCGGCGGACGATCTCGTCCTTTTCCGCGCGCTGTTCCGGATCGAGCAGCGCCTCGGCGCGCTCGATCAGCCTGCCGGCGCGGTCGAGGTCGATGCTCGCGCCTTCCAGCGTCTCGATGATGCGTTCGGCGGTCTGGGCCGCGAGCACCGCCAGGCTGTCGAGGTGGTTGTCGAGGAACTGTTCGCGCAGGAAGTCGTCCATCAGCTTCTCGTCGATCAGCTTCTGCAGCTGGTCCGAGCCCTTCTGGCGCTGCAGCGCGGCGTTCTCCTCGCTCATCACATCGATCTTGTAGCGGGTCAGGCGGGCGCTCAGGCGCACGTTCTGCCCGGCCTTGCCGATGGCGAGCGGGAGCTGGTCCTGCGACACCACCACGCGGGCGCGGTCGCGGAAATGGTCGTAGCTGATGCGCAGCACGCGGGCGGGCTTGAGCGAGTTCTCGATGAACTGCGCCGGGTCTTCCGCCCACGGGATGATGTCGATCTTCTCGCCGCCGAGCTCATCCGTGACCTTGGTGATGCGGCTGCCGCGCATGCCGACGCACGAGCCGACCGGGTCGACGCGCGGATCGACGGAGGCGACCGCGATCTTGGTGCGGCGGCCGGGTTCGCGCACGATGCCCTTGATCTCGATCAGGCCATCGGCGACCTCGGGGATCTCGGCCTTGAACAGCTCCTTGACGAAGTTGCCGTGCGTACGCGACAGGACGATGCGGACGCGCGCGCCCTTCTTCTCGACCTTGAGGACATAGGCGCGGATGACGCTGCCGGTGCGGTAGACCTCGCCGGGGATCTGCTCTTCGCGCGGCAGGATCGCCTCGGCGCGGCCGAGCGAGACGATGAACATGCCGTGCTCTTCCCGCATGATCGTGCCGCTGACCACGGTCTGCGCGCGGGTGATGAAGTCGTCGTACACGCTGTCGCGTTCGGTCTCCTTCAGGCCCTGCACGAAGACCTGCTTCGCGACGTTGGCGACGATGCGGCCGAGATCTTCGAGATTGACCGGCTTGTCGTCCTCGAAGGCGCGGATCTCGCCGGTCTCGCGGTCGATGGTGACCGTGAACTCGCCCTCGGCGTCGAAGCGCTTCTGCGCCGCCTGTTGCAGGGCGCGCTCCATGTGGTCGAGGATGAGGTTCTTGTCGAGGTTGCGCTCGCGGGCCAGCGCATCGACGCGTTGCATGAAATTGCCGAGGTTCATCGTCCACCCAGGGAAGGTGCCAGGAAGGCCGACAGGGTGCGCGGTAAGAAAAAGAGCGTGAGCCTGAGGCCCACGCTCGGTACCGCACGTCCCCGAAGGTGAGGGCGGGGAGGCTAGGAAGCATGTCAAGACGGTCAAGCGCGTGGTTCCCCCGCGTCTGCTGGTGATTTCCGGCTCGTGAGGGGGCGGACCGGAATTGGCCTCGTAAATCGTGGCCCGAAAGGCCATAGACCGGTGCGGCACCGGCCGCCGACCCGTGCCGGTATTCCCGCCGTGGTTTCCCGCCCTCCCCCGGCGAGCATCCGTCCGGCTCGTACCTCTGACCCCGAAGGATCCCCATGAAACCCACCTACCTCCTCATCCCCCTCTTCCCCGTCCTGGTCGTGCTGACCACAGGCTGCGCCTGCTTCAACGACACCCGACTGGTCTCAAGCCGTTACACCACGGTCGGTCAGGAACTGGTCGACCTCAAGAAGGCGCGCGACGCCGGACTCATCAACGACGTCGAGTACCAGCAGCAGCGCCAGAAGATCCTCAAGATGAACGACCTTGAAATCGATGCCGCCATGCTGGGCGACAAGAAGAACGAGACGGTTGGCAACTCCAGGCCCGGCGAAGCTCCGGCCAAGACGAGCCCCTGATCAGCCGGATCGGATCGACGAGCGCAACTCCTGCCCCGGCCTCACCGTCCAAGCCGACTCGTGCCGGGTGAACCCGAGGTGTGGATAATAATCCACCGCCTGCGGTGCCGACAACAGCACCAACATGGCTCTGGGCGCCGCCGATCGCACCTGGGCGATGAGCCCCGTGCCGATACCGCGACGTTGGTTGCTGTCGCGCACCGCCAGATCGGACAGGTAGGTGACGTACACGGAATCGGACAGCGCCCGTGCGACTCCGACCAGCACCTCTGATTCCCACGCGCCAACCACCAGATTCGCCTCAGCGAGCATCGTCGCCATGCGCGGGCGATCATCGACCGGCCGTCGCCCACCCAGGGTGCAGGCGCGATAGACCGCGATCAGGTCATCGAGGGGTGGGCGTTCACGGCGGTAGGTGATGGTCATGGGCTGGGTGTCCCGTTGGCGGATCGCTGCGCAACCGCGCGAACCAGACCTAGCGGGGCTTGCGCCCCAGCCCGACTGCGCCGCTGGCATGCTGCGCATGTCCCCGCTGCGCGGGGATCGGACTGCGGCGACGGTGGCTGCGCCACCTTCCCGCAACGCGGGACCAAGCCCGTCCCCGTCCACTCGCTGGCGATTCTCGGGGGATTGCTCCTCGCGGTCTTTGTCCGCCACGCCCGCCAGGGACTCTCGTCCCTGGACCCGCACGGACCCGACCCGTGCGAAAGTTTGACTTCCTGCGTCAAACCCCCTTCACTCAAGGACCGTACTCCGCACGTTCGCCCTTGAGGATCCCCGTTTCACCGAACACGCCATCAGGCGAAAGCAGCAGCGACGAATCAACCCCGGTGAACGTGGTCACGTTGGTGCATGGAATGAGCCGCCCTGGGACCACGGGTTTTCAACTGGCATTCTTCATGATGCACCGTGAATGACAGGTGCACCGCCTGTTGGTTTTCCATCAGCGCTGTTTCAGCGTGCGCATGCTTCGGCAGGTCAGTCGTGCTCCCTGCCGGTGGGAAACCGGCAGTCCCCCAGGCGCAAGCGCTGATCAGGGTGCCGATGGACTTGCCAGGAACCAGCACGGAACTATGAAGCCGCCCATGCCAGTTCAGGTCACCATGCGAAAGGCTGATCGCCGTATCGTGCGTAAAGACGCACCGATACCCCGTCGCACGCCGCCTGGCTGAATCCACCGCGATTCCCACCCCGCCCGAGGCCGCCTGCGACAACCGCAGGCGGCCTTCGTGTTTTTTACGGCCTTTTCCGACTCGGCCATCCATCCGGAACATCCCATGCCCAGCCCGACTTTCCTTCCTATCACCAATTCCGCCGACCTCTGTGCCACCATTGCGCCGTGGCTCGCGGCGAATTTGGCGCAGCATGCACTCATCTGCGGCATCGCCGCACGGCTGCCGACTGCGGCCACGACAGGCGCCTGGGGTGGCGTGTTCGTCCGCGCGGGCGAACCGGTGTTGGCGCTCATCCAGACGCCACCGTGGCCGGTGATCATCGATTCGACGCTGCCGGTCGATGCGGCGGTGGTGCAGGAGGCGTGGGAGCTGTTTCGTGTGGCCGGACGCAAGGTGAATGCGGTGAACGGACCAGTTGCCTGGGCCGAGGCGCTCGCTGCGGCCCAGGGCAGGCGCATCGTCGACCGGATGGATTTGCGCGTCCATCGGCTGGTTGGCGCGCCGCAGTTGCCGTCGCGACCACCCGGCGCCGCGCGCTCGTTCCGCCGCGACGAGATTCCGCTGATCCAGGAATGGCGGCGCGATTTCTCTGCGGAGATCGGTGAACCGGGGCCAACTCCGTCGACGACCGAGGCGGAATCGCTGCTTGGAAGCCTGCTGGCGTGGACGGTCGACGCTCGGCCGGTCGCCATGGCCGCCCGTGCGCGCCCGGTCCTCGGCGGGTGGTCGATCAACAGCGTGTTCACGCCGCCCGTCCTGCGCGGGCGCGGCTATGCCGGCGCGGTCGTGCACGCCGTCTGCGCGCAGGTACTGGCCGAAGGCGCGACCTACGTCGTGCTCAACACCGACCTCGCCAACCCCATCTCCAACCACCTCTACGCCCGCATCGGCTTCGTGCCGGTGTGCGATCAGGCGCGGATCACCTGGGAATCGCCATGAGTTCTGTCTTTTACCGCTACGGCCCGGAACAGGTCGATCTCGCGCGGCTGCATGCGCTGCTGGGCGAGTCCTATTGGGCCAAGGGCCGCCCGCTGGCGCAGATCGCGGCTGCCGTGCGGGCCTCGTTCTGCATCTCGGCTTTTGCCGCCACCGAGGACAGCGCGGACGAGCGTCAGGTCGGTTTCGCCCGGCTGGTCACCGACTTCGCCATCGTGGCCTACCTGGCCGACGTGATCGTCGATCCCGCCTGGCGGGGCAAGGGCATCGGCACGACCATGGTGCGCAAACTCGTTGAGCACGAGGCCGTCGCGACCTGCAACGTCACCCTCCACACCCGCGACGCGCATGACGTGTACCGGCTCTTCGGTTTCAACGACTGGATGAGCCTGGTACGCAAGACGAAAAACACCTGGCCGGAGGGAAGGCCATGATCCGTAATCGCGACAACGCGCCGCACTATCGCTGGGGTGACGGCTGCGATGGTTGGCGCCTGCACGAGGACGACCACGTCGGCGTGATCGAGGAACTGGTACCCGCTGGTGGCCACGAAACACCGCACCACCACACGTATTGCAGCCAGGTGTTCATCATCCTGGACGGCGAAGCGATCATGCGCCTGCCCGACGGCGATCGCCACCTGCGTCGCGGCGACAGTCTGGCCATCGCCCCCGGCGTGGTGCACCAGTTCCGCAATGACGGCGCTGCGCCGGTGCGCTTCCTGGTCATCTCGTCGCCGCGTCGGCGGTGGGATCGCGTCGATGCGACACCGTCATCACCCGTTTTTCCAGGAGTCTGACATGTACCTACCCCCGCACTTCAGTTGGACTGACCCGGCCAACCATCTGGCCTTCTGCCGCGCCCATCCATTTGCCACCCTGGTCGCAACCGGGGACCAGGGGTTGGAGGCGCAGCACTTGCCGCTGCTCGCCGATCACGAAGAGGGTCGCCTCGTTCTGCGCGGCCATGCGGCCCTGGGCAATCCAATATGGAAAGCCGCGCACGCGCTGGCGATCTTCACCGGGCCACATGCCTACGTCTCTGCCGCCTGGTATGACGCACCGGATACGGTGCCGACCTGGAACTACCTCGCCATCCACGCCGCCGGGCCGGTGCATGCCATCACGGATCTCACCGAAATTCGCCACTACTTCACCCGTTTGGGTGCGGCGGATCCCCAGCGGGCCGCGTGGGAAGACCGCTTGAGTGACGCCGCATTCGCACGTTTAAGCGCCGCCGTGCACTGGTTCCGCCTCGATGCCGAGCGCATCGAGGCCAAGACGAAATTATCGCAGAACCATCCCCCTGAACGGCGGCAGCGCGTCATCGATCAGTTGCGCGCCAGTCCGGATCCGGCCGCCCAGGCGACCGGTGCCGCGATGGCCCGGACCCTGGCCGGACAACAGCCGTGGAGCAGCTCTGGAATCCCGTCATGACCACCATCCGCATCACCACCCCGCGCCTGATCATCCGCTCGCCGGTGATCGAGGACGCACCCGCGATCAACGCCGCCATCCTGGCCAGCCTGGGATCGCTGCGCCCCTGGATGCCCTGGGCCAAGTCACCGCCGACCTTGGCGGATACGACGGCGAATCTGGCCGGCGCCATCGCCAGGACGGACAAGGACGAGGAATACCGACTGCTGCTGTTCACGCCCGGCGGAACGCTGGTCGGCTCATCGGGGTTGCATGAGGTCGATTGGCGCGTCCCCCGCGGCGAGATCGGGTATTGGATCGATGCACGCCATGCCGGGCAGGGCTACGTCCGCGAAGCCACGGCGGCGATCACCGCCTTCGCCCACGGCACCATGGGCCTGCGCCGGGTGCAGATCGTCGTCAGCGACCGCAACCAGCGCAGCTGGCGGATACCGGAGGCACTCGGCTATGCGCTCGAAGCCATCCTGCGGGAATACCGCATCAATCCTGACGGTCAGCGTGATCATGAGCGGATCTACGCCTGCATCACGGATGAACCCCGGGCCGAGGAACCGTGGGCGGGACTGCATCGGCGGGCGGTGGAGCGGACGGCCAAGGCTCACGAACCAGTCCGTGCGCTCCCCTTCGTCGACCGCCCCATCCCAACGTGTTCCGACCTGGAACAGGACGGCGCGGCGATCGCGGCCGCGATCGCCGGGGCGGCGCTGCGGCCAGACGAACCCTATGCCCCCGGCAAAGCGTGGACGCGGCGGAACCTCGCCTGGCATATTGCGGACACCGAAGCGGCGATGGCCAACCGCTTGTGCCGCATCCTCGCCGAGGATCGCCCGAACCTGGCCGGGATCCCGCAGGATGCCTGGGTCGCGCAGTTGCCGCTGCGCCGCGATCCGTTGCTGGCCGCAGGATGGTTCAGCGCCACCCGCGCGATGGTGGTCGATCTCATCCGCGACCTGCCGACCCCATCGTGGGAGCGTCAGGGCGTGCACAGCGAATTTGGCGCGATGCGCCTGGATGAGGTGCTGCGGCATCTGCGCGAACATGCGCTGCACCACGCCGGGCAGCTGGTGAATCCTCAGTAAGGGGCAAACCCGGTCACCGTCCCATCCCTCCCGTGCGCCATTCCGTCGGCGTCAGGCCGGTGTGGTGGCGGAAGCGGCGGCTGAAGGCGATGGGGCTGCCGTAGCCGCAACGGACGGAAACATCGGCGATGGACATGCCGGTGGTGGCGAGCAGATCCTTGGCGAGATGCAGGCGCAGGTCGTCGAGGAAGGCCTGGGCGGTGCGGCCACGGCACTTGCGGTAGACCTCGGAGAAATGCGAACGGTTCATCCGGGCAAAGGCCGCCAGGTCGGCCACGGTGAGACGTTCGCTGAGATGGTTCCAGGCCCAGGCCTCGGCGGCATCGATCGGTCTGTCCGCTGGTGCACCCGGATCCGGCTGGATGGTCTGGCGCAGCAGGCGGACCAGGAACTGGGCGAGGACGGCGTTCGCCTCCAGGTGGTCGAGCGGCGAGCGCCACCACAGGTCGGACATGCGCTCCATGGCCAGGCGGAATTCCTCGCTGAGCGCGGCGGGGATCTCCGGTGGCAGATCGACCCCGTAGACCTCGCGCAAGGTCGGTTGCGGGGGCGTCATGTTCGCGGAGGCCCGTCTGGGCCGGTGGCACACGGTGAAATCGATGCGCATCCACGCGCTGCTGCCATCCGTGGTCACCCCCTGTGGACTCAGCGGAGGCAACAGCAACCCCTGGCCGGCACGGACGAGGAAGGTGCCGATCCGGGTCTGCACCCGGTGCAGACCGGTACGCACGAACCAGAACCGGTACACCGGGCAATAGTCCATCACGGGTGGCAATCCGCTGCGCTGGCCGGTCTGGACGGCCGGCTGGTAGGGGCCGGCCAGGGCCAGGCCGGTGGGCGAAATCCCTCCGGATCCGTCCATCCCGCCGACATAGGGTTGGTTTTCCGACATGCGGCACACTTTCCTTTCCCGCCGCCGTGTACAATCCCAGGCCATCAGGAGCACCCGCATGCCCGCGAATCCCCTTGCCCGCATCCGCATCGACCCCGCCACCCTCATCGGCACGCCTGGATGCATCCGGGTCGGCCAGGCCAAGGACGGCCGCTGGTGGCTGGTGCGCCCGGATGACCGGCCATTCCTGTACCGCGGCGTCTGCGCCCTCTGGATGCCGGCCGACTACACCGGCAGCGAGGCGCACCGCTATCGCGTGCAGTGGGAGGAGCGGCACGGCAAGGACACGGACGGCCTGGTGCGGCATTGCTTCGACCTCCTGCGGGATCGCGGCTTCAACGCCCTGGGCGAATGGGCGACCGAGCAGTTCTGGGACCGTGGACTGCCGTACACGGTGCTCATTCCCATCCGCGAGATCCGCAAGGAATCGAACATCACCCCGGCGCTGCCCGACATCTTCGATCCCATCCTGCGTAATGCCTTCGAGGCGCGCTGCCGCGGCACCTGCGCCCGCCTGGCCTTCAGCAAGGATCTGGTCGGGTACTATGTCGACAATGAAGGCGGCTGGTACTCCATGCGACGCGACTTCGTCTGGGGCCAGGACAGCGGGCCGACGGTCGACCGCCAGGAAGTGCTCGGCAAGGAACGCCTGCTCCTCCAGATCTTCCTCGCTGCCGATCCGAAGCATCCCGGCAGCCAGCGGGCGTGGGAATGGGTGCTCGCGCGCCACGGCGGCAGCGTGGCGGCGGTGGCCCAGGCGTGGGGCGTCGCGTTCTCTACCCCCGAGGAATTCCGCGCCCTCGACGCCAAGGGGCTGGCGCTGGCATCGCGCGCCTATTGGGACGACCACGTGGCGTTCTCGGCCTTGTACGTGCAGGAGTACTTTCGCTTCACCACCGAGACCATCCGCCGCCACGATCCCAACCACCTCATGCTGGGGGCGCGCTTCGGCGGGCCTCCGGGCCGCGAGGTGCTCGACGCGATCGATCGCAGGCATGTCGACATCCTGTCGTGGAACTGCTACCGGCGCGGCTTCCGCGAACGCGTCGAGGAGTTCGCCTCCGTCACCCGCATGCCGCAATTGAATGGCGAATTCTCGTGGGGATCGGGGCATTTCCTCGACTGGGACAAGTTCCAGCGCGGCGAGAGGTACACCCCGGCCGAGCTCGCCGCCACCCATCGCAAGGGCCAGGCCGCCCTCGAACAGGCCTTCACCCATCCCAACCTGGTCGGCTACACGTGGTACAAGTTCTGCTGGAACGATTCCGGTCCCGACCAGCCGGGCTTCAATCTGATCAACGACCAGGGCCGCGAGAACACCTTCAATTCCGGCCTGCTGCGCGCGATCAACGCGCGGCTGGAAGGCATCGCCACCGGGAAGCTCGCCCCATCCGTCGATTGACCCGCCACGCTTCCGCTTGCCCCGGTTACGACCGCGATCAACTGCACCCATGCCCGCCGCAAAGCCTCGTCGCATCAGCAAACGCGCACCGGCGTCCGCACCGATCGTCCAGCTGCTTGGTGCGGGATGCCATCACGGGGTCGCCTGGTATCCGGAACTGTGGCCGGATCGGGTCGACGAGGACCTCGCCCTGATGCGCGAGGCCGGCATCGGCCTGGTGCGCATCGCCGAGTTCGCCTGGTCCAGCATCGAACCCGTCGAGGGACGCTACGACTGGGCCTGGCTCGACCAGGCCTTCGCGTCCTGCGCCCAGGCCGGCATCGCGGTGGTGCTGTGCACGCCGACCTGCACCCCGCCGCGCTGGCTGAGCCTCAGGCATCCCGAGATCCTGCGGGTCGATGTCGACGGCCGCCGCTTCGAGCATGGGTCGCGCGGCCACGCCAGCCATGTGTCGGCGGTGTACCGCCGGCACTGCGCCCGCATCGTCACCGCCCTGGCCGCGCGCTATGGCAACCATCCGGCGCTCGCCGGCTGGCAGATCGACAACGAACTGCTGGGCGATGTCGACGGCGAATACGGGGCGGAAGCGCAGCGCGCCTGGCATGCGTTCCTCAAGCGGCGCTACGGCACCATCGCCGAGCTGAACCGGCGCTGGGCGACGGCGGTGTGGAGCGAGACCTACGCCCGCTTCAGCGACGTCCCGATGTCCGGCAAGACGCCGTTCGGCTGCTGGACCGGGCAGCAGGTCGGCCGGCACCATGCGTCGCTGACGACGGACTGGGGCGATTTCATCTCGACCACCACCCGTGAATTCCAGGCATTGCAGCTCGCGATCATCCGCCGGCGGTCGCCGCGCCCGATCACCCATAACGCGATCGCGCCGAACCGCCTGCTGCCGCAGGATGCCTACGCCGACCTGGACCTCGCCGGGACCGACATCTACCGCACCGCCGATGCCTGGTGGACGGTGGTCGAACGCCTGGATCTGCTGCGCGGGGCGAAGATGCAGGCGGATGGTTCGACCCGACCCTACCTGATCCTGGAGACCAGCCCCGGCCAGGGCGGCGGCAACGTCGCCGGCCAGGCTCCGCATCCGCGGGGATTCCTCGCGGTCGAGGCGGCGGCCATGCTCGCCCTCGGCGGCAGCGCCTTCTGCTATTGGCTCTGGCGGCAGCAGCGCGCCGGCATCGAGCACTGCCACGGCGCGGTGATCAGCGCGTGGGGATCCCCCTCGTTCGGCTGGGATGACGTGCGCGACGCCGGGCGCATGGTGCGCCGCCTCGCCCCGGTGCTGACCGGGTTCCCGCCCGCGCCGGCCGATCTCGCGGTGCTCCATTCCCGCCGCTCGACCATCTCGATCTACCGTGGCGCCCAGCTCTGGAGCGGCCTGCAGCCGGCGAAGCTGCTGCAGGAGGAGATCTACAAACCTCTGCTGGAACGCGGAATCTGGCGCGACCAGCGTTACGAGAGCGACGACCTGGGCCGCTACCGCGTGCTGCTGTCGCCGTTCAGCCCGATCCTGGACAGCGGGCTGCTCGACCGCATCGGCGGCTGGATCGCTGCCGGCGCGACCTGGATCGTCGGCCCGATGAGCGGCTGCCGCACCGACGACGCCACGGTGCCGACCGACGCCGGCCTGGGCCGCATCGACGCCCTGGCCGGACTGCGCACGCTGTGGTCGGTCGGGATGGAGGACGCCCCCGCCGACCATGTCACCCTCGGCGCGCAGAGCGTATCCGGCTACTGCTTCGGCTTCGCTCCGGTCGCTTCCGACTGCCGCGTGCTGGGCACCTACACCGCCGGCCCGTTCGCCGGCGCCGCCTGGGCGGTCGAACGCAGGATCGGCAGGGGTCGCATCGTCGTGCTGGGCGCCCTGCCGAAAGCCGGGCTGGGCCCGGTGCTCGGCGACCTCCTGGCCGACGCGCCGGTGTGGCGCTGCCAGACCTCGTGGGGAACCCTCGCCATCCCGCGCGGGAAGCACCGCGAGGTGCTCATCGCCGTCAACCTCGACGGCAAGGGCGGCTGGATCGACCTGCCCGGCGCCTGCCAGGATCTCGATGGCGGCGAGGAGCTTCCCGCCAGCCGCCTGGGCCTGGAACCGTACGCGGTGCGCGTGCTGCGCCGTACCGGCGTGGGGTGACAACCTGGCATCCGCGGCAGGAGGCCTGCGATCCTTGTGAATCGGCCTGCGGTTCTGATCCGTGCGGAACCGGACGAATCCGGACGATCCGCAACGGGCTCCAGCAGCACCGCGGCGGAACCCGGAATGGGGATGGTTCCGCGGTGGCGGGTTCCCCGCAGACGCCTTCGGCCGCCGCTTCCGCGCCCGCTACGGCCAGAGCCCACGCGCGTGGCGTGACAGCGCCCCGCCGGCGTGACTAGGCGCGCAGCTGCTGCCCCTGCACGAGTTCGCGGAACAGCCCATCGGCGGCGACGAGTTCGGTGAAGGTGCCGTCCTGCACCACGCGGCCATCGCTCAGCACCACGATGCGGTCGCAGTTCTTCACGGTGGCGAGGCGATGCGCGATGAAGATCGCCGTGCGGCCGCCGAGGTTGCGTTCGAGCACCTCCTGGATCAGGCGTTCGCTGACCGTGTCCAGGGCGCTGGTGGCCTCGTCGAAGATGAAGAACGGGGGGTCGGCGAGCAGCGCCCGCGCGATCGCGAGGCGCTGGCGCTGGCCGCCGGACAGGGTGCTGCCGCCCTCGCCCACCCTGGTGTCGAGGCCCTTCGGCAGGGCCGTGACGAAGTCCCAGGCGTTGGCGAGGCGTAGCGCCTGTTCCAGGGCCGCGTCGTCGGCGTCGGGTCGCGAGGTGCGCAGGTTGTCGCGCAGGGTGGTGCGGAAGATGAAGGGATCCTGCGGCACCACGCCGAAGCGGCGCCGCAGTTCCGGCCCGGCGCAGCGGCGCAGGTCGGTGCCATCGAGCAGCACCCGGCCCTGCTGCGGGTCGTAGAGGCGCAGCAGCAGCTGGATGATCGTGGTCTTGCCTGCGCCCGATGGCCCGACGATGGCGATGCGCTGGCCGTAGGGGATGCGCAGGGTCATCCCCTTGAGCACCTGGGCCTCGTTGGAATAGCTGAAATCGACCGCGTCGAACATCAGCTCGCCCTTGCTGGGCACCGGGTGCTGGGTGCCGACCGGATCCGGCGTGGTGCTGGCGGTATGCAGCACGGCGGTGATGCGGCGCAGCGCGGCGCTGGCGGAACCCCACAAGGTCGCGCCGGAGAACAGGATCGCGATCGGGCCGTTCAGGGCCTGGAAGCAGACGATCGCCGCCGTCGCCATCGCCAGGCTGATATGGCCGCCGGAATAGCGCCACACCGCCACCACCACCAGCACCGCGAGGGTGACATAGGAGATGGTCTCCTGCTTCATCCATTCGACGTGCTGGCGCACATCGCGGGAGTAGCTCTTGTCGGCGAGGATGAGCACGCTGCGGTCGAAGTCCTGCGCGGTGCGGTCCTCCATGCTGTGCAGCTTCACCGCCTTGTTGCCGCGCAGGAGATCCGCGATGTGGCCGCTGACGCCGCCTTCGGCCTCCATGTAGTCGGTCGAGATCCGCCGCATGCGCTTGCTCGCGACGGTCATCATCCACACGTTCGCGACGCAGGCGACGAACAGGACCGTCGACAGCACCCAGTCCTGGCTGCCGAGGATGACCAGGGTCGAACCGATGGTGAAGATCGCGCCGGCGACATGGCAGGAGACGTGCTGGTAGAAGTTGGTCACCTGCGCGAGCGGACTGCCGAAGAGGTAGGCCTGCAATTCGCCGGAAGGATGCTGGTTGTGGAAGCGCAGGCAGAGGTGGTTGACGTGGCGGAAGAACTGCCCCCGCAACTGGAAGATCATGCGTTCGCGCACCCAGGTGAAGATGCGGTAGCCCAGGTGCCACATCAGCATGCGGCCGAAGACCGAGACCAGGACGTAGACCACCCCGAGGCTGACCGCCGCGTGCAGGCGCTGATCCGGGGTCATGTCGGCGGCGGTGAGGATCCCGATCAGCAGCGGCAGGACGAAGTTCTGGTAGGTGATCGCCAGGCCGTGCAGGCCGTTGAGGAGGAGCGCGAGGGCGAGGTGCCAGCGGTAAGGCCGCATCAGCGGGGCGATGAACGACCACAGGGATGGCTGGGGCGAGGCGGAGCGCATGGTTGTTCTCTTGGTTTGGCCCGGGCATCACGGCATCCGGATGGCATGGACTCTGGACGGCTGGCGAAGGTCAGCCGTCGGGTGCCGGCTCTACGCCGGAAGCCCTGCCTCATGCCAGGTCCATGCCGACAGCATGGCGATGAAGAGGATGCAGATCGGAATTCCGGAGGTGATGGCTGTAGCCAGGGTCGGCATGGCGGGCGGATGCTGCCACCTGCCCGTGGGATGCAAGACGACCGGGAAATCGCTGCTTGAGTTTTTTTCTTGGGAATGTTCGCGTCGTTCTCTGGCGGCTGTTCCCAGGCCATCGCCCCCGAGCGCATCAGCCCACAGGCGTCAGCATCCCACGCATCACCGCGAGCTTGAGTTCGGTCTCGGCGAGTTCGCTCGCCGGTTCCGCGGTCTCGACGATGCCGGCGCCGGCGAACAGGCGGGCGCGCCGGCGGTCGGGGGAGAGGATGCCGCCGCGCAGGGGCACCCAGGCACGGGCGGAATCG
Source organism: uncultured Candidatus Kuenenia sp. (assembly GCA_964654285.1). GTDB lineage: Bacteria > Planctomycetota > UBA11346 > UBA11346 > UBA11346 > BJHQ01. The sequence goes on from CAZZJC010000020.1 coordinate 30,119, forward strand.
GCGCCCAGGCAGGCCAGGACGCCGGAATACAGGCCGCGCGCCAGCCCTTCGCGCCGGGCCAGCCAGTGCGCGGCCGTGCCCGCGGGCAGGCCGCACACCGCCGGGGTCGGATGCAGGGCGGTGAGGAGGTCGAACCAGTCGCGGCGGCGCAGGACGGCGTCGAGGCGGGACTCGAGATGGACGAGGCTGCCGATGCGGCGCGGCGTCGGCTGCGGCGGCACCGCGAACGGCGCGCAGCGCGGGCGCAGGGCGGCGACGAGGTGTTCGAGCACCAGGCCGTGCTCCTTGCGCTCCTTGGTCGAGGCGAGCAGCCGGGCGACGCGGGCTTCGGTATCGGCGTCATCGGCGCCGACGGCGCTGGTGCCGGCCAGGGCCATGGTCGACAGGCGGTCGCCTTCGGCGGAAAACAGCAGTTCCGGCGTGGTGCCCAGGAACAGCCCGCCGTCGTCGAGGTCATGGGCGTAGGCGCAGCAGCCCGGCCGGCGCAGACGGCGGATGAGGGCGGATTCGTCCGGCGGTGCGGAGATCAGGTCGTCGACCGCCCGCGCCAGCACCACCTTCTTCAGCGCCCCATCGCGGATCAGGCCGACCGCGTCCTCGACCAGGTCGGTATAGTGCCTGGCGTCGTCAGCCGGGACCGACGGCCAGACCGTCGTTCTGGCCTGCGGCCAGGCCGGGCCGGTCTCGGCTTCATGACGCCATTCCCGGCTTCCATCCGGCGTCCAGCGCCGCAGCCGCTGCGGCAGCCACGCCCGCGCGGCGGACAGGTGCGCGCCCCAGGCGGTGCCAGCGAGATCCTGCTCGCCGAACGCCGCCGCGAGCAGCACCGGCGGCGCCGCTGCGCCGCGCCGCGACCGCATCACCGCGGCCCACTGCCCCAGCCAGGAAAAACGTCCCGGTCCATCGGCGGTGGCCTCGACCGCGACGCCCTCGGCCAGCCACCAGCCGTCGTCGTCCCACAGCAGCAGGCGCGGCGCGCTCGCGGCGGCGAAGAGATCGCTGGGATCGGCGGGGAGATCGATCGCAGCAGAACGGAAGGATGACACCTCTGTTTTCATGGTTCCTGCTGTTGCTGGGTGACGCCAGGGAAGACGGTCAGGGTGGCCCAGATGCAAGGCGGGAGGAGGGGGTTTGGCAGCGCCCAATGACCGACGACCAACACCGCAGATGGGGCGCCATGACCGTTTTCCGTCAGCGCGCCATCGCCTGCGCCCGGGTTTCGCGGATCATCGTGACGCGGATCTCGCCGGGGAAGGTGACCTCATCCTCGATGCGCTTGGCGATGTCGTGCGCGACCTTGGGCAGGACCTCGTCGGCGAGGGCGTGGCCGTTGACGATGACGCGCAGCTCGCGGCCGGCCTGGATCGAATAGGCCTTCTGCACGCCCTTGAACGAGCAGGCGATCTCCTCGAGCTGCTGCAGGCGCTTGAGGTAGTTCTCGACGTTGTCGCGCCGGGCGCCCGGGCGGGCGGCGCTGATCGCGTCGGCGGCGGCGGCCAGCACGGTGTAGGCCGACAGGACGACATGGCCCTCATGGTGCGCCAGGGCGGCGTTGGCGACGATCTCGCTTTCGCCGTAGCGCTTCAGCGCATCGTAGCCGAGCTGCGGGTGGCTGCCTTCCTGCTCGTGGTCGATGGCCTTGCCGACGTCGTGCAGCAGGCCGCAGCGCCGGCCCAGCTTCGCGTCCAGGCCGAGATCCGCCGCCATCGCACCGCACAGGAAGGCGACCTCCTGGGTGTGCTTGAGCACGTTCTGGCCGTAGCTGGTGCGGAAGTGCAGCTTGCCGAGCAGCTTGATCACCTGCGGATGCAGGCCCGACACGTCGCAGGCATAGGCGGCGTCCTCGCCCAGGCGCTGGACCTCGTTCTCGAGATCCTGCTGGATCTTGACCAGCACCTCCTCGATGCGGCCGGGGTGGATGCGGCCGTCTTCGAGCAGCACCAGCAGGCTGCGGCGGGCGATCTCGCGCCGCACCGGATCGAAGCAGCTGATCAGGATGTGGTTGGGCGCGTCGTCGATGATCACGTCGGCGCCGGTGGCGAGTTCGAAGGCCTTGATGTTGCGGCCCTCCTTGCCGATCACCCGGCCCTTCATCTCCTCGTCCTTGATCGGAACCTTGCTGGTGGTGGTTTCCGCCGTGTGTTCGGCGGCATAACGCTGGATCGCACGCGAGACGTGCTCGATCGCCATCTCCTTGCCGCGCGCCGCGAGATCCTTCTCCAGGCGGGCGAGGCGTTCGGACTGTTCCAGGGTCAATTCCTCGTCGAGCCGGCGCAGCAGTTCCGCCTTGGCGTCATCGCGGCTGAGCCCGGCGACGTGGGCGAGTTCCCGCTCGATCTCGCCGGCACGCTGGTCGATCGCGACGCTGCGCTGGTCGAGCTCCTTCGCGCGGCCGTTCAGGGCTTCTTCCGCCAGGCGCAGGCGCTCTTCCGTCGCGCGCAGGCGCTGCTCGCGCGCCTCGACCGCGACCGTGGTGGCGTCGAGCTGGCTCACCCGCTGGGCGAAGGCTTCTTCGCGCCGGGCCACGGTGGCGCCGAGCGCCGCCAGCTGCTCGTCGCGGCGGTCGAGCCGCCGGCCGCGTTCGTCGAGTTCCGCCAGGCTGCGGGCCAGGCCGTCGCGGTCTGCGCTCAGCCGGGCCCGGTCGCTGGCCAGTTCCGCCTCCACGGCCGCACGATGGCGGTTCAGGGACTCGGTCGCGCGCGCCTCCTGCTGCTTGGCGGCATCGAGCTGGCCGGCGGCCAGGCGGGCCTTCTCGGACTCGATCTCTGCCGCCAGGCGGGCCTCGTTCGCCTTGCGCGCCAGGTGGCGCCAGACCGCAACGCCGAGCACGATGCCGATCGCGAAGGCCGCGATGGCGATGAGGATGACTTCAACAGCAGACATGACGACCTCGCAGGGAGCGGGGACCGCCAGCGACGCGCCAGGCGCCGGTCATGATGTGCAACCGGCTGTACAACAGACACTTGCAGCAAAACCCAAGGCGAGGCGTGCGACGGATCCCGGTGGTGGGCAGAGGCCCGGAAGGTGAGCGCAGGAAGATGGCAGGGCGATGGATGGGCGACGGCAGGGGCTTCGTACCCCAGGCTTGATGGACGGTCAATGCAGACCAGGGCCAAGGTACCTGGAGTGGCTCGCCAGGGCGCACCAAGGCATCCTTCCCCGCTTGCCCGGCCGGCGGGTAAAGAAACCTGGTTAGGAATCGCTGCGACCGGGGATCCAGGACATGAGGCCCTTGCACTCCGCCGCCGCATCGTGTCGTTGGGAAACCGCATGCTGTCGCATCCCGGCCCAGTGATCCGACGCCCCCGGCGACCGGATCCATCCGGGGGCAGACGCCGACCATGACGCCGGGGGGATATCGGCCTGGGCGAGCATTGCCGACGCGCCAGGTCCGCCCAGCATGCCGCCCCAACCCCGAGGGTCCCATGCGCACGCTGCTCCTGTCGTCCTGCATCTCCGCCACCTGCCTGATGACCGCGATCCATGCCGGTGAGCCGCAGCCACCAACCCCGGCCGCTCCGCCCGCAGCGGCCAATCCGGTCAAGAATGCGCCCCCGGCTGCACCTGGATTGTCGGAACAGGATATCGCGGCGATCACCGCCCTCGCCGACGAGGCGGTGAAGCTCGGCCTGCCGGATGCGAAGGGCGCCGAATTCTGGCTCGGCACGGTGCAGGTCGAACGCCAGGAGAACGGCGCCAGCCGCGGGCAGCCGCTGCACGGGCTGCACGCGAAGCTCAGCGACGGTTCGTGGTGGATCCGCCTGCGCCGGCTGGTGGTTCCATCGAAGACGGTGAAGGTGACGCCGGAGAAATTGGCGGTGCAGATCCCGCTCCAACGTTTCGCGCCCATCGCACGGGACCATGTCCACGATGCGGGATGCCAGCACGGGCATGACCAGGAGCTGGCGCAGTACACCCGCCAGACGTCGACCGACTTCAAGGGGCTGATGACGGCGTACCAGCTGACCAACCTCGATCGTCTGCTGCCCGCCTTCGCCGCCGCCGACCAGCCGCGCGTGCGTGCCCTGCTCGCCGGCGATCCGACCGCGCCGCGCCTGGGCTGGGATCAGGAAGCCAGCGACAACGTGACCCTGCTCGCCCTGATCCGCGCCGGCGTCCCCGGTCTCGCGGCCAAGGCCCTGGCCAGCGTCGCACCGGCTCCGGGGACGGATCAGGACAAATTGCCCGCCTACCTGCGCAGCCGGGTCGCCAACGACCGTCGACCCTTGTTCCTGGATCCGATCGACCAGCAACGCGCGTTGCAGCTCAAGCAGGCGAAGATGGGATTCCGCTCCGCCGAGCAGGAAGCGGCCCCGCCCGCTGGTTCGCTGACCATCTTGTCTCCGGTCGACAGCCTGCGTCAGACCCTGTGCGCCTGGTTCACCGAGGCGCTTGCCGACAGCGAGAGCGGCCTGCCTGCGGATAGACTGGTCGCGGCGGTGAAGGCGCTGCAACCGGCGCAGCCGGCGGCAGGCCAGGTGGCCAACCTCGAACGCCTGCTCGCCGGCCAGGCGCTGACCAGGACCGTGCCCGAGGGTGCCGATATCGCGACCCGGCTCACCGTCTGGCGCACCGGCGGCAACCGCAACCTCGGCAACTTCCTGCGCGAAGACGCCATGGAACGGCGTTTCGCCCGGCTCACCCCGGACGAGGTCGCCAAGCTGCCTGAGCACCTGCGCAAGGACTACGCCTTGTATCAAGCGATCCTGAAGGCCGATTTCACCGGCAAGGATCTCGATGCCCTCATCGGCCTGGCGGGCGACACCCGGCCGACGCGCTGGGTCGAGGGCGGCAGCTTCCAGGGGCCGGTGCTGGCGCATACGGTGGGCGACAACGCCCTGCGCGCCCTGCGCCGCGTCCTGGGCTTCGACCCGCGCCTGGCGGTCGGCCGCGATCCGATGGCGGCCTGGGACGACGCCGAACGTGCCGCCACCGCCGCCGCCCTCGCGGCGTGGTGGAAGCCGCTCGCCGGCAAGCCGCTGGCCGAGATCCAGCTCAGCCTGATCGCCAGCCTGCCGCTCGACAACGCGGTGAGCCTGATCGTCAAGGAATCCGATCCTGCCAAGCGTGGTCCGGCGTGGGCTGCATGTGCCAAGGTGCTCGCCACCGCCAAGCCGGAGGAGATCGAACCCAACGTCCTCGGCCGCCTGCTCCGTGCGGCGAACGACGATGCGGCCATCGCTGGCGTGGTCGCCGCCTGGCCGGTGGGGGGCCGGCACCGCCTGCTGCTCGCCGCCTGGCACGACCTCCATGGCCGGCCGGAGCAGCTCGACGCCCTCGTCGATGCCGAACTGACCGATGTGTCCAAGCCGGGCCAGGCCGAGACCGCCGCTCTCGCTGCGGCCGTGCGCCGGCCCAGTCCCGCGCGTCTGACCCGGTTCGTCACCGTCCTCAAGGGCGGTCTCGAGCAGGGTCCGGCCCGCCGCCTGGTCGCCGCCATCATCACCAGCCGGGGCGAACTGCCGCTGGGAGATCCCGCCCTGTCCGCGCTCATCGACGGCGATGCCTGGGTCGGCTCGCCCAGCCGCGAGGCGCGCCAGAAGCAGGACGTGCTGGGCATCGCCCTGGTGCAGCAGCTGCTCCAGGACAAGCGGCAGCTGCCCAAGGATCTGGTGACCCTGTCGCCGCTCATCGAAGCCGCGCCCAAGCAGCCGCGCCTGCTGCAAGTCGCCGGCATCCCGCTCTGGCTGCCGGGGCTTGAGGACCGTTCCTTCACCGCCGTGAAGGAGGACTGGCGCGTGTGCGACCTCGCCGCCCTGGCCTGCAGCCAGACCCTGCAGCGCAAGGTCGACCCGCACGGGAATCCCGTGAGCTTCGCCTTCGACCTCAGCGCCGAATCCGGCCAGCGCGACGCCCGCATCGCCGGCATGCTCCAGGCCATGGCCGAACGCATGGAGCAGCGGATGAAGGACGCCGGTCTGGCCACGCCGCCGGCGAAGGACGACAAGCCGCGCTGAGTCCTGCGGGTCCCAGCAACACCCGCGCGGACGGCTTGCCGCCGCGCGTTGCCGGTGACCCGCAGCGCGGCATGCCGCCCGCCCAACCACCGAGGTTCCCATGCGTTTTCTCGGCATTTCCTGCGTCCTGCTGGCAGTCGCCCTGGGCCCCGCCGCCGCCAGCGACAGCGCTCCGGTTCCGGTCAGCCAGGCGGAACCCGCCCCCATACCGAAGGCCCTATCAGAATCGGACGCGCAACCGAAGGCCAAGCCCTGGGCGCTGACCGCCGAGGAAATCGCCGCGATCACCGCGCTGGCCGACGAGGCGGTGAAGCTCGGCCTGCCCGATGCGAAGGGCGCGGAGTTCTGGGAGGGTTCGGTCCAGGTCGAGACGAAGACCAGGCAGGGCAGCAGTTCCAGCGGAGAGCACGGCCAGCACCTCAAGTTGGCGGATGGATCCTGGCTGATCAACATGCGTCGACGGGTCGTGCCCACGGACACGGTGAGCGTCAAACCGCAGGCGGATGCCAGGATCCTCACCCCGCAGCAGCTCGCTGATCCGGATTTCGGCAATGGAAACCAGCCCCGGCGCTCCATGGCGGCGATGAAGGCGAACCTGCCGCCGGGTTACCTGGACAAGATGGTGCAAGCCTTCGTCGAGGCGGATCGGCCCCGGATCAAGGCGATGTTGGACGATCCGGCCGCTTCACGCTTCATGAGGGGCAACATGGGGGACGGCGATATCCGTCCGCTGCTCCTGATTCGCGCCGGCATCGCCGACGCGATCGCGCAGGCCCATCCCGGCGCGGTCCCGGTCGATGAGTCCAAGGTGGCGTTCGGCGTCTGGGGTGGCGGACAGGCCAGGCGCCCCCTGATCCTGGATGCTTCCGACCAGCAATTCCACTGGCGGATGCCGCAGAAGAGGATCCCCGGATCGATGGCCACCATCGACGGCCCTGAACCGGGGTCGATGCGGCTGGTCCCTCTCGCAGAAAACCTGCGCAAGGCCCTGCTCGGATGGTTCCTGGAAGCCTTCGCCGATCCTGCCGCGAGCGGCCTCACCCCCGATCGTCTGGCCGCCGCCGTGCAGGCGCTGCAACCCGCCAACGGACCAATCGAGCAGAAACGCAATCTGGAGCGCCTGCTCGCCGGCTTCGCCCTGCCCGACACCGTGGCCGATGGCGCCGACCTGGCGACCCGCTTGACCGTGTGGCGCACCAGGACCACAGGCCAGGGGCGATTCGAGGACAGCGACCACCAGGAGCAGTGGTTCGAGTCCATGGATCCGGACCAGCTCAAGCACCTGGGCGAAGATCAGCGCAGGCAGTACGAGGCCTACCAGGCGCGCAGGAAATCCGACTTCACCGCCAAGGACCTCGACGGCCTGATCGCCCTGGCCGGCGACACCCGGCCGACCCGCTGGATCGATGGCGGCCGCTACCAGGGCGCCCCGGTCGGGCGGACGGTGGGCGACAACGCCCTGCGTGCCGTGCGCCGCATCCTGGGCGTCGATCCCCGTCTTCTCATCGGCCGCGACATCGCGACGCCGTGGACCGACAGCGAACGCACCGCCACCGCGACCGCGCTGGCCGAATGGTGGAAGACCAAGACCGGCAAGACCGTGGCCGAGATCCTGAGCAGCGAACTGGGTCGGATCCCATTCGATGTCGCGGTCGGCATCCTCGCCAAGGAGGACGACAAGGCCGTCCTCGCTCAGGGCCTGGCGGCGCTCGCCCCGGTGCTCGCGCAGGCGAAGCCTGACGACCTTGATCCCGCCGCCCTGGGCGGCCTGCTGCGCCTGGCCGGCGACGATGCCGGGATCACTGCCGTCGTCGCGAAATGGCCGATCGATGGCGTCCACCATCTGCTGCTCGCGACCTGGCACGACCGCAACGGCAGGCCGGCGTCTTTCGATGCCCTGCTGACCGAGGCCCTGACCGCTCCGGCCAAGAAGGCCGAGGCCAAACCTGCCCAGCCCGGCCAGGCGACGCCGCCCGCAAGGGCCATGTCGATGGTCCGCTACAACGGCATGGACGAGGAGCAGACGCGTCGCCAGCTGATTCTCACGGTGGCGCTGCGCCGTCCGCATCCCGAACGCCTGGTGAAGATCCAGACGGCCATCAGCGGCGGCCTGGACCAGCCCCTGGTGCAGAACCTGCTCAGTGGCCTGTTCCAGAACCAGGGCAATCTGCACCTGTTCGAGCAGGGCTTGAACGCCCTGCTCGATGGCAGCCAGAACCAGGGCCGGCGCATCCGCTGGAACACCGCGGAAAGAAAATTGGAGGAGACGAAGCGCGAAGCGATGGCCCTGGCCCTCGTCGCCACGCTGCTTGGTGACCAGCGCACCTTTCCCAAGGGTCTGGTGACCATGGACCAGCCCGCAGGCGAGCCGGCCCTCTCCAAGACGATAGAAAAGGAACGCCGGCGCATGCAGACGCCCGGCCAGATCAAGTTCGGCTCCACCACCCTGTGGTTGCAGCAGATGGAGGGGGTCAAGGCGCCCACTGCGGTCCGTGATGACTGGCGCGTCTGCGATTTCACCGCAGCGACCGCCTGCCAGCAGCTGCAATGGAGATTGAACCTGTACCAGCAACGCCAGGCATTCGCGCTCGACCTCAATGCCGAGCCCGCCGCCCGTGACCGCAAGCTCGATGGCATCCGCCGCCTGATCACCCGCCCGCTCAACCAGCGCCTCAAGGAAGCCGGCCTGCCCGAGCTCGCCGCACCGTCGCCGTCGCCAGCGGTGAAGGATGAGGATTCGCTGTTCTGAGCAGCCTTCAGGCTGCTCACGGGGGAGCGCCGAAGGCGCGTTACGGGGGCGGGCAGCCCCCGGACAAACAAGAACATGGGACGGCGAAGCCGACGCTTCCGGCGCAGCCGGAACCCCGCGCAGCGGGGAAGTTCTTTGGAAGCAGCCTTCAGGCTGCTCACGGGGGAGCGCCGAAGGCGCGTTACGGGGGCGGGCAGCCCCCGGACAAACAAGAACATGGGACGGCGAAGCCGACGCTTCCGGCGCAGCCGGAACCCCGCGCAGCGGGGAAGTTCTTTGGAAACATCAGGAATCCCAGGTGTCGGTGCGGAACGGCCCGGCCGGCAGTCCCGCGCCGTTGCACAGGTTGGCGCCGTCCGGGTTCGTCTCGCAGGCGTAGCGCACCGCGACCGGGCGGGGCACCGCCGGCGACCGCACCACCACGGCATCGCCAGCGATCGTCGCCTCGGCCCAATGGAAGACGCGGTCGTCGCCGGCGATGGCGAAGCGCCGGAGCGCGCCGCCACGCGCGACCAGGCCGCCGTCGGCGTGGGCGAAGCGCAGCACGATGGCGCCATCGGCGATGGCGTGCCCGGCAAGGACCGGACCGGAATGCGCGACGGATTCGCCGTAGACCTGCTTGCGCGCGATCAGCGCCAGGCGGCGGCCGACCTCCTTCTTGTTCATCGGGTGGATGTTGCCGGCTTCACCGATGTCGAGCAGCACCGCCTGGCCGGTGGCCGGCAGGTTCAGGGTGGCGGTCTGCGATTCGCGGATCACAGCCCAGGAATCGAGCGGCCCCGGCGCGTCCTTGGACGGCTGGTAGGCGGCGAGCTGGCACCAATAGAAGGCGAAATCCTGGCCCCAGCGCCGGCGCCAGTCGGTGATCAAGGCGGCGAACAGGATGGCGTAGTCGCGCGCCACGGCGTTGCTCGCGGTGTTGCTCTCGCCCTGGTACCAGAGCGCCCCGCGGATCGCGTAGGGGATGAGCGGCAGCAGCTGTCCGTTGAAGAGGGCCGAGGGCGCGTTCTGGTCGAATGGCGGCACCTTGGGTTGCGGGATGCCGCCCGGCATCGGGCCGTGCTTCATGCCGAGCTTCCAGCGCCAGGTGCCGGCGAGCGGCAGCGCCTCGCCCGCGGGTCCGACCAGGCGCAGGAGACGCGCCGGGCTCTTGAAGCCGCCCCGCGCGCCGTGGCTGTCGACGCGCACGGTGATCAGCACCGAGCCGGCCTTGGCGAGATGCGCCGGCACCGGGTATCTGCGCAGGAACGCCCAGTATTCCGGGGTCAGGATGGTGGTGGTGCCGACCTGCATCCCGTCGATCCAGGCCTCGTCGCTGTTGTTGATCGCGCCCAGTTCCAGGGTCAGCGGCTGGCCGGCCCAATGGGGCGGGATCTCGATCCGGCGGCGGAACCACACCGTGCCGGAATGCGCCTTGAGGCCGGGAGCTTCCCACGCTCCGGGCGTCGCGGCCTCGCCCCAGTCGCCGTCGTCCACCGCCGGATCGGCCCACTTGCCGGCGATGCCGGGATCCTTCACGTCGCGGGCGGCCTCCCACACCGGCACGCTGTCCTTCCAGGCCTGCAACTCGGCCTGGAACCGGCGGGTGTCTTCTGCCAACGTCGCCAGGTACGCGGCGTGCTGCCGGCGCACCTCGTCATGGCGCTGGCGGGCGCTCGGGACGCACGCCAGCGCATCGACCGCCATCCAGGTCTCGATCGGGGTGCCGCCCCAGGCGCTCACGATGATGCCGATCGGCACGTCGACCTGCGGCCGCAGGTGACGCGCGAAATTCCAGGCCACCGCGCTGAATTCGCGCACCGTCGCCGGGGTGGCGAGCTGCCAGGCCGCGCCGTCGTCGCGCGTCTGCGGCTCGATCTGCGGATTGCCCGGCAGGGTGAGCAGCCGGATGCGCGGATCGGTCGCCGCGGCGCAGGCCTCGTCGGGATCGGCCGAGATCGCCACCCGCCACGCCATGTTGCTCTGGCCCGAACCGAGCCAGACCTCGCCGATCAGCACGTCCTCGATCGCCACGCGCTCGCCGCCGCTGGTCGCGACCAGGCGGTGCGGGCCACCGGCGGGCAGCGCCGCCAGGTCGACGCGCCAACGTCCCTCGGCGTCGGCGCAGGCGCTGCCCGCGTTCCCGGCGAGGGTCACCTCGACCCGCGACCCGGGTGCGGCCGTGCCCCAGACCGGCAGAGGCCGGTCGCGTTGCAGCACCGCGTGATCGCTGAAGGGCGTGGCAAGGCGGAGCGTGGAAACCGTCGCGGGCGCGTTCATGGCAGGATCCAGACGTTGGGGCGGCGCAGCCTGCGGTCGCAGGAATGGCGGGGAAGGGGGGATCCGGCCGATGGGTGGAAGGAACCGGCTTGCCTGCGTCCGCCCCGGGCATGTCATGCCCCACGCATGCGCCGGCTCGTGGTCACCTTCGTCCGCATCGGCGACCTCGCCATGCTGCTGCCGCTCCTGCGCCATCTCGCGCGCGGCAGCGAGCTGCATGTGCTGGCACGACCCTGGACGAAAGACCTGCTGGGCGGCCAGGGCTGGATCGCCGGCATCCACGGCTGCGCCACGCCGCACAAGGGCGGCAGCTGGTTCGGCGATCTGCTGTGGGGCGGCGAACGCCGGCGGCTGCTGGCCGAACACGGCGGACGCTACGACGAGATCATCCGCATGGCGCGCGAATCGCCGGCCATGTTGCGCTGGGTCGCCCAGGCGCGCGGCCACGCCGTCGAGCGCGTGATCGACATCAGCCTGCGCGGGCCGCGCCAGCCGGTCGATCAGGTCGGCGATGCGCTGGCGGCGGCCGGGATCGGCCTCGACGGCTTCGATCCGGTGCCGCGCCTCGACGTGCCGGAGGCCGACCTGGCGGCGGCGCGCGCCGACCTGGCGACCCTGGGCCGCCGGGTGGTGCTGGTGCAGACCGGCTCGTCGCTGACCGACCGCCGCTGGCGCCCGCGGCCGAACCTGAAGGGCCTCGCCAATGCCCAGTGGGCGGCCTGGTTCGCCCGGCTTTTCGCCGAGGATTCCTGCGACGCCATCGCTCTGGTCGGTTCGCGCAATGAAACCGCCCAGGCCGCGGCGGTCGTCGCCGCCTGCCCGGGCGCGCTGCGGCCGCGCCTGCACCTGCGCCTGGATTGGAACCTGCGCACCCTGGCCGCCCGCTTCGCGGCGGCGCATGCGGCGATCTCGATCGATACCGGGCCGGGGCATCTGGCGGCGGCGGTCGGCTGCCCGCTGGTGTCGGTGTTCGGTCCCTCTGATCCGAAGCTGTTCCTGCCGCGCGGCCCGGGCCGGGTCGAACTCGTGCTGGGCAGCGCGCCATGCCAGTTCTGCCTCGGCACGCCGCGTTTCGATGCCTGCCGCGACAATTCCTGTTTGAATCGTATCGAGATCGATGCGCTGATGGCTTCCTGGCGTCGGCTCGCCCGCTGATTTTCCGGGCCGGAACCCGGCACGGACTGCACCAGTTCCCTCGCGCCGTTTGGGCAAACGCGCAATTGCCTGCCTGCCGACGGCAGCCACACTCCGCCGCCGTGGAACCGTCTGCTGCTACGCCCGCTCCTTCCGCCCACCCTGGCAGCGATCCCGCGCGATCCTTCACGGCCTGGCCGCGCTGGTTCTGGCCCGCGGCGGTGGGCTGCCTGGTGCTCGACCAGGCGAGCAAATGGTGGCTGCAGGGCAAGGTGGTCGGGGTGGACGCGGCATTCCACGACGGCTCGTTTCCCGCCGGTTACCCGCGCTGGCTCGAATGGCACCTCAATCCCGGCATCGGCTTCAGCATCCTGCGCGGGCATCCCGGCGTGGTCGCCCTGCTGACCGTGGTGCTGGTCCCGGTGCTGACCTGGATCTGGTGGCGGCAGTTCCGCCTGCTCGGCGCCTGGGAAAACCTCGCCTTCGGTCTGGTGCTGGGCGGCGCGCTCGGCAACGCCATCGATCGTCTCCTGTCCCAGGCCGGGATGATGGGCGGGGTGCGCGACTTCATCCATGTCGATCTCGGCTTCTGGCCGTTCAACCCCTGGCCGACCTTCAACATCGCTGATGCTGGCCTGTCGGTGGGATTCGTGGTAATCATCCTGTTGTCCTTCCGCCGGCCCACCCCGGCCCCGGCGACCCGTCCCTCGTCTGCCCCTGCGGATGCCCTGCGCCAGACCACGGAGCCCTAGACCATGCAGACCAATCCGGCGACGCGGGAGATCGTGATCAAGGTGGTCTATTGCGGCCCGGGCCTGGCCGGCAAATCGACCAATCTGCAGCATCTGCACGACCAGGCCGCGCCGGGCACGGCGACCGATCTGCTCACCGTCGACAGCCATTCCGAACGCGCGATCCGCTTCGAGCGCATCTACGACGAGCTCGGCCTGGTGCGCGGCCACCGCGTCCGCGCCGAGTTCTGGACCATCCCCGGACAGAGCTACTACGCCGCCACCCGCAAGGCGGTGCTCGCCGGCGTCGACGGGGTGGTGTTCGTGGCCGACAGCCGGCGCGAGGCGATGGACGAGAACGTCGATGCGATGAACGAGCTGCTCGCCAACCTGCGCGCGCTCGGCCAGCCGGAAGACCTGCCGATCGTCCTGCAGTACAACAAGCTCGACCTGCCCACCGCGACCCGGCGCGAGCAGCTCGAACCGCTGCTCAACATCCGTGGTTGGCCGAGCTTCACCGCCACCGCGATCCGTGGTGAAGGCGTGACCGAGACCGCCCGCGCGGTGCTCGACCGCATCATCGGCCGCTTGGGTGGCCAGGCGTCCGAGGCCGCCCCGGAACCGCAGCCGATGCCGGCCCAGGTCACGGGCCCGCGCACCTGGCTGATCTCGTGCTGGCGCTGCCAGACCATGCTCGAGGTGTCCGAGGCCAAGCCGGGCGCGACCTACACCTGCGGCGCCTGCGCCAGCATCGTCGAGGTGGTCGACAGCGAACGCGGCCTGACCCGTCAGCCCGGTCCCAAGTCGGGACAGAACCCGGTCATTCCGGGTCCCAAGTCCGGCCCCAATCCGATCACGATGCGCGAGGACAGCGGCGGCTATGCGGCGCAGCCGGTGCGCGAGCCCAGCGGCAGCCAGGCCGCGCTGCGACCGAGCCCGGTCGAGGCGGCGGGGACGGTACCCGGTTCGGGCGGCACCTTCCCGATCGATGGTTTCGTGGTGGTCGCCCTGATGGAGGAGACCCCGCTCGGCCGCCGCATGCGGGTGCGCGAGAACGCCGGCAGCCGGCACCACCGCGCGGTGGTGCTCAGTCGGGCCACGATGGGCCTGGCGGGCTACCGCGACGGCCTGGAACCCTACATCCGCCTGGGCGGGCCGGTGCGGCACCCGAACGTGCTCCTGCTCAACCAGTTCTTCAACCTGCCCGATGGCGCGGTGCTGCTCTCGAACGATGCGCCCGAGCACGAACCGCTTTCGCACGTGCTGGCGCGCCGGCGCGCCCTGGCGCCACCGCATGCCATGGGTGTCATCCGCCAGATCGCCCTCGCCCTGGAGGAATCCGCGCGGCACGGCGTCGTGCACGGCTGGCTGCGCCCCGAGATCGTCCTGGTGTCGGCCGACGGCAACGTCCTGGTCGATGAGCTGTGCATCCCGAAACCGCACCGCTTCCTGGTGCGCGAACTCGCCGGCGCCAGCGCGGCGACCGAATACTACCTCGCGCCCGAGCATATCGGCGAGGAGACCCGCTCCGACATCCGCAGCGACATCTTCTGCCTCGGCGCCCTGCTCTTCCGCATGATCACCGGCGAGGGGCTGGTCACCGGCTACAGCGCGCACGAGGCCCTGCACAAGATCGCCGCCAACGGGGCGCGGCCGCTGCGCGCGACCCAGGCCCCGGTGTCGCGTGAACTCGACGTGTTCTACAAGCGCCTGGTCGCGATCGAACGCGGCGAGCGCTTCCAGTCCTACCATGAATTGATCGAGGCCCTCGACCGCTTCGGCGGCGGGGCGAAGCGCCAGACCATGCGCCTGACCCAGAGCGTCGGACCGAACCAGCCTGGGCAGCGGCTCGGCCTGGGTTCCCCAGCGGCGGGGGCCGGCGGCGGCACGGTCGCGACCCGGCGCACCACGGCCGGATTGGGTGCGCGCCCGCCCAGCCAGGCCGTCGCCCGCGCCGGCGGCGAACCGCGCGAAAGCCGGTCGCGCAGCGGCGGCGGCAGCGGCAGCGGCACCATCATCCTGATCCTGGTGCTGGTCCTGCTCGCCGGTGCGGCCGCCGCCGGGTATTTCGTCTTCTTCGCCCCGAAGCCGCGTCCGGTGGTGATCGATGCCGGAGACACGCCGACGACCCCGGGCGCAACCCCGGCGAAGCCGGCGACCGCGCCGTCGGTGCCGCCTGGACCGGCTCCGGTCGCCACGGCCGCACCCACCCTGCCCGCTCCCACGACCCCTCCGGTGCCGCCGACCTCCGTCGCCCCGGTGCTGGTGCCGGCGAACACCGTGACCACGGCCAATCCGGCTCCCGTGGCCGCCGATCCGCCACCGGTCCCGGTGCCCGATACCCCCGTTCCGGTCGTCAAGGTGGTCGAGCCGGATCCGGCGGAGACGCCGCAGGCGCGGGCGATGCGCCTGCGCACCGTCCGGGTCGCGATCACCGACGATGCCATGTCGGGACGCTTCGCCTCCGCCCTGGAGATGTGCGGCGAACTCGACACCGAGCTCGAACGCAGGCAGAAGGCCGAATGGGTGGCGAAGAAGCACCAGGACGCGCGCCAAGCCCTGGAGCAGAAGGCCGCCGGCATGGATGCTGCGGCGGCCAAGACCGCCCTCGACAACGCCGTCATGCTCTGGCGCATGCCTGGCGATCGCGAATGGGCCGACAAGGTGCTCAAGCAGCCGCGCGCCGTCGCGCCGGCTCCGGTGACGCCGCCGCCAGCGCCGCCGGCCCCCCCAGTCGTCGCGCCACCGGCGCCCGCCCCCCCGCCTCATCCGGTCACGGCGACGAAGCCGGTGAAGCCGCCTGAGCCGGTGAAACCCGATCCGGCGAAGACGGCCCCCACCGCGCCGGCGCAGCCCGAACCGGCCGCCCCGCCGGAACGCACCATGGGCGATGTCGCGGTCGATCTCGCCAAGGCCCTGCACCAGGGGAACGCGCAGCAGATCGCAGCCGTGCTGGCTCCCATCCCGGCCGACACGCCGGAAGGCCGGGCCTTCCGGCGCTTCGCCGATCTCTGCGCCAGGCGCAGCGAGATGATGCAGCGCGCCGTGGCGGCCAAGCAGCTGAAACTGCGGGTCAATCATCCGATCACCCAGGAATTGTGCGATGTGACCGGGGCCGATGGCCGCCAGGTCGAACTCACGGGCGCGAACGGCAATTCGTCGAGCCTTCCCTGGAGCCAGATATCCCCGACCTCCCAGCTCGGCACGCTGTTCCTCGAGGCGACACGCTGGCGCGACATCACCCCCGAAGACCGCGCCATCGCGGCGGCGGCGCTGCTGGCGGTGCGCGAGCACGCCTTCGCCACCCTCGCCCTGCGTCCGGCCAAGGGCCAGCTGGCGGCCGAGACGTTCGAGGACCTCGAACTCGTCGTCCGCCTCCAGCGCAGCGTGAAATGAGCCGGTCCTGCCGGCTCATCGGATCTTCATCCTGATCGGTTCTCCTTCCGCCTTACATCCCGATAACGGACCCCGATGACCCCACCCGCCGACCGGCCGCACCGCAAGACCTTCATCCTCGACACCAACGTCCTCCTCCACAATCCGAACGCGCTGTTCGCCTTCGCCGACAACCACGTGGTCATCCCGATCACCGTGCTGGAGGAGCTGGACCGCTTCAAGACCGCCAACAACGAGCTGGGCCAGAACGCCCGCGAGGTGGCGCGCGGCCTCGACCGCCTGCGCGCCAAGGGCTCGCTCAAGGACGGCGTCGCCACCCCCCAGGGCGGCACGGTCACGGTGTCGATGCGCTTCCACGAGATCGGCAGCCTGCTGCCCGGCGTGGCCGACAACCGCATCATCGGCTGCGCCCTGCTCTACCGCGCCGAAGGGCATCAGGTGTTCTTCATCTCGAAGGACATCAACGCCCGCATCAAGGCCGACGCGCTCGGCATCCCCTGCCAGGACTTCGAGAACCAGAAGGTCGACGTCGACACGCTCTACAACGGCTGGGTGACCCTGGCGGTCGAGACCGCCACCTTCGACCGCCTGGTCGGCCTGCCCGCCTTCGCGCCCGGTGAAGTCCTGTCGCCGGACGAACGGCCGCTGTCCGACAACCAGTTCGCCCTGGTGCGCGACCTCGCCGATCCCGAGCGGCTCATCCTCGGCCGCTTCGACGCCCCGACCGGCCGGGTGCGGGTGATCGACGACGACGCCCCCGACCTGTTCGGAGTCACCCCGCGCAGCCCCGAGCAGCGCATGGCCTTCGACCTGCTGCTGGATGACCGCATCAAGCTGGTGACCCTGGTCGGCAAGGCCGGCACCGGCAAGACCCTGCTCGCGCTCGCCTGCGGCCTGGCCAAGGTCATCCACGACGAACGCTACCGGAAACTGCTGGTGTCGCGCCCGATCATGCCGCTCGGCCAGGACATCGGCTACCTGCCCGGCACCAAGGATGAGAAGCTCAGCCACTGGATGGGCCCGATCTTCGACAACCTGCATTTCCTCCTCGCCGGCGAGGAGCGCGACCCCGACGAGGTCATCAAGCGCCTGATCAGCGAGGAATCCATCACCCTGGAAGCCCTCACCTACATCCGTGGCCGCTCGATCTCGAAGCAGTTCGCCATCGTCGACGAAGCGCAGAACCTGACCCCGCACGAGATCAAGACCATCATCAGCCGCGCGGGTGAGGACACCAAGATCGTCCTCACCGGCGACCCGCACCAGATCGACAACCCCTACCTCGACGCCAACTCCAACGGCCTCGCCTACGTGGTCGAACGCATGCGCGGCCAGCGCCCCGCCGGCCATGTGACGCTGACCAAATCGGAACGCAGCGAGCTCGCCGGCCTCGCCGCCTCCATCCTGTAGGCGGCAGACGGCCCGCGAGCATACCCCTGCGGACAGGCCCTCCACGCTGCCAGCTGGCCGGCTTTTGCCGCGCCCCGGAACCCCAGGACCGGCACGCTTGACCGGGGCCCATCCTGACTAGCCTTCCGCACCCTACCCATTGGGGTGTCGTCTAACGGTAGGACTGCAGATTCTGGCTCTGCCTATCGGGGTTCGAATCCCTGCACCCCAATCATGTTGTGGATCGGGCCCTTCGGTGTGAAAACCGAAGGGCCTTCTCCTTTCCAGACATAGCCTTGCAGCAGAGCAAGCGCGGTTTCGAAATATCACCCCATCAACCACCCGAGAAGGGCAATTCCCCGTTGGACCACGACGTGCGGGGCCGAATCCCTTCAGGACGTCGCTGCCAGGTTCTCGGTGAGTACGCGCGGATGACGGGCGGCGACCCGAATGAGCGCCAACGCAGGACCGTCCGGCTTGCGACGATCCTGCTCCCAATTGCGCAGGGTGTGGACACTGATCCCCAACGCCTCGGCGAAGGCCTCCTGTGTCAATCCCGCGAAGCGGCGCAGGGCGACGATATCCGCCCCGCCATCGATCTTCCCGCTTATCAGACGGGTGCGGACGCTGTGGCGGATGCTGCGGGCGAAGTCGGCGGCGGTCAGTTCACGGTCGGTCATGGGTGTCCATCCAAATAGTGGCGGTAGAGGATCTCGGTCCTGGTTGCTCGTCGGGCACTGATGATGCGGATGGTGTCCTCGTGGCGTTCGGTGAAGACCACCATCACCACCCCGCGCGTCACCGACCCGATGGCGATGAGACGGTCCTTCTCGCCATCGTGACCCGTGTCCGGCAGTTCAAGGAAGTCGGCCCCACTGGTGAACAAGCCGGTCACCTCGCCAAACGAGAGGCTGTGCTTCTTCAGGTTGATGGCCTCCTTGGCCGGATCCCACTCGAAGCGCATGGCCGTACACTAAGCCAATGACTTAGTCATGCAAGCGGGGCGGAAATTCCCGGCAAGGTCGGCCAGAAGGGTCGATATCCGCGATGAAGGGGGTCATGAACCGGTGCACGGCATCCTGGATTCGCATGCGCGTACAGTTACTGAGGATTCACCAACAGGTTGACGAACCCAGGTACGGTTCCGGTGGCCTCGGGAGATAGATCCATAGGTAACAACCGGAAATTCGTGCGGGCCGAGGCCCGCCGATCCAGGCGCTATCGTCAATCTGTTGGTGAACCCTGAATTAGGCCAACCATGAACCCCGTCGTGACCCGAGGTTACGACGGGGTTTCTGTTTCACCCCGGCCGTTCCATCATTGCACCTGGACCTGCTTGAGGCGCCAGCGGATCTCGTGCTTCTGCTCCACCGGCTGGGTCAGGGCGGTGAGGGTCAGGGTGAAGGCGAGGCGGCCTTCGATCAGGTCGGGCCAGCCGTCAGCGGCGGCCGCGCTCCGGCCTTCGCCGCTGAATGCGTGCAGCTTCCCTTCGACCGGACTGGGGTCGGGCGACAGGCGCACCGGCAGGTGGTCGCTGCCGGCGGGCAGCACGGCGGTCCAGGCCGCGCCGTTCCAGCGCCGTTCGGCGGAACCCGCGATCGGCGCGGTGGGGCCGGCGCCGAGCGCGATCGTCTGCGGCTTGCCGTCCGCCGGCGGGCGGGCGAGCGCCTGCGACCACCAGCGCGCGAGCGCCTCGGGGGAATAGGTCTCCCGCGCGGCGGCGTCGAGCGGCGGCGGCTCGCCGGGGAACGCCGCCGGCACGAGGCGGTTGAGATTGGCGATGATGGATTCGCCGCCGGCGACGCTGGCGACCTGCCCGGTGCGCGGTTCGAGGTCGAGGGTGAGGGTCACGCCGTGCAGGGCGAGCAGTCCGCCGAGCAGCGGATCCTGCTCGCCGCGTTCACCCGCCGCGCGCGACGAGTCGATCTCGGCCGTGCGGTCTGGTCCGCGGTGGCTGGCCTGGATGCGGATGCCGGTGAGGTTGACCCTGGCTCGGCCCGGTCCGGCCGGCTGCCCGCTCATGCCCAGCTTCCAGGTGAAGGAACTCGTGTATTTCAACGTGTCGCCAGCGGAGGCGAACGTGGTGTCCTGGGTCAGGGTGTAGACGTAGAAGCGGACCTGGTCGGGAGGGAACGACCAGGCGGCGGGCGCATCGCCGGCCCGCAGCGCGGGCAGGACCGATCCCAGCAGGGCCACCGACCAGGAGAGGCATCGCATGCCCGACCCTAGCGTACCCAGGCGGCAACCCAACCGCAGAGCGATGCCGCCCGGGATCAGCCGGTCGCGTCAGCGGCGCCGCCCGCCAGGAGGCGCTCCACCTCGGCTAGGCGGGCGTCGCGTCCAGCCATGTCGGAGGCGACGATGTTGAGGTGCCCGACCTTCCGTCCCGGCCGCGGCACCTTGCCGTAGTCATGCCGCACCAACCCGGGCACCGCGTCCACCGCAGGTCCTGGCATCGCCCCGAGGCAGTTGCGCATCGCGGTCGGGCGGACCAGTTCCGTGGCGCCGAGCGGCCGGCCGAGCAGCGCGCGCAGGTGGTTCTCGAACTGGTCGCAGGTGGAACCGTCGAGCGTCCAGTGGCCGGAATTGTGCACCCGGGGTGCGAGCTCGTTGATCAGCAGGCGGTCGCCGCAGCGGAAGAACTCGACCGCGAGGACGCCGACGTAATCGAGCCGCTCGAGCAGCGTGCGCGCGATCCGTTCGGCCTCGGCCTGCAGGGCCGCCGTCCAGCCCGGATGCGGGGCGAGGGTGAGCATCAGCACGCCGTCGCGATGGCGGTTCTCGACCAGCGGCCAGGCCCTGATGCCGCCGGCGCGGTCGCGCTCCGCGACGAGCGAGCATTCGTCGTCGAAGGGCACGAAGGCCTCGGCGATGATGCCGGTCGGCGCGAGCGCCGCCCAGGCCGCGTCGATCTCGGCGCTTCGGCGCACCACGCGCTGGCCGCGGCCGTCGTAGCCGCCGCGCCGGCTTTTCAGCACCGCCGGCAGGCCGAGGCGGGCGAGAGACCGGTGCAGGCCGTCGGCCGAGACCGGGGCCGCCCAGGGCGCGGTGGGCAGGCCGAGCTCGTCGAGCAGCTGCTTCTGCTCGGCCCGGTCCTGCACCGCCGCAAGCGCCTGCGGTGGCGGCAGCATCGGGGTCCGGCCGGCGAGATGGGCGACGGTGGCGAGGGGGACGTGCTCGATCTCCCAGGTCGCGACGGTCGTCCCGGCGGCCAGGCGGTCGAGCGCGACCCGGTCGTTCCAGGGCGCGGTCATGGTTTCGGCGACGTGCCGGGCCGGCGCTTCGGGATCGGGATCGAGCAGCCGGCAGCCGACGCCGAGGCGCCGCGCAGCGAGCGCGAGCATGCGGCCGAGCTGCCCGCCCCCGAGGATGGCCACGATGGGGTCTGGCGGTCGCGGGCTCATGGAATCGCCACCGGCGGAGGCAGGCGCGGATCGCGGTCGGCGAGCACGCGCGCGGTCTGGCGTCCGCGCCAGGCGTCGAGCCGCGCCGCGAGGGCGGGATCGCCGCTGGCGAGCAACGCGGCGGCGAACAGGGCGGCGTTGATCGCCCCTGGTTTGCCGATGGCGAAGGTGGCGACTGGGATGCCGCCCGGCATCTGTACGATCGACAGCAGGCTGTCGAAGCCCTTGAGCGAGGCGGATTCGACCGGCACGCCGAGGACCGGAAGCCGGGTCTTCGCCGCGCACATGCCGGGCAGGTGCGCGGCCCCGCCGGCCCCGGCGATGATCGCACGCAGGCCCCGTCCGGCTGCCGAGCCCGCGTATTCCATCAGGAGCTCAGGGGTCCGGTGCGCCGAGACCACCTGCACCTCGTGCGGGATCCCGAGGGCCGCCAGGGTGTCGACGGCATGGACCATGGTCTGGTAGTCGCTGCGCGAACCCATGATCACGCCGACCAGGGGCGGGTCGGCGGATGGCGCGGTGGATGGGGATGCTGGGGAAGGGGTCATCGGATTCCTTGGTGTCTTGGGTCAACGCCTGCATGTAGCCGTCGCGGCGCAGCGCCTCGAGGCCGCTGGTTCGCCTCGCGCAGGATGGATACGCCGCTGGTTTCGCGTTCATCCAGGTGGTTCTTGCGGCGGCCCTTCCGTCCCGATCCGCGCCGCCGGGCCGGCTGGCCTTGCGCGCCTGGCGCGGCAGTATCCCGCCATGCCGCGCCGCGCCGCCCAGCCCGTTCCCGCGCAGGTCCAGCCCGGCCGTCCGGGCTGGACCTTCCTCTCCAACCACGCCCACGTGCTGATCCTCCTCGCCCGCGAGGGCGATTTGCGCATGCGCGACCTTGCGGCCCAGGTCGGCATCACCGAACGGGCGGTGCAGCGCATCGTCGCCGAACTGGTCGAGGGCGGATTCCTGGTCGTGGCCAAGGATGGCCGTCGCAACACCTACACGGTGCAGGGAGACAAGCCGCTGCGGCATCCGGTGGAATCGCACCGTGCGGTGCGCGATCTCCTGCGTCTGGTGCATTGAGATCACGCTTCCACCCATGCTCCGGCCGCCCGGCGCTTGAGCAGCGTGCCCGGACGCAGGGCCGACAACCCGAGCCAGCCGTGGTCGAACAAGGCCGCGACGGCGGGATGCCGCGCCAGCACCGCATCGATCGCGGCCGGTTCCGCCGCGACCGCCACCTCCAGGCGGAGCGGATCGTGCCGGGTGCCGTCGCCGTCGTGGATGGATTCCCAGGCCGGCCCCACCGCGAGATCGCCCTGGTTGCCCTGGATGACGCCGTGCAGGCCGACCGGGTTGTGGATGGTCTTGCGGCCGCTGGTCCAGCGGTGCGGCGCCACCACGGCGGCGTGGTACTGGTAGGCGATCCACGAGGCCACCACCACCGGCGCGGTGAGGATCAGCTCCAGGGTGGTGCAATCGGGATCCTGCACCGCGTCGTAGCTGTGCAGGAAGACGCGGCCGTCCAGGTCGTGCCCACGGGTCCAGGCGCGCGGCGCGGCGATGAACGCGGCGCAACCGGCCAGGCCCCATTCCGGTCTCGGTTCGGCCCAGTCGCGTGTCCGCCGCGCCAGTGCCTCGGCGGGATCCCCGCCCGCCAGGCCGGGCAGGCGCGCCGCCCGCCGGGCGCGCGCCGCCGCCCCGGCGGCGGCAAGGGCGGCTTCCAGCCGCGCCAGGTCGTCCTGGTGGCTGGCCGGCACCCGGGCGCGATCGAGCACCACCACCTGCTCGCGCGAGGTGTCGTGCAGGGCGGGCACGGCCACCGTGTCGGCGGGGATCACCCGCCCCAGCGCGTCACGCACGGCGGGATGGTTGAGGATCGCCGCCGCGAGGCGGGCGTTCGGCGCGCCGCCATGGCCGCCGCAGGCGCCGCAGGAAAGCCCGGCGGCCTGCGGATTGTTGGCGCTGGAGGCATCATGGCCGCACAACAGCAGCAGCCGGGCCATCGGTCCTTCGAGGTGGAGATGGCGGAGGATGCCGCGCGCGAGGACGACAAGGGCCTGCGGCGCCAACCCGCTGAGGTCGAGCGCCGCCTAGTGCTCCGGATTGCGCAGCGCGTCGGCGTCCCCGTCCGCCGGGGCCAAGCGCAGGCCGAGCGTCTCGCGCACCAGGGGCAGGGCGGAGAGGAAACCGGCGGTCTCCATGTAGGCGAAGCCGCCCCCGGCCGCCCGCCGCATGTGGCCGAGCAGCCGCCCGAACCAGCGCTGCGGCCGGGGCGGCACGAGGCCGACCCGGTGCCCGGGCGTGAGCAGCACCGGGCATTGCGCCCGCCGCCCTTCGTCGTCAGCGACCTCGGCGGCGATCCCGAAGAATCCGGCGAATCCCGCCGTGACGATGCCGGGATCGGCATTTTCGAGCGCGCGGCGCATCGGCTCGGAACGGACATCGATGCAGAAGACCGCATGCGCCGCCGGCCGCCGCGGCGGTGGCGTCGGCGCGGCGTTCGCGGCCAGGGGCGCAAGCACGCGCCGCCGGAAACCGAGTTCCGCCGCCAGCAATGGCAGCAGATCCTCGGCCGGACTCGATCCGGATCCCGCCGGCACCACGGGATGCCGCAGGTGCTGCGGGGCGCGCGGATGCAGCCGGGCCAGGCCGGCCTCGCAGGCGAGCAGGATCGCGGCGAGGTCGGCGACCTGATCGAGATCGGACCCGGCCCAACCGGCGCGACGCAAGGCGCCGGCCCAGCCCTGCATCGAACCGAGCAGGTGCAGGACGTAGTCCTCGATCGATCCGGTCGGAACCGCCAGGTCCGCCAGCAGCCGCGCGCAGGCCTCCTCCCGCCGGGGCGGCAGGCTGGCGACCCAGTGGTGGAAGCCGGCCAGGCCGTGCGCAGCGAGGGTGCGATCGAGCGCGGCATAGCGGAGCCAGTCATGCCAGACGTCGGATTCCGCCAGGGCGGGGAAGCGCGCGATGCCGCCCTCGCTGCGGCCGGCCAGGAAGGCCCCGAGCACCCCCGCGATGGTCGCCGGCCAGGGTTCGAGCCCATGAGCGGCGTAACGCCGGGCGACGCTCTGCACCTGGGGGCCACGGTGGCGCAGGTGGACGCCGGTGCCGGAAAGGTGGGCCAGCACCGGTTCGACGCGGTCAGGTTCCAACCCGAGCAGCAGCCGGGCCCGTTCGAGATCGTCGGCATCGAACCGTCCCGCCCGCCAGGCCGTCGCCAGGCTGGCCGGGGTCGGCAGCACGCCATCGCCCAGGCAGCGGCGCAGCCGCGCGTCCGCAGCCGGCACCGGCTCATCGGCGACGCCCAGGTAGGGATTGACCGCGACCAGCTCGTCGAGCCCCCACAGCGGCGCGATGCGCCGGCAGGCACGTTGGATGGCCTCCAGATGATCGGAGCGGATCGCCTCGGCTGGATCGGCCGGGATGTCGAGGACGGTGTTCATGGCAGGACTCCTTCAGCGCGGGGATGACGATGCGGCCACCACGCCGCGAGGGCGCGTTCGGCCGGAATGGAGAGGTAGAAGCCCCGGTTGGCATGGATGCGCAGGGCCTGGCCCCAGGCGGTTCGGCCCGCCCAGGGCAGCAGGACCCCCAGGGTGCCGAGGGCGATCAGGACGGCGCCGACCGCGAGCGCGAGCACGGCCTCGGCCGGACCCCGGGCGGCCAGATCCGGAACCTGGCCCAGGCTGGACCCGAGCCAGACGTGCAGGGCGTGCAGACCGGGAACGGCGACGAGGACCAGGCCGAAGGCGGCCAGTCCACCGCGCCAGGGCAGGCCCGGCAGCGCCGCGACCAGCAGTTGCGCCGCCGCCAGGCTGATCACCAGCAGCAGCAGCGCTCCGCCGGGAATCAGCGCCGGCGATCCGATCGTGATCCAGGCCACGCCCCAGGTCAGGGCCGCAGCCAGCAGCAGGGCCGCCAGCCAGCGGGCCAGGGCGCTGGTCCAGTCGCCGGTCGCCTGGGGCACCGGCATCCGGGCGACGGCGGGCGACCCCGAGCGCAGGAAGGCGTGCGACTTGTAGCAGCCGTGCCCGAGCAGGTGGATGAGCGCGGCGGCGAACGCGCCCAAGCCGCACTCCAGGATCATGAATCCCATCTGCGCCACCGTCGACCAGGCCAGGGCCTTCTTCACATCGGTCTGCGCCCACATCGCCAGCATGCCGAGCACCGCGGTGGTGCAGCCGACGACCACCAGCAGCGTCAGGGCGGGAGCGGCCTCGGTCAGGAGCGGACTCAGGCGGATGAGCAGGAATCCGCCGGCATTGACGATCCCGGCGTGCATCAGGGCCGAGACCGCGGTCGGGGCCTCCAGGGTCTCGGGCAGCCAGCCATGCAGGGGCGCCTGGGCCGATTTCGCGATCGCCGCCAGGGCGAGGGCGAACCCGACCCAGACCAGGGCCTCGTGCTGGGCCGGCCCGGCCGCGGCGCTGAGCGCGCGCAGATCCAGGGTGCCGAAGGTCGCGAACAGGATCACCAGGGCGGTCGCCAGACCCAGGTCGCCGATCCGGCTGACCACGAACTTGTAGCGCGCGGCCAGCACCGCCGCCGGACGGTCCTGATGGTGCACCAGCAGCCGGTGCAGGCCGGCGCTCACCAGCAGCCAGCAGAGCGCCAACAGGAGGAGGTTGGCGCTGAGCACCAGCAGCGTCGCCGCCGCCAGGGTGAGGGCGAGGGTGCGCAGGAAGGCGCTACGCCGCGGATCCCCCAGGAGCTGCCGTCCGCTGTAGCCCGTCACCGCCGCAGCCACCAGCCCGATCAGCGCCGCCATCGCCAGGGAGACCCGATCGAGCAGGAATCCGAACCCGAGCCCCGGCGCGATCTCCACCAGCGGCAGGTGGATGCCCGTCGCCGGCACCAGCGCGCATCCGGCCAGGCCCGCGCCCCCCAGCGCCAGCCACCAGATCGTGGCCGGCCGGTCGGAGCGGGCAGGCCAGGCCCAGGCGCAGAGGAGCGGGACCAGGACGACGCCGAGCAGGGAGAGGGCCGGGATCAGCATGGATAATGCGCCTTTGAATACGCGATATATAACACACGAAATATAGTTCTGCAATGATGCAGGTCGATACACCGGCCCGGGTGGACGCCGGATCACGAAAAATGCGGCGATCCAGCCTGTAGAACCCGGTGGTCGGGGCGGTTCCGCCCTTACCCCGGCGGGCCGGGACCGGTGCGGCGACGAAGGCTGGATTGCCGTCGCGCCGTCCCTGCTAGCCTGCGGCCATGACCGCAGCCCCACTGCACTGCCAACTCGGCGCCATCGCCAGCGCCGCCGCGCGCGCCGGCGGCGCCGCCGCGCTCGTCCACTTCCGCGATCCGCGCCTGGGCGTGGAATGGAAGCCCGACGCCTCGCCGGTGACCCGTGCCGACCGCGAGGCCGAGGCCGCGATCCGCAGCGTGGTCGCCGCCGCCCTGCCGGGCGACTGCTGGCTCGGCGAGGAGACCGGCGAGGCGGTGCTGGGCGGCGGAGCGCCACCAGCGCCCGGCGCCGCCTATCGGCGCTGGATCGTCGATCCGGTCGATGGCACCCGCAACTTCGTACGCGGCGTTCCGCTCTGGGCGACCCTGGTCGCCTGCGAGGAGGTCTCGGCGAGCGGTTCGCAGGTGGTCGCCGCCGCGGTCGGCATCCCGGCCCTGGATGAATGGTATGACGCCGTGCTGGGCGGCGGCGCCCGCTGCAACGGCACGCCGATCCGGGTGTCCACCGTCGATCGTCTGGATCAGAGCCTGTGGTGCTTCGAAACCCCAGGAAAATGGTGGGATCGCGCCGGCATCGCGGGCGTGTTCAGCGACCTGGCCGGCACCGTCGCGCTCGCGCGCGGCCTGAGCGATGCCTACGGCCACATGCTGGTCGCGAGCGGTCGGGCCGAGCTGATGATCGAGCCGTCCCTGAGCATCTGGGATGTCGCCGCCACCAGCCTGGTCGTGACCGAGGCCGGTGGGCGATTCAGCGATCTCGCCGGTCGTCCGAGCATCACCAGCCAGAACGCCGTGGTTTCCAATGGCCGCGTGCATGAGGCGGCACTCGACCTGATCCGCCGCCACCGCAAGACCTCCGGGCCGACCGGATCAGCGCCGGCGTAACGTTTCCCTCGCATGGGGGTTTGACCTCCGTGGACAGCTCCCCACCCTCCCAGCAACCTCCTCAGACCCCAAACTCTCCCAAGGCCCGCCCATGCCCCGCACCGCCACCCTGACCGTCGACGGCAAGACCCTCACCCTTCCCATCATCGAAGGCACCGCTGGCGAAGCGGGTATCGACGTGTCGAAGCTGCGCGACCAGACCGGACTGCTGACCTACGATCCGGCCTACGGCAACACCGGCGCGTGCTCGTCCAAGATCACCTTCATCGACGGCGACAAGGGCATCCTGCGCTATCGCGGCATCCCGATCGAGCAGTTCGACACCAATCCGAACTTCATCGAAGTCGCCTGGCTGCTGATCTTCGGCCGCCTGCCCAAGCCGGATGAGCTGCTGCGCTTCTCGCGCAAGCTGACCCTCAACGCCATGCTGCACGAGGGCATGAAGCACCACTTCGAGGGCTTCCCGGTCAACGCTCCGCCGATGGCGATCCTGTCGGCGATGATCAACACCCTGTCGTGCTTCGACCCCGAGATGCTGCACCTGGGCGACGATGCGGAAAAGATGGAGGACGCCGCCGCCAGCCTGATCAGCAAGGTGCGCACCATCGCGGCGTATTCCTACCGCCGCCACAAGGGCCTGCCCTTCGTCTATCCGGATCCGCGCCTGCGCTACTGCGCGAACTTCATGCACATGATGTTCACGTATCCGTACGACCAGTACATCCTCGATCCGGTCATCGACGAGGCGCTCAACCTCATCTTCATCCTCCACGCCGACCACGAGCAGAACTGCTCGACCTCGACCGTGCGCATGGTCGGCTCGTCCAAGGCCAACCTGTTCGCCTCGGTCGCTGCCGGCGTCTGCGCCCTGTGGGGTCCGCTGCATGGCGGCGCCAACGTCGAGGTGATCGAACAGCTCACCGAGATCCACCAGGGCGGCATCAGCCCCGAGGAGATGCTGCAGCAGGTGAAGGACAAGAAGCGCCAGCTCATGGGCTTCGGCCACCGCGTCTACAAGAACTTCGACCCGCGCGCCCGCATGCTCCAGAAGGTCGCCGAGAAGGTCTTCGCCAAGACCAACCGCCGCGACCCGCTGCTCGACATCGCCCGCAAGCTGGAAGAGCTCGCGCTCAAGGACAGCTACTTCGTCGATCGCAAGCTCTACCCGAACGTCGACTTCTATTCCGGCATCATCTTCCGCGCGATCGGCATCCCGCTGGAGATGTTCACCGTCATGTTCTCGATCGGACGCCTGCCCGGCTGGATCGCCCAGTGGAAGGAGCAGCACGACGCCCCCGGCGGCCGCATCGCCCGCCCGCGCCAGATCTACACCGGGACGCCGCTGGCGGATTACGTGCCGATCGACCGGCGCTAATTCACGGGGCGCTGCCCCGGCCCCCGCGAGGGGCCTTCGCCCCTCGACCCCACGGTCGCTGGAAAGTTGAAACCGTGGGGAGGGGAGGTTTTGATCGCGGGGCTATTTGCCCGGATGGCGCGCTGACGCGCGCGGAGTCAGACGGAGCATTTTCCTTCGTCTCGCGGGTCATCCGACCCACGAAATGACGGGTTATGCGGATTTCCCCGGAGATTCTCAGCCTAGACTGATCGCGTCGCCTACTTCGCCCAGACGACGTGCGGGGCTTCGCTTCGGTCTCCACAGCGGTTGGAAAGTTGAAGCCTTGGGAGGGGAGGTTTTGATCGCGGGGCTATTTGCCCCGATGGCGCGCTGACGCGTGCGGAGTCAGACGGAGCATTTTCCTTCGTCTCGCGGGTCATCCGACCCGCGAAATGAAGGGTTATTCGGATTTTCCTGGGAAAATTTCCGGCCAGGAATGATCACGTCGTCTACTTCTACTTCGCCCAGACGTCGATCGTGACGCGGTCCTCGCCCTGCTTGATCAGGGGGTAGGTCTTGCCGCTCTTGGAAGCGGCCTTGTCGCCTTCGACGCGGACGATGTCGAAATCGTTGATGCGCTTGGATTCAGGGCCGGTGCCGCTGCCCTTGCCGCGGTAGGCCTGGTAGCGCCAGGAGGCCTTCTCGTTGCCGGGGGTGCTGGCGATGTCGCGGTATTCGGCGCCAGGGTTCTCGGCGGCGAACTTGGCCTTGTCGGGTTCGACGGTGAAACCGGTGAAGGTGGTCGTCATCGGCACCCACAGGGTGTCGCTGGTGCCGCGCGCCTGGTTGCCGGCGGCGTCCTTCTCGTCGCGGGTGGCATTGGCGAGGAAGTAGTAGGGCGCGACCAGGAACAGGCCGAAGAGCAGGGTGAACAGCAGGACCAGGAACCAGGCCCAGTGCACCGAGGCGACCTCGGCGCGGGCGCGGTTCGAGCGCACGCTGCGGCGGCTGTCGGCGGGTTCGCTCTGATTCGGGCTGTCCTGCTGCTGGCCTTCGATCTCGGTGGTGACGCCGATCGAGGAGGTGGTGCCGCCGACGTGGGTGTCCTCGACCGCGGTGACCACGGCGGTGTTGGAGTCGGTGAAGTTCAGCGCCGGCTTGGAGAGGGCGGCGGTGCCGGTCTTTTCCGGGGTGGCCTTCAGTTCGGTGGTCTTGCCGTCATCGAAGTTCACCACTTCCAGTTCATCACCGAAGGTGATCGAGTCCTCGCCGGACTTGCGTCCCGCCGCCTGGCCTGCGGCCGGCTGCGAGATGGTTTCCGAGGTGTCGTCGACGACCTTGCCGAGATCGATCTGGAGGTTGTCCGAGTCGCCGGTGAGGACGATGGTGCCGTCGTCTTCCTTCTTGAGCTTCTCGACATCGTCCTTGTTGAGCAGCAGTTTGCCGCCGACGCGCTGGGCGCGGATCGCGCCCTTGTTGATGTGCGCGATCAGGGTCGCTTCATCGCATTCCAGGATCTGCTTGGCTTCCTTGGATTCGATCATGTCGGCCATGGCTGGGGCTCCGGGGCCGGTGTGACGGGCGGATTGGCCCACCGGCGGGGGGCAACCCTAGGAAGCCCCCGATCGCCAGCATCCAGACCGGGCCGGGCCCATCGCCGTCCGGCTCATACACCGTCCGGGTGGGAAGCGGTCCGGGTGATGGTGCAGATCGCGCGCGATGTTGCAGGGCGGATGGACGATTGCGGCGTGGATCCGCGCTTGAATCCTGCCGGCATGAGCCAGCTCAGCGCGTCCGAGGCCCTCGATCTCGTCCGCCGGCCCGGGGGCATGGATGCCGGCGAATCGACGCTCCTGCTCGATCTGCTGGTCGGCGGCGGATTGGCGCCGGAACGCTCGGCCGCGATCCTGGTGGCATTGGCGCGGCGCGGTGAAACCGCCGTCGAACTCGCGGCCTTCGTCACCGGCCTGCTGGCGCGGGCGATCCCGGTATCGCTTGCGGGCGGCAGTCTCGATCCGGTCGGCACCGGCGGATCCGGCCTGACCCGCTACAACGTCTCGACGACCGCCGCCTTCATCGCCGCCGCCGCCGGGGTGCCCATCGCCAAGCACGGCAACCGGGGATCGGCGCGCAGCAATGGGAGTTTCGACTTCCTGGAGGCGCTCGGCGTCCCGTTCCAGCTGCCGCCCGACAAAATCGCCCGGCTGCACGCCGAGACCGGGGTCTGCTTCCTCTTCGCGCGCGCCTTCCATCCCGCCATCGCCGCCGCCGCCCCGGCGCGCAAGCTCGCCGCCGCCGAGGTGAAGCGCACGATCTTCAACCTCGCCGGTCCGCTCGCGAATCCCGCCCGGCCGACGCGGCGGCTGATCGGCGCCTGCGACGAGCGCATCGCGCGCCTGCTTGCCGATACCATGGCCATCCTGCGCGTCGACGGTGCGGTGGTGGTGAGCGGCCATCCCGGCATCGACGAGGTCTCGGTCACCGGCGCGACCTTGGTTTGGGAGATCACCGCGAGCGGTCAGCACCACCGCGTCATCGCCCCCGCCGTGCACCACGGCATCCAGCATCAGGATCTGCCCGGCGGCGACGCGGCGGCCAACGCGGCGCTCTTCCACGATCTCATCAATGGCCGCCTGGGCGGGCCGCTGCTCGACATGGTCCTGGTCAACGCCGGGGTGGCGATCGACGCCTGGCACGGGCGGGCCATCTCGACCGCGGGCGAAGGTCTGCGCCAGGCGCGCGAGCTGGTCGCCAGCGGCGCGGTCGCCCGCACCTTCGCCCGGCATCGCGACCTGGCCTCAAGGCTGGCGTGAGCAGCCGTCAGGCTGCTCACGGGGGAGCAGCCGGAGGCGCGTTACGGGGGCGGA
>CAZZJC010000020.1:61506-83379 GCA_964654285.1 uncultured Candidatus Kuenenia sp.
CCCGGACAAACAAGAATCCGGGACGGCGAAGCCGACCCTTCCGGCGCAGCCGGAACCCCGCGTAGCGGGGAAATTCTGTGGCAGCAGCCGTCAGGCTGCTCACGGGGGAGCAGCCGGAGGCGCGTTACGGGGGCGGACAGCCCCCGGACAAACAAGAATCCGGGACGGCGAAGCCGACCCTTCCGGCGCAGCCGGAAGCACGCGTAGCGGGGAAATTCCTTGGAAGCCGTCAGCTCCGCCGGAGCAGATCGCCCACCGCCTGCAATAAGCCTCCTTCTTCCGCCGGTGCCGCGCGATGCGGCGTCGCAGCCAGGAGTTCCGGGTGGCCATCGGCCATGGCGATGCCGTGGCCGACCGCGCGGATGAGCGGCACGTCGGTGAGGTCGTCGCCGCAGGCGATGGCCTCGGCGGGATCGATGCCGAGATGGGCGAGCAGGGCGAGCGCACCGGTGCCCTTGTCGGCCTCGGCGGCGGTGATGTAGATCGCCTGGCCGCGATCCGCGGGGATCACCCGGCAGACGCTGCCGGCCAGCCGTGCGAGTTCGCGGGCAACCTCCGCCAGGCGCGGGTCCGGCGTGTCGCTCCAGACGGTCAGGCGCAAGGCGTCTTGGCGTCGGGCCGCAGCCAAGGTCGAGATTGGCATCGAGGTGACGCCCCACTGCGCCCGCACCTCGGGGCCGACTTCGGGATCGTAGGCCAACGCGCCCGCAGCCGAGGCGAGACCGATGCGGCAGTGCGGCAGGTGGAGGCGGATGGCGCTGCACAGCACATCGATCGTGGCTGCGGGAATGGAACGGCGCCACGTCCAGCCGCTCGGGCCATGCCGCACGTCCGGGCCGCCGGCGAAGACGCCCTGGTCCGCCAGGCGGGCGAGGTCGCCCAGCACCATAGCGGCGGAACCGTGGTAGCGCGCGGTGGCGACCAGTACGATGATGCCGGATCGCTCGGCCAGCGCGATCAATTCGCGATGCGCGGTATGCAGGCGCTGCTGCCGGTCGAGCAGGGTGCCGTCGAGATCGAACACCAGCGCACGGATTCTCGACATGCCGGAATCCTGGGCGCCCAGATATGTGGGCAAGTCTGCGGGCGGGTCTCGTTTCCGGAACCCAGTGAAATCACTGGTTTTCACCTTGTGTTTTCCACCGTGAGCAAATTCCCCCTTGCCTATGGGAAACGGCTTGGCTACAAGCCGCGACGCTTTCGCCCTTCGTACCGGTCGTCAGGGCCATCCGAAGTGTTCCGAAACAGCCCCCAGAACCACCGAAAGGAACCAGCCATGTCCAACTCCGCCCGCATCGATTCAGCGCGCCTTGTTCGGATTTCCGCTCGGTTCCTCGGCCGGTCCTATGGTCCAGGGGCAGGGCGGAAGACCGCCAAGGCCGCGCCGGGGATGCGACCAGCATTCCTGGCCGCCGGCCTATCCAACTGGCCGCTCTCGGCCGACGGCTGGCTCCAAGCCGGCTGACCCCCGGGCCGGTTGATGGCCCGAACCCGGCACCCGCTGCCGGATCCCCATAGCGTTTCACCGACCTGACCCCCCAGCGGGTGCAGGCATCCCACCCGACCTGAGCCCGTCGCCCTGCGCGATGTGGCCGGTCCGGTGGAGGTTCAGGCTTCGTCCGTCTACATGCGACGGTGGGGCCGGAATGGTGGCGACGCGACGGGATCCCAGCAGTTGAGGTCGGAAGCCCGGTAACAAGCGACCGGATCCGCCGCTGAATCCGAACGAAACCGAACTGTCCAGGCATCATCGTCAGCGATTCCATCACCTCACGTCGATCCCGCCGATTCACTCGTCCCGCTCATTCCGACCGTCGTTCCGCACTCCGCGAAAGACCATCCGCCATGCATTGCCGCGCCACTCCTCCGCAAAACCTCACGCTCGCCCTGGGCGAGGACCTGGTCTGGTGCCTCGCCAGCGACCTCGATCCGGTCGGCCATTTCGGCCGCACGTTCCTCCTGCTCGGCCGCACCACCGTGCTCAGCGGCGACGCCGCCGGGGTGCGGGTGCGCCTGGCCTTCACCGAGGTCGCGGAGTTCGTTTTCGACGAGCTGCCCAACGCCGTCCGCATCCTCGCCCGCAATCCGGCCGGGGATCGGGTGCTGATCAGCGCCAGTCCAGAGCTGGCACAGGAATTCGGCGCCGCCTGCCGGGCGCTGGAAGCGGCGCGCAACGGCAGTGAACCGCTGCTGCCCGAAGTCCCGCCCGCGCGCGATCCCGTCACCGGCGAACCCCTGCGCGAACGCGGTCTGTTGCGGCCGCACCGGACCGCCTTCACCACCCTCGGCCGATTGCTGGTGCTGCTCAAGCCGTATCGCCTGCGTCTGGTGCTGCTCATGCTGCTGACCTTCGCCTCGGTGGGATCGCAGCTGGTGCCGCCGCTGGTCTTCAAAGCGATCACCGATGATGTGATCGGCCACGGGCACCAGGAACGCCTGCCCGGACTGGTGCTGGTGATGGCGCTCGCGTTCATCGCGATCAGCGCCGCCCGCCTGTGCGCCAACCGGCAGAACCTCTGGCTGTCGCTGACCCTGGTCGGTGAACTGCGATCGCTTGTCCATCGCAAGCTGCAACGCCTGCGCATCGCCTACCACCATCAGCACGAATCCGGCGAACTGATCGGCCGGGTCTCGCACGACACCGGCCAATTGCAGCATTTCCTCGTCGACGGCATGCCCTGGATGCTGGTCAACGTGGTCGCCCTGGTGGTCATCGGGACGATGCTGTTCTGCCTCGATCCGATCCTCGCCCTGGCGGTGCTGCTGCCGGTGCCGGTGTTCATCTTCGGCAGCATCTATTTCCACCGTGGGATGCTGCAGTGGTGGCACCGCCGCGGCAATCGCGTCGCGCGCATGCATTCGCTCCTGGGCGAGAGCATCCGTGGTGTGCGCGCGGTGAAGGCGGCGGTGCAGGAAGACCGCCGCGCCGCCGACTTCGACCGTATCAACGCCCAGATGGTCCACGCCAATATCGGGGGCGAACGCACCTGGACCCTGTTCATGGAGACCGCCACCCTGGCGATGGCCGCCGGCACCGTGCTGGTGTGGACGATCGGCGCCCAGCGCGTCGCCCAGACCGGCCAGCCCGGCGGACCCAGCCTGGGCACGCTGGTCGCCTTCATCGGCTACATGGCGATGTTCTACGGCCCGCTGCAGTGGTTCGCCTTCGCGGTCAACTGGTTCGCTGAAGCCATGACCGGGGCGGAGCGGGTGTACCAGGTTCTCGACCAGCCGGAGGAAGGCGGCGACACCGACCGCGGCACGCCGTTCACGGCCCAGCCCGGCCGCGGCGTGGCGCTGCACGTCGACGGCGTGCATTTCGGCTATGAACGCGGCCGGGCGGTGCTCAAAGGCATCAGCATCGACATCGCGCCGGGCACCATGGTCGGCCTGGTCGGGCGTTCAGGCTCGGGCAAGAGCACCATCATCAACCTGCTCTGCCGCTTCTACGCGCCTGACGCCGGCCGGATCCTGGTCGACGGCCAGGATCTGAACGCCCTGCGCCTGCGCGACTGGCGGCGCAGCGTCGGCCTGGTGCCGCAGGAGCCGTTCCTCTTCAACGCCACCATCGCGGACAACATCCGCTATGCGAAACCGGAGGCCGACTTCGCGGCGGTGGTCGCGGCGGCGAAGGCCGCGCACGCGCACGAGTTCATCATGAAGAAGGCGGACGGCTACGACACCCTCGTCGGCGAGGGCGGCATCACCCTGTCGGGTGGTGAAAAGCAGCGCATCGCCATCGCGCGCGCGGTGCTGCTCGACCCGCCCCTGCTGATCCTCGACGAGGCCACCAGCGCGGTCGACAGCGAGACCGAGACCCAGATCCAGGAGGCGCTCGAACGCCTGGTGCGCGGTCGCACCACCATCGCCATCGCGCACCGCCTGGCGACCCTGCGCCGCGCCGACCGCCTGGTCGTGATCGACGACGGGCGCATCGCCGAGACCGGCACCCACGCCGAACTGCTGGCGAAACCCGATGGTCTGTTCGCCAAGCTGGCCAAGACCCAGATCCAGCTCATGCAGGTGATGAGCCTGAGCGGCGAACTGCCGCCGGCGCCGACCGGCCCGGCGGGTGGCGACGGTGCCGTCGTCACCGACCACCCCGATCTGGTCCAGCACGGCGACCGCCTCGCCTGGATGGTCGGTACGGAAGCGAAGCCGGTGCGTCTCGCCTGGTACCGGCCGTTGTCCGGCCGGGGCGGGGATCTCGCCGTGCTCGACGAGAAGGGCAAGGAGCTCGCCCGCATCAACGCGCCTGACGCCCTCACCGGCGGCAGCGCCCGCCTGGTGCGCGACGAACTCCGCCTGCGCTACGGTGATCCGCGCATCCAGCGCGTGGCGGGGGTGCGCTTCGACCAGGGCAACCGCCACCTCGACCTGATCACGGATCGGGGACCGCGCACCATCCTGGTGCGCGGCATCGAACGCCACTTCGCCTGGCAGGGCGACGGCTCGGCCCTGCTGACCGACGTGGCCGGCAACCGCTTCCACCTGCCGCCGCTGATCACGTTGGATGCGGCTTCGCGCAAACGCTTGGAGGAGATTTTGTAATGACGAACGCCATACCCGGATTCGACAGCCGGCGACCGATACGCACCATCTACCGGGTGTCGGGCACCACCCCGTTCCGGCTGGGGCTGATCATCGTCTTTTTCCTGCTCAAGCATTCGCCGGTCTGGGTCATGCCCTTGGCCGTGGGTGGGATGTTCGCCGCCTTGGAACATCGCACCGCCGATTCGGCCTTCTGGCTCATCCTGTGGGCTGCGCTGCTGATCGGCCTGCTGATCCAGAACGTGCCGAGCAACCTGATCTATTACCAGCTGATGTCGCGTCGGGTGCGGGTCCTTGAACAGCGCCTGCGCAGCGCCCTGGTGCATCGCCTGCAGCACCTGGCGATCTCCTTCCACGGCGAGACCGAATCCGGGCGGCTGCATGGCAAGATCCTGCGCGATGTCGAGGCCATCGAACAGGTGGCGCGCAATGTGATGGAACGGGTCCTGCTCGTGGTCGTTTCGGCGGTGATCATCGTGGTCTATACCGTCGTGGTCGAACCGCGCATCCTGTTGGCGTTGGCGGTGGCCTTTCCACTCGGCTGGATCCTGTACCGGCGGTTCTCGGGCCGGGTGAAGGCCGCCTACGCCGGCTTCCGCAAAGCCATCGAGCAGATGAGCGCGCACGTCGCCGAGATGCTCGACCTGCTGCCGGTGACCCGGGTGCACGGGCTCGAATCGCGGGCCGTGGCGGCCATGGACACCGATTTCCAGAAGATCCACGACCAGGGTCTTGAACTCGATAGGACGCAGGCGGTCTATGGCGCCTCCAGCTGGCTGTCGATGCAGCTGATGATCCAGGCGGTCTTCCTCACCGCCGTCTGGTGGTGCTGGCAGGGATCGGTCAGCCTGGCCCAATTGGTGGTATTCCAGGGCCTGGCCGGCTCACTCGCCAATGCCCTGTACAATGCCATGGATCTGATGCCGATGCTGGCCCGCGGTTCTGACACCATGCGCAGTCTGGGTGAGATCCTGGAGGCCACCGACCTGGAACCCAACGACGGCCGCCGGCACATCGACCGGGTGGAGGGCCGCATCGAATTCACCGGAGTCGGCTTCCGTTATGCCGGCCAGGCAGCGGCTGCGGTCAGCGATCTGTCCTTCACCATCCCGGCTGGTTCCTGTACCGCCTTCGTCGGCGCATCGGGATCCGGCAAGTCGACGACCATCAACCTGCTGATCGGCCTGCACCGGCCCCAGGTCGGCAAGGTGCTGCTCGACGGCATCGACGCCGAGGAACTCGACCTGCGTTCGTGGCGCCGCCACATCGCGGTGGTGTCGCAGGCGGTGGTGCTATTTTCGGGGTCCTTGCGCGACAACATCCTCTACGGGTTGGACGACATTTCGCCGCAACGCCTGAAGGACGCGGTGAGCGCCGCCAATCTCGACGATCTGGTGGACTCGCTGCCCCAGGGACTGGACACCCGGGTCGGTGAGAACGGCGTGAAGCTGTCCGGCGGCCAGCGCCAGCGGGTGGCCATCGCGCGCGCCATGGTCCGCGATCCCCGCATCATCATCCTGGATGAAGCGACCTCGGCGCTGGACGTGATCAACGAACGCCTGGTGCAGGAGGCCATCGAGCGCCTGGCCCAGGGCCGCACGATCCTGATCGTCGCCCATCGGCTCTCCACCATCCGCATGGCGCAGCAGATCCTCGTCCTCGACCAGGGCCGGATCATCGAACGCGGCAGCCACCAGGAACTCATGGAAGCGAACGGGGCATTTGCGGCGACGGTGAGGAAGCAGCTGTGACGCTGGTCCTGGTCACCGGTGGGCCTGGTTCCGGCAAGACCTCGCTCTGCGAGGAACTGTCGGCGTATGGATTCACCACCGTGCCGGAATCCGGCCGGGCGGTGATCCGCCGGTTCGGCCAGCGCCCGCAACCAGCGGATTTTGGCCGGGCGATGTTGGATCTGGATCTCGCGCATCATCACCGGCATCGCACCAGCAGCGTGCCGGTGTTCTTCGATCGCGGCCTGCCGGATCTGGCCGCCTTCGCCGCGCAGCACCAACTCGCTGATATGGCGGTTTTCCACGACGCGATCACCCAAAACCGCTACCACTCCGTCGCCTTCATCGCCCCACCCTGGCCCGAGATTTTATGCAACGATGGCGAGCGCGACCAGTCCTTCGCCGAGGCGGTGGCGACGCACCAGCGCCTGGTCGCGGGTTATCGATCCCATGGCTATGAGTTGGTCGAACTGCCGCGGGCGACCGTGGCTGAACGCTGTGCCTTCGTCGTGGACCGATGCCGTCAGTTCATTCCGCCTCACTCCACCAACGCTGAAAACCGAGGGCCCCATGCTTCCCCTTGAGACCACTGCTCCCCAAGACGCCCTCCATCTCGACCAGGTGCAGGCTTGGCTGCTTGCGACCGATCCGGCAGGGGTCCTCCATCACCGTTACCACAGTGAAAACGGCCAAGTCTACGCCATCACCTGGTTCGGCCAACCGGCGGTCCTCAAGATCGCCGGCCGTGGCCGCGAGTGGGGTGGCCGGACCGAAGTCAGCGTCCTGGCTGCCTTGGCCACCCGGCGATTCCCGGTTCCGCGGGTGCTGTGGTCGTCAGTGGATCCTGGCATCCATGGCCAGCCGGCCCTGGTCATGGAGCGGTTTCCGGCTTTGGCGAAGGAATCCCTGACCTTCGCGCAGCATCGTGCCGTCATGCGGCGTACCGGTACCTTCATCGCCGAGTTGGCGCAACTGACGCCTGCCCCGGATCTTGGCCTGCCCGATCCCAAGGCACCCGAACCATTGGCAGGCTGGTACGCCCGCGTGGAACGCAGATCCCTGGAACATTTTGCTGGTCGCGCCGATATCCAAGCATTCTGGCAGAGATTCTGGCATCGGCATCGCGCCGTTCCCAAGGTGATCGGGCAACCCCAGGCCGGCGAGATTCTGACCGATGGCCACGACTTCCTGGTCGTCGATTGGACCGAAGGTCTGACCTGGATCGATCCGCTGAATCCCATCGTGCGTTCGATCTTCTGGCCGCTGATCGAAAGTCCGCAGACCGGCCGTGAGCAGTTGGACGCCCTGTTGGCAGGTTTTCGTCAAGCTGGTGGCGGTGACGTGCATCCGGACGACCCCGCCATCCGACTCTGGCTGGCCTTCATCTGCCTGGGTGACGGGCTCTTCTTGCTGGACCGACGGCACAACCGCATCCTGGATGAGCAGTGGGCGGACTGGCTGCGGCAGTTGCTGGATCCAGGCGCTTCCCAGGTCCGAGACATGCCATGACCTCTGCGCCACAGATCCCCCGCTGGACCTCCGACATTCAGATCGACCTGGCATTGGCCACCAGCCTGATCCAGCAGCAATTCCCCGACTTGGCGGCCTCGGGCGTGCGAGTCCTGGGCGAGGGCTGGGACAACCTGGCGGTGTGCGCCGGACCGGCGGTGTTCCGCTTTCCGCGCCGACGCATCGCGGTGCCGTTCCTGGAATCCGAACTCGCGACGCTGCCCACGATCGCACCCGGCCTGCCCTTGCCCATCCCGGTTCCACGCTGGATCGGCAGGCTGACCGACATCTTTCCCTATCCCTGGGCCGGGTACCTCCACCTGTCCGGCACCACGCTTTGCCGGGCTGATACGGGGGACCGACGGGCTTTGGCCGGGGATCTCGGTCGATTCCTGGCCGCCTTGCATCGTCTGCCGGTGCCACCTGGCCTGGTGCCGGACACCATCGGACGCTTGGATTCCGCCCGCAGAATCCCCCGGACCGTGCCTGAACTGCCGGCGATGGCGGCGCTCGGCCTGCCGATCGACGGCATCGCCGAGGCCATGCAGGTGCCGACCCGCGCGCCGACGACGGTCTGCGTGGTGCATGGCGACCTCTACGCGCGGCATGTCCTCATGCACACCGATGGGATCAATGCCGGCAGCGTCGCCGGCATCATCGACTGGGGCGACGTCCATCATGGCGACCCGGGCGCCGATCTCATGGCGGTCTTCATGTTGCTGCCCCCGGCTTGCCATGACCGGTTCCGCGATGCCTACGGCCCCATCGACGACGCCACCTGGACCTTGGCCTGGATGCGGGCGGTCTGGCACACCACGGCCACCGCGCCTTATGCCGACCAGACCGGCGATGCGGCGTTGATGCGCGCCGTACGCCATGCCTGGACCTGGATCCGCCAGACCATGCCCAGCCATGCATGACCACCACTTTGCTGAGGAACCTGACTCATGACCCGCACCCCGAGCACCGCCCGCATCCTGATCGCTTTCAACCTGATCACCCTCACCCACTTGGCCGCCATGGAACCCACAGCACTCAAACCGTTCCTCATCACTGAGAACGAATGCCGGTTGACCCAGGTTGCGCCGACACCGGAACGCAGTCTGGCATTCAGCGCCTGGAAAGGCACCCCTGAAGCATGGCGTACCGCCGCCACGGCGCGGTTGACCGAACTGCTGGGGATCCGCCCGGTGATCCCTGGCGCGGTGCGCGAACTGCGGCGCATGGACGTTGAGGGGTGCACCATCATCGCCCTGATCATGTCCGGGGCTGATGGATTGGACCTGCCCGCCTATCTGCTGGAACCAACGACCCTGCGCTGGTCGGACCGGGCCGTCCTGGCCATCCACGGCCACGGCGAGGTGGAACCCTGCATTGGCCTGCGCGACGACTACCACCACCGCTTCGCCCTCGCCCTGGCCCAGGCCGGACATCGCGTCCTCTGCCCGGAACTGCGCGGCTTCGGCCTGCTCAAGGAACCGGCGAAGCAGCGGCCCGGGGCGAGGCTCAGCTACTGGTCGTGGGGCAAGGCGATGCAGTTTTCGCTCGCCAGCGACAGCATCCAGCACGGCCGGCCGCTCATCGGCCTGACGGTGGAGGACCTGCAGCGCTGGGAGGCCTGGCTGACAACCCGCGGTGTCGCCCGCGTCGATACCGCCGGCATCTCGTATGGGGGCGATCTCGCCCTGCTGTATCCGGTGTTCAGCACGCGGGTGGATCGGATCTTCGCGAGCGGAACTTTGGGTTCCTTCACCGCCATCTTCGATCAGGCCAACAATGCCCCTGCCCACATCATTCCTTCCGTCCTGCGCTGGCTGGATCGCGCCGACATCGCCGGCCTGAATGCGCCCCATCCCATCGCCATCCATTTCGGCGAACGGGACCAGCCGGGACCGGGCAACAACTCGGCCTCATACAATCAGACGGTGCCCCAGTCGCTGGCCGAACTGCGGACCATTTATCAGGCCTTCGGCAAACCCGAGGCGATCGAATTGATCGTCAGTCCAGGGCGGGGACATGAGATGGATGTCGACGCCCTGAAGCGGTTCCTGGAACGATGATCAGAATGACGCTGCAGATCAGCGCTTTCCGCAGGTTGATCCAATCCAACCTGGACCAGGGCTGGTGGTTGGATCGTGCCCTCGCCGGCGAGACCGGTTGCCGTGACGACCTGTGCACCGTCGCGCGTTTTTTCCTCCAGGCAGATGATTTTGGAAAGGCGGATTCCCGAAGAAAGCATCGACTCCTCATGCTGATTCCAGCATCGACTCCTACGGCGACCTCTGCACCCGGTTCTACGATCTCGACAAGCCCGCGCCCCCGGCCGAGGCATTCGCCTTCTTCCGCGCCCAGGCGCATGCGGCCGATGGCCCGGTGCTGGAGGCGATGTGCGGGTCGGGCCGGTTCCTGATCCCGTTGGCGCAGGATGGCCTCGCCATCGATGGCGTGGATGCGTCGCCGACGATGCTGGCCGCGTGCCGTGCCCGCTCGGTCGGACTCCACGTCAGATTGTTCCAACAGCGTCTGGATCAGCTCGATCTGCCGGACCGCTATGCCGCGATCCTCATCCCGGCGGGCTCGTTCGGATTGCTGGTGGATGACGGCGAACGGGCACGGGCGCTGGAACGGATGGCCGCCCACCTGCTGCCCGGCGGCAGGCTGGTCTTCACCTGCCCGACCCCGGCGGGACGGTCGCAACCGGGAACCAGCCAGCGCGAGGTGGCCGGCCCTAATAGCGAGCGCATTACCTTGGAAACCACTATTTTTGCTGAAACCGCCGCGGTGGATGGTTTCCGCTGCGCCTACCAGCTCTTCCACCAGGGGCTTCCGGTGCGCGGCGAGATCGAGACGATGCGGCTGCGTTACCTGACTGAGGCTGCGATCCGCGACCAGTTGTCACAAACGGGATTCACCCGGATCAGCATCTCCAGGTCGTGGGCTGGATCCCTGCTGGGCGAAACCGATCCCGAAATGGTCGTCATTGCGCAACGGATCTGATGGCCGTGGATCCCAAGCCATCAGCCACGCCAGAGGGGAGTCCCGCGCCCCATTTGCGCCACAGCGCTCCCGCTGCCGGCATCTGTTCTCACATCGTCTTTCCCATCTCCTCATCGAATCGCCCACCAAGGAAGCCTTGGTGGCAAGGAGGCCGCCATGACCATCACCTGCATCATTGGCTTGGGGGACGACCTCCGTCCCCACTGCGCCCGCCCCGGATGACCTGAGACCGGCCGCCGGTCGACCTCGGCATCCGATCAACCCTGCCTACCGACCCTGGATCCCCAGGGTCGATCGGATCCCCATGCACCTCCCGCACCCGTCCATCCCTGACCGGGATGGCGTCGACGCCAGTTCGGCGTCGACCACCGCCATCACCTGCCGGGTCGTTCGCAATGAACGCGATCGATCCCACCTCATTCCCCTCGCACCGTCAGAGCACGACCCGCTGACCGAACCCTGGCCGGCCATCCTGGCAGGCCGGTGGCGGCATCAGCATCCCGATCCCGGTGATCAACCGGTGGTCGGGGATCTCGTCCTCGCCACCGCAGGTTCTCCTGCGGTGATCCACCAGTTGCTGCCGCGACGCAACGTGCTGCAACGCGTTGCCGCTGGCAGTTCTCCCTACGTCCAGGTGCTTGCCGCGAACCTCGACCATCTGCTGGTGATGTGCGGTCTCGACGAGGACTTCAACCCGCGCCGGCTGGAGCGCTATCTGGTCCTGGCGGGCAGCAGCGGGATCAGGCCGGTGATCGTCCTCACCAAGGCCGATCTGGTCGCTGATCCCAGACCGATCCTGGCATCGCTCGCCACACTGGATCGCCAGGTGCCGGTACTGGCAATCAGTGCCCGCACCGGCACCGGCCTTGAGAAATTGCAGCCGTTCCTGCAACCCGGGCATCTGCTGGCCGTGGTGGGTTCATCGGGCGCAGGAAAGTCGACCCTGATCAATCGGCTGGCGGGAACCACCGATTTGGCCACAGGTGCCGTGCGCGACCACGACAGCCATGGTCGCCACACCACCACCGCGCGTCAGTTGGTGCCCCTGCCTGGCGGCGCCGCCATCATCGACACCCCAGGGCTGCGTGAGATCCAGTTCCTGGCCGATGACGACACCGTGGCCGGGACGTTCGACGACATCGCCGACTTGTCCCGCGCCTGCCGCTTCCGTGACTGCCGGCACCAGGACGAACCGGGCTGCGCCGTGAAGGCGGCGATCGACGACGATCGCCTGGATCCCGATCGACTGACGAACCTGATCAAGATGAAAAAGGAATCCCAACGCGCAGAGCGCAAGATCACCAACCTTGCCCGCCGCGCCAAGACAGCGCGGGAGCGTCATCACCGCCAGACCGATCGGGTGGACTGGACTGAGGATGACGGGTGATTGTGGACGTGCCTGGGAGGCCATTTCCGTCCTTGCAGATGGGGAAGGCGGTTCCTTGCGCGACCATGACCTGGGATCCGTTTCAGGTCCGGGTCAATATGCAAAAGCAAAGTTCAAATTTGCTTTTGCGTATTGTGTTCCTGACGCCCGACTGGTGGTCTTCGGCGGCGATGACGAACAAATGCGCAGCGACCTCACGGTCTGCCCGTGGTGGCGATTCCCGGTGCATCTGGCGCGCTGGCTGATGGCCCATCAGGCCGCAGCGAACGTTCCCGATCCCCAATCCCTGGACCGGTTGCTGCATGAGGCCCGGCACCGTTGATCGCACCGGCGGTCGCTGTGGTTGGCGAGCCAATTTCCTCACGGAGACACGGTCAGGACCAGATCGCCGGTTTTCTTTGCGCGATCCCATTCCTTGTCACCGTGATCGTCGACGCCATCGGGACCGATCGACCACAGCACCAGCTTGCCCTCGCGGACCTCGGCCCGCAGCGGTGAGTCGGTGAAAGGATCACGCGGCCAGCTCATGATCCCTGCCAAGGCTTCGGGATTGGCTGGCCAGGATCCGGTGGTGCGGCGATGGGTGCGTGCGGCCAGGGCGAGACGAACCAGGGAGCGTTGGCCCTCGGAAACGGCCATATATTCGGCCGCTCCTTTAACGGCGGGTAAGAGAAGTGAACCGAAGATGTGTCTTTCCTGGGGATTCCCCCGCCGGCGATCGAACTCGGCTTCCTCGCGTTGCCAATCAGTCCAGGTCTTCTGCGTGGCACGACGCCAGGCGGTCAGGGTTCGCTGGAAGTCGCTGAAGTCCGCTTCCAGGAGGAAGACGGTGTAGAGACGCAGCCATGGCCGATTGGTTGAGTTTTCAAGTTGGTCGTTTGCTACGACTTGCTGCATAATAAGTGGTAGAACATCGTCCCGAATATTCGCCAAGGCCATTGCCTGCGAACCGCTGGCTTGTTCCATGATCAGTGCC
This sequence comes from uncultured Candidatus Kuenenia sp., assembly GCA_964654285.1. GTDB lineage: Bacteria > Planctomycetota > UBA11346 > UBA11346 > UBA11346 > BJHQ01. The sequence continues at coordinate 74,657 of CAZZJC010000020.1, forward strand.
CGACGCAGTTGCCGGGACCAGGAGTTTGCCTCAGGGATATGGATGTCGGCCAGTTCACGTTGATCCGGATGCTTCAGTCCGGCAGTAGCGGCAGTGAAGGCCATGCCATCGATGGAAACTGCCACTAACTGACAGAGCAGGAAGGGTTCCCGGGCATAATGCTGGGCCAACCGCGACAGCGATTCGACCGAACGCCATCCCTGGATCACATCTCCGGTGGCAAACCGGGCATGGGCATCGAGCCAGAGGAGATGCGCGCCATTCATCAAGGGCACCAGCTCCCTGAAGGTGACATCGATCAACGCCTGACTGGAGAAATCCCGCTCGAACCAGCAACCGGATCGGCGTCCACCTTCATGCAAATCCGCAAGCGGTTCGCGCCATTCCGTTAATTTCTGAAGAATTTCACGAAAACGCGGATCATCATCGGTCCATTTCCGGAAACCATTGTTTTCGGTTTTAAATTTGATCAGGTCCTGAGATTCAAGCGACGGTATCGCCCGGGTGTAGGGGATCGCCGCATTCTGCTCATCGGGAATCGACACCGGCATCACGGTCGTCGCCACGGCGAGCGATTCCCCACTCCGGGTGCGCAGATTGGCGATCACCGCCTGTTCAGCCAGGGTGAACGTGGTCAGGGTCAGGACCACCGCTGCGGCCAGACCACTGGCCAAGCGCCAGGACTTCCATGGTTCATCGCGTCGGGCGCGCCAGAACAACCACGCGTTGCTGGTGATGCTGGTCAACAACAGGCCACTCAAGGACCAGATGGGGATTCCGCCTATATAAAAACTGAGCCAGAATCCCAACGTCCACAGGGATCCTGGCGCCAGGAGCACCGGCAGGAACGCGGCGACCGCCAATCCCACCAGGCGCCAACGCGATGGGGCCAAACGCATCGCCCAGGACAACAGCACCGCCGCCGCCACGGCGGTGAGCAGGACGGTTTCCAACCAGAGGAGGATGGTCATCATGGGAGATGCTCCAGGCGAAAGGTGAGGGAACGTGGAGTGACCGCGGGCACAGAGGCGCCAAACCGGGCTGGATTCGCACCCAAGGCCGCGAACACGGCGGCATGGCGGACGGTCGCCGGATCCAGATCAGGAAGGGCGCTTTGGATGATGGCGGTCTGTCGATCCAGGTCAGCCAATGAGGGACGTTCCGTTTCCGGTTCCCGCCGGCTGGCGACGACCGCGATCGCATTGATGGCCAGGATCAATCCGGCTGCCATCAAGGCGGCCTCGCCGAGCCAGGACGACGGTGCCGGCCGCTCCGCGAGGATCCGCTGCCGCAATGTCACCGGCAACGGCGGATGGGATCGGGCTCGCAAGCGGGCTTCGATGGCGCGCAAGCCGGGTGGCAGGTCGTTCATGGAAGGGATTCCCGTGCCCGCAGGCGGTCGCGCAGGTGCTCCAGCGCATAGCGGTAACGGCTGGCGGCGGTGTTGGCGCTGATGCCGCAAATGGTACCGATCTCGGGAAAGGTCAGGTCCGCATCGATCTTCAGCGCGATCACCTGCCGCTGCTCGTCGCTGAGCGAGGCCAGGGCGCGGGCGAGTTCCGGATCCGATTCACTCGGATCCTGGTCCGGGGCTGCGATCGCCGCCGCATCCGTCGCTTCCACCTGACGCCGACGCTGACGGTCGCGCCAACGTCGGGCGGCCGCGTGGCGCAGGGCGGTAAACAGGTAGGCCGCCTCGTCCTGGGGTGGCGGCACGCGCAGCAGATTGACGAAAACGTCGTGCACGGCGTCCTCCGCATCGCTGGACCGGCCCAGCAGGGTGCAGGCGGCGGCATGCAGCCGCGCCGCCCAGCGGTCGTAAAGTTCCGCCAGGCCCATCGAGGAATCGTCGCTGGGCATGGATTCATCATGACAGAGCGGCCAGCCTGCCCAATCCGTCTACCGGATTTCGGTCCTCCTGGGGGTGTCCAGCCGCAGAAGGTCGACGTGTGGTTTATCGCGCGGATCGGCCGCTGTCCGGGCGCAGCGATGCGACCGGTCAGCGCCTATCGTGATCGGTCAGACCCGATCATGGCTTTCGCCGCCGCCCGGTTATGCGCTGCGGTGATGGCTTCCAGGGCCTGCAGGTCGCGTCGCTTCAGGGCTGCGACGAGGGCGCGGTGCTCCTGATCGGCCTGTTCAAGGTCCACCCCGCCGGCGGTGGGGAAGCACCAGCGGCGCAGGCGCTCCCAGCCGACCAGGACGCGGGTGGCCATGGCGGCGCCGAGATCCATCCGGGCGGCGGCGATGATGGCGAGATGGAAGGCGGTGTTGGCTTCGGCCCAGGCGGCGCGGTCGTTGGCGGTCCGGGCGGCATCGAGCTGGGCGCAGCAGATCGCGAGACGCTCGATCGCCGTGGCATCGGCGCGATCGCAGGCCAGCCGCACGGCGGCGAGTTCGAGCGCCTCCATCAACGCCGCCAGTTCCGGCGCGGCGGCGGGATCGACGGCAGCCACCTGGAGATCAGCATGCGGACGGATCGTGACCAGGCCCTCGGCGGCGAGCTGATGCAGCGCCTCGCGCACGGGAATCGTGGAAATCTGAAGGGTTCGCGCGAGTTCACCGATGACCAGGCTGGTCCCCGGCGCGAGCCGGCCGTCGAGGATGTCGGCGCGCAGGCTGGCGTAGGCCAGGCCGCTTTTGGTGCGGTAGGACGGCACCTCGGCGGAGGCCGGGCGGGATGAGGAGGGGGTCTTCGGCATGGGCTTGCGCGAAAGATATATCATATATCATCCCCACCACAATCACCCCCGACGGCGCCTGGCAATCCCTGCGCGCTGTCCATCTCCCGCACCGGAGCATCCATGGCCATCAAGAAAGTCGGCATCATCCTCAACGGCGTCACCGGGCGCATGGGCACGAACCAGCACCTCGTGCGGTCGATCCTGGCGATCATGCGCCAGGGCGGCATCAAGGTCAGCGACGACCTGACCCTGATGCCGGATCCGATCCTCACCGGCCGCAACGCCAACAAGCTCCAGGCCCTGGCCGACAAGCATTCCTGCGAAAAGACCGGCAAGCTGCGCATCTCGACCGAGGTCGACAAGGTCATCGCCGATCCGGCCTATCCCATCTTCTTCGACGCTTCCGGCACCCTGCAGCGCGCCGGATTCATCGAACAGGCGGTCAAGGCGAAGAAGGCCGTCTACTGCGAGAAGCCGACCGCCGTCACCACCGCCGAGGCCCTGCGCCTCGCCAAGCTCTGCGAGGACGCGAAACTGAAGAACGGCGTGGTGCAGGACAAGCTCTGGCTGCCCGGCCTGCGCAAGTTCCAGATGCTCAAGGACCAGGGGTTCTTCGGCAGGATCCTCAGCGTGCGCGGCGAGTTCGGCTACTGGGTCTTCGAGGGCACCGGCTTCGACCTGCCGGCGCAGCGCCCGTCGTGGAACTACCGCGCCGAGGACGGCGGCGGCATGATCATCGACATGCACTGCCATTGGCGCTACGTGATCGACAACCTGTTCGGCAACGTGAAGGCGGTGAGCTGCCTCGCCGCGACCCATATCGACGAACGCGTCGATGAGCGCGGCAAGCGCTACCGCTGCACCGCCGACGATTCGGCCTATGCCACCTTCCAGCTCGACAACGGCGTGATCTGCCACTTCAACTCGTCGTGGAACGTGCGCGTCCGCCGCGACGACCTGCTCACCCTCCAGGTGGATGGAACCAAGGGCTCGGCCATCGTCGGCCTGCGCAAGTGCTGGATCCAGCACGCCGGTTCGACCCCCAAGCCGGTCTGGAACCCCGACATCGACCAGCCGATCAACTTCTTCGCCGGCTGGCAGGAGGTGCCGGACAACGCGGTCTACGACAACGCCTTCAAGATCCAGTGGGAGATGTTCATCCGCCACGTCGTGCTCGATGAGCCCTTCCGCTGGACCCTGCGCGAAGGCGCCAAGGGCGTGCAGCTCGCCGAACTGTCGCTGCAGAGCTCGAAGGAACGCCGCTGGGTCGACGTTCCCGCCATGTGATGTGCCGAGTTCGGGACTTCCGCCTCGCCTTTGCCAGGGCCTGCGGGCCCTGCAGCCGGGTCTGACCGAAAGCACGGCTTCGCGCGTCCTTTCGCTGCGCGGCGGGTGGTCCGCTTGGGGCGGAGCGCGTCCCATCCCGTCCGCCGCCGTGGTTCGTTGCGCTGACCTGGCGATGACCGCCCAGGACGCGTTCGCACCCGGCGCGGACAGGGCCGGATACCTGGGAATGCACCAGGCCGGTTCCTCGCTGGTCGCCCCGGACAAGCGAATCGCGCTTCCGCACGTTGAGACAGCCACGCAGACACTGATGATCCTGCGATGGTCGGCGCTTTGCCCATGCAAGGCGAGGCATACAAACGCATTGGTAAACGAGGAATTCCGTCATGCGTCAGTTCGCCCTCATCCTGCTCGCCTTCGCCGGCATGTCCGCAACCAGCATGGGCGCGGCCGAACTCAAAGGGGTCAACCTCGGGACGTACGTTTCTGGTCCCAAGCTCAAGCCGGCTGATCTCGAAGGGAAGGTCGTGGTCTTCGAATACTGGGGCGTCAACTGCCCGCCGTGCCGTGCCAGCATCCCGCACATCAATGAACTTGCGGCGGTGGGTGGTCCTGATGTCCTGGCGGTGATCGCCAACCATTGCCAGGGACCGGGCCGGACCCAGGCGGTGTGGCGCGAATGCGGCGGCAACGATAAGCCGACCGTGATCGAAGCGGGTGATCTGCCCAAATCCAATGTCTCTGGCATTCCGCGCATCTTCGTCTTCGACCACAACGGCAAGCAGGTCTTCGACGGGTCGCCGTCGGCGGTCACGGTGGCGATGCTGCGCAAGCTGGTCGATGCCGCGCCCGGCCCGCTGGTCGGGGCCGGGCCCTATTCCATCTGCACCCGCGAAGCTGCCAGCCTGCGCAACAGCGGCCAATCGATCGTGCCGACCCTCAAGAGCCTGCGCGCCAAGATGGTGGTTCCGGAAAAGCCGTCGACCTACCAGGAGAAAGGCAAGACCGAGGCAACCGCGATCCTCGCTGACGTGACGACCTACCTTGATCGCCAGTTCAAGCAGATCGAGGCTGACCGCACCGCCGATCCCTACGCGGCGCAGATGTTGCTCGATCGCATGCTGATCCTGGTCAAAGGGGATGAACTCGGCAAACCCTTCGTCGATCTCGCCGCCCAGGTGAAGGACGACAAGGCGTTCCAGAACGAGGTCGCCGCCGGAGCGATGCTGACCCGGATCAAGGACGACATCGTGCGCAACGCCAAGCGCCAGGGCGCGGCAGCCCAGCGCGAAACCAAGCAGAACGCCATCCAATCCATCGCCGCGTTGGAGAAGAAATACCCAGGCACCAAGGCGCTGGCCGAGGCGCAGAAGATCGCCGAGACCTTGAAGTAGTCGACGCCCTCAGGCGGCGCGACGGTAGCGCCCGTGCTCGCGGGCCAGGGCATAGCACGCGAGCACGTTCTCGGCCGAGGTGTTGTCCTGCAGGCAATGCGTAGGCGAGAACGCGTAGCCGCCGCCAGGCATGTAGGCGTCGAGGATGCGGCGGGCGTCGGCCTCGGCCTCGGCCACGGTGCCGGCCACCACCGGGCCGGCGGTCGACCAGCCGCCATGGAAGGCGAGGCGGTCGCCGTAGGTCGCCTTCAGGTACGACGGCTCCATCCTGCGCGCCTCGGGCTGCAGGGTGTCCACCGCGCTGATGCCCATGCGGGCGAAGTCGTCGAAGGCCCAGCTGCTGCTGCCGCAGCAATGGATCATCACCGGCACGTCGTAGGACTTCGCCAGGTCGATGAAGCGCTGGTGCCGCGGGGCGAGGATCTCGCGGTAGGTCTTGAGCGAGATCAGCGGTCCGATCTGGCTGCCCAGGTCCTCGCCCATGTACAGCCCATCGATGCGGCCCCTGCCGATGGCGAGGATGCGCTCCAGGCATTCAAGCTGCACCGCGATGCGGCGGTCCATGAGGCGCAGGAGGGCGGGTTCGCGGTCGCCGAGGTCGAGCAGCACCTGGTCTGGCGAGCGCACCATGCCGCACGAGTTCAGGCAGTCGGCCTGGCCGGCGTCGCCCAGGATCAGGCCATAGTCGGCGTTCTTCTCGAGATACGCCTCGACCCTGGCGTAGTCGAAATGGTCCGGGTCCGGCAGCGGCCAGCGCTCGATGTCGTCCAGCGTCGCGTGACGCAGGGGAAAGTCGCAGAAATCCCAATAGCCGCCGCTGTCGTGCTCGATCCAGCGCTTGTGCGCGCCCCAGAGGTCGATCTTGCGGTCGGGCGCAGGCGCGTGCAGTTCCGGGCCGGTATACCACCAGGCGCCGATCTTGCGGAAGTCGACATCGAGCGCGTGCAGCAGGCCCTCGTCGTCACCGGGGGCGAGCCCGAGCTTCGCCTTCAACCGGCCATCGATGCCGGGATTCGAGGAATAATCCAGGGGAACCCGATCGGCGTGGCTGCGGGCGAGGAAGGCGCGCACGCGTTCCTTGTGGATGCTGGGAGCGGTGGAGGTCATGGCGTGTCGTCCTCGATGGCGTCGGGGCCGTAGTCGTGGCGCTTGAGCGAACCGGGCGCGATGTCGGTGCCCTGGGGCTGGAAGCGATGGTCGAAGGAGATGCGCAGGCGATCGGTGCTGCGGTTGGGCAGGCCGCCGTGGATGCAGAGGCTGTGCATGAGCAGCACGTCGCCCAGACGGTAGTCGACGCCGCTCCAGGTGCCGGCCACGCGTGCCGGCGGGATGCCGGCGCCACCAGCACCGGTGGTCGGGATATGGTCGATGAAGCCCTGCCGGTGCGATCCGGGCACCACCGCCAACCCGCCCAGGCTGCGCGGCACGTCGCCGGTCGGGATCCAGGCGGTGACGGTCTCGGGCGTGCCGCGGATGTAGTAAAAGTCCTGATGCGGCTGGGTGGTGTCGCGTTCGGCGCGGGGGAAGATGATCCGTCCTATGCGGCGGCGGTGGATGTGCACCGGGGCCTGGAACAGCAGCGCCGTCACCGCGACCAGGGCGGGGATCTCGGCGGTGCGTTCGAACTCCGGCAGGCGGACGATCCTGCGGTAGACCGGCATGTATTCCGTCATGTGGTCCGGCGGCGGCCCCGACGCGGCCTTGGCCTCGTCATCGCTCGAATCCGGATCGAGCCAACCCGCCGCCCGTGCCAGCTGCAGGATGGCGGTGCGCGCCGCGAGCAGCGGTGCGGACGGCAGCAGGCCGCGCAGGAGCAGGCAGCCATCGGCGGCGTAGCGCTCGCGCAGCCGTGCCGGATCAGCGAGCAGCGGACTGCTGTCGGGCAGATCCTTGGCGGCGGTGAGGTTCACGTGCAGGGGTGCAGGAGCGGCGGCAGTGGCGATGCTCATGCCGGCCATTCTATGGCGCGGGTTGTCCGATAGACATGGACGCAACGCCGTGGACCTGTCGAAAACGACTGCCGCCGACCTGACCGCCCACCCGCCCCGGGTGGTCCTGGCCAACTTCTATCCCTTCCGCCCGGGCGAGGTGGTCGAGACCCACGCCAGCTCCAGCGTGCTGCTGGTGGCTGCCTGCGCCGGACGCGGGCGGCTGGAGCTGCCGGATGGCGATCGCGAGTTGGCACCCGGTTCGGTGCTGATCGTCCCCTGGCAGATGCCCCGGCGCTACCGTGCTGAACGCAGCGAGCCGTTCCGCCTGCTGGGCGTCCACCTGGCTCCCGGCGACGTGACCACACTGGACTCGGTCGCCACCACCCTGGTGCGCCAGGCAGGGACGACCTCGCGGATTCCCCTCCTGCCCGACGGGGACCTCGGCCTGCGCGCGGCGATGGAGACCGCCGAACGCGCCTTCGCCGAGATCCCGGGTCCGTGCCGAGACGCGAGCCTCTCCGGCCTGGGGCTGTTCCTGGCGGCCACCATCGTTGCGCGGATGCGCGACCGGCCTGCCCAGGTGACCGTCCCGGTCGCTCCCGCCCTGGCCGCGCTCGAATCCTGGATGCGCCTCGCCTTTGCCAGGCCGATCACGCGCGCGGACCTGGCGCGCCGGGCCGGCCTGAGCCCTTCGCATCTCGCCGCCGCCTTCCGGCGCGTCTATGGTCGCGCACCTCTCGCCCACCTGCAGGAGATCCGCCTGGTCGAGGCGCGTCGCCGCCTGCAAAGCGGCGACACCTCCGTGGCCGAGGTCGCGGCCGCAGTGGGATTCAGCGATCCGTTCTGGTTCTCACGCGTCTTCCGTCGCCGCTGGGGCGTGCCGCCGCGCGCGATGCGGCGGTTGTGACGCCGGCACGCAGGCGCATGGCCGAAGCTGAAACGGCAACGGCCCGGGGCATTCGCCCCGGGCCGTGCGCGTGCAACCGTGCGGCTGATCGCCGGGATCAGTGGACGGCGCCGGCGACCGGCTTGTCGTCGTCCTTGAGGTCGGTGATCATCGACTCGACGGTCAGCATGAGCCCGGCGATCGAGGCCGAGTTCTGCAGCGCGACGCGGGCGACCTTGGTCGGGTCGACGACGCCGGCCTTGACCAGGTCCTCGTAGACCTTGGTGCGGGCGTTGTAGCCGAAGTTCACGTTCTTGCTGGCCAGGATCTCGGCGACCACGACGGCGCCGTTCTGGCCGCTGTTCTCGGCGATCTGCTTGGCCGGGGCCTCGATGGCGCGGAGGATGATCTCGGCGCCCAGGCGCTGGTCGCCTTCGAGCGACTTGGCGCATTCCTCGACGGCCTTCTTGGCGCGCAGCAGGGCGACGCCGCCGCCGGGGACGATGCCTTCTTCCACCGCAGCGCGGGTGGCGTGCAGGGCGTC
>CAZZJC010000021.1:0-82495 GCA_964654285.1 uncultured Candidatus Kuenenia sp.
CAAGGGGGCGGGAAAGGCTATTATTAAAGACTCTTCAGGTACATGACACTAGACGCAAGGCGGGAGGAAGGAGTGTGGCAGCGCCACCTGACTGACGACCGACGCAGCAGGTGGCGCGCTCGTGCGAATTGAAGGTCCAACCGCCTATTTCGCAGCGGCGGCCTTCGCCTCGGCAGGCTTGCCTTCGTCCTTCTTGGCTTCCTTGGCATCAGCCGGCTGGGCCAGCTTGGCCGGGGCCTTCCACAGCGCCGGGGCCTTGCAGACGGCGCAGGGTTCCAGGCCGTCCTTCACCGCGGCTTCCAGGGTGGTCTGCTTCTTGGCGAATTTGCAGTTGTAGAGGTGGTACTTCTTGCCCGATTCGGTGGCGAAGACCACGATGGTGGCGGGATCGTAGACCGGCGGCTTGCAGGTGGCGCAGGGGGTGTCCTCGTCGGCCATGGCCTTGGCGTAGGTGACCTCGACCTTGGCGCTCTTGCAGTCCTTGGTGTGGTACTTGCTGCCCTTCTCGGTGCTCCAGACCATGGCGATGGTCGGGTCGAGGATCTTGCCGGCGTTGGGATCCTTGGCCTCGGCGGCAGCGTCGCCGGCCCAGGTGGCCGACAGCGCTGTGACGAAGAGGGAAAGGGCAAAGGTGGAGAGGTGGCGCATGGATTTCCTTGGGGTGAAGGACGCAATCTGACGAAGATCGGCGAAAAAGCAAGAATATCGGACAAATCGGTCGAGCTGCCCGCGCCGATTCCGTGGATTATTTCGCCAGCCGGGCTGCGCGGCGCGCGGCGACGCGCAACGGCAGCGCCTGGAGGCGGATGAAGCCGGTGGCGTCGGCCTGGTCGTAGGCGCCGCCGTCGGCCTCCATCGAGGCGATCGCGGCGTCGTAGAGCGAATGCGCGCTCTCGCGACCGGCGACGATGACGTTGCCACGGTAGAGTTCGAGATTCACCCGGCCGGTGACATGGCGCTGGCTGGATACGAGGAAGGCGTCGAGCGCCTCCTTCTCTTCGCAGTACCAGAAGCCGAAGTAGGCGAGTTGGGCCCAGCGCACCGCGAGGGTGTTCTTGGTGTGGAGCAGGTCGCGGCCGACGGTCAGCGCCTCCAGATCCTGGTGCGCGGCGAGCAGGATGGTGCCGCCCGGGGTCTCGTAGACACCGCGGCTCTTCATGCCGACGAAACGCGATTCGACCATGTCGATGCGGCCGATGCCGTGCTTGCCGCCGATCCGGTTGAGTTCGTCCAGCAGTTCGTGCGGCTTGAGCTTCTTCCCGTTCACCGCGACCGGCACGCCCTCGACGAAGTCGACGCTCAGCTTCTCGCGCTTGGCCTTCACCTGGTCGAGCGGCAGGGTCTTCTGGAACATGCGGTCGAGCGGACGCGCGGCCGGATCCTCGAGCATGCCGGCCTCGAAGGAGATGTGCAGCAGGTTGTCATCCGACGACCACGGATCCTTCTTGGTCGCCTTGACCGGGATGCCCCACTTCGCCGCGTATTCGATCGCCTCGGCGCGGCCCTTGATCACGGTGTTGAAGCTGGGGTCGCGCCAGGGCGCGATGATCTTCACCCCGGGCAGCAGGGCGTAGGCGGTCAGCTCGAAGCGGACCTGGTCGTTGCCTTTGCCGGTCGCACCGTGGGCGATGTACTGCGCCTTCTCCTTCTTGGCGATGTCGACCATGTGCTTGGCGATGACCGGCCGGGCGAGCGAGGTGCCGAGCAGGTAGCGGCCTTCGTACTTGGCGTTCCAGGCGATCGCCGGGAAGACGAAGTCCCGCACGAACTCCTCCTTCACGTCGCGGATGTAGCACTTCGTGCCGCCCGAATTCAGCGCCTTCGCCTCCAGATCCTTGTATTTCTCCTCCTGCCCGACGTTGGCGCAGAAGCAGATCACGTCGTAGCCCTTCTGCTCCAGCCAGCGCACGATCACCGAGGTGTCGAGGCCACCGGAATAGGCGAGGACGACTTTCTCACGTTTGCTGGCGGGGGACGGCATGGGGCGCTCCTTGGAGGCGCGGAAGCTAGGGGTGACCCCGGGATTTTCCAGGGCCGTGGTCGGCAAGATCGCGACCTCGGGGGAGCGGGACGGGATCCGGCTCCACCTGCCGGAACAGATGGCATTCATGGCCTCGGACCTATGGTTCGGCCGTGCAGCGGAACCCGGGCCTGTACGTCCTCCTGCTCCTGGCCGGCCTCTGCCGGGCCGCGGAGCCGGCCGTCGTCGGCGAGTCGCTGCTCGCGCCCGATCCGCTGGCGGCGGACCCGGCTCCGGGGTTCTCCTCGGCCAGGGTCCAGCGCCTGGAGCGCGAGGACGCGCCCGGCCGGCGGCTGCTGCGCATCGAGGTGCCCAGGCCCGGTTCGCAGCCCTGGCAGGAGCAGATCCACGTCCGCGCGACGGGACCGGTCAGCAAGGGCCAGGTCTGCCTCCTGCGTTTCTCGATCCGCGCCGATGACGATCGCGCCCGCGTCCTGCTCTACGTCCAGCGGGCCGAACATCCCTGGACCAAGGACCTCTTCCGCTGGGTGGCCGCCGACCGCACCTGGCGGCGCTATGAGCTGCCACTGCAGGTGAGCGAGGACCGGCCTGCCGGCATGAGCATGATCGGTTTAGGCTGTGCCGCGCGGGCGCAGACGATCGAACTGGCGGACGTGTCGCTGCTGGCCTGCCCACCTGGCACGCCGATCGCCAGCCTGCCGGCGACGCCCAACACCTATGCCGGGCGCGAGGCGGACGCGCCTTGGCGCAGCGCCGCCCTGGCGCGCATCAACGAGGTGCGCACGACCACCCTGACCGTACGGGTGCGCGACGCCCGCGGTGCGCCGGTGCAGCGCGCGCAGGTGCGGGTGCGCCAGTCCGCTCATGCCTTCGCCTTCGGCACCGCGGTGCCGGCCTGGGCGGTGCTCGGACGGGCAGCCGATCATGAACGCTTCCGCCAGGTACTGCTCAGGCATTTCAACCAGGCGACCCTCGAACAGGAGTTGGCCTGGGGCCGCTACCAGACCCAGGCCGATACCGCCCACGCCGCCGTGGCGTGGTTGACGGCGCACCAGCTGCCGGTGCGCGGCCATTGCCTGATCCTGCCGTCGCTCGAACCCGGGGTCGATGTGCCGGCAGAGATCCTGGCGCTCAGCCGCAAACCGGCAGAACTGCGCCGCCGCTGCGCCGAACGCGTGGTCGCGGCCACCGCCGCCCTGCGCGGGCAGGTCGCCCAGTGGGACGTGGTCGCCGATCCACTGCTCTACCGCGACCTGCTCGCCCTCATCGGCGAGGACGCGGCGGTGGACTGGTTCCGCCTCGCCCGCGCCGCCGATCCCGCCGCCAAGCTGTTCCTGAGCAACCGTCTCTGGCCCGGCACCGGCGATGAGGCCCTGGCCGACGCGCTGGCCGACCGGGCGCGCGGCCTGGTCGAGGCCGGCGCCCCGGTCGATGGCATCGGCCTGGATTGGCGCTGGCACGGCCTCTTCCCCGATCCCGTCGCGGTGCAGAACACGCTCGACCGGTTGACGCGGTCGAAACTGCCCCTCGCCATCACCGCGCTCGGGATCGACGCCTGCGGTGACGATCAGCTGCAAGCCGACGTGCTGCGCGACCTGCTCATCGTCGCCTTCGCCAACCGTTCGGTGCGCGGGATCTCGCTCGACGGGTTCTGGGCCGGGGCGCTGTGGGCGCCGAACAACGGCCTCTGGCGCAGGGATTGGCAGGAGAAACCCGCGCTGCGCGTCTGGCGCGACTGGGTGGAGGGGCGCTGGTGGACCGATCTCAACGCTGAGACCGACGCCGACGGCGCCTGCACCTTCCGCGTCTTCAAGGGCCGCCATGCCGTCGAAGCCGTCCTGCCCGAGATCACGCATCGTCGCGAGGCCGCCCTCGAAGCCCCTGCCGTCATGGAGCTGCGCCCATGAGAACCATCACCGTCCTGTCCCTGCTCACCGGATTGTTCCTCGCCGGCTGCGGCACCATGCGCGGCCTGCCCAGCCACGGCGGCGGCAAGCGCTTCGACGAGGAGCAGCGTGCGGTGTCCTCCGCCGTGCGCCGCACCATCGCGCAGATGAAGCTGGACGAGCTGCAGGGCCGCAGCGTGCGCCTCATCGTCGAGAACATCGCCCACAGCGGCGGCGGCTCGATCCAGTGGCCGGGCCCGGAGTCGATGTCGGTCAATGTCGGCCAGTCCCGGAACGGCAACTCAAGCGAGGTGAACAACGGGATCACGACCAACAGCGGCAGCGGCAACTCGGTCGGAGGGAACCTGAACTACCGGCTGAGCCCCGGCTACTTCCCCAGCGCCTTCGGCACCGACAGCGACGTCGCCTACCTGCGCGCGGTGGTGCTCCTGCGCCTCGCGCACCAGGGCCTGCGCATCGCCACCGAACGCGGCGACGCCACCCTGGTGGTGCTGGTCGATGTCATCGGCACCGACCTCAGCCGCACCGACTGGCTGCTCTGGCGCCACGACGACCTGTCCGCCAGCGTCGAGCTGACCTACTACGCGGTCCGCACCGACGACCAGCATCTGCTCATCCCCGCCCGCCGCTGCGGCGCCCGCGCCGCCTACCGCCTCACCGGCAGCATCCTGCTGTCCGGCCTCGAGCGCGAACGCAACCTGACACCCCTGCCCTCCACCGATCTCGCGGTCGAGACCTGGCCCGTCCTGCCGGCCGAGGTCCCGGTCGTGCCGCCACCGCGCGAAGCGCGGTAGTCGATGTGCTGGCGTCGGCGATGCTTGGCAAACTGGGCTGTGATCCACGTTCAGGGGATTGCTTTGTGTTCGTTGGTCGGCCGCATGGTGCCGAGGAACTCTTGAGGAGAGCTTTCCGATCCTGATATCCCTGCAGAGATGTTGCCCGGCTTCCGGATGGCGGACAGGAGTCCTCATTTCCTGAAATCCCGCTGGACGATCGATCTCAGCGACGGTGGGGATGGCCTACCCGTTCCGGCAACGGCCCAGCACGGCCAGGAACAGCGCCATTCCCAGCATGGCGAGGCCGCCTCCCAGACCACATCCGCCAGCGCCGCCGGCTCCGAAGGCATTGCCTTCCTCAGCTGAGGAAGTCGCCGCTGAAACAGACAGCGTTGCTGGATTCGACAACGCCCGTCCCACGTCATTGCTGGCAATGGCGCGGAATTTCGCCCCATGATCCTTGGCTTCGGTGGGGGAGGTGCCATACACCGGCCCCGTTGCACCACGAATATCAGCCCAACTGACCCCGCCATCATCTGAACGTTGCCAGGTGATGCCCGGGATCGGATCTCCGGTTGCTTTCACCGAGAATGTCGCCGTCTTCCCCAATGTGACCGCCTGATCCTCGGGCATGCTTGTCATTGCGGGTGCGGTCCCAGTCGGCTTCACGGTCAAAGTCGCAGCATTCGTCATGGTGATTCCGATGCTATTCGAAACGACCACCCGGAACAACGCACCATTATCCATGATGGATGCCGCGTTTGTGGTGAAGCTCGATGCCGTTGCACCGCTTATCGTGGTCCAGGTCTTGCCAGCATCGTTCGAACGCTGCCATTGGAAGGTCATTGCAGACGCGCTCGTCGCAGAGCATGAGAACATCGCCGGCTTTCCGACAGTAACCTCGTAATTCGCTGGATGTGAGGTGATCGCTGGGATCTCCCCGGGACTCGTTACAGCCAGGACCGCATCATCCGAGACCACACTGCCCGCACGGTTGCTGGCAACCACGCGGAATCTGGCGTTGTGGTCGCCGATGACGGTTGCGGCGGTGATGTACGTCGCCGCGGTCGCACCGCTGATGGCCGTCCACGTTTTGCCAGCATCGTTCGAACGCGACCACTGGAAGGTCGGCGCCGGCGTGCCGCTGGCCGCTGCGGTGAAGGTCGCGGTCTGGCCGACCGTGACCGACGCGTTGGCGGGTTGAGTGCTGATCGCCGGTGCCACCGTGGGGATGGTGGCCGTCAGGACGGCTACGTTCGATGTCGCGCTGCCTGCACTGTTGCTGGCGACCACGCGGAATCGGGCGTTGTGGTCGCCAATGACCGTTGCCGGGGTGATGTACGTCGCTGCCGTGGCACCGGCGATCGCGGTCCAGGTGCCTCCGTCATCGTTCGAACGCGACCACTGGAAGGTGGGCGCCGGCGTGCCGCTGGCCGCTGCGGTGAAGGTCGCAGTCTGGCCGACCGTGACCGATGCGTTGGCGGGTTGAGTGCTGATCGCCGGTGCCACCGTGGGGACGGTGACGGTCAGGACAGCCGCATTCGACGTGGCATTGCCGGCGCTGTTGCTGGCGACGACGCGGAATTGGGCGTTGTTGTCACCGATGACCATCGCGGCGGTGGTGTACGTCGCCGCGGTCGCACCGCTGATGGCCGTCCACGTTTTGCCAGCATCGTTCGAACGCGACCACTGGAAGGTCGGCGCCGGCGTGCCGCTGGCCGCTGCGGTGAAGGTCGCAGTCTGGCCGACCGTGACCGATGCGTTGGCGGGTTGAGTGCTGATCGCCGGTGCCACCGTGGGGACGGTGACGGTCAGGACAGCCGCATTCGACGTGGCATTGCCGGCGCTGTTGCTGGCGACGACGCGGAATTGGGCGTTGTTGTCACCGATGACCATCGCGGCGGTGGTATACGTCGCCGCGGTCGCACCGCTGATGGCCGTCCACGTTTTGCCTCCATCGTTCGAACGCGACCACTGGAAGGTGGGCGCCGGCGTGCCGCTGGCCGCTGCGGTGAAGGTCGCGGTCTGGCCGACCGTGACCGACGCGTTGGCGGGTTGAGTGCTGATCGCCGGTGCCACCGTGGGGATGGTGACCGTCAGGACAGCCGCATTCGACGTGGCATTGCCGGCGCTGTTGCTGGCGACGACGCGGAATTGGGCGTTGTTGTCACCGATGACCATCGCGGCGGTGGTGTACGTCGCCGCGGTCGCACCGCTGATGGCCGTCCACGTTTTGCCAGCATCGTTCGAACGCGACCACTGGAAGGTGGGTGCAGGCGTGCCACTGGCCGCTGCGGTGAAGGTCGCGGTCTGACCGACCGTGACCGACGCGTTGGCGGGTTGAGTGCCGATCGCCGGTGCCACCGTGGGGACGGTGACGGTCAGGACAGCCGCTTTCGAGGTCGCACTGCCGGCGCTGTTGCTGACCACGACGCGGAATTGGGCGTTATGGTCGCCGATGACCGTCGCCGGGGTAGTGTACGTCGCTGCCCTGGCACCGACGATCGCGGTCCAGGTGCCTCCGCCATCATTCGAACGCGACCACTGGAAGGTGGGCACCGGCGTCCCACTGGCCGCAACCGTGAAGGTTGCGGTCTGGCCAACCGTGACCGAAAGGTTGGCGGGCTGAGTGATGATCGCCGGAGCCGCGATGTTGTTCCCCCCCTGGCTGAGTCCGGTTACGGCAAGCGAGTAATCCTGATTGCCGTATCTCAGCGACCCCTTGTGGCTGACCGTCAGCGTGTAATTCCCCTGCATCGGCGCACTGATCAGAACCTGTTCCACGTTATCGGTCGTATTGTCACCAGGAACAGCCTTGCAGTAGATTCCACCCCAATCCGTGTTCAGCGAACCCCGATCGAAGGGCGGATAGAAATCGCTGCCTACGACAAATGGCATGACGAAGGGACGATAGACGCTGCCATCTGGGCCGATGAGTCGCAGGTCCAGATCATTCACCAGCGCCCCGGTGCGCGTGGTAATGGGCAAGCGAACGGAGGAAGCGGGTGCAGGATCAAGCCAGGCCAGGGTCACCCGGATCGGATTTGCTCCATCGCAGGTATAGCTTCGAGTGGAAACGGTTCCCTGAGCCAGGTTGGATTCCACGATGACCCCGGATGATGGCTGGTCAGCCTGGCGTTTCACGATGCTGCCCGCAGCCAGGACATTCACGTAACCCCAGCCGAAATTATAGTCCGGACCGGATACCCCCATGTCGTCCGCCGTGTTGATCAATAACGCCTTCAGGGTTGATGAGCGCAGATACTGACCGGGAAAACGTTTACGGTAGTAGTCGATCAATACGACTGCACTTCCAGCCGCATTGGGTGATGACATGCTGGTACCGGTTCTACTGGCATAGTTATCATTGGGATAGGTTGATAACAGACCTGAACCATTGGCAGTGAGATCCGGCTTGATCCGTCCACCAAAGGTTGGACCCCGGGATGAACTGGATTCCAATCCGACTGGTGCCACCACCCTTCCCTGGGCATCGCGTTCCAGGTCCAGGGCATTGGCGATGTCGAGACCGTTCTTGCTGATATTATTCATTCCAGCCATGGTATTTAAGGAATTTCCAGCGGAAAAGAACTGCAGATAGAAGGGGGTGTCGTATAATGCGCTATCCATGGATGAACTGGAATTATCGTAATAAGGTTCTTCAGTATGGCCATGACCGTCTGCCGGGCGTGGTCCGATGGCGCCCCAGCTCAGTGACGCATTGCCGACCACTGAACGATCGGGCTGTCCGGACGTATGCATGCCACCATTCAAAATGTGGGATCCGTAGAGATTATAATAGGATCGGAACAACACCTCTGGCGCCATCCCCTTGGCCGCGGGATTGATGCCAGTAGCCCCGATGGTTCCAGCGACATGGGCGGCGTGTTCAGCATTGTACTGGGTACCGTAGCGGCCGATGATGCGCGAAACCGGGTTTGGCCCGGAAGTCATGAACTCGATATGGTCCGGGATCAAGCCAGCTTCATGCACCTGGACGATGAGCCCTGCTCCAGTAATGACGCCAACCGATGGATCGAAATCGAGGTTTTCCCGCACCCGGTTCGCATTCGTGCTGATGGCGGCATTGGCATTGGTGGTGGTCATCCACACGGGAACACCAGCCTCGAATCCGACCAGATGACGGCTCCTTCCGTCGGGATCCTGGCGGATCAGGGGGATGCCGCGATGAACCGCAACCAGGGGGATCAGGGCCGCGGACATGGTCTCCAACCGCTCCACCCAGGCCCCGTGACGTTGGCGTTCATCCGGTTTCAGATGCTGGCCATAGAGCTCGCGTGCAGCCAGGATGGCCCTGTGCAGGGTCGATTGATCGGTCGGATCCGCCTGGGGATTATCCCTGCGGAATTCCAGGTAACTTTGATGATGCGGCGGTGGCAGAGCCTGGGCGATCGCATCCAGATCCTCAGGCATGACGGTTGACCTGCCGATCTGCGGGGTGCGAGCAACCCCGGATGCCTGGGGCCCGTCGACGGCTGAAAGTCCGCCCACCGGAATGACCCGGGTCGTATCGACTCGGGAACCTGAATCCGCCCCAGGATCAACGCCGACAGGCGTGGAGGCCGGGAATGACCTCTGCGCGCAGCCGTCCGGATGCCGCAACCCGGTTTCAACGGCTGGATGTTCCGACCCCATGGAACCGACGGCCTCAGGCACAGACGCTGCGGGTGCCTCCCGCTTCGAATTCCCCTGCTGCAGGAACAATGCGAGGATGAGTACGGCGACGATGGCAAGGCTCGTCAGCGCACGGGTGCGCATGGTCATGAATGAACTCCAGGAAGGAAAGAGCTGGGATTGATTTCCCGGCAAGCGGATCAGATTGTATCAGTGCGGGCCGGGATCGCGCGTGCCTATTTTGTCGGTTTCAGGAGGTTTTCATCGTGGCCGATCACACGCGCAGGGATCTGCGTGACATCATCCGGATCCGACCGTATGGCACCTGTCGCCGTGACGCCATGCGCTCGGCCGGCGCGAGCCGGCGAGACGGTATTCGTCAGGACATCAGGCAAATCATCCGGGCGCTCCTGCCCGTGGTCGCGGATCAGGCCGCAACCCCAACCCCGGCTTCATTCCCGCCTGGGCGGAGACGAACTGCCTTCCGCCGTCGCGAACGGTCACCGACGGCTCACCTGAGCCGCGTCCGCGCATCCCGTTCCAGCTGCTCCTGGCGCCAATGATCAGGGGATTTACCGAAGATCCGTCGGAATCCGGCGACGAACGACTGGACGCTGTTGAATGAGCACTTGCGGGCGATGAGCGCGAGCGACTGATCGGGATTCTCGAGCAGGTATCGGGCAGACGTCTGATAACGCAGATTGCGCAGATAGGCTCCGGCGCTCTGCTTCCTGGCCGCCAGGAACCGGGTGTTGAAGACCGAGGTGCTCAGGCCGACCATGCCGGCCAGCACCGGTACGGTAAGGCCATAGTCGAAACAGCGTTCGGCAATCCGGGTTGATTCCTCTATGACCGGGTCGGCGCATGGTTCGCGACCGGGCAGGAACCGTCCTTCCAGGATTTCAGCGAGAATCCCTCCGAGCCGTCCCTGACAGGTCAGGACGCGCATGCCGAAGGATCCTTCCGGACTCCACCACAAGTCACAGATCCGACGGATGGCATACGCGTATTTCCTGCCCAGATCGCCGGTGATGTGCATGGTCATATCCTGGCCAAACAGCTGCATCCCGGTGGGATGAGGAGGGGACAGGTTCACCGGTCGGTATCCGCCCACCTCCCTGGTCGGCTGCCTGGGTCGTGACACCAGTTCGAAATCCAGGCGCCAGAACAGAGATGGAGCCCCATTCACCAACCTGATCCTGGCACCATCCACCAGCAGGATCGAGTCCGGATCCAGCCGCAGCCTCCTGCCTTCGTCAGTCCGGAACTCCAGGGAGGCTCCGATGGTCGTCAGCAGCACCCAGTCACCATAAAAGGGGAACAGGAACTTTTCATGCAATAGACGATTGGCAAACGACGGGTTTCCCAGCTGCATATTGCGCCAGCGATGCGCCCGCATGATGACTGGCGTCAATGCATCCAACAGCATCGGATCCATGCGGACATTTCCCACCGCAACGCCTGGGAGACAACCGGCAGCGTCAGGATTGCCGATGACTGTACGGCGGTGTCCCACTCGGGCCGGACCGCACGGGAATGCGGGCTGGCTCCGCCGGACGGATCCAGGGGTTTCCGGCTATCGCGACCGCGGCGCTGTGCGCCGGACCGCATGATCCGTGTTCGACGCCGCACCCGGCGGACCGGCAGGCCGCAAACCGGAGCCGGCCATGCGCCACAGCGTCGGGGAAGCCCCATATCGCTTGCGGAAGGCTGCGGCAAACGTGGTCGGATGGGAAAAACCGGCGAGATGCGAAACGCGTTCGATGGCGTCCTCGCCGTCGAGCAGCCTCTGCGCCGCCCGTTGCAACCGCTGTTCACGCAACCACTGGGCCGGAGGACAGCCGGTGGCAGCGGTGAACCGGCGCTGAAATTGCACGAGTGACAGCTTGGCCGACCGGGCCAGCCGAGCCAGGCGGATGGGCCCGTCCGAACCAGCCGCCATGCGCATCGCACGCACCACCGGATCGACCGCCAGCAGATCCGGGGTGGAATCATGGACTTCCAGCACCGGGGGGACCACCACCCGGCGGAATGGCCCGCGGTCTCCCGAGAATTGCCGATGCAGCAGCAGGGCGGCATTCCAGCCGACCACCGACATGGGAACCGCCAGCCGGGTCGGGATCGGCAGGTTTCCGAGGTCATCGGTCAGCGTGGATTGGCATCCGACGACCGCATAATCGCGCCCCAGCACCAGACCGACCGCCAGGCATTCCGAGAGGAACCACATCGCGGCGCGTTCCATCGGAATGAACATGGCCACCGGACCGGAGCGCGACCGCATCCACTCGCCCAGATGCCGGCGCTGAACCTCCTGGCTTGCGTCGCCGGCCAGGGGTTGGAACTGATCGCAGCTGCGGGCACGGGTCTGCAGGTGGTCGATGAAGGCTTTGCGCCTGACCTCGTAGTGAGGTCTGTTGACCACCCGGTTCAGGTAGGTCGAGATGGACTGATACCCGCGCTCCAGCAGGAATTCAGCCGCCTTTCTTCCGATCGCCACATCATCGGAGATGACGCAGGGCAGGCCTTCGCGGTTGTGTTTGAGCGAGACGCAGGCGATTCCCTGGGCCTGCAGGTCGAGGATGCGCGTGTCATCGAGGCCGCCGACCAACCCATCGACACGGGGCCGGACCGCATGTTGCATGCCGGGATCATAGACGACCTGCCAGTCGAGGGCGTGTTGACGGGCGTAGGCGACCGTTCCCCGGACCAGCCCCTGCGCCGACGACTCCAGCGGCTGGCAAACGGCAATGATGCGTTTCCCTCGATCCATGCGGCGAATTCCTAGCCAGGGCTGGGGCGAACACCGGTTCGGGCCGGCATGGAGAAGACCGGTCGGTTCAGATGATTACCGTGAACCGCGCGTGGACAACCCGGGAGTGGGTGACTGATGGCGAATCCATCGGCGAGAACCGTCCACGTACAGGTCATCGGCCACGTATGAACCTGCGCCGTCCGGCAACCCCGGCCACAACACCGGTCCGCCTTCCCGCTGCCCTGCCTTCCCTGATTTTGGCGTCCTTGATTCCACCTTCGATCCGGAGCCCCTCCATGCGATACGCACCCCTGGCGAAACCCTTCATCCTGTTGGCCGTCATGACGGCGGCGGCGCAGGCCGAGCAGACGGCCGGCTACGGGCGCGATGGCTCGCGCATCTTCCCCGACCGCAAACCGCCCACCGCCTTCTCACTGCCCAAGGATCTGCGTTGGGAATTCCGGCTGAAGGGCTGGGGGCATTCCTCGCCGGTCGTCGTCCAGGATCAGGTCATCGTGACCATCGAAGCCACACCGGATTGCGATTGGCCCCAGCTGGTCAGCGTCGACCTGAAGACCGGCAAGGAA
Organism: uncultured Candidatus Kuenenia sp.; assembly: GCA_964654285.1. Lineage (GTDB taxonomy): Bacteria > Planctomycetota > UBA11346 > UBA11346 > UBA11346 > BJHQ01. The sequence continues at coordinate 12,639 of CAZZJC010000021.1, forward strand.
CGTTGGCGGGCCGTGCTGGATGGGGCCGAGGCCATCTCGGGTGGAGATGCCGCCAAGCGCAAGACGATCACCGACGACTGGCATCTCTTCCGGCAGAAGACCATAAAGAACTACCGTTTCCGTGAGGCATTCCGGCAGAATCCGGACAAGGCCCTGAAGGACTGGATCGCCGAGGGCGGGACCTATTCGCCACCCGACCACAAGCCCAAGATGTCGCATCCGTGCTATGCCCCGGCCGACGCAGCCCGTGACCGCTGCATCGCCGTCGGCCTGGTCGCGGAAACCTACCACGAGATACGCAACCAATCCGGCATCGATGCGATCGGCCATACGTTTTCCACCCCGGCCTCGGATGGCAAGACCATCTATGTGGCTACAGCCCAGGGATTCTATGCCGCCTTCGATCTCACAGGGAAACGCCTCTGGATGACCTATTCGAAGGGGAACATCCACAACGGCGACACCTGCTACAACGGCCGCTCGCCCATCCTGTACCAGAACCTGCTCATCTCAGACCCGACCAACAAGCTCCGCGCCTTCGACGTGGTCAGCGGAAAACTGCTCTGGTCCGACGATGCCCCCGCTGGTCCGATGGGGGGGGACGTCGCGTCGAACAATGACGAGGGCGCGCACACGATCCAATCCCCGATGGTGATGACGGTGGGGGGCAAGGATGTCCTGATCGCAGCAGGCGGCCATTTCTATCTGCTGCCCGAAGGGAAGCGGGTGAAGATGGACGGGTGGCGCGAATTCGGGATGCAGACCCTGGTCAAGCATGATGAACGCGATGTGGTCTTCTTCGGTGGTGAAGGCGAACATTGCGGCTGGACGGGCAAGGGCATCTGTCCGACGCCCCCCCCGGCGGCGATCCGTTTCGCCTGGCAGGGTCAGGATCTCAAGGCGACGATCCTCTGGAGCGGGATCAACGGCAAGCCCTTTGGCGGAAACCTCCCCTGGATGGTCTACAATGCCGGGAAGCTGTTCTGCCCCGGCAGGGGCGCCGTCGATGGCAAGACCGGGAAGATCCTGTTCGGCGATTTCAACACCAAGCGCATCTATTCGCTGACTGAGACCCCGCGCACCGGCCACCTGCTGCAGATCGCAAACGGCCATGTCTACGGGCTCCACGGCACGACCAACGTCAAGCCGCAACAGGGGGCCGGATTCATGGATGTCTGCACGATCGATGGGAAGGGCGTCGCCTCCAGCATCATCCCTCCCGAGGAGTTCGACGCGTCCGAAACGGCGGCCTGGAGCGGTTGCGCCCTCTATTACAACATCGTGGGCCGATTCTCGCATGGATGGCAGTTCACCTTCAGCAAGGATGCCATCATCCTGCGGAGCAATCTGCGCATCTATTGCATCGGCCCGAAATGAGCGGACCGCACCCCCGGTTCGGAGGCCTTCCGTAAGCGGGCCCGACCCGAAGCGATCCGCCCTTCCTCCGGTTCCGCCACCCTGCTTCCGGCGTCACGACCTGCCGGATCTCCCGGCGGCGGTTCCTGCCTGCCCCGGCGTGGGGCAGGCAGGGCGGTGGCCACGCCTGCCGCCAGGGAACTGGGACTCCGCCAGCAATCTGCCACGCCTGCCGCGCCGGCTCGGGATCGGCGGGGACGACCACAATCCACCACCGGCCTGCATGGGAGGCCTTTCGCCCACTCCGGGCCGGACCCAAGCACTCCCCATTCCCCCCCTGTGGACGGGACGGCGCAGGCACACAAGAGAAAACCCTCGGATTTCTCCGAGGGTTTTCCGCTGTTCTGCCGATCTCTACGGACTAGGCGTCGTAGTAGAGGTAGAACTCGTAGGGATTCGGGCGCAGCTTCATCGGCTCGACCTCGTTCTCGCGCTTGTAGGCGACGTAGGTGTCGATGAAGTCCTCGGTGAAGACGTCGCCGGCGGTGAGCCACGACTTGTCGGCGAGCATCTCATCGATGGCCTGGCCGAGGCTGTCGCAGGTGCCGGGGATGGTGGCCAGCTCCTCGGGCGGCAGGTCGTAGATGTTCTTGTCCATCGGCTTGCCCGGATCGATCTGGTTCTTGATGCCGTCGATCATGGCCATGGTGATGGCAGCGGTGACCAGGTAGGGGCTGCCGCTGGCGTCGGGGCAGCGGAACTCGAAGCGGCGGGCCTTGTCGCTGCCGACGTGCGGGATGCGCACCGACGCCGAGCGGTTGCTGGCCGAGTAGGCCAGGTTCACCGGAGCCTCGTAGTGGGGGACCAGGCGGCGGTAGCTGTTCACCGAGGGGTTGGTGAAGGCCTGGATCGAGCGGCCGTGCTTGAGGATGCCGCCGATGGCCCAGATCGCCTGCTGGCTGAGCTTGGCGTAGGCGTTGCCGGCGAAGAGGTTCTTGCCGTCCTTCCAGATCGAGGTGTGGCAGTGCATGCCGCTGCCGTTGTCGCCGAACATCGGCTTCGGCATGAAGGTCGCCGTCTTGCCGTGCTGGTAGCAGGTGTTCTTGACCGCGTACTTGTAGAGGTGGACCAGGTCGCCCGCGGTGATCGCGGTGCCGAACTTGATGCCGATCTCGCACTGGCCGGGGCTCGCCACCTCGTGGTGGTGGAGATCCACTTCCATGCCCATGGTCTGCATGTTGGTGGTGATCTCGCTGCGCAGGTCCATCAGGGTGTCCTGCGGGGTCGCCGGGTAGTAGCCCTGCTTGTGGCGGATCTTGTGGCCGAGGTTGACGCCGTCATCGACGCCCATGTTCCACGGGGCCTCGACCGAATCGAGGTGGTAGAACGAGCCCTGCGGCGCGCTCTGGTAGCGGATCGAATCGAAGATGAAGAATTCGGGCTCGGGGCCGAAGTAGATGGTGTCGCCGATGCCAGTGGACTTGAGGTAGTCCTGGGCCTTGCGGGCGATGGAACGGGCGTCGCGCGAGTAGCGCTGGCCGGTGCGCGGATCGAAGATGTCGCCGAAGAAGCAGATCGTGGGCTGCTCGCGGAACGGGTCGATGAAGACCGACGCCGGATCCGGCTTGATCAGCATGTCCGACTTCTCGATGCCCTGCCAGCCGCGGATCGAGCTGCCGTCGAACGGCAGGCCGTCCTCGAAGATCGACGCCTCGAGCCGGCGCGCGACGATCGTGAAGTGCTGGAGGGTGCCGAAGATGTCGCCGAACATGATGTCGACGTACTTGGCGCCGTGGTCTTTGGCGAGCTGGAGGGCTTTCGCAACGCTCATGGGTTCTCCCGGGGGGGTAGGCAGCGAGCGCTGCCATGGAGGTGGGGTGGGCAAGCTAGACGGCCTTCGCAGGGTGGCAACCCTCAGGAAGGGTGGGAAGTGTTGCGCAGATATACAATATCTGATGACCTCGGCTGCCGACCTGGCCTGGATGGCAAAACCAGCGCAGGTCAATCGATGGCGGGCTCAATCGCTGGTTAATGCGGAAAAAGAATGGTTCACCCAGGCGGGCGGAGCAGACCACCAAAACAACATCAGGAGCCTCCTGCCCTGATTTGCGAGTCCACCATTCGCGGGTTACCCTCCCAGACCCAACCCACGGAGCCAACATGCGCCAATTCCATCCAGCGACCGCAGCTCTTGTCGTCCTCCTTGCCGGCTGGTCCGGTATCTCTGCCGGCGAGGCGGCGGGGGCGGCAGCAGGCAAAAAAGTCCTGTACCTCAACGCCTATCACCAAGGCTACGCCTGGAGCGATGAGATCCAGAAGGCCATCGAAACCAGGCTGGGTTCGGCCGGGGCCGAGCTGAAAACCATCCTGATGGACACCAAGAACGCTCCCGCCGGGGGCGCCGCCAAGGCGGAAGAAGCCAAGGGCCTGATCGAAACCTGGAAACCCAATGTGGTCATCGTCTCGGACGACAACCCGATGAAGCTGGTGGTCAAACCCTACCTGAAGGACGCCGCCACGCCGGTGGTATTCTGCGGCGTCAACTGGGACGGCAGCGCCTACGGCCTGCCCTACCGCAACACCGCCGGCATGTACGAGGTCGCCCTGGTGCAGCAGCTCGTCGCCACCCTGCGCAAGCACGCCAAGGGCGATCGCGTCGGGCTCTTGGCGGGCGACAACGAAAGCTCGCGCGCCGACGGAGCCGGCTTCAAGAAGCATTGCGGGGTCGCCGACCTGCAGGAGCTCTACGTGCCCGATCTGGCCGGATGGAAGGCGGGCTACATCGACCTGCAGACCAAGGTCGACATCCTGCTGGTCCGCAACGACGGGATCAAAGGCTGGCAAAAGGACGAAATGGCCACGTTCTGCGAAGAAAACGCGCGCATCCCGACCGGTGCGATCCAGGAGGAGATCCGCTTCTTCGCCTTCGCCACCTACGCCAAGATCGCGGCCGAACAGGGCGAATGGGCGGCCGACGCCACGCTCCAGATCCTCGGCGGCAAGAAGCCGTCAGAAGTCGGCGAAACCGCCAACAAGAAGGCCAAGATCATCCTCAACATGAGGATCGCCAAGCGCCTGGGCGTGATGCCCGATATCGCCCTGGTGAAGCAGGCCGAACTGGTGAAATGAATGGCTCGATCGTTCCCCCCGGAGAGTCACCATGCGTCTGTCACTGAACGCCAAGATCCTCCTGCCGCTGGTGCTGGGGGCGCTGCTGCTCGGGCTCTCCGCCGGGGTGGTCAGCTATTTCGGCCTCAAACACGTCACGGATGAACGCTACGAGAGCGATTTCGCCAACCGCATCGCGACCATCCGCTCCTTCCTGGCGGCGCAGCAGAAGGAACTCGACGCCACCGGCATGGCCGAGGCCTATGACGAACAATTTCGCAAAAACGCGCTCGCCGCCCTGCGGGCCCAGTACTACAAGGAAGGAATGGCGAGCAGTTCCTACCCGTTCATCCGTGACGCCAAGGGAGCTGTGGTGCTGCATCCGGTCATGAAGGCGGGCGACACCACGGGGTCCGACGCTGACTATGTCCGCTTCATGCTGACGACCAAAACGGGCAGCCAAATCTACTCCTTCAAGGGCGAGCCGAAGTGGATGATCTTCGACACCGATCCGCGCTGGGGTTGGACGCTCGGGTTTGGCGTGTCATTGCAGGAGAAATACGGCGATCTCCGCAGCGTCCTGATCCAGCTCGGGGTTGTCCTGGGGGCTCTGCTTCTGATCGTCCTGGCCGTCACGGTGTGGGCGGTCACCCGTTCCGTCACCCGGCCGCTGGGGGCCATCGCCACCCACCTGCGCCAGGGTGATGGCGCTGCACTGCCGCCGGCGCTGCTCGCACGCCGCGATGAGCTCGGCCTGCTCGCCCAGGCTCTTGAACGCAGCCAGACGGCGACGCGGCAGGCGCAGGAGGAGCAGCGCGCCCACGCCGCCCGCGCCGAGGAGACCATCCGTCGCCGCCTCGACGAGGTCCTGGGCGGAGTCGCCGGGCACAGCGACACGCTGAAGGGCACCAGCGGCACCGTGGCCAGCGCGGCCACCGAGGTGTCGAGCAGCGTCAACACGGTCGCGGCCAGCACCGAGGAGCTCGCCGCGAGCGTGAAGGAGATCGCGCGCAACACCTCCGAGGCCGCCCGCATCGCCGGCGAGGCCGCCACCATGGCCGGCAAGATGGACACCGTCATGGCCCGCCTGGCCAGTTCGAACCAGAAGATCGGGGCGGTGGTGCAGACCATCCAGGGCATCGCCGGGCAGACCAACCTGCTCGCCCTGAACGCCACCATCGAGGCCGCCCGCGCCGGCGAGGCCGGCCGCGGCTTCGCCGTCGTCGCCAGCGAGGTGAAGGAACTGGCGCGCCAGACCGCCACCGCCACCGGCGACATCGCCGGCAAGATCGCCGCCGTCCAGGGCGACGCCGCCGCGGTGGCCGAGGCGATCAAGCAGATCACCGCGACGATCACCAGCATCAACCAGATCCAGCAGACCGTCGCCAGCGCCGTCGAAGAACAGAGCGCCACCACCGACGAGATGTCCCGCAACGTCGGCGAAGCCGCGCGCGGCACCGCCGGGATCGCGCAACAGGTCAACGAACTCGCGCAACTGGCGGCGAAATTGCAGGAATTGGTGCGCCGCTGATCATCCGGTGGGAACGGATTCCGGATGACGGACGGGAATCCTCATTTCGGCCCGCCGGGACGGGCACAGGATACGTCGCCTTGGGATCACCGACCGAATGGGGACAGGAATGCAGAGGGCCAGGGAGATCCCCTGGCTCTTTGCGTTTGCCTGGCGGATACGCCCTGCGGTAGCCGGATACGACGACACCCGGCCGCAAGGCCGGGTGTCGTCGTCTGTCATCAGTCAACAGAAGCCATGAGGAAAACGTCCAGAGCACCTCAGCTGCAAGGCGGGAGGTGGGATTTGGGCAGCGCCAGCACACCCGCGACCACCGCCGCAGATGCGGTGCTATGGACGTCTTCCGGGATCAGATGCCCTTGTCGATCATCAGCTTGACGAGGTCGACCACGCGGTTGCTGTAGCCCCACTCGTTGTCGTACCAGCTCACGAGCTTGAAGAAGTTCTTGTTCAGCTCGATGCACGAGCCGGCGTCGAAGATCGACGAGCGGACGTCGTGGATGAAGTCGGTCGAGACGACCTCCTCATCGGTGTAGCCGAGGATGCCCTTGAGGTAGGTCTCGGAGGCCTTCTTCATCGCGGCCTGGATCTCGGCGAGCGAGGTGTCCTTGACCGACTTGAAGGTCAGGTCGACCACCGACACGGTCGGGGTGGGCACGCGGAACGCCATGCCGGTCAGCTTGCCCTTGAGCTCGGGCAGGACGAGCGCGGCGGCCTTGGCGGCGCCGGTCGAGCTGGGGATGATGTTCTGCGCCGCGGTGCGGCCGCCCTTCCAGTCCTTCTTCGAGGGGCCGTCGACGGTCTTCTGGGTCGCGGTGTAGGAATGGACGGTGGTCATCAGGCCTTCGACGATGCCGAAGCCTTCCTTGAGGAGGACCTGGCAGACCGGCACGAGGCAGTTCGTGGTGCAGGACGCGTTCGAGACCAGGTTGTGCTTCTTGGCGTCGTACTTGTCGCTGTTCACGCCCATCACGATGGTGATGTCCTCGTTCTTGGCCGGGGCGCTGATGATCACCTTCTTGGCGCCGGCGACGATGTGGCCCTGGGCCGACTTGGGATCGCCCGCCTTGCACTCGGTGAAGAGGCCGGTCGATTCGATCACCAGATCGACGCCGAGCTTCTTCCACGGCAGTTCGGCCGGGGTCTTGGCGCTGACGACCAGGATGTCCTTGCCGTTGACGACCAGCACGTCGTCTTCAGCGACGGTGGGGGCGGACTTCTTCGAGGCCACGGTGCCCTTGAAGGCGCCCTGGGTCGAGTCGTACTTGAGGAGGTAGGCGAGGTTGTCGGCGGGAACGATGTCGCCGACCGCGACGACGTCGACGTCCTTGCCGAGCAGGCCCTGCTCGACGATGGCGCGGAAGACGAGGCGGCCGATGCGGCCGAATCCGTTGATGGCGATCTTGGTGGCCATGATGGCTCCTGGTGGGTGCGGCGATGGTTCGCCGGGTTGGGATGGGCGGGTTGACGTGCGGGGCGCAGGCTATGCGCTCAGGGACGCGCGCAAGCCGACCACGACCAGGCATCGTGCCAGGTATGTCCGCAACGGAGGTGATGCATGCTCCACATGCAAGAACCCCGGCAATCAGCCGGGGTTCCTGGCGCAAACCTGGGATGAGAAGAAGCGGCAGGCCACCCGGCCCGCGCGGCTCAGGTCATCTTGATGTTGCGGACCTTGGGCAGGTTGAAGATCGAGCCCTTCTCAGCCGACCAGCGGCCTTCGGACTTGAGGCGCTCGATGCGCTCGGCCCGGGACAGGACGTTGCGGTGCTTCGAGAAACCGCCCTTGCTGGCGAACGTACCGTGCATGCTCATGGATCACCTCCGGCGTGGGGGCGCGGAACATAGCAGGATCGGCCGGGGATCAAGTCCCGGCTGCCACCTGGGTCGTCGGCCTGGAACCGGGACCGCCGCCGACGACGGGCGGACGGTGGGCCTCCTGCACCCGCCCCTTCACCGACTGTTCGAGATGGCGTTCCATCCAGCGCACCAGGCGCAGCACCGGGGTGTCGGCGGAGTCGGCCAGGCTGTCGCGCAGCTCTTCCAGCGCCTCGGCGCGCGGGCGGCTGCGGTCGTGGAAGAGGATGCGGTAGGCATCGCGCATGGCCGAGATCTGGTCTTCCGGGATGCCGGCGCGGCGCATGCCGATCTGGTTCACGTTGCGCGGCTCGGCCGGATTGCCCTCGGCGATCATGTAGGGCGGGATGTCGAACTTGATGCCGCACATCGCGCCGACGTAGGCGAGCTCGCCCACCGAGACGAAGTGGTGCACCCCGGTCATCGGCCCGACGACCGAGCGGTCGGCGAGGTTCACGTGCCCGGCCAGGTTCGCCGCGTTGCCGACGATCACCCGGTTGCCCAGGATGCAGTCGTGGGCGACGTGGCAGTAGGCCATGAGCAGGCAGTCGTCGCCGACCACGGTCTTCATGCCGCCGCCCTCGGTGCCCTTGTTGACGGTCACGCATTCGTGCACGCGGCAGTTGCGGCCGATGATGACCTCGCTGTCCTCGTTCTTGAACTTGAGATCCTGGGGATCGCCGCCGACCACCGCGCCGGGGAAGACCTTGGTGCCGTCGCCGATGGTGGTGCGCCCGATCACCGTCACGTGGCTGACCAGCTCGACGCCGGCCCCCAGCACGACCCTGCCGCGCACCAGGCAGAAGGGTCCGACGGTGGCCTGGGGATGGATCTCGGCGGCGGGATCGACCACGGCGAGGGCATGGACGGGCATGGGGCGGCTCCGGCTTCCCGCCTGGGCGGGATGGTTGGGTCAGGAAGGAAGCCGCACCGCTTAGTCGTTGGCGGGGGCGCGGTCAAGACGTAACGGGCGAAATCGCGGGATTTTCCGGGGCGCGCACCAGCAAGGCGACCCAGCTCCGGCCGTAGGCCCGGCGATCGCGCTCGACCAGCTCCGGATGCTCCGGCAGATCCGCGCCGGCTTCGCCCCGGATGACCACGCTGCCGTCCGGCGCGAGCGCCGCCGCCGCGAGGCGCAGCAGCTCTGCGATCAGCGCCGGCTCCTCGGCGAACCACGGGAACGGCGGATCGGCGAATACCAGATCGAGTCCGGAGAGGCCCGGCAGTGCGGCCTGGAAGGGCCGGGGATGCAGGCGGATCACCGGCGGTTCGCCGAGACGGCGCAGATTGGCGCGGATCACCGGGATGGCGTGGCGGCCGGGCTCGATGAGGTGGACGGCCGTCGCGCCCCGGCTGGCGGCCTCGATGCCGAAGCCACCGGATCCGGCGCAGATGTCGGCGACGGTCAGTCCGCTGAGATCCTGCCCGAGCCAGTCGAAGAGCGACTGCTTGATCCGGTCCGGCAGCGGCCGGGTCGCCAGGCCGTCGGGCGCATCCAGGGCGCGGCCCTTCCACTTCCCGGCGATCACCCTCACGCCGGAACCGTCGCCGCGACCGTCGCGAGATCGCGCCAGAATCCGGGATACGTCTTGGCGGTGCAGGCGGGATCCGCGATGGTCACCTTTCCGGTGAGCGCGCCGAGCACGCCGAAGCTCATCGCCATGCGGTGGTCGGCGTAGCATTCCACCGTGGCGGGGATGATCGGCCGGGGCGAGATGCGCAGCCAGTCGTCGCCGTGCTCGACCTGCTGCCCCAGTCGGCGCAGCTCGGCCACCGTCGCGGCGAGGCGGTCGGTCTCCTTGATGCGGATGTTGGCGATGTTGCGGATCACGGTGTCGCCGCGGCACAGCGGCGCGATCGCGGCAAGGGTCATCACCGTGTCGCTGATGTGGTGCAGATCGGCATCGATTCCGGCCAGACCGCCCGCCGGCGCCGCGACGCTCGTGCCGCCGGCATCGCTGGTCACGCTCGCGCCCATGCGGCGCAGCAGCTCGACGAAGGCGTAGTCGCCCTGGAGCGACGTGGCGTCGAGTCCAGGGACGGTGATGCGGCCGCCGCCGGCCGCCGCGAGCGCGAACGGATAGCTGGCCGAGCTCGCGTCCGGCTCGATCGCGTAGCCGCGGGCGCGGTAGGCGCGGATCGGCGTGGTGCGGAAGCCGGTCGAGACCCCGGCCTGATAGGCCGCGCCGGAACCGCCGAGCACGTCGATGCGGCCGCCGAAGTCCGCGACCAGGCGCCGGGTCATCTCGATGTAGGGCAGGCTGACCAGCTCGCCCTCGACGCTGATCTCCAAGGCCGCATCGGCAAAGCCGCTGACGAGCAGCAGGGCGGTGAAATACTGGCTCGAACGGTCGCCACGCATGCGGATGCGGCCGCCGGGGATGCGGCCGCCGTGGACGGTCAGCGGCGGGCAGCCGGTCGCGCAGTCGACCGTGACGCCGAGCTGGCGCAGGCCGTCGACGAGATCCGCGATCGGCCGCTTCGCCATGTGCTGGTCGCCGACGAAGGTCGTCCTGCCGGGGATGAGCGCGGCGAGCGCGGCGCAGAACCGCACCGTGGTGCCGCTGTTGCCGACGAAGCACGGCGCAGACGGGACGCGCAGGCGGTCGCGGCCGCCGCGCACGATGAGCTCGTCCGCACCGCCATCGCGGATCGCCACCCCCATCGCGCCCAGGCAATCGCGCATGCGCTGGGTGTCGTCGGAGGCCAGCACGTTGCGCAGGACGGTCTCATCCCCCTCGGCGAGCGCGGCGCAGACCAGGGCGCGGTTGGTGATGCTCTTCGATCCGGGCACGGCCCAGGTCGTGTCGACGCGGCCGCGCAGGTGGGGGACGAGGAACGGGCCGGACGCTTGCATGGCGGCCACGATCGCAACAGGTCCGGGGCTGGCAATCGGACGTGCCTGCCGGAGCTCGACCTGGACCGGACTTGCGCTCCGCCCTGGCGATCGACCCTGGGCTCATGGCCAGTTCCGCCCCGATCGCCGCCCATGTCGTCCATGTCCCGGATCCGCTGCACCTGCGCGATGAGCTCGCCGGCTTCGCCGACCGCCCACGGCCGGAGGTGGTGGCCGGGGTGAAGGCGCTGCGCCAGCGCGAACTCGCGGCGATCGCGCGGACCCAGATCGAGCACTCCAACGAGCTCACCGGCCTCGACACCGCGCTCGCGATCTCGGGCATGACCGACGCGGTGGTACGCGCGCTCGCCCACCGCGCCTTCCTGCGCGCGGGCGCGCCGGGCGACTGGTACGACCAGGTCGGCATCTTCGCCATCGGCGGCTATGGCCGGGGCGAGATGAACCCGCACAGCGACCTCGACCTCCTGGTGTTCGCCCTCGACCGCCCCTGCCCATGGCTCGACAAGGGCTGGGCCGAACTGCAGACCCTGCTCTGGGACGTGAAATTCCAGGTCGGCGCATCGAAGCGCGGCGCGGCCGAGCTGTCCCGCATCATCGATGACGATTACGTCACCGCGACCGCGGTGATCGAAGGGCGCTCGATCCTCGCCAGCGCGGCGGTGGACGCGCGCTTCCTGGAGCTGCTCGCGCGCTTCCGCGACCGCCGCAGCCTGCCTTTCCTGCGCTTCAAGATGGAGGAGCTCGCCAAGCGGCGCGAGGCCGCCGGCGCCAGCCCGTTCCTGATGGAACCCAACCTGAAGTCGAATCCGGGCTGCCTGCGCGACGTGCAGCTGCTGCGCAACCTCGGCTTCTGCGTCTCGGGCTCGCGCAACCTCTACCACCTGGAGGAGCTGGAGGTCATCACCCGCGCCGACCTCACCGGGGTCGTCGCGGCCAACGACCATCTGCTGATGCTGCGCAGCCTGCTGCACTTCCATCACGGCCGGAAGCACGACACCTTCCAGCTCGCGGACCAGGTGCGCATCGCGAAGCAGCTCGGCTATGCCGACGTCAGCCGGCTGAGCGCGGTCGAGCACTTCATGAAGCTGCACTACGCCAAGGTGCTGCACGTGCACCAGATCGTCGACCTCGCGCTCAGCCGCGCCCGCGCCAAGGGGCACCTGGGGCGCCGGCCGATCCTGATCAAGACGCGGCGCAGGCTGGATGAGGACTTCGTCGCGGTCGACGGCCAGGTCTATCCCGGCCACGACGCCTGGTGGCAGAAGCCGGACTGGGTGCGCCGCATCTTTTCCGTCTGCCGCCTCGCCCAGGACCGCAAACTCTCGCTTTCACTGGAGTTCCAGCGCCAGATCCGGCACCACCTGGATCGCGTCACCGACGAGGTCCGCCACGATGCCGCCACCGCGCAGGCGTTCCTCGCGGTGATGGGCAATCTCGGCCAGGTGCGGCCGATCCTCACCGACCTCCACCGCGCCGGGCTGCTCGGGGCCTACCTACCCGAGTTCGGCGTGCTGACCTGCCACATGCAGTTCGACAGCTACCACCAGTACACGGTGGACGAGCACACCCTGATCGCCCTCGGCAACCTCGACGCGGTCGCCACCGGCCGCGCCCAGGGCGCCCCGGGCATGACCCGCATCCTGCCCGAGGTGCGGCGCAAGGACCTGCTCGCGCTGTCGCTGCTGCTCCATGACATGGGCAAGTACATGGGCCGCGGCCACGTCGCGCGCGGGGCGATGATGGCGGTCGGCGTCGGCGAACGCCTGCACCTGGAAAAGGATGCGGCCGACTTCGTGTATTTCCTCGTCGAACGCCATGTGATCCTGTCCGACGCCAGCCGCATGCGCGACTTCCACCAGCCGTCGTTCCTCGGCCCGTTCGCGCAGAAGATCGGCGACCGCGCCCGGCTCGACGCGCTCTACTGCATGACCTGGTGCGACGCCAAGGCGGTCGGCGAAGGCATCCTGACCGGCTGGCAGGAGGCCATCCTGGGCGAGCTCTACGAGGCCGTCGCGGCCGAACTGGCCTCGTCGGGTGCACACCGCGCCATCGCGGTCGAGGACCGCCTCGCGCAGGAGCTGGTCGTCGCCAAGGTCGCCACCCCCGAGGCGCAGGAGTTCATCCGCTCGCTGTCCGGCACCTACCCGCATCAGGTCGTCGCGGGCGAGATCGTACGCCACTGGCGCGTCCACGCCGAGGCCAAGCGCGACGGCGTCGGCCTGGATCCCGACTTCCGCGACAGCCACGTCCACCTGGTCGCCGCCGCGCCCGACCGCCACGCCCTGTTCGCCGATGTCACCGCGACCCTGTGCGGCCACGGCTTCGACGTGATCGACGCCCGCACCTGGGTCACCGCCAACGCCATGGTGATCTACAGCTTCCGCCTCGCCTCGATCTTCCCGGCGAAGCTGCGCGAGGATTCCACCTGGGCCGCGCTCAAACGCGACCTCATCGCGGTGGTCGGCGGCAGGCTGGATGCGCGCACCCTGCTCGAACGCCGGCGCAAGACCTTCACCGACAAGCCCGCCGACAGCGGCTTCGACGACCCGGCGGTGAAACTGGAAGGCGTCACCAGCGACACCCACACCATCGTCGACGTCCACACCAAGGACGAGGTCGGCCTGCTGTCGCGCCTATGCCGCGAGATCAGCGACGCCGGCATCGAGATCGGCCACGCCTGCATCAACACCATGGGCGATGTCGCCGTCGACGTGTTCTACGTCCAGCGCCAGGGCCGGAAGCTGGATGAAGCCGAGGCCGAGGACCTGCGCGGGCGGCTGATCCGGATGCTGAACCTCAAGACGGCGTGAACCGGGGCGCAGTCAACGCAGGATCAACTGCATCCCCTCGAACCGGTGCGCGTCGCGCAACTGCCCCGCCGTCAGGATGCGGATACCACTGAGCGGATCCGCGATCTCCCAGGCATCGCCCTTGCGACCGAGGACGGCCACGAAGTGCCCGGATCCTCCGACCATGATGCCGATGATCGCGTTGGGGCGGATGTCCTGGCGATCGAAGCGGAACTCGACGGCGAAGCCCAGCGACCGCGCATAGCGAGCCAGGTACCAGAGTTCGCTACCACTGCCGCTGGTGAAGCAGGATTCCGCGATCCTGCGTTCATCGACGATGACGCCGTGGTGATGCAGAAGGCTGGCAAGCGACGCCGGACCGCAGGTGCTGCTGGTCGACTGCAGGCAGACCGGCCCGTTCCAGCGGTCGTGGAATTGACCCGGATCCACGGGGGACAGCAGCGGTTTCACCCAGGGCAGGCCTACGAAGACGAACGACAGGAAGGCCGTCACCCCCACGCCGCATGGGCGGATCCAACCCTTTGCCGTGGCCACAAGGTGTCCGACCAGCAGGCCGGACAACGTCGGGACGAAATCAGTCCACACCCACGAACGGTAGGTGAAGTAACCGGCCCAGTGGTCGAACCAGTGGGCGTAGTGGAGGGCATTGGCAGAGGCGACAAGGAAGAAGAGGAGACAAAGCGGTCTGACCCAGGCGGCTCGTCCGAGGTAAAACCCCAGGACCAGAAGCATCGACCAGATCAATGCAGAACAGCAGACGATGCTCGTCACGATTCCGCCCTGAGGGCTGCTTTCAGCCGTGTTTCGCCATGGAGCTGATCAGGAGCCACAAGCCCAGGATGACGTTCAGGCCCAGGCCGATGCCGGCGACGATCCGGTTCGAGCGTTTGACGACCAGGCCGATGATCCCCAGCACGGTGCCGCCGATGGGGAAGAGCAGGGAGGCGAGTCCGATCAGTCCGCCTGCCGCAAGGCCGTTCAGGTTCTGGCTGCGGGCCGAATCCATCATCAAGCCCATGGCCAGGAACATTCCGAGCCAGAACAGCACGAAGCAGACGATGGACAGGATGCCCAGGGTCGGCCTGGTCCCCGTGGGCTTTTTCCGCCGGCTGAATCCCCGTGTCTGGGGCTGACGGCCCGGGGCCGGAACCCGGTTCTGGGTCGCGGGTCTGACGGTCCGATAGGAAGTGCGCGTGGCATAGGTCATGGGGGCGTTCCTGAAGATGCGCGGTGGAATAGCTTCCGGGCGATGATCGGCAAGGATGGGCTGCTTCGCGCGTCCGTGCTCGGGCGCAGCGGCGACGATCGTGGCGGCTGCACGTCCGGGCCGGACCGGTGCCGGCTTTCGCCCCGGTGGCGTTTCCCGGTTTCGGCCTAGCCTTCCCGCCGTGCCGTCATCCTCGTCCCATGCCATCCAGGGGGGCATCGCCGCCGCCGCCCGCGCGCTGGCGGCGTGCACGCGCCTGCTCGTGCTGACCGGGGCCGGGTCGAGCAAGGATGCGGGCGTGCCGACCTTCCGCTGCGCAGATGGGCTCTGGCGCGACCACAAACCGGAGGATCTCGCCGCTCCGGAAGGGTTCGCCCGCGATCCCGACCTGGTCTGGGACTGGTATCGCGAACGCCGCCTGCTGGTCGCCCGGGCGAAGCCCCATGTCGGTCAGCGTGCCATCGCCCTGCTGCAGCAGCATTTCCCTGCACCGGGCCGGGTGCTGGTGGCGACCACCAACGAGGACGACCTGCTCGACCGGGCCGGCGTCGAAGGGGTCGTGCACCTGCACGGCTCGCTCTTCGAGACCGCGTGCGCCGCCGGGTGCGGCTGGCGGCACCAGGACGCCCTCGACAACGGCCTGAGCATGCAGCCGTGCCCGGCCTGCGGGGCGCGCACGCGGCCGGGTTCGACCTGGTACGGCGAGTCGCTGCCGGCCGGGGTGCTCGAAGCCATCGCCGCGTTCAAGCCGGACGGCTGCCTGCTGGTCGGGTCGTCGTGCCTGGTGCAGCCGACCTCGGTGATCGCACCCGAACTGATCGCCGCCGGCTGCCCGGTGGTCGAGATCAACCCGGAAGAGACCCCGATCTCGCCGCTCGCCGCGTGCAGCCTGCGCGCCAAGGCCAAGGACGCGATCCCGCCGCTCGTCGACCTGCTGACCTCGCCGACCGTGCGGGACCAGAAGCGGCGGATCACCTGACCCGCCGTGCTCGACGCCAGCCTCCTTCCCCCGCCGCCGGCGCGGCTGGTCGTCGCGGTAAGCGGTGGCGCGGATTCCTGCGCCCTGTGGGATCTGCTGCTGGCTGACGGCCGCTGGCCGCTGCTCATCTGGCATCTCGACCATGGCCTGCGACCGGAAGCGGCGGCGGACGCGGCGTTCGTGCGCAAGCGCGCGGAGCACTACTGCGCCCAGGGGAAGAGCGCGGACATCATCGTCGAATCCGCCGATGTGGCCGCGCTGGCCCGGGCCTGGGGCTGCGGCCTGGAGGAAGCCGGCCGCCGGCACCGCTATGAGCGCCTGGCCGCCGTGGCGCTGGCCCACGGCGGCCAGGCGGTCTGCACCGCGCACCACGCCGACGACCAGGCCGAGACCGTGCTCGCGCACCTGCTGCGCGGCGCCGGGCCGGTCGGGCTGGCGGGCATCCCGCCGCAGCGCGAGCTCGTGCCCGGCGTCCTGCTGGTCCGGCCGCTGCTCGGCGCCGGTCGGGCGCACCTGCGGCAGCACCTGGAACAGCGCGATCTTTCCTGGCGTGAAGACGGCAGCAACGCGGACGTGCGCTGGCAACGCAACCGCCTGCGCCAGCGCGTGCTGCCGGACCTGGAACGGGCCTGCCCCGGCATCGGCGCGGCCTTGGCCGCAGCGGCGGCCGACGCCCGGAAGCAGGTCGATCGCGGAGCGGCCCTGGTCGCTGCGGCCTGGCATGAGGACGCCGAGGGGCTCGATCTGCGACCGCTGCTCGCGCTCGATCGCCCGGTGCGGCTGCTGGCCTGGCGCCGGCTGCTGGTGCGGCTCGGCCTGCCGCTCAGCCGCCCGCACCTGGAGCGGCTGGAGGCGGTCGCTTCCGGGCCGCCGGACCGCCGGCTGGGACTCAGGGGGTGGGAACTCTGGCGCCGGCAAGGACGACTGCGCTGGCGCCCGGCCCCGCTTGCGCGCAAGGCCCCACGGACGCAGTCTGCTGCCATCATGTCGACCACCGCCGTCATCCTCGCCGCGGGCAAAGGCACGCGGATGAACTCCGATCTCGCCAAGGTGCTGCATCCGCTCGCCGGCCGGCCGCTGGTGGCGCATGTGCTGGATGCCTGCCGCGTCGCCGGCATCGACCAGACCGTGGTCGTGGTGGGCTGGCAGCGTGAACAGGTCGAGGCCGCGGTGGCGCGCTGGCGGCCGACCTGCGTCGTGCAGGACCGCCAGCTCGGCACCGGCCACGCGGTGCTGGTCAGCGAATCCGCGGTGAAAGGCGACGATGTCGTGGTGCTCTGCGGCGACTCGCCGCTCATCCCCGGCCATCTCCTGCGCGAGCTGATGCGCACCCACAAGGAATCCGGCGCGGCCTGCACCGCGGTCGCGGCGCGGATGAAGGATCCCACCGGCTACGGCCGGATGGTGGTCGATGCCGCCGGCAACCTGGTCCGCATCGTCGAACAGCGCGACGCCAGCCCGGACGAGCAGAGGATCGATCTGATCAACAGCGGCCTCTACGCCTTCCGCCGCGCCGATCTGTTCCGCTGCCTGCATCAGGTCCGGCCGACGAACGCCCAGGGCGAATACTACCTGACCGACGTGGTGAGGATGCTGGTCGAGGAGCGCGCCAAGGTCGGCATGAAGGTCTGCGAAAGCCCGTCCCTGATCCTCGGGATCAACACCCCCGCCGATCTGCAGTTGGCGGCGCGCATCTACGCGGAGAAATCCGAGACGTTGGCGATGGACCCGGCCGACAGCCCATGAATCGACCGGGGCCACGGTGACCACCATCCGTTTCGCCGATGGCACCCTGACCCTGCATGAGGCCGAACCGGCCGCGCTGGCGGCCCTGGGCGCGTTGGCGGTCGCCGACCCGCGCATCGGCGGCCACCGCGCCCGCGCCTGCGACTACGCCGAGATCCTGCGCCGCCTGCACGGCCGTCACGCCTACCGCGACGAGGCGCGGCAGTACCGCGAGCTGGACCTCACCGAGCACGAAACGCTGCCGCTGCGCGAGTATCAGCGTCTCGCCCTTGCGGCCTGGAGCACCGGACGCAAGCGCGGCGTGGTGGTGCTGCCTACCGGCGCGGGCAAGACCTACGTCGCCCTCCAGGCGATGCTCCTGGCGAAGCGCTCGACCCTGGTGCTCGCCCCGACCATCGACCTGGTGCAGCAGTGGGCGGGCGATCTCGGCCGCCGCCTGCGGGTGCCGATCGGGGTCTACGGCGGCGGCGAGAAGCGGCTGGAGGACATCACGGTCTCGACCTACGATTCCGCCGTGCTGTTCATGCCGTTCCACGGCAACCGCTTCGGCCTGCTGGTCTTCGACGAATGCCACCACCTGCCCGCGCTGGTCACCGCCGGCGCGGCGGAGCAGTGCCTGGCCCCGTTCCGCCTTGGCCTGACCGCCACCCCCGAACGCACCGACGGCCAGCACGCCCGCCTCGACGACCTCATCGGACCGGAGGTGCACCGGTCGCACATCGGCGAACTCGAAGGCCGATTCCTCGCGTCCTACCAGGCGGAGGTGCTGGAGGTCGCCCTCGATCCCGACGAGGCGGCCGCCTACCGCGAGGCGCGGGCCGAATACGTGGCCTTCATCCGCACCCACGGCATCGATTTCTCCGCCCCCGACGGCTGGGCCCAGTTCCTCGCCGCCGCCGGGCGCTCTCCCGAGGGCCGCCAGGCGATGCGGGCCTACCGCGAGCAGCGCCGCCTGGCGCGCTCCGGCCGCGCCAAGCTGCGCGCGCTCTGGCAGCTCCTGCGCGAGCACGCCGGCGAACGCTGCCTGGTGTTCACCGACGACAACGACACCGCCTACCGCATCGGCAGCGAGTTCGTCCTGCCGGTGCTGACCCACCACACCAAGGGCGGCGAGCGCAAGCGGCTGCTCGACGCCTTCCGCGCCGGCGCCCTGCCGGTGCTGGTCACCAGCAAGGTGCTGAACGAGGGGGTCGACGTGCCCGAGGCGTCGGTGGGCATCATCGTGAGCGGCTCCGGCAGCGTGCGCGAGCACGTCCAGCGCCTCGGCCGATTGCTGCGGCCGAAGCAGGGCAAGACCGCGATCCTCTACGAGCTCATCGCGGCCGGCACGGCCGAGGCGTACACCTCGCAGCGGCGGCGCTCGCACGCGGCTTTTGGCGAGCAAGTCCGGAACGGCGAGCAGGTCCGGACTGGCGACCAGGTCCGCAACGGCGGCGAAGTCCGCAGCTATGGCCCGAACCGGATGGGCGGACCAGCGCGCAAGCCCCGCGAGGATCCCGGCGACGACGGGGTTCCCGAGGCCGACGCGGAGTGGCCGGAAGACCTCTTTTCCCACGCCGACACCGACTGACGCGACGCCCGGCCGGACCGCCCAGCGGCGGGCGGGCACGGTTGCACCCGTGCCGCGTCCGGCGTAAGGTGCCGATGGCATGCGCCTCCTCGACCGAATCCTCGGCATGTTCAGCCTCGATCTCGGGATCGACCTGGGCACCGCCAACACCCTGGTCGCGGTGCAGGGACGCGGGGTGGTGATCTGCGAACCGAGCGTGGTCGCGGTCAAGCGCGGCACCAAGCAGGTGCTGATGGACGGCAACGCGGTCGGCGACCAGGCCAAGATCATGCTCGGCAAGAACCCGGGCAACATCGACGTGGTGCGGCCGATGAAGGACGGCGTCATCGCCGATCTGGAGATCACCGAGGCGATGCTGCGCTACTTCATCCGCAAGGCCAACGGCCGGCGCGGGATGTTCCGCCCGCGCCTGGTGATCGCGGTGCCGTCGGGCCTCAACGAGGTGGAAAAGGGCGCGGTCACCAACAGCGCGATGAACTCCGGCGCGCGCGAGGTCTTCCTCATCGCCCAGCCGATGGCGGCGGCGATCGGCGCCGGCCTGCCGGTGGCCGATCCGATCGGCTCGATGATCGTCGACATCGGCGGCGGCACGACCGAGGTCGCGGTGATCTCGCTCGCCGGCATCGTCGCGAGCGAATCGGTGCGGGTGGCCGGCGACGAACTCAACCATGCCATCATCAAGTACCTGAAATCGCAGTATTCCGTCGTGGTCGGCGAGAACACCGCCGAGATGGTCAAATGCCAGATCGGCTGCGCCCAGCCGCTCGCGGACGAAGCCAGGATGACCATCCGCGGCCGCGACCTGCGCACCGGCATGCCGCGCTCGATCGAGGTCACCTCGACCGAGGCGCTGGAAGCCCTGCGCCCGTCGGTGCAGACCATCGTCAACTCCATCAAGATGGTGCTCGAACGCACCCAGCCCGAACTCGCCGCCGACCTCATCGAACGCGGCATCGTCATGGCCGGCGGCACCAGCCAGCTGCACGGCCTGTGCGAACTCGTCGCCCAGGAGACCGGCCTGCCGGTGCGCATGGCGCAGGATCCGATGACCTGCGTCGCGCGCGGCTGCGCCGCCCTGCTCGACAACCTCGATGCGCTGTCCCAGATTCTGGAGACGGGGACGGAGCAGTAGCCGGCCCTGCACCGGTAATCGGTGGACGGGCTTGTCGTCGGAGCAGGAATTTCTTGCCTGCGGAGGCGATCCGCCAAGTCTACGCACCCATGCCCAGAACCCTGATCGCCGTCGAGTCCATTCAGCGTTCGATCCACCACTTGCGCGGCCAGCGGGTCATGACCGACGCCGACCTTGCCCGGTTGTACGGCGTCACGACCAAACGCCTGAACGAAGCCGTGAAACGCAACAGCAAGCGTTTTCCCTCGGATTTCATGTTCGAACTGACGCTGGCGGAGGAGGATGGTTTGAGGTCGCAATCTGCGACCTCAAAGGCCACGCCACCAGCCAGGGGCGGTCGCCGCTATCGGACCCACGTCTTCACCGAGCAGGGCGTGGCGATGCTCTCGAGCGTGCTTCCAAAGAACTTCCCCGCTGCGCGGGGTTCCGGCTGGGCCGGAAGGGTCGGCTTCGCCGTCCCAAGTTCTTGTTTGTCCGGGGGCTGCCCCCCCGTAACGCGCCTCCGGCGCTCCCCCATGAGCAGCCTGATGGCTGCTCAACAGCCCGCGCGCCATTGCGGTCAATATCGAGATCATGCGCGCCTTCGTGCAGATGCGGAAAACGCTGACGGCGAACGTTGATCTGGCCAAGCGGCTGGCGGTGCTCGAAGCCGAGATGGGTCGCCACGCCGCCGAGTTCGGGCACCACAAGGCTGAGACGGTGCGGGCAATGAAAGTGGTCTTCGCCACCTTGAAAGCCCTGGCAGCCGAAAAGGCGGCGCCTGAACCCAAACGCAATCCCGTCGGATTCGTGCTGAAATAGCGGCTTGTCCGCAGCCAGGGCGCGGGCACCCTCGACACCCATGCCCCTCCTGACCGCGCAGCACACCGACGATCTCGCCAACGCCCGCTGCCGCGACCCCTTCGCGGTGCTGGGCGTCCATGCCGAACCGGATGGCGTCTGGCTGCGGGTCTGGCGGCGCGGCGCGACCGAGGTCGCGGTGGTGGCGCGGGACAGCCGCCGCACGCGGTACCTCCTGCACCAGGCCGGGGCCCCGGGCCTGTTCGAGGCGCGCATCCCCCGGCGCAAGCAGGCGTTCGCCTACGAACTGGCGGTGCAGATCGGCGGCATCGATGGCGAAATCATCGAACGCGATCCGTATTCGTTCTGGCCGCAGTTGTCGGACTTCGATCTCGGGCTGCTCCGCTCCGGCCATCACCTCCATCTCGGCAAGGTGCTCGGGGCCCATGCCATGACCGTCGACGGCTGCTCCGGCGTGCGTTTCGCCGTGTGGGCGCCGAACGCCGAAGCCGTATCGGTGGTGGGCGACTGGAACGGCTTCGACGCACGCTGGCATCCGATGCGCCTCAGACCCGACTGCGGCGTGTGGGAACTGTTCATCCCCCAGGCCCAGGTCGGGATGCGCTACAAGTACCAGATCCGCGGCCCCGGCGGCGAGATCCGGATCAAGGCCGATCCCTGCGCCCTGCAGGCCGAGGTGCCGCCCGCCACCGCCTCGGTGATCAGCGATCCCGCCGCCTACGCCTGGGGTGACGCGGCCTGGATGGAAGCCCGCGCGCGTACGCCGCACAAGAAGCGGCCGCTGGCGATCTACGAATGCCATCTCGGATCGTGGGACCGCCGGGCGGAGCCGGACTGCTGGCCGAACTACCGCGAGCTCGCGCCGAAGCTCATCGCGCATCTGAAAAACCTGGGATTCACGCATCTTGAACTGCTGCCGCTGGCGCAGCATCCGTTCGAAGGTTCCTGGGGTTATCAGGTCTCGGGCCAGTTCGCGCCGAATGCGCGCCACGGTTCGCCGGCGGACCTGAAGTGGTTCATCGACCAGTTCCACCAGGCCGGCCTCGGCGTGATCATCGACTATGTGCCAGGGCACTTCCCCAAGGACGACTTCTGCCTGGCGCGCTTCGACGGCACGTCGACCTACGAGTACGCGGATCCGCGCGAGGGCGAGCACAAGACCTGGGGCACCTGCGTCTTCAACTTCCGCCGGCCCGAGGTGCGCAACTTCCTGCTCGCCGCCGCGCTGCACTGGCTGCGCGAATACCACATCGACGGCCTGCGCGTCGATGCGGTGTCGTCGATGCTCTACCGCAGCTACGACCGCCAGCCCGGCGAGTGGGTGCCGAACGAGCAGGGCGGCGATGCCAACCTGGAAGCGGTCAGCTTCCTCCAGGAACTGACCAGCACCGTGCACCGCGACTGCCCCGGCGTGCTGACGATCGCCGAGGAGTCCACCGCCTGGGCCGGGGTGACCGCGCCGACGGACATGCAGGGCCTCGGCTTCGACCTGAAGTGGAACATGGGCTGGATGCACGACACCCTGTCGTACCTCGCGCTCGATCCGGTGATGCGGTCGGGCAGCCACAACAAGGCGACCTTCCACCAGTGGTACGCCTACGACGACGCCTGGGTGCTGCCGCTGTCGCACGACGAGGTCGTGCACGGCAAGCGCTCGCTCATCGACAAGCTGCCCGGCGACTGGTGGCAGCGGCGGGCGCAGTTGCGCCAATTGCTGGGCTACCAGATCGCGGTGCCGGGCCGCAAGCTGCTGTTCCAGGGCGGCGAGTTCGGCATGGGCCGCGAGTTCGCCTGGGACCGCCGGGTCGACTGGACCGAGGCCGACGAGCCCGACCGCAAGGGCATCACCTCCTTCCTGCGCGCCGCGTTGGCGCTCTACCGCGACCAGGCCGCGCTGCATGAATGCGACGACGAGCGCGGCGGCTTCGAGTGGATCGACTGCGAGAACCGCGCCGAGAGCGTGCTCGCCTTCCTGCGCCGCGCCCCGGGCCGGACCGAGGTGCTGGTCGCCTGCAACTTCACGCCGATCCCGCGCCACGATTATCCCCTCGGCGTGCCGCGCGGCGGCGCCTGGCGCGAGGTCCTGAACAGCGACGCGCCGGCCTTCGGCGGTTCGGGCGTGCTCAATTCCACGGTGCGCACCCACGAGCATCCCTGGGGCGCCTTCCCCGCCCACCTGCGCGTGTCGCTGCCGCCGCTCGGCATCGCGTTCTTCCAGCCGACATGACCATAAAAATCGCAATTGCACCCCATCTGCCGCGTTGGTCGTCGGTCATTTGGCGCTGCCCAACTCCCTCCTCCCGCCTTGCAACTGGGGCGCACTTGCGATTTTTACGAGGAGTCGTGGGTGGGCTGATTTCTCGCGCGGGGGCATTTCCGACCCTCCACGTACCTCAGAGCGTCCGGACCCCATTGCCGATTTGGTGCCCGCACAAGCCTGTTCAAAACCTCGTTCCGAGGCCACCTGGGGACGGAATCGCGGTTTTTCCGGGTTGTCTAGGATGACCGGGTACCCGGCGGCGGACGACGACGCCGCGATCGTCAAGAACGAGGTCAAGGTCCTGAAGCGGCTGGATGAGCACCACCGCGAGGTGTCCTTCACCGTCGGCCGCCGGCACCAGACCTCGTGGCGGCTGGACGACTACCTGCGCGTGTTCTGTCCGCGCTATCCCAAGGAGCTCATCGCCCGCTGGTGCGCCGATGGCCGCCTGACCGTCGATGACGCGGCCTGCACCGCGGATCAGATCGTCGCCGGCGGCCAGCGCGTGCGCCTGCTCGCACCGCTGCCGAAACCCGATCCGACCTACGTCGTGCCGCCGCTCGAGATCCTGCACCACGACGACGATTGCATCGCCGCCAACAAGCCGGTGGCGCAGCTCGCGCATCCCGCCGGCAAGATCATGACCGGGACGCTGCTCAACCTGCTCGCCGACTGGGTCGCGGCGCGCGGCGGAGCGCCGGACCAGGTGCGCCTGGTCAACCGCATCGACCGCGACACGAGCGGGATCTGCCTTGCCTCACGGACGCTGGAGGCGCACGTCGCGCTTGCCACCGCGCTGGCCGAACGCCGCGCGGTGAAGGAATACCTCGCGATCTGCCACGGCGTCCCGGCCGCGCCGACGGGCGAGTGGACCGAACCCCTGGGCGAGGATCCGCGCGGCAGCGTGGCCCGCGTGGTGCGCGACGACGGCCAGCCATGCCGGACGGAATACCGGGTCGTCGCGGTCGCGCCGGCGACTGCCGCGGATCAGGCCCCGCGCTTCGCCCTGCTGCGCCTGGTCCTGCATACCGGCCGCCAGCACCAGATCCGCGTCCACTGCGCCCACCACGGGCATCCGCTCGTCGGGGACTGGGTCTACGGCACGCCGTGCGCCGAACTGCCCGGCCAGGCCCTGCACAGCGCGCTGCTGACGATTCCCCATCCACGCGGCGGCGAACTGGCGATCACCGCGCCGCTGACCTCAGCGCTGGAAAAACTCTGGCAAAGCCTGCTTGATGGCGGTGCGCCGACGCCGGTGCCGCTGAACCCCGAACAACGCTCGCGGCTGAAATTGCCGCCAGCATAGGCGGCGTTGAACCGGCGCACGGAGCGCGGATCTCCGGTCCGCAAGTCTTTTCGAGCGGACCGGAGGTCCGCGTTCCGGGATTGGCTGGCGCGCAACACCATTAGCCTGCGCTGCGTGCTGCGCGCCCTCAAGCTGGCCTGGCTGATGTTCACCGTCGTGCTCAAGCGGCGGCTGGCCTATCGCGGCGACCTGCTCATCCAGGCGCTGGACGAACTCCTGCGCGGGCTGGTCGCCTTCGCGCTGCTGCAGGTGTACGTCAGCAAGTCGCAGGATCTTGCCGGCTGGAACCGGGACCAGCTCCTCTTCGTGCTCGGCTTTTCCCTGGTGCCGATCGCGTTCTTCCACTGCCTGTGCGGCAACCTCTACCAGCTGTCCAGCCGCTACATCATCAACGGCGAACTCGACCGCATCCTGCTGCGACCGTATCCGAGCTACCTCCAGATCTGCTTCGACCGCCTGGCGATCGAGGATCTGTCGGGCGCGGTGTTCGGCTTCGCCCTGATGGCGATCGCGGCGGCGCGCCTGCCCGGCTTCGACTGGTCGCCGCTCAATCTCGGCCTGCTCGCCCTGATGCTGGCTTCGGCATTCGGGGTGGTGGTGGCGGTGTTCATGGCCTTCGCCTCGACCGGCTTCTGGTTCGAGGACCGCGTCGGCATGGTGCCGCCGGTCTACAACCTGATGGAGTTCGGCCGCTGGCCGGTCGACATCTACCATCGCCTGGTGCGGCTGCTCATCACCTGCGCCATCCCGTTCGGCTTCGTCGCCTTCTTTCCCGCCAGCTTGTTCGTGGGCGGGCCGGCGGGCGAGGCCGCCAGCCCCTGGTGGCACCACCCCGGCGTCTGGACCCCGGTGGTTGCCGCAGTCGCGTTGGCTGTGGCCATGTCGTTGTGGCGGATGGGCATACGCCGCTACAACTCGGCCGGCAACTGAGCCTGAACCGTGCGTCGCGACCCGCGTTGACCCTCGTTTGACCGCCGACCGAATCCGCCGACCAGCCGGACAAGGACACCCCATGACGCAACCTCCTGCCCCGAATCCTGCCGGAAATCCCAACCAACCCGCAAAGCCGCCGAAACCGCCAAAGATGAAGAAGAAGGGCGGTTTCACCTGGCTTGTCCTGTCCGTCGTCATCCTGGGCCTGGCCGCGTTGTTCCTCCTCGCCGGCGACAAGCTGCGCGCCGCCTTCGGCCTGGGAAATCCGCAGACCGATGAAGGCCCCGATCCCAAGGCGATCGCCGGGATCAAGATCAGCGAAGGCGCCGGTCGTACCGGGGCCGGCGCGGCCGTGACCTTCGAGCCGCGCAACTTCGGCACCGCCGAGACGAAGACGACCGAGCCGGTGAAGATCGCTCCCACGCCCACCGTGACCCAGGCGGCCAAGACCTTCAAGGATGAGGCGAAGGGCACCGAGTTCCTCGCCCAGGCGGAAAAGGCCCTGGCCGCGATGCAGTGGGACGCCGCCGCCAGCCAGGCCCGCCGCCTGGAAAACCTCGATGTGCCGCCGCGCCTGAAATCACGCGCCTACGACATCACCGAACGCGCACCGCAGATCGCCGATCTCTTCAAGCGCCTGGGCGACCGTGACGAGCTGACCCGCGGCTGGGACACCCATCCCGGCCTGGTCGCGCTGTCGGGCCTGAGTGGCGAAGGCAGCCGGTCGCTCGCGGTGCCCCTCGCGGACGGTTCGACCACCGAGGGCGTGGCCGACGATCCGCTCGGCTTCATCGCGTCGAGACGCCGCATCGGCGAGGTGTCGTTCCTCCTCCAGGCCAAGAACCAGTTCATCCCCGGCACCCTCCCCGACGACAAGATCGGCACGGTCGAGAAGGTCGACGTGCGGAAGATCATCGCCGAGCGCACGCAGGAGCTCGCCGGCATGGCCGACCGCATCCGCAACAGCGACCGCGCTGCCGACAGCCTGGCCTGGTACGACGCCGGCAAGTACGCCTTCCGCAACCGCATCGATGGGCGCGTCGGCGAACTGCTGGAGCGCACCGTCGCGCTCGACCCGAAGATCGCCGGCAAGATCCGCGAGATCCGCGCCGAGACGATCATCGCCATCGTGAAGATCCATCGCAACACCGGCAACAAGACCGCCGAAGCAGGCTGGACGGTGTCACTCAAGAAGCACTTCTCCGACACCGAGGCCTTCAAGGAATACGACGCCTGGGTGAAGGGCGAGAAGGACCGTCAGATCCAGCTGGCCAAGGAACAGGACGACAAGCGCCGGCGTGAAGAGGCGGAACGCATCGATTACCTGAGGAAGGAAGCCGAAAGGAAGGCGCGGCAAGGCGACGAGGAGGCCGCAGCCGCTGCCCGGACCGCCGTCACCATCGCCGTCAAGGAGGCCACGCCCGACCCCGCCGTTCCCGAAGCGGTCACGACCCCCGCCACGGGCCCTGTGCTTGCCGCGCTCACCGAGGACGAGAAGACCGCCGACGCCCTCAAGGCCGCCGCCGAGACCGAACTCGGCAAACTCGTCGACATGCCGCCCACCGCCGAACGCTCACGCCGCTACCACGCCCTCATCCCCAACGTCACCAAGGCCAAGGGCATCTACGACCGCCTGATCCGGGCCCACAAGGCCAGCCCTGATGCCGAGATGAAATTGATCGAGACCAGCAAACTCCTGTTCATGATCAAGAAATCGCCGATGTAGGCGGTTCGTCATACCGCCATCAATCGCACCAGGGCACGATGCCGCTCGACCGTGTCGGTGGCTGAGCGCAGATCGCACTCGATCAGCCGCCATCCCGCCTGATCCGCGGCGGCGGCGGCAAGGGCGCCATTCAATCCCGCGCGGTCGGCCACGTGGTGGTAGGTCAGGCCGAATTGCGCGGCGATGTTGATGAAATCCAAGTCATGTGCCGTCCTCACCCAGTGCTGGTAGCCGGGCTCGTTGGCCACCGGCAGGTAGTCGAAGATGCCGCCGCCGCCGTTGTTGAGGACGATGATCGCACCCGGTCCCTGCACCCGGGCGAGTCCGGCAAGAGCGGGCAGATCGTGCAGCAGCGCCAGGTCGCCGGTGAGCAGCCACGTCGGCCCGGCCGCAGCGGTGCCGGCCAGGCCGATCAGCGTCCCGACCTGGCCGTCGATGCCGTTGACGCCGCGGTTGGCGAAAATCTGGAAATCCTTCGAGCGAGGAGCGCAATGCAGGTTGGCGTGGCGCACCGCCATGCTGTTGGCGACCATCAGGCGACGCGGAGCCGCATGACGGCAGACGAGGTGCGCCGCGAGCGGTTCGCTCCACGGGCTGTCGGCCATGGCGGTGATCAGCGTCTGATCCGCGCGGTGATCCGCCGATCGCCATGCGGAAATCCAGGCCGGATCGACGCCAGAACACGCGGGCATTTTCCCGTCAGCAGGCAGCACGGTCTCCGCCCGTGCAAGCCAGTCGCGGTTGCGGCCATCGGGTTCGTCGCAGATCCAGGTCGCACCAGCGCGGTCGAGCCACTCGTAGACGGCGCGACCCAGCGGCACGTCGCCGCATTGGATGATGGTGTCCGGCCGTTCGCGCCCGAGCGGGCCGGAGACCAGCGCATCCGCATGGCAGATGAGGTGCGGCACGTCGTCGCGGCGCAGCCCGCTGATCGCATCCGCGAGCACCGGATAGCCGATCGCCTCGGCCAGATGCAGGACGCGGTCGGCCACCGCGCCGTGGCCGGCGGTGATCAGGCCGCGTCGACCCAAGGCGGGTTCGCTGACGCGCAGCCGGGTGTATGGCGCTGTTCCGCCTGGATTCTTCCTTCCGGTAACCGCTGAATCCGACAACCCTTCCGGCGCCGCCCATGATCCCGTCGGCACCAGGGGATCGCGCAGCGGCACGTTGATCACGGCCGGGCCGGATCCCTGGGCGAGCCGGCTGATCTGCGACCGCAGGGCGCGCAGGGCGCGGTCGCTGGCGACCGGTTCGCCGAGGTCGCATTCGCGTCCGCCGACCAGACCGCGCAGCACCTGGACCTGCGGCATCGTCTGCGGCGCGCCGCAACCGTGCAGTTCCCACGGGCGGTCGGCGACGACGACGATGAGCGGCAAGTGCGCGCCTTGCGCCTCGGCCAGGGCGGGGGCGCAATTCGCCAAAGCGGAACCGGAGGTGACGCAGACCAGGGCCGGCCGGCCGGTACCGCGCGACGCGCCGAGCGCGATGAACGCGCCGCTGCGCTCATCGACATGGCTGACCGCATCGTCGCCGAACGCAGATGCGAGGGCGAACAGCAGCGGGCTGTTGCGGCTGCCCGGGCAGAGCACCGCCCGGCCCACGCCGCTGCGGCGGAGTTCCTCCGCCAACGCCCGGCACCAGAGGCCATTGAGATCGCGATCACTCACGCCGGCATCACACCGGGGTCGCCGCGATGGGGAAGAGGGCGATCGGCGCCGCCATCCAGCGGTTCACCGCCGCAACCGGACCCGCACCGACACGATCGCCCAGGCCCCGATCGCGAAGGTGAATCCCTCGCCATCGATCGCGGCCGTCGCACCGGCCAGCGGCCGTTCGAGCAGATCGACCGGAACCGCCGCGGCGATCGCGCCCCACGCGGCGGCATCGAGATGGACGCGGGCGGTGGCAGCGGTGCCGATGAGTTCCTGCACCCGGATGATCACGCCATCGCCGTCCTCGGCCGGCTTGAGCTGGGTCACCGCAACGTGGGCTGGAGTACAGGCGGTGACGGTCGGACTGGTGCCGGCCAGGCGTCCGGCATGGGCGTCGGTGACGGCCCAGCGCAGGGCGTGGTTGGCTTCGACGCCCAGGCGGTGCGGAAGTTCAGGCGCGAGCTTCGTTCCGACCTGGAAGAGGAAGTTCCAGGCGTGGTCGCCGATCTCGGGCAGCGGATCCGGATCCCAGGTCGCCCGCAGCAGGTGGACCACCAGGGCATCGGTTTCGAGGGCGTAGTTGGAAATACCGTCGTTGGCCAGCACCGCGCCGGCATCGCGGCCGCGCACCGCGACCCGGCGCAGGGTGGGCAGGGTGCGGCCCTTGGGTTCGCGCTTCCTAAGAACTTCCCCGCTATGCGGGGTTCCGGCTGCGCCGGAAGGGTCGGCTTCGCCGTCCCAAGTTCTTGTTTGTCCGGGGGCTGCCTGCCCCCGTAGCGCGCCTCCGGCGCTCCCCCATGAGCAGCCTGACGGCCGCTCCAGCGACCCGAAGGGGATCTCGGCGGTGGCGAGCGGCGACGATCCGTCGTCCGACAGGCCAAGCGGGAAACGCAGCGACAGGCGCGGAGTGCCCAGTTCCGCTGACCCGCGTTCGAGCCAACGCGTCTCGACCTTCAGCCGCAGGCGGTTTTCGCCGCCGGCCAGGGTCCAGGTCAGGGTGATGCGGCTGTCGCGGTGGCGGAAGACCGCCTGGATCACCGCGAGATACGGCCCGTGCTGGAGAATCTCGATCTTGTCGCAGCCGAGCGCCACGATGTCGCGGGTATCATGGATCACCCACGACGAAGCCGGAGCGGGCCGTTCGATGGTGACCACGGGCAGGCCCAGGCAGGCGCCGGCGGGGACGAACTCGCGACCGCTCGACCGCTCGACCAGGCTCCCGATGCCGCCGCGCACGGTGTCGAAACGCACGGTGAGATGCTCGTTTTCGAAACCCAGACGGCCGAAGGGCGAGGCGATCTTCCCTTGGCTTTCCAACTGCCCTTCGTGGTCGCACACCGTGCCGACCGTACCCGGTCCGGCAGCGGCCTTCGCAACCGCGGGCGCGGCGGGATCGACGACCAGGGCATAGGCGGTCCAGCCGCCGGCCGCCACTCGCGCCGGCACGGCGAGGTCGGTCCACGAGTGCGCCCACCAGCGGCCGGTGCCCAGCACCTGGGCCCGGACCATGGTGCCCTGGGCATCGCGGACGGCGAACGCATGCGGTGGCGGCACCGGCTGAGCGCGATCGATGTTGCCTTCCCAGGCGCGCACGGTGATCACCTCCTGGCGGTCCCAGGCGCTGGGATTGGCGACCACGATGGCGAGCGGCCAGCCGTCGACCGCCTGCGCCGCGCTCGCGTTGCCGACGACGAAACCGGCACCGGCGCCCAGGTTCAGACGCGCCAGGTTGGGGACGGGGTTCCGGCCGGCGGTGCTGGCGCTGGGGGAAGGCTGACCGGCCCAGGACGTGTCGACCACCTGGGCGAGGGCGCGCAGGGCGGTGGACTGCACGCTCTGCGCTTCGGCCAGCACGCGCTGGGTCATGCCCACAGTGTAGGCCTTCGAGTCGGCGGTGTTCGATCCCGGCAGGATGTCATGGAAATGCGTGAGCAGCGCGTCGCGCCAGGCGGTGGCCAGGCGCGCGCGCGGCGGCTGCACGCCGCAGGCGGCGAAGGCCAGCGCGCCGGCGCCATCGGCGTCGGCCAGCGCGTTCTCACCCTGGCGGTTGGCGCGCTTGACCGCCGACTGCGAGATCAGGCAGCCGGTCAGCTCGAAGTTGAGTTCGCGATCCCAGGTCGGCAGGCGGTCGCCGAGTTTTTCCAGTTCCGTGAAGAAGGTCCGCGCGGTCGAGAACTCCCAGCGCGGCCACACCGGCCAGGCATCCATGTCGAGGATGCGTTCGATGTGCCGCCGGGTCGGGCCGCCGCCGTGGTCGCCGACGCCGTAGACCATCATCCAGGTGCGCGCGCCGGTGGCGCGGGCGAAGGTCGTCACCGCTTTGATTTGATCCGGGCCGCAGAGGTTCATGTAGTCGGCGAGTTCGCGCAGGACGAGCACCCGCGAGCCATCAGCGGTCTGCCACCAGAACGCCGGCGGACGGTCGTTCCCGCCGCTGCGTTGCAGGTAATAGTATTTCACCCCGGCGCGGGCATCGATCGCGGGGATGCTGGCGGCGTGGCCGAAGCAGTCCGGCACCCAGTCCACCGGCACGTCATCGGGCATCAGGCCGAGGTGTTCCTGCATCCAGGCGCGGGTGGTGAGCAGCTGCCGCGCGACCGCCTCGCCGCCGGCGGTGTTGCGTTCGCCCTCGACCCAGTGGCTGGCGGTGACCTCCCAGCGGCCCTCGCGGATGCGCGCCGCGACCTCGGCGAACAGGTCCGGATCGTGGTGGCGCAGAACCTCGTACAGCACGCCCTGCGACTGGCTGAAGCGGAAACCCGGATATTCGCGCATCAGGCGCAGCACGGTGCGGGTGGTGTCGAGCATGGTGCCGACCGTTTCCTGCCACGGCCACTGCCAGTTGATATCGAGGTGCGCGTGGCCGACGCAGTGGACGCGGTACGACCGCGCCGTCGCCGCCGCCGGCGCGAGCACGGCTTCGGCCTCGGCCAGCGCCGCGTCGACCGGCCGGCCGGCCTCGACCGCAGCGGCGAACCCGCGTTCGGCCGCCTCGGCCAGCGCCGGCCAGAGCGCGCCTTCGGCCGGATGCAGGGTCGCCAGATCGCGCACGAACCCGGCCTGCGCCCGCAGCCGTTCGGCGAAATGCTTCTCACGGACCTGACGGCGGGCGATGGCGGCGGCGGGCGTGGTCATGGGGCGTCCTCGTCGCTTCAGCATGATTCCAGGCGGATCGGCGCCAGATGCGACAGGCCGTCCCGCCTTGCCCCGGCCAGGTCGCACCTAGCCTGCCCGGCCATGTCCGAGAACGTCTTCGATCTGCTCACCGCCCGCGGGCTGATCTCGCAGTGCACCGATCCCGAGGGCATCCGCGCCCGTCTGACCAAGCCCGTCACCGCGTATGTCGGTTTCGACCCCACCGCCGACAGCCTGCACATCGGCAGCCTGGTGCCGATCATGGGACTGTATTGGCTGCAGCAGTGCGGACACCGGCCGCTGGTGCTGGTCGGCGGCGCGACCGGACTGGTGGGAGATCCATCCGGCAAGACCGAATCGCGCACCATGCTCACCCGCGAGCAGGTCGACGCGAACGCCAACGCGATCGCGGCGCAGATCGCCCGGCTGGTGCGCTTCGACGCCTCGCCGACCGGGGCGAAGCTGGTCAACAACGTGGACTGGCTCGGCACGCTCAACTGGATCGAGATGCTGCGCGCGGTCGGGCCGCATTTCGGCATCAACCGCATGCTGAGCATGGATTCGGTGAAGGGCCGGCTTGAGGCGGGCGGCATGACCTTCCTCGAATTCAACTACATGGTCATGCAGGCCTACGATTTCGCGCACCTGCACCGGGCCGAAGGCTGCACCGTGCAGTTCGGCGGCCAGGACCAGTGGGGCAACATCGTGATGGGCATCGAACTCGCCCGGCGCACGGACGGCGCCGACCTCGCGGGGGTGACCTTCCCGCTCGTGACGAAGGCCGACGGCGGCAAATTCGGCAAGTCGGAGAAGGGCAACATCTGGCTGTCGGCCGAGCGCACGCCGGTGCACGAGTTCTTCCAATTCTGGCGCAACGTCGCCGACGCCGACGTGCGGCGGTTCCTCGGCTTCTTCACCACCCTGCCGATGACCGAGGTCGACGCCCTGACCGCCGCCGGCGGCGAGGCGCTCAACCCCGCCAAGGAACGCCTGGCGTGGGAGGTCACCCGCCTGATCCACGGCCAGGCTGCCGCCGATGCGGCGCGCGAGGCGGCACGCAAGGCCTTCGGCGCCGGCCACGATGCCACCGCCGCCGCCGTGCCGCACGGCCCGCTCGCCAGCGCCGATCTGGCCGCTGGCGTGCCGTTCACCGTGCTGCTGGTGAAGGCGGGCCTGGCGTCGTCGAACTCGGAAGCCAAGCGCCTGATCAAGGGCGGCGGCGCCCAGCTCAACGACACCGTGATCGCCGACGAGCAGCGCAGCGTCACCGCCGCCGACGCGGTCAACGGTCGCATCGTCATCCGGGCGGGAAAGAAGCGGCTGTTCCGGTTCGATGTGGCGTAGGCGGTGAAGAGCATCCGAGTCCGCGAGGCCATCGCCGCCGACCAGGATGTTGTCCGCCGGGTCCACCAGCTGGCGTTCGCTCCGATGCGGGAGATCTATCGTCCCGGCCCCCGTGCGCAGTCGGCCACGGAACAGACGGGATCCATCGTTCGCCTCGTCGCCGAGGTCGAAGGGCGGATCTTGGCGACGGCCTGCTATGAACAGATACCGGACCAACTGGAATTATTCTCCTTTGCTTGCGATCCTGCGCATCAACGGCAAGGAATGGCCCGCGCGCTGGTACAGCAGATCGAAACCATCGCGCGGCAGGCGGGCATCCGGCGGCTGCGCGCCGTGGTCGTCAGCGAAACCGGCAACGCCGCCATCTACGAGCGGTTGGGCTTCGCCAGCGTGACGACGGCACCATCGACGATTTTGATCAGCGACCGATTCCCTGTCATCCATGAGACGGTGATGGAAAAATCCTTGAGGGGGCCATGAACCGACGCTCCCAACTTCAACGGGACGCCCCATGACCCTGGCCTGCGATTGCGACGGCACCCTGCTTGATTCGGAACGGGTGGTGAAGGAGGTCTTCCTCGGCATCCTCGCCGAGATCGGCCATCCGATGGATGGTGATCTCTACGACACCTTCATCGGGTCACCGGATCACGACATCCGGTACCTGCTCGCACATGGCATGGATCGGTAGACCCTGGATCGGCTCTATGCCCGGTTCAATGAAGCCATGGACATCTGCGAGATTCCACTCAAGCCCGGTGTGGTGGACCTGCTCGATCATGGCCGATCGATCGGCCATCGTCTGGTGCTGGCCACCAGTTCGTCACGTCGCCATGTCGACCGCTACCTGCCGCGGGAGGTCGTGGCGCGGTTCGATCTGATCCTGACCAAGGAATCCGTGACGCGCCGCAAGCCGGACCCGGAGATCTACCGCCAGGCCAAGGCCTCCTTCCCGGATCAGCGCCTGGTGGTGCTGGAGGATTCGCCGCACGGGATCACCGCCGCGATCGGGGCCGGGGCGACGTGCTACCTCATCCCGGACCTCGCCCGCTGCGACGCCGCCTGCCGGGCGACCTGCGCCGGGGTGGTCGCTGCGGCCCGGGATCTCATCGGCCGCCTGCCGCCACCGTGAACCGATCTACCGCACCTCGCACAACCGCTGCGGGGTGAGGCCATAGGCGATCTGCAGGGCGGCTGCGGATCCGCTGCCATGGCGGATGGCGTCGAGCAGGTTCGGCAGAGCGGCGCGCTGGCCGGGTTGGACGAGCACGGCGACGATCGCGGCGGCCAGTTCGTCCTCGGGTTCGCTGGCGGTGAAGGTCGCGGCGATCGCGGCGGCACCCCGGCGCTGGCGCAGTTCCAACGCGGTCGCGGGGCCGGGTTCCTGGCCGGTGGCCTTGCGCATCGCCAGGACGCCCAGGCCCTGGACCAGCCAGGGTGGCCAGCCCTCGGCGGGCGGATCGGCAAGGGCGAGGTGGAGCGCGATCACGGCGGCGGCGACGCGGCCGCGCAGCACGGCCGGGTCCGCCGCGTCCATGCCGACGCGGATGATCGGCAGGGCGGGACGCACCGCGACTCCGGGGGTTGGCTGCTCGCCGGCAACCACGACCAGCGGCCCGGCCCAGCGCGGCCAGGCATCGGTCTGGAGCAGTTCCCCGGCATCGCGCACACCCTGGCTGGTGGCGGTGATCAGCGCCTCGACCTGGGCGGGGCTGGCGACCGCGATGTTGCCCTGCCGCACCGCGGGCAGGCCTTGGCGGCCGGCCTCGGCAAGGGCCCAGGTGGCGAGCACGCGTTGGCAGTTCGGCAGCGACGCGAGCGGTCTGTCCAGGCGCTTGAGCAGGGCGAAGGCGAGATCGATGCGGTTCGCCGCGATCGCGGCAGCGAGGCGGGTCTCGGGCGGGGTCCGCCCGTCCGCCAGCATCGGCGGCAGGCGCAACGCGGCGGGCACGGCCTCCGCCCGCACGACCAGCGGCAGCCAGGCTCCACGCCAGGCGACGGCGCGGGCGTCCGCCATCGCCGGCGGTCCCTGCAGGGCGAGGATCAGGGCGGCGTCCATGACAGGAAGCATCCGAGGCTCGGACGGGGTTGCCACCTGCGAACGGGATCGGGGCGGGGGGATGGCCGCAAAGTGAGCCAAAAGCACGAAGGTTTGGGATCCAATAGAAAGGATCCTGGTACAGACCGCTTCCCTGGGGAATCGGAAGGCCCGCTCTGGCGTGGGTAGGGTCTGGCGGCACACTCGGCCGCACCGCAGCACCCCATGTTCCGACGCAAGACCGATCAGATCTTCGACACGCTCCAGGCGGTGCAGCGGCGCATCACGGAACAGGGTGGTGCGCCACCACGTCCGCCGGTGCCGGCCGCCCCGGCAGTGCGCCCGATCCTGCCCATCGGCAAGGCCCGGCCGACGACCGAGATCCCGCCACCACCACCCGGCCCGCCACCGTCTCCGGTTCGTGCCGCAGGTCCGCCACCCCTCTCGCCGCCACCGGCTCCACCGACGCTGTCGCCGCAGTCCGCCCTGGCGCGGGCCGCGACCCCGACCGCCTACACCCCCAATCCGCCAGGCGGCCCGCCACCGTTGATCACCTTGTCGCTGTCGCAGGTCATCACCGTGCTGATCGCCTGGCTGGGATCGCTCGCCCTGGTCTGGGTGGTCGCAGCCCGGTCGAGCGATCCCATCCCACCACGCGAACCCACGTCGTCCGGCAACGCCTACCAGCAGCAGCCGGCCGAGTTCCAGCCTAAACGCCACATCATCGTTTTGACCTCGGTGCCCAGCACGGAAGAGCGCTCGGTGAAGGCGCTGCAGGCCCAATGCGAGCAGCTCAACGAGCAGATGCGCCGCAGCAAATCCGGAAAGTACAAGCCGTGGTTCAGCGTCCGCCCGCACCCGAACGGCCAGACCGAACTGATCTTCGGCGCGACCGAAGGCCAGGACGGCATCGATCGCAGCCAACCGCAGTGGGCGGACTTCTTCCGCTTGCTCGCAGCGCCGGCCAAGGACAAGGGCGCGGGGTTCAGCCGGGCGCAGTGGCGGCCGGTGAATTGAAACATGACTTGAACTAGGGTGTCATGATCCACAGCGCCGAGGAATTTGTCAGACTACGTGACAGCACTGAATTGGCCGAGTATCAGAAGGCGGCATGGGATGAGGCCCCGATCGAAGTGTGGCAGGACGTGATCGCCAAATACCCGGACTACAAAAAATGGGTGGTTCACAACAAAACCGTTCCTTTGGAAATTCTCGCTCAACTCATCAATGATTCAGACGCTGAGGTCAGGTGCTGGATTGCGCAAAAACGGAAAATCACATTGGAGATGCAAATGAAATTGGCCAAAGACCCGGAAGAAAACGTTAGGGCGAAATTGATCTACAATGGAAAAATCAATCGACAGGTATGGGATGTGCTGAGTCAGGATCCCAGCGCATTCATCCAAAAATCACTGAAAGAAAAACATCAAGCGGACACAGCTATTCATCCGACCGCGGATGTTGATGCTGGAACCCCCGCCACTTTCACTGCCCAACTTGGTGACCATTGACGATGGCCAAGCAGGCGTCCTTCCTCTCCCCCATCTTCCCCCGCCACAACGTCCTCTGGCCGCTGGTAGCCAGCCGCCTGAAACCGGGCGAGCTCGCGCACGACCGCCACCACCTGGAGCGCGTCTACGTCTGGATGCTGCGCCTCGCACCGGAAGCCGGCGCGGACGCCGATTGCTGCGGAGCGGCAGCGCTGGTGCATGACCTCGCGTTCATTCCGAAGGAATCGCCGGAGCGCCACCTGGGCGGCGCGAAGTCGGCGGAACTGGCGGGAGACCTGCTGCGCGCCGCCGGCTACGACGCGACCGAGGTCGACGCCATCGCGGCGGCGGTGGCGACCTCGTCGTGGTCGCGCGGCCTGGCGCCGGCGAATGCGATCGGCGTGACGCTCCAGGATGCGGATCGGCTGGATGCGATCGGCGCAGTCGGGCTCCTGCGCAACGTCGCCTGCGGCCAGGACATGGCGCTGCGAAAATCCCCTGACAATGCGGGTGGATTCTACCATCCTGAGGATCCGTTCGCGGCGGGCGGGCGGCCGCTGGACGACCGCACCTGGGTGGTCGACCACCTGCCGGCGAAGCTGCTGAAACTCGCGGCCGGCATGCGCCTGCCGTCGGCCCAGGCCGAGGCGCAGCGCCGGCACGCGTTCCTGCTCGCGTTCCGCGCCCAGCTGGCGTCCGAACTCGGTCTGACCCTGCCCTGACTGGGCGCAGGTCCGCCCTTGGGCCGGCTTGCCCGTGCCGGCCAGCGTCACATGCTGCGCGACCCGCCAGAACCGCGATGCCGCGCTGAGGAATGACGCCATGACCGAGCCGAAAGCCTACGAACCCGCCGTGGTCGAAGCGAAGTGGCAGCGCCAGTGGGAAGCCGCCGGCGCGCACGAGGTGCGCGACGACCTGCCGCGCGAGCGCTGCTACTACGTGCTGGAGATGTTCCCGTACCCCAGCGGCAAGCTGCACATGGGGCACGTGCGCAACTACACGATCGGCGACGCGGTGGCGCGCTACAAGCGCATGCGCGGCTTCGCGGTGCTGCATCCGATGGGCTGGGACTCCTTCGGCCTGCCGGCCGAGCAGGCGGCGATCGAACGCGGCATCCACCCCCGCAAGTGGACCTACGAGAACATCGCCTACATGCGCGACCAGCTGAAGCGCATGGGCTTCAGCTACGCGTGGTCGCGCGAGTTCGCCTGTTCCGACCCCGGCTATGCCGCGCGCGAACAGGACATCTTCCTCGATCTGGTCGAGAAGGGCCTGGTCTACCGCAAGTCGAGCCTGGTGAACTGGTCGACCGGCCTGAACTGCGTCCTCGCCAATGAACAGGTCGTCGACGGCAAGTGCTGGCGCACCGGCACGGTGGTGGTGCAGAAGGAGCTGCCGCAGTGGTACCTGCGCATCACCGCCTACGCCGAGGAGCTGCTGGAGAGCACCTGGAGGCTGTCCGGCTGGCCCGAGGCGGTGCTGATCCAGCAGCGCAACTGGCTCGGCAAGAGCGTCGGCGCCGAGATCGACTTCACCGTCGATGGACACCCGGACGTGAAGCTGACCGCGTTCACCACCCGGCCCGACACCCTGTTCGGCGTGACGTTCGTCTCGATCGCGCCCGAGCACGCGGCCCTGGCGCGCATCGTGCCCGCCAGCCACCGCGCGGCGGTCGACGCCTTCACCGCCGAGGTGCGCGCGGTGTCGGCGCATGAACGCCTGGGCGACGCGGCGGAGAAGAAGGGCTGCTTCTCGGGCGTGCACGTGATCAACCCGGCGAACGGGAGGAAGGTGCCGCTCTACCTCGCCAACTTCGTGGTCGCCGACTACGGCACGGGCGTGGTGATGGCGGTGCCGGCGCACGACAGCCGCGACTTCGCCTTCGCGAGGAAGTACGGCATCGACATCGTCACGGTGATCCGCGCCAGCGACCCCAAGGACGCCGGCTGGCTGAAACTGCAGGCGGGCGAGGACGCGTTCACGGACGCGGGCGTGATGCAGAACAGCGCCCAGTTCGACGGCCAGCCGAGCGAATCGGCCAAGGCCGCGATCACCGCCTGGCTGGAGGAGCGGAAGTCCGGCCGCAAGACCGTGACCTGGCGCCTGCGCGACTGGTGCCTGAGCCGGCAGCGCTACTGGGGCAACCCGATCCCCTACCTGTACAGCGACAAGCTGGGCGCGACCCCGCTGCGCAAGCAGGACCTGCCGGTGACCCTGCCCGACGACGTGGCCTTCGACGGCGCCGGCAATCCGCTCACCCGGCATCCGACCTGGGCCGCGACCGACCGCGACGGCAGGGCGCTCAGCGTGCGCGGCCCCGACGGCCCCGAGCCGGCGCGGCGCGAGACCGACACCATGGACACCTTCGTGGAGTCGTCGTGGTACTTCGCGCGCTACACCTGCCACGACAACCGCAAGGCGGATCTCGGCTGCGCCGCGCCGCTCGACCGCACGCGGGTCGACCACTGGCTGCCGGTCGATCTCTACATCGGCGGCATCGAGCACGCCGTGCTGCACCTGCTCTACGCGCGCTTCTTCCAGAAGGCGCTCGCGGATCTCGGCTACACCGGGGTGCGCGAACCGTTCAAGCGCCTGCTCTGCCAGGGCATGGTCTGCATGGAGACCTATTCGCGCGAGACCGGTCCGGGCAAGAAGCAGTACTTCTACCCGGATGAGGTCGAGATCCGCACCGACGCCAAGGGCGCGGTGGTCGGCGCGACGCTGAAGGCCGACGGCCAGCCGGTGACCGTGGGCCGCATCGAGAAGATGTCCAAGTCCAAGCGCAACACCGTCGATCCGCAGCGTTTGGTCGATGCCTACGGCGCCGACACCGCGCGGCTGTTCACCCTGTTCGCCGCACCGATCGAACGCGACCTGGACTGGGACGAGGAGAGCGTCAAGGGCTGCAGCCGCTACCTCAAGCGCCTGTGGACCCTGGTGCAGGAGCACCGCGAGCGCCTGGCCGGCATCAGCGCGTTCGCCGGCCACGCCAGGGAACTGGCCGGCCACGACCAGGCGGTGGTGCGCAAGGTGCACCAGACGATCAAGCGCGCGACCGACGCGATGGAGCGCGACTTCGGCTTCAACACCACCATCGCCGCCTGCATGGAACTGACCAACGAGCTGAAGCCCGACGCGCTGAAGCCCGAGGTCTTCAAGCTGGGACTCACCACCCTGGTGCGCCTGCTCGCGCCCATGGTGCCGCACATCACGAGCGAGCTGTGGGCCGAACTCGGCGGCGGCGACGACCTGACCGGCGCCGGCTGGCCGGCGTTCGATGCCAGCCAGATCGATGCCGACGAGGTCGACTACCCGGTGCAGGTCGCCGGCCGGCTGAAGGGCCGGATCAGCCTGCCGCGCACCCTGGTCGGCAAGGATCTCGACGCCGCCGTCCTCGCCCACCCCGAGGTGGTCGCGCTGATCGCCGGTCAGAAGGTGCGCAAGCTCATCGCGATCCACGGCAAGATCATCAACCTCGTCCTGGGCTGAAATCCCAGAAGAAAGTCGGGAGAGGGCACACCATGGCCGACCAGCCCGCCATCGTCTTCAACGGCACTGCGATCCCGGCGACCCCGACCACGCCGGGGAGCGATCTGCTCGGGCTGATGCTCGACGCCAAGGCGAACGTGCGGTTCCTCTGCATGGGCGGTTCGTGCCGGCAATGCCGGGTGGAACTGGTCTCGGGCGGCGAGCATCTCGAACCCAAGTCGGACGGCGAAGCGTGGGGTTGCCCGGATGATGGCGCGCGTCTCGCCTGCCAAGCCATCCATCGCGGCACCGGCACCGTGGTGCTCAAGCAATGATCGACCATCCCTTCGCCATCCAGATCATCGCCGAGCCGGAACAGCGCGGCACCTTGGCCAGCAGGATCGAACGCCTGCCCGACTCCGATCGGCCACGTTGGCGCCTGACCTTCACCGCCGGTGCGGAGGTATTCCGGGGTCGGTTGCGCATCGTGCTGCCGCTCGCCACGCCGACGGTGCCGTGGTTCCTCATCCCCGGCTATTTCTACGGCCAGGGCCGCACCGATCCGAAACTCAACACACCGACGCTCGGTCGCCTCGGCGCCGACCGCTGGACCGCGCCGGCGTGGGACATCGCGCTGGAACGCGCCGCGTATCCGTTGGTGCTCGCCTTCCACGGTGGTCGCTGGCGCGGCCTGGACGCCGAGCCGCACCATCGCCTCTACGGCGCCCCCGACCGGCCGGCGACCTGGGGCAACGACGAGCCGCAGATCGGTCTTGGGCTCGCCTGGGACGACGGTCAGGGCCACGTCGCCATCAACCTGCCAGCGTTCGAGGGGCCGCTGCGCCAGGTGCGCCACCGCCATGACGGCGCGTTGGCGCGGCGGCTGACCCTGCCGGCCGGGGCGCGACTCGAACTCGACGTCGGCGTCTGGGATTTCCCTGGCGACGCCCACGGCTACCAGCCGGTGCTGGAACGGCTGTACCGCGAACTCAAGCCGCAGCATCCCAGCGCAGCCGAGGAACCGCACGACGAGCTCGCCGCCTGCGCCGCGCACGGCTTGAAGGCCTGGCACTGGACGCCGGCGGCCGGCGGCCGGCCGGGCTACTTCGTCTACACCGCCGCGCTCGACCGCAGCGTCGAGTTCAACGCCAACGTCAACCGGAAGACCTCGCTCGGTTGGCACTTCGACGCCACCGGCTTCGTCGGCGGCTTCCCGGTCGCGTTCGGGCTGGCCTGGCAGGGTCTGCGGCAGAACGATGCGGAATCGCTGGCGATCGTCGACCAGTACGTCGACCGCC
Source organism: uncultured Candidatus Kuenenia sp. (assembly GCA_964654285.1). Classification (GTDB taxonomy): domain Bacteria; phylum Planctomycetota; class UBA11346; order UBA11346; family UBA11346; genus BJHQ01. Next base: position 54,243 of record CAZZJC010000021.1, read on the forward strand.
TCTGCCGCGAGGCGCCGGCGCCCAACGGCCTGTTCCGCACCAGCTACCATCCCGGCCGCGCGCGCACACCGAACGGCGAATTCGCCAACGGGCCGGACACGCCCGGTTATGGATCCTGTTGGCAGGGCGGCACCGCGGTGGCGCATGCGCGCACCACGGCGGATGCATCGTTCCACCTCGCCCGGCTCATCGGCCTCTTCGGCGCTGAACGCCGGCCAGCGTGGCGGTTGGCGCTCCGCCGATCGCTGGAGGCCGCCCTGCGGTTCCAGGATGCCGATGGCCGGCATCCGCAGCTGTACGACCTGGCCGCGGATCGGCCGCAGCAGCGCGACGGCTGCGGCGGCCTGACCTGGATCCCGGCGATGGAAGCGGCGCATGATCTCTTCGCGGACGATCCGGATCTCCAGGAACGTCTGCGCGATTCCATGCTTGCCGCCGGTGCGGGCTACGCCCGCGACATCGAGGCGGAACGCATCTACGGCGCGCCCGAGGATGTCAGCCTGTCGCCCACCAGCGAGGACGGCTACGCGGCGGTGATGGCCTATGCCGGTCTGCACCGGCGCTTCGGCGCTGCTCCGGGTGGAGGCGATCCGCGTTGGCTGCCGCTGCTGGTGCGCGCCGCCGACTGGATGCTGACCTGGCGCAAGGCCTACAATGTGCGCTTCGATCCGCGCAACATCCTTGGCGCAGGAGGACTGCGCACGGTGGGGGGCGACTTCGCCTCCATGAACAACAACCACCTGCACGTCTACGGCATGAACTGCCTCGGCGAGCTGCATCGGCTGACGGCGATCACCGGCAATCCGTACTACGCCGAGCGCGCCGACGACCATTTCCGCTTCACCTGCCAGCTGCTGTGCAAGGTCGACGGCCAGTGGAACGGCCAGCGCGGCATGCTGACGGAACAGTTCTACACCTCCGACTGGTCGATCTGGGACGGCTGGGATCCGACCCCGGCGCACGTGCAGAAGGGCACCCTGATGGGCTTCAGCCATTCGTGGTGCATCAACATGGTTCTGCTGGGGCTGTCTTCAGCGGGACACTGCCGGCTCTGCCCTGGACCCGGATTGACCAGATAGGCGCAACACCGCGTCCTTCCGCTACCTACCCGCTTGCCCGGATGGGCGGGGGGCGCTGCGCTGCCCCGCCACGTCACAAATAGGCGCTACGCTGTGCTGTACTGCCCTGGCCGCTGGTTCTCATGCTGAATGAGGTGTCATCGGACTGGGTGGAAGCTTTGCCGCGCCCTACGGCTTTCTTCTGCGGGGCGCTGCCGGCAGAACCCCGCACGTCAGCGCGCGCGCCAAAGGGCAAACGGCTCCGCGTTCATCACTTCCCCTTCCCACGGCTTCAACCGGCCGGCGGCCGTGGGGTCGAGGGGCGATGGCCCCTCGCGGGGGCCGGGGCAGCGCCCCGCACGTCAGTTGCCGGTCCAGAGGAACGCCATGCCGGGTTGGAGCAGGCGGGTCAGGTCGCCGGCGTCGAGGTTGATGCCGTTGACGACCTGCGGGGGGTGGGTCTGGGCGTCGGCGATGAAGCCGAAGGACAGGGTGCTGCGTTCGTAGCGGAAGACGGCGGCTTCCTTGACCTTGGCCAGGCGGCGGGCTTCGGCGAGGGCTTCGGGCAGGTGGCCGAAACCGTCGACCAGGCCGAGGGCCAGGGCCTGTTCGCCGGTGTAGACGCGGCCGTCGGCGAGCGGGCGCAATGTCGCTTCGGCGGCAGCGGTGTCGGCCGGCACCGGGCCTCGGCCCTTGCGGCCCTGCACCACCACCGCCAGGAACTGGGCGTACAGCTGGTCGATCATGCCTTGGATGAGGGCACGTTCGTCGTCCTTCATCGGGCGGAACATGCTGCCCAGATCCTTGCGCGGGCCGCTGGTGATGACGTTCATCCCGACCCCGATCTTGCCTGCCAGACCCATGATCTCGGGGCTCATGAAGATCACCCCGATCGATCCGGTGAGCGTTCCTCTGCCGCAGAGCACGGTGTCGGCAGCGCATGCGATGTAGTAGCCGCCACTGGCGCAGACGCTGCGCTGAAGAGCCACCACCGGCTTGCCCTTGGCACGCAGGGCGAGCACCCGGGCGTGCACGGCATCGCTCGCCACCACGTCGCCGCCGGGCGTGTCGAGGGTCACCACGATGGCCTTCACCGCGTCATCCTGTTCGGCCATGCGCAGCTGCCGGCAGACTTCATCCATGCCGCCGCCTTCGCTGAAACGGCTGCCGCCAAAGCGGATCGGGCCCCTGATGTCGACCACCGCGATGCGGGCCGGGCCCGAGCCTTCCTCCTCGATGGCGGTCTGGCGCCAGCTGCGGTCGTGGCTGATGCAGCCGGCGACGAACAGGACGCAGGTGCAGAGGGCTGCGGCGGACAGGATGCGGCGCATGGGACGGCTCCAGGTCGGGGATCCGCAGCGGGTGCGGACGGCAGAGAGGACTACCGGCCCGAGGCAGGGCCGGAAGGGTCCAGCCGTCGATCCTGCGGACGCATCGACGGGCTGCCCTGCCTGGGTATGTCCGCGGTCCAGCCGTTTTACGAACCGATCCGGCGCGGGATCCGGGCGGGATGCGGGTCTGCAGAGATACGGCGCACCGGGCCGCGCGGCCTGGACTTTCCTGGGGTATGCTGGTCCATGCCTGAAGTTTCGACGAGCGGCCATGGCCGGGAATTGGCGAACGGGACCAGCGTCGGGATGTACCGCATCACGGGGCAGCTGGGCAAGGGCGGCATGGCGGTGGTCTACCGCGCGGTGCATGCGGCGCTCGGGCGCGAGGTCGCGCTCAAGGTGGTCTCGCCGCAGTTCGCCGAGGATCCGACCTTCCGTTCGCGCTTCCTGCGCGAGGCGCAGGTGGCGGCGCGGATCAACCATCCCAACGTGGTGACCTGCTTCGATGCCGGCGAGGGCGACGGCCGGCTGTTCATGGCCTTGGAACTGGTCACCGGCGGCGATCTGCTCGATCTGCTCGATCGCCGTGGCGGCCGGCTCGACGAGGTGCTCGCGCTCGGCCTCATGCGCGACGCCCTGGCCGGGCTGGAGGCGGTCGAGGCGGCGGGCCTGGTGCACCGCGATATCAAGCCGGCCAACATCTTCATCACCGACGGCGGCCAGGCCAAGGTCGCCGATCTCGGCCTGGCGCGGGTCAGCGGCAACGACCAGGTCACCCAACCGGGCGTGATCATGGGCACGCCGGCGTACATCGCGCCGGAACAGGCCAACGGCGTGCCGGATCTCGACATCCGCGCCGATCTCTACTCGCTCGGGGCGTCGCTCTACCATCTGCTGACCGGCCAGCCGCCGTTCTCGTCCGACAGCGCGGTGGCGACGCTGATCAAGGCGCTCAACGAACCGGTGCCCGACCCCGCCATCCTGCGGCCTGACCTCACGCCCGGCTGCCGCACGCTGATCCTGCGCCTGATGGAAAAGGACCGCAACCGCCGCCATGTCTCGGCCCGGCAGGCGCGCGAAGAGGTCGAAACGCTGCTCACCGGCCGCCAGCCCGAGCTCGCCTCCGGCGGCCATCCCGGGGTGCGCACCCAGCGCCTCGCCGCCGCGCCGGTGCGCGATCCGGCCCTGGTGCGGGCGGTGGAGCAGCGCGACGCCGGCCAGGTGGAACCGAACGCCGAGCGGCAGCGCACCACGGCCGCGCCGGCGCAGCCCACGACCGAACGGCGGCGCAGCGAGACCAGCCTCGCCCCGTCGCGCCCGGATTCCGGCAGCAACCGTCCGGCCTCGGCTTCGGATCGCCAGCGCACCCAGGCAGGCGAACGTCCGGCCACGCCGACGCCTGCGGCGCCAGGCCCGGGTACCGACCGCCAGGGCCCTGCTCCTGACCGCCAAGGCTCCGCCGCTGACCGCCACGGCTCCGCCTCGGACCGCCAGCGGGTGCAGACCGGGGATCGTTCGCGCTCCAGCCCGGCGGTGACCGCGAAGTCCGGCGGCCCGGCCACGCCGGCTCCGCGACCGGCCACGCCCGCCCCGCCCGGTTCCGGCCAGCCGCCGGCGAACCTGCGCATCGACCCGACCCAGCTCGCCCTCCTGGTCAAGCGCATCATCGTGGATTTCGAGGCCATGACGGCAGCGATCGTCCTCGCGCCCGGCGCCAGCTTCCCGCGCTTCCTCCTCGACCAGATCATCAGCGGGGCGGGCATCGTGCATGGCCTCATCCCCGGCGCGATCCACGAGACCACGCGCACCAGCCAGGTCGCGCGGCGGATCGTGCTCGCGCGCGGCGATCCGCCCAGTCCGGGCTTTCCCGGCCGCAACGTGCGCGGCGAGGACATCCCGGCGCTGGAGGTGCCGCTGACCATCCGCATCAGCGACGACGCGATGACCGCGTGGGCGTTCAGCAAACCGAACCTCATCGTCACCCGCGAGGCGCTGGAGCCGATCCTCAAGCGTTCGGGCATCCGCTACGGACTCGACCTCGATGCGCTGCGCAAGCTCGTCGACGGGCCACCCGCCCCCGATGGCCGCCGCGCCATCGCCCGCGGCCGGCCGATGGATCCGGGCCGCGCAGCCGGCTTCGTCCCGCCCGGACGCGAGGGCGGCACGCCGGATCTCGCGACCGTGGCCAACCTGCAGGAAGTGCCGGCGGGCACCGTGCTCGGCACCTTCACCGACGCCGAACCCGGCATCCCCGGCATGGACGTGCTCGGACGCGAACTGCCCTGCCCGAAGCTGGAAGCGATCCCGCCGGAACAGCTCGCCGGCGAGGGCACCGAGATCGGGCGCGACCGCGACGGCCGGCTCGTCCTGCGCTCCACCCGCCAGGGCATGGTCGTCCGCAATCCCGACGGCGTGGTGCGGGTGGTCGGCGTGTTCGAGGTCAAAGGCGACTTCGGCCCGGGCGACCCGCCGATCGAGACCAACGACGTGGTGGTCATCCGCGGCGCGGTGAAGGACGGCGCGAAGATCAGCAGCGCCAGCGATGTCTTCGTCTGCGGCGACCTGCACGACGCCGAGATCAGCGCCGGCGGCAGCCTCCAGGTCGAAGGCGCCATCCACGGCGGCGACCAGGCCCTGGTGGTCGGCGAGACCATCGTCGCCGAATCGTGCGAGGTCCGCCGCGTGCTCGCGAGCTCGGTGCGGATCACCGGCGAGGTGCGCAACTGCGAGATCCGCGCCACCGGCAAGATCAGCGTCGGCAGCATCGCCGGCGGCAGCCTGGTCGCGGGCGGCGATGTCGACATCGGCACCGCCGGCGACCTCGCCGGCACCACCACCGAGCTGTGGGCCGGCCACAGCCTGAGCTATTCCGAGCAGGAGCGCCTGTCGCGCCTCGACGACCAGCGCCGCGAGGCCGAACGCACCCGCCTGGTCGACGAGGCCAAGCTGCTGCACGCCGACCTCGCCGACGCCGAACTGAAGAAGAAGCGCCACGCCAGCGCCAGCTACGCCAACCGCGACCACCTCCAGGCGATCGAGGCCAAGCTGCGCCAGTTCGAATCGGCGCAGGAGAACCTGCGCAACGCCGCCGAGGAGCACCGCAAGGCGCTGGAGAAGCGCCGCGCCGCCAGCGACCGCCTGAGGAAGCTCGGCGACAACACCGAGGCCCGCGTCTCGGTGAAGGTCGTCGCGCACAAGGGCGTCGTCGCCCGCCTCGCCGACATCGAACCCGAGGTGCTGGGCGAATCCAGGCTGCGCTACACCTTGAAGATGTGACCAGCGAGGCTTGCGCCCCAGCCCGACGGCGCCGCATGCTGCGCATGTCCCCGCTGCGCGGGGATCGGACTGCGGCGACGGTGGCTACGCCACCTTCCCGCTGCGCGGGACAAGCCCGCCCCCGCTCACTCGCTGGCGCTCCTTCGGGGGATTGCTCCTCGCGGGCTATGCCCGCCAGGGACTCTCGTCCCTGGACCCGCACAGACCCGACTCGTGCGGAAGTCTGACTTCCTGAATCAAACCCCCTTCACTCAAGGACCCTCGCGCTCAGCCGAAGGCGCGCGTCAGGCGTTCCAAGGCGGTTTCCAGCGTCGCGCGCGGGCAGCCGAAGTTCAGGCGCAGCCAGCCCGGGGCGGCGAAATCGCGGCCGTCGGACAGGCCCACGCCATGCGCCACCGCATGCGCGGCCGGATCGGCGACGCCGCTCTGCCGCGCGTCGATCCAGGCCAGGTAGGTCGCCTGGCCCGGTTGCCAGGACAGGCGCGGGAGCTTCGCCAACGCCTTGCCGACCAGGTCGCGGTTGCGCCGCAGGTGGTCGAGCAGCGCGTCGAGCCACGGCCCGCCGGTGCGCCAGGCGGTCTCGGCCCCGAGCATGCCCAGGCCCTCGGCGCTCGGCACGATGCCGGCCCCGGCGGCGCGGAAGCGCTTGCGCAGGTCGGCATCGGGGATGATCGCGATGGCGCAGCACAGGCCGGGCAGGTTGAAGGTCTTCGATGGCGCGTAGAGCGTGACCGTGCGCTTGACCAGGTCGGGCGCGGCGCACACGAACGGCTGGTGCCGGCCGTCCAGCACGAGGTCGGCCCAGATCTCGTCGCTGAGCACCCACAGATCGTACCGCCGGCAGTGCTCGGCCCAGGTCGCGAGTTCGCCCTCCGTCCAGACCCGGCCGGTGGGATTGTGCGGATGGCAGAAGAGCAGGCTGCGCGTGGTCGCGTCGGTGGCGGCCTCCAGCGCTGTTTGATCAAGCGCCCACCCCCCATGCCCGGACGCAGCGGATCCCTGGGCCAGGCCGACGCGCAGCAGGCGCTGGCCCTGATTGCCCGGCGCGCTGAGGAACGGCGGATAGCAGGGGGTCGGGCAGAGATGCCCATCGCCCGGCGCGCCGATCGCGCGGCAGAACATGTTGAATCCGGTCACCACGCCGGGCAGCGGCACGATCGCGTCCGGTTCGACCGTCCAGCCGTGGCGGGTCGACAGCCAGGCGCAGGCGGCTTCCGCGAACGAGCGCTGCGGCACGGAATAGCCCAGCACCCCATGGTCGAGCCGCGCCCGCAACGCCGCCAGCACCGCCGGCGGCGCCGGCGTGTCCATGTCCGCCACCCAGGCCGGCACCACGTCGCGCCCGGCCCAGCGCTCCCACTTCATGCTGCCGGTGCCACGGCGATCGGGGCAGCGGTCGAAATCCCAGGCGGTCACGATCTGATCCTGGGCAAGGGAGTGCTCGCGCTTCGCATGGCTCGCATCGTTGATGCCTGCCCTCTGCGTCAATGCGTGGCCGTTGCTGCGCGAACAAGGCAACCGGATCAGAGCGCAGGATCCGTCCGGCCCGACGCCAAGATCCGTGAATCGGGATCCACCAACCGGTTGACGGATGGCGCCTGGTCTCGCAGACGGCGATCCCGGAAAGCGACGAGCCCGGGGCGGCGGTGCCCTGCCGAGGCGTCGTGAACCATGACCGCGCTGATCACGGCACGAAGGAGAAGCCGACCAGGATGCGGTTGGTCCGTTCGCGGTAGTTGAGCAGGGTCTCGCCGTAGCCGCAGTACCACTGGGCATGCAGGGCGAGGTCCAGGCGCGGCACCAGCCGCTTGATCGGGAAGCTGGCGTCGAGCTGCACGTTGCCGTAGCGGCCGCCCTCGCCGATCCGTCCCCACAGGTCGACATTGAACCAGCGATGATCCAGCAGCACATGGGCGTCGAACCGGCCCCGGTAGCTGGCGATGTCGGGATTGTCGGAGAGCTGGCTGGGCAGCACCTTCCAGCGCGGATCCACGGTCAGTCGCAGACGGTCATCCAGTCTGGCGCGGATGGGAGCGCGGACGAAGCCGTACCAGTCGATCGAACGCGAGTCCTCGCCCGACTTGCCGTTGGATTCGTGGCCGAGGCCGGTCGCCAGGCCGACATGCGGATCCTTGCCGAGGGCGGGCAGCAGGTCGGGGAACAGATGGCCGAAGTAGAACCAGCCCTCCGGCCGGTAGCTGCTGTCGTAGAACGGCTTCGATTCGTGATAGAGATCCCACCAGGAGGTCTGGGAATAGCTGAAGTAGAAGCCATCGCGCCGTTCCGCCCCGGCGGCGGCCTGGTTGTCCCAGCCCACCGTGCGCAGGGCGATGCTGAACTGGAACTTGGCGTTGATCTTCTCGACCGGTTCGACCAGGAAGTAGATCGGCTCGTAGGCGGTGACGTTGAGCGGCATGCGGCCGGGATCGTCGCCGGCGGAAACCGGAGCAAGACCGGCAGCCAGGGCGGCGACGAGCGCGGCTTTAGGTACGCAGGAGCGCATGGAGTTCCTTGGGCCACAGGGTTCACGGAACGTCCCTGGGCAGGCGGACGTTCGCTGCACCGGTCGCCCCCGCAACGACGAGCTTCCGACCTCGGCGCCGGCGCCGACTCCACCGCCCCTTCCCACGCCGACCGCCGCTCCAGCATGCCGCCATGCCCTTCGCCCCGCCTTCCGCCCCGGTCGTGCAACTCGCCCTGGATTTCCTCAACCTCGAACCCGCGCTGCGCTGCGCCCATGAGGCCGAACCGGCCGGCTTGCAGTGGGTCGAGGCCGGCACGCCGCTGATCAAGTCGGTCGGGCTGGAGGCCGTGCGCCGCCTGCGCGCCGAGTTCCCGCGCGCGGTGGTGGTCGCCGACATGAAGGTCATGGACGCGGGCCGCACCGAGGTCGAAGCAGCCAAGAAGTCCGGCGCCGATCTGGTGATGGTGCTCGCCGCCGCGTCGGACGCGACGATCCAGGAGTGCGTCACCGCCGGCCGGCATCTTGGCGTCGCGATCGGCTGCGACCTGGTGAACTGCGCCGATCCGGTGGCGCGGGCCAGGCGCTGCGAAGAGCTCGGCGTTGACCTGGTCAGCGTCCACACCCCGATCGACGTGCAGATGACCGGCGCGGACTCCTTCGCACATCTCGCGGCGGTGGCCCAGGCCGTGCGCATCCCGGTCGCCTGCGCCGGCGGCATCAGCCCGGCGAGCGCCCCGCGTGCGGTCGCGGCCGGGGCGCGGGTGGTCATCGTCGGCGGCGCCATCACCAAGGCGCCGGATCCGCGCGCCGCGCTGGCGGCGCTCAACGCCGCCCTGGCCACCGGCACGGTCAGTGCGGAAGACGCCGGCCGCTTCCGCCGGCTCGGGCTGGACGAGATCCGCAAGGTGCTGGAAAAAGTCTCGACCCCGAACCTGTCCGACGCGATGCATCGCGGCGGCGGCCTGCACGGCCTGGTCAGCCGCAATCCCGCGAAGCGCCTGTGCGGCCCGGCGTTCACCGTGCTCACCGCGCCCGGCGACTGGGCCAAGCCGGTGCAGGCGATCGACGAGGCCAAGCCGGGCGACGTGCTGGTGATCGACGCCGGCGACGACTATCCCGCGATGTGGGGCGGCCTGGCGTCGCTCACCGCGGTGCAGCGCGGTCTGGGCGGCGTGGTCATCCGGGGCGCGTGCCGCGATCTCGCCGACATCGTCAGCTCAGGCCTCGCCCTGTGGTCGACCAGGACCTGCGCCGACGCTGGCGAACCACGCGGCCTGGGCTGCTTCGGCATCCCGCTGGTGCTCGGCGACCAGGCCATCCGCCCCGGCGACTGGCTGGTCGGCGATGAAGACGGCCTCGTCGTCATCCCCGCCGCCCAGGTGGTCGAGGTCGCCAACCGCGCCGCCGACGTGAACGAACGCGAGACGCGCCTCGCCGCCGAGATCCGCGCCGGCCACAGCCTTTCGACCCTGGCCGAACTGAAGCGCTGGGAACAGCGGCGCTGACCTGCGCATCCAGGGGCCGGATCCGGTGGCCTGGGGCCACCGTGCAGCCATCAGCGCAGATGGCGGCGCATCAGCCGGCGGGTGATGGCATGCAGGCCTTCGGGATCCTCGTTGTCATGCCCATAGTAGTACACGGATAGATGGTCCGGCAGCGGCCCGGACAGATAGGCCTCGAGATTCGTCTCGTAGATGCCATGGCTCGAGGCCGGGGTCAGCATGTTCTCGACCAGGGCGAAGGTGCCGAGCCCGGCGGCCTCGGCCTCGGCGGCGAAGCGGGCGCGGATGCGCGGGTCATCGATGCGGTATTTGAACCAGCCGACCTCGCCGCTGCGACGCCACTGGGGCGCCAGGTTGCCGTCGTAGCCATGGAAGTTCAGACCCGCCGCCCGGCTGACCACCTGGGTGAAACCGGGCGGATCGGTGTCCTGGGCGAAGAGGGTGATGGACAGTTCCGGGCGCAGGCTGCGGGCCAGCAGATTCAGCTCGCTGAGCAAGTCGCGGTAGGCGACTGCCGTGTCGGCCGGGGTTCCGGGCCGGCCCAGGGCGGCGATGGTGTCGGGGTGGCTGCTGCCCAGCTTGGTGCCCTTGGGTTCGTCCCAGATGATGCCATCGACGCCGTGATCCGCGACGAGGGTACGTACCAGCTTGCGCAGGTGCTCGCGGTAGAGCGGGCTATGCAGGCAGGCGAGGGGCCCAGTGACCGGTTGGGGCCCGGGTTCGCCGCATTCCGGATGGGCGGCCAGGAACAGGCTCGGCATCAGGGGCGCACCGGCCATCCGTCCGCCGATCCGGCTCGGGATCGCCAGCGCCCGCATCCCCCTGGACTGGATCATGCGCACCTGGCGGGCGAAGGTGTGGTATCCGTAGACGTCATCGCTCTCCGAATAGGACAGGGCGACCGCGTTGAAACCGCACGCCGCCATCTCCGCCAGATCCTCCTCGATCTGATGCGGGATGACGGTCCAGTTCTGGTAGCTCAGGGTGTAGGCGGATATCAGCGTTGGCATGGGTTCTCGTCGCGTACAGGAGTGACTGCCCGGTGCACCGTGGACACCGGCGAGGGTCCAGGCGATCGCGCAGCAGTCAATCTTGACGCCCATGCCTGATCCGCCTGATGCGGATGCCAGCCGCCGACCCGCTCCTCCCCGGCTGGAAGCAGCCGCCGCTGAGCCGGCAGCGAAGACCGTTCTGCCAGGCGCAGGCGGGATGGTCCGGGTGGGCGTCTTGTCCGGATCCGGGGACGGCCCTACCGTCCGGGCATGGCCCCGCCGAACGTGCTCCCGCCCGGCACCGTCGTGTGCGGCTGCGTCATCGAACGGGCGATCGGGCGCGGCGGCATGGGCACGGTCTACCGGGCGCAGCAGGTGTCGCTCGACCGCGTCGTCGCGGTGAAGGTGCTGCACCCCGGGCGCTGCCGCGACGTGAACCAGCTCGAGGCCTTCCGCCGCGAGGCGCTGGCCACCGGCGCGCTGCTCCATCCCAACCTCGTCCGCATCCATCAGGTCGAGATCGATCCGGCGCGGCTGCTCGCGGCGTACAGCATGGACCTCGTCCCCGGGCAGAGCGCCACCGCGCTGCTCGCGGCGCGCGGGCCGTGCGGCCGGGCCCAGGCGCTCGACATCACGGCCCAGGTCGCGGATGCGCTCGGCTACGCCCACCGCAAGGGCGTGGTGCATCGCGATGTCAAACCGGACAACATCCTCATCGATGCCGAGTTCAACGTGAAGCTGCTCGATCTCGGCCTCGCGCACGACCTCTTCGCCGGTGCGTCCCAGGCCGCGTCGGTGCACCGCATCTCGCTGGTCGGCACGCCGCAGTGGTCGGCGCCGGAGCAGCTGCGCAACCCCAACCGGGCGGTGCCGGCGAGCGATGTCTGGAGCCTCGGCGCGACCCTGCATTTCCTGCTGACCGGTTCGCCGCCGTTCAGCGGCGAGACGGTGATCGACCTCATCGTGCGCATCGCCACCGAACCCCTGCACCTGCCCCTCAACCTGCCGGCCGACTGCGCCCGGCTGCTCCAGGCCATGCTGGTGAAGGATCCCGCGCACCGTCTGCGCGACGGTGCGGCGGTGGTCGATGCCATCGGCCGGCTCAGCGACGGCCAGCCGTTCGATCTTCCCGAAGGCGAGACCGCGTCGGATGGCCCCGCCGGCCCGGGCGTGGTCCGGCGCCACCGCCGCCGCTTCAGGTTGCGCTGACCGGCGTGCAGCGTTTCAGTTTGGCCGGCATGCGCCGTGCCGCGCTCAGGTCGTGCGGCGGTGCTCGGCGGGCCGCTGGCCGCGTTGGCGGCGCAGGGCCCGCGCCAGATGCGAGGCCGACGAGAACCCCGCCCGCCGCGCCGCCTCGGCCACCTTCATGGCCGGGTCGGCAAGCAGGCCGGTCGCGAGGTCGAGCCGGGCCTGGAGCACGTGGCGGTGCACGCTGGTGCCGATCTCGCCGGTGAAACGCTGGCAGAAGCGCGAACGCGACAGGCCGGCGAGGGCGGCGAGGCGTTCGACCGTCCAGCGCGCGGCGGGGTCGGCCTGGATCCCGCGCAGGACGGTCGCCATTTCCGGATCCTTGGGCCAGGCCGGCGGGGCGCTGGCCGGGGCGCCGAGGCGCAGCGATTCGCCGAGCACCAGGATCAGGGCCGCCCGCACCAGGGCCGGACGCAGGTCATCGGTCCGGCCGAGCTGCTGCAGGAGCAGGCGGAGCGGGATCTGCACCCCGGTCGCGCCGCGCAGGACGGACCACCGCCCGGCCGGCCAGAGGTCGAGGATGCCCGGCAGCTCGCGGCGGTAGCGCGCAAGATCGACCCCGAAAAAGAGGAAGCGGTGCCGCGGCTGGGGATTCTCCTCCAGCGCGTGCTCGACCCCGGGCGGAACGATGAGCAGGTCGCCCGGCCCGATCCGGACCGCCTCGGCCTCGGACCGCCAGCGCGACCAGCCCTCCAACTGCAGGTACCATTCCCAGATCCGGTGCCGGTGGGAGGGGATGTGCCGCCCGGCCGGCCACCAGTTCTCGCCGGCATGGGTGAGGCCGAGCTCCGCCGGCTCGACGGGGTCGATCCGGTATCCGAGCGGAGCGGTCTGGGAGGGTCGCGCCATCGGACGGAAGTATCCGTTCCCTGGACGGAAGTACAACGCCGCCCGGCATCCTGCGCCGCCAGGTTCCGCGACGATACCGGCGCAAACCCAGGAGAACCCCATGAACAGCCGCGAGCGCGTCAAGCGCACCATCGAGTTCCGCAACCCCGACCGCGCCCCGCGCGACCTCTGGCAGCTGCCGCTGCTGCGCATGCGCCAGGGCGCGGCGGTGGTCGACGCCTTCGAAGCCCGCTGGGCGCGCGACATCCGCCAGGCGACCGGCCGCAAGAACAAGGCGGTGATGACCCGTGGCGACGCCACCGCCCTCGGCGAATACCGCGACGAATGGGGCTGCGTCTACGTCAACAAGACCGCCGGCCTCATGGGCGAGGTCAAGGATCCCGTCCTGGCGGACTGGGACTTCGACCGCATGCACGTGCCGACCGAGCTCCTCGATGTCGACCTTGAGAAGGTCAACGCGTTCGCCACCAACTGCGAGCAATACGTCCTGGCCTCGGGCTGGGCCCGGCCCTTCGAACGCATCCAGTTCCTGCGCGGGACCGAGAATGTCTACATGGATCTGGCGCAGGACTCGCCCGAGATCCGCAAGCTGATCGACATCGTGCACGGTTTCTACCTCAAGGACATGCAGACCTGGGTGAAGACCCCGGTCGATGCAGTCGTCATCATGGACGACTGGGGCATGCAGCGGTCGCTGCTCATCCGCCCGGCGATCTGGCGCAAGGTCTTCAAGCCGCTCTACAAGGAATACTGCGACCTCGCGCACAGCCACGGCAAGCACGTCTGGATGCACTCCGACGGCTACATCCTCGACATCCTGCCCGACCTCATCGAGATCGGGGTCAACGTCATCAACAGCCAGCTCTTCTGCATGCCGATCGAGGAGATCGGTCAGCGCTGCAAGGGGAAGATCGCGTTCTGGGGCGAGATCGACCGCCAGTACGTCCTGCCCACCGGCACGGTGCGCGAGGTCGAGCAGGCGGTGGAGCGGGTGCATCAGAACCTGTGGCAGAACGGCGGCTGCATCGCCCAGTTCGAATGGACGGCCGAGACGCCACCGGCCAACGCCGAGGCGGTGTATGCCACGTGGGATCGCCTGACCGCCACGCGCTGATACCCCTTCTGGCGCGTCGGTTTCCCATCCACATCAACAAGGATGCCCCATGCCCCGATGCCTCCACGCGTTCCTCGCCCTCGCCAGCCTGTCGGTCCTGCCGGCCGGCGAGGCGCCGTTCGGCGCCGATGACTGGAAGGCCTCGCCCACCGATCCGGTCGGCTTCGCCGGCCAGGGCGGCCACTGGTATCCAGGCGCGACTCCGCCGAGCGAGTTCTGGGAAGGAACCCCGGTCGAGACCGAGGTGAAGAACGCCGAGGGCAAGGTGCGGAAGGAATGGGGCTACGCCGACCAGAAGGCGAAGAACATCCTCTGGAAGGTCGCGGTGCCGGGCTGGAGCGACAGCCTGCCCGTCGTCGTCGGCAAGCGGGTGATCAGCCTGACCTCGCCGCACTACGTGACCTGCTACGATGCCGACACCGGCAAGGTGCTGTGGCAGGATGCGCTGAAATTCATGACCCTGCCGGTGCTGGCCAAGGACCGCAAGTCCATCGGACCGGTTCCCGACCCGGCGAAGGCCGTCGCGCAGCAGCAGCTGTTCGAACTCACCCTGGGCTGGTGGCGGGCGCGCCTGGGGGCGACGGCGACCTACCGGGACAACAGGGCGCCGGTGGATCTGACCCCGCGCAAGGAATTCATCCAGAGCCTGATCCCGGATCTGGAAAGGTGGAAGAACGAATTGAAGGGCGCCTACCCCGATATCGGGCCGGTCCTGGACGGCGAGATCGCCTTCCTCCAACGCTGCCTCAAGCCGGGCGAAGATCTCAGCGTGGTGCCGGCGGGCATGAAATCGCACCGCCACGCCGTCTACGCGGGCAAGGTTCCGGCGACGGTGTCCGCCGGTCCGGACCTGATCTTCTACGCCGGCGAGAAGCTGGGCGTGCCGGCGGACGACACCTTCTGCAATGGCTGGCAGGGGAACCACAGCGACACCATGGCCACCCCGGTCAGCGATGGCGAGATCGTCGGCGTCACCTTCGGCCATGGGCAGATCGCCGCATATGAGGTGGTCACCGGCAAGCGGCTGTGGGCCTGGCGCGATCCGCAATTGTTCGCCAGCAGTGCGGGACATTGCCAGTCACCGCTGCTGTGGAAGGATCTGCTGCTCGTCCCCGGCGGCGGGATGAGCGCCAAGCGGGGCAAGTCGGATCCGGACAGCTACACCATGACCATCATCGGCATCGACAAGCGGACGGGCGCCATCCGTTGGGAAAACACGCGCGGCCCCGGCGGCACGCCGCAGGGCGGCAAGGGCATCCATGGCGACCACATGTCGCCCTGCCTGGCCCGGATCCCGGACGGCAAGGGCGGGATCCGCGGTCTGGTGGTGGGCAACCAGGGCGCGGTGCTCGACGCCGAGACCGGCGCCAAGCTCGGGCAGTTCCCCCACTGCGTCGGGGCGACGGCCGAGAATCCGGCGAAAAACGACTACTGGGGCTCGGGTTTCGTCACCTGCCTCGACCAGCGGATCTACAAGTGCTGGGGTGGAGACTGCAGCGCGCCTCCGGTGAATGTCTGGCCCATCTCCCTGGATGCCGACGGGAAGCTGGTCATCGGCGCCGGATTCAAGAGCAAGGACCGCGGTGCGAGCCACAGTCCCTTCGCGCTCTCGCCCAAGGTTCTGGTGGTGAATGGTACGCTCATGAACCCGGCAACCGGCGAGACGCTGGCGTCGCTTGGGCGCAGCACTTTGGGCGAATCGCCGGTGCTGGCCGGCAACCGGCTCATCTTCAAGAAGGACTACGGTACCCGGCTGGCGATGTTCTCGGTCGTCGATGTCGCAGATCCGGCCAAGCCGGCGGTGCTCAACAAGACCCCGAACCTGATCGGCGACGGCAGCATGCCGGTCGATATCGCCGACACGTATTTCCCGTCGCTCACGAAACCCGAGTTCAAGCGCTGGTGCCTCGGCTGCTATATGGGCATCAGGAACGGTTTCGGGGTCTATACCGGCGGCGTCACCTGCCAGGGCGGCCGGATCTACCTCAAGTCGCAGACCCATCTGTACGCCATCGGCGAAAAGTGATCGCAGCCGCGCGCTGCAGATGATCGTTGGCGGATCCATGAACCAGGGCGCTGGCCGCCGCTTTGCCTGGTTCCGACCGCAATTCGCCCCCGGTCAGATCCTGGTACGTGCTTTCCGCTGATGGTCTGCGGCTATTCAGGATTCACCAACAGGTTGACGGATAGAACCTGGATCGGCGGGTCTCGGCCCGCATGAATTTCCGGTTGTTACCTGGAGATCCATCTCTCGCAGCCACCGGAACCGTACCTGGGTTCGTCAACCTGTTGGTGAATCCTCAGTAGGTCGGCCTCGTGCGTCGCCAGCGCCCAGGCGGATGGCCATGCAGGCGCGCGAAGGCCTGACCGAAGGCGGATGGGTTGCGATAGCCGCAACGGGCGGCCACCCCGGCCACCCCGTCGGCGTCGCCTCCGGCGAGCAGGCGCCCGGCGTGATCGAGACGCAGGCGCGCGAGGTAGGTCTGCGGCGAGCAGCCGAAGCCCGAGCGGAACAACCGCAGCAGCGTACGCACGGACACGCCGAGCTCCGCCGCCACGGTCGCGATCTTCAGGTTGGGGTCGTTCATGCGCGTACGGAGGATCTGCACCGCTTCGCGCAGGGACGACGGCAGCCCCGCCTGCGCGAGAGGTCCGAAGACGCCTGCGCCAAGCGCATCTTCCAGGTAACCGGTGAGCAGCGCGTCGAGCGCCGGGCGCGCTTGCAAGCGGTGACGGGTGCGCTGCAGCAGGTCGGTCTCCTCCCCGTTGCCGAACAGGCGGCGATGCACCTGGTCGCAGAGCGGACGGTACCGGTGCGGCTCGGAGGCCGGGACCGCCAGCGGCAGCGGCAGCCGGCTCCACGGCTCGCCCTCCGGTCCTGCTTCGGCGGAAAATCCAGCCAGGAACACCTGGGTGTCGTCCTGCGCGGACCGGACCTCGGCCGCATACATCGCCACCGGCGGCAGGATCGCCAAGGACTGCGGCGGCACCTCGATCGCTCCGCTGGTGGTCCCCAGCCGCAGGTGCGCGTCGAACACGACCAGCAGGGTGTGGTGATCCCGGCGGTGATGGGTCGCGCGCGCCCGCCGGGGAAGCCACGCCGACCAGCGCCCCTGCACCGCCGATCGCGCCCAGGCTGAGAGCAGGGCGTTCGCCGACGTGTCCGATCCGCGAGATAACCTGTCCATCTTGCGCTAGAGTCGGGGACAGGCGGATCCGTACAAGAAGCATGATCACCGGCCAATCCCGCTCCTTTCGCTGGTTGTGGTGGAGATCGTCCACCGCGACCAGCCGAGCCTCGGCTTGCCCAAGGCCCGATTCCGCATCCATCATCCCCTAGGAGTCATCATGAATACCGCCTTCCTATCCCTGCCTGGCCTGCTCCTCGTGGTCGGAATCGTCCCTGGCATCGCGGCCGAACCGCCCCAGGTGGTGCACGACTGGCCGGAATACTGCGGACCCAACGGTCAGTACGCCGACACCTCGGGCGTGAAGCTGGCGGATGACATGAACAAGATCTCCCTCTTGTGGGAAAGCGAAGAGAAAGGCATCGGTTTCGGCAAGGCACATTCAGGCTATGGCCGCGACATCAAATATGGGGGCGATCTGCCTCCCAGTGGAATTTCCAGTCCAATCGTGGCGGGTGGCCTGGTGATCATGTCCTATTTCCTGCCCTCAGGAGATATGGTCGGCCAAGACGCCAAAGGCGACCTCAAGCCCGAGGTATGGGAGAAATACAGCTTCAAATGGAACATCGCGGCTGACGACGTGGTCATCGCCATCGATGCGCGCACCGGCAAGACGCGATGGAAGCAGGTCTTCGCCGGCCAGGGGCGCAATCTTGGCAGCGGCAAGCGCAACATCTACGGCTGCACCCCCATTGCCCAGCAGGGCCGGGTCTATGCCCAGGGTTCCTGCGGTGCCATCTACTGCCTGGACCTGCAAAGCGGCAAACCGGTCTGGCAGACGCCCAACGAAGCCGATTACGAGGCGGATAAGAAGAAGGCCCTCGCCTCGGCCGCCTTTGGCAAACCCAGTGGTCCCACCGGTTGGCTCATGATCGCTGATGGAACGCTGATCGCTCCCTTCAAGACGGGAATCTCACCCAGTCGCGGTGGCATCGCCCGTGGGATCAGTCTGGAGAACGGCAAGACCCTGTGGGAAGCGCCGATGAATCCCAACCTGCTGGCCTATGGCACGGTTGCAGGCAAGGCGTGCCTCCTCAACACCGCGATATGTATCGAAGCCAAGACCGGCACGGTGATCTGGAAGCAGAAGCCGCCCATCACCTATCTGGGGCCACCGGTCACCTCCGGTTCCATGCTGATTTCCTACGTGCCCAATCCGAAGTCCACAGATCCCAAGCAACCGTATGGTTCCTTGGCTGGATTCGCGGTGGATGATAAGGGCGCCAAGCAGGTCTGGGTGCTGCCGGAACGTTTCCAGAAGGAGATGGGGTACGATGCCGGCGGCTTCCGGAACATCGCGGCACGCGATGGCCTGATCTACCATGTAGTCACGAGCACCGACACCCCCGGCCAGAAGGGAACCGGTACCGGAGTGGTGCAGATCATCCGCGCCACCGATGGCAGCATCCTCGCCAGCCAGCCCTGCGATGCGTTGTCGCTGCCCTTCCTCTGGGGCGACCGTCTGGTGGTTGCCGGCGACATCAATCACCGGCCACGGGCGGCGAATCCGGAATACTGGCAACTCTACAGCACCGATCCGGCGGATTTCAGGATGCTCGGCAAGCCCTGGCTGGCCACCGACAAGCATCAGGCCACCGGTGGCTACGAATTGCAGACCTATGACTGCTTTGCTGATGGCCTGGTGTTCTTCAGGGTTTTCGGCGGTATCCGCTGCTACGACCTGCGCCCACGGTGATGGTGATCCGCTCAGACGGAGGGGCGGATGGGAGAGACGGTCATGATGAAACCCGATGCCACCGATATCGAGAGGCCCGCTCGCCAGAACCTGGTCTGGCAACTGGTACCGCTTTGCTGCCCTGCGTCGTCCGAGCCACCTGAGAGAGGCGCTTTTTCGGGTGATGGCCGGTTGGGCGCACTGGTTTCCGCCGCGGAAGATGCTTGCGATTGTCCACACCACACCGTGCAGATCGATATGGAACGGGCTGACATCGCTGGCAAGGGAGGTCGGCGCGTTGATGGCCGTATCAGGTGGAATTCGAAACCTCTCTGCCGAGTGCGGTTTCACCGTCAGCGTCAGGCGCGAACGAGGACGGACCGTCTGGGTGGAGGTGACCAGTCTGACCGGAGAGCCGATTCGACTATTGCAGGTCCGCTCCGTCGGCCTGGACGTGCATGGGAAGGGTCCGATCGGACCTCGTATGCACCTGAGCCAGGCCGGTGAGCGGATCGGCTCGCAACCTGTGGCCCAGCTGTTGAACGCCCAGTGGGGCTGGGCCGCTGCCAGCCCGCTGGTTAGAACCAATGATGAGAGGAGACGTCCATGAAATCCGCCAATTTCGCGTTTCTGCTGCTCGCCTTGACCGCAGCCTCCTGTCCGGGAGCTGATCCGGATGGCGGCTATGTGATCCGCCTTGAGGCGCCGTTCAGCAATGCCATTCCTGATTGGCTGCCCTTGCGCCTGGAGGTCAACGTCGCGGGCGGCAAGCCCGTGCAGGCGGTCGCCACCGCCATCCATCGCAATCGCAGCGCGCATCCTGTCGACCTCAGCGGTCTGCAGTTGGCGGGTGGCCGTTTCACCGGCACCGCCACGGTGGCGTTCCACAGCGACGACTACCAACGGGCGCGTGGCCAGACCGTGTCGGTCCCGGCCCAGGTGCTGACGCTCGATGTGCCGGTCGGCGCGGTGAGCGGCGCGGCCCCGGGCAGCGTCACCTGGGACAAGGATGTGGATAATGCCCGGGGTAAACCTGGTCGGGCGCCCGGGCGGGCCTGGCGCGTGACGCAACCCAACGGCAGCCAGACGCAGTATGCCGAGTTCCAGATCATGCGCTGGGATGATCGCTCGCCGATCCCCGGAAAGAATGCCGGCGGACAGCTTGATGGCATGCTCTACCAGGGCGCGCTGCTGTTGCGTTGCACCATCCGCAACGGCGTGGCCAGCGATTGGATCTGCCTGCAGGCGCCCGAGCGCTACCTGCATGACAAGGCCGATCTGTTCTGGAAGGTCGAAGGTGCGCAGGTGACGTTTGCCGACGGCAAACTGACTGGCAGCCTCAACCTGGCGGGCACGGATGACCAGGCGCTGCGCGAGTTGGCGACGACGCACCCGAAATACGCCGCGCTTCCCGGGAAGCCGCTGCCGGTGACGATCACGGCCCAGGTCATCGGCTCGATCCTCAGCGGCACGGCGACGATCGCCCACACCACCCCGACCACCTCGGCGGTGCTGGGCAGTGTGCGCAGCGCTCCGTTCGCTCTCCACGCCGACCGCGCCCTGCGGACGTGGAAACTCGGCGCCGAACCGGACCCGGCCCTGGTCCAGGCGGCCCAGGCCGAGGCGCTCAAGCCGATCCGGCCCGGCGAACCGGGACAGCATGAGTTCTGGTCTGACCCGGCCCGCTGGGGTGGCTTCGATATCCTGGAAATCGATGGCCAGAAAGTCGCCAAGTGGGACCGCAATAGCGTGTCGATCGAGGAAGCCTGGGCTAAAACCAAAGCGTTCAATCGGAAGGCAGGATGGCTGGCCTGCATCGCGCCGCCGACGTTCAACATTCCCGATGTGCCCGGTGCGGTCCGCTACCGCTTCACGTTGGGCAAGGAATCGTGTGAACTCCCCCATCCGTGGTCGGCCCCGGTGGAACTGTGGCAACGTACCGGCCCCGGTGACCAGAATCTGGTTATCCAGGGATTGGACGCCGCTGGTGCGGCCGTCGGCCAGCCGGCAACGGTCAGGGTCGCGCGTCGGCCCTCGTTTCAGGGGCCCTACCACGGTCGCTTGCCCCGCAGTTACCGTGACGCCGCGCTGCTGAGCGCCCGCTGGTTGCGTGACCACCCGGTCAACACCCAGGCCCGGATCAATACGGGCTTTGGGGCCTGCTGGTATCCCAACGGGGATGATCAGCTCTGGTACACGACCTACGCTGGCCTGTACGCCGGTCTGGTGCTCGCAGAGCTCTCTCCCGATGCCGACGAGCGCGCGGCCGGCCTGGATCTGGCCGTCACCATTGCCGACACCTGGCTCCGCTTCTTCGCCAACAACTATCTGCCGGACACCTACAAGGGTTGGACGTTCGACCAATGGGTCTACGGCTGCGCCTGGCTGGACCTGCACCGCTTGACCGGCGACCCGCGCTACCAGGAGGCCGTCCTCGTGCAGGCGCGCCGGATCACCGCGCATCAACTGGCCAGCGGCGGCTTCGGCGAGATCGGTCCCGATGGCGCCGGCGGCGCGTCGGTGGACCCCAAGACCGGGGTGCCGTTCATCCACTCATTGCATGCGCCGAGCATGCAGCAGTGGGATCCGTCCAGCATCCTGTACCTGCTGGGCCGGATCCGGAAGGACCTGAAGACGGACGAGTTCCGCCCGGCCGAAGCCAAGACCTGGCAGTGGCTCCAGAAGAACAGCATCGCCCGCTTCGACTGGCGCCGGCAGGGACCGAATGAATCGTCGCACCACAAGATCCCGTGGCCGGTGATGGCCGACTGCGCGCTGCATTGCTACGAGTACCTGGCGCTGGATCTGCCGGGCGCTCCATCGGAGCCGGCGTTGATGGAGGATCTGCTGCGCTGGATCGAGGACCAGGAAGTCGACTGGCGCCGCCAGGAGCATCCGAGCATCGTCTCTCCGCGGATGACCAAACTGGATCTGTCGCGGGATGTGCAGCCGCGCTTTGCGCTGGCCTGCGCCCGGCAGGCCCAACGGACCGGCAGCGCGCTGTGGCGGGCCAAGGCGGAGGCGCTGGCCGGCACGGTCGTGATCGCCCAATGCCCCAACAGCGGCCAGATCCCCCCCCGCGCTCCTGGTCGACCCCAGTTGGCCCCGCTTCTACGCCGGCACCGGTCCCGGCGCCGGCGACGGCGGCCACCGTGGCGAGTACGCCACGATGGCGCTGCGTGAACTGGCCCGGCTGCTCCAGAACCAATAACGGATCACCACGTCATCCCGAGAGAAATCGATGTCCATGAAGCAACCCACTCAACCATGGCTGGAACGTCACGCCCTGCGCTGGAAGCAGATCCCGCTCTGCCGACCCGAGTCGCCGCAGCCGGCCGAGCGCGGCGCCTTCCTCGGCAATGGGACCCTTGGCGCATTGGTCTTCGGCGTGGACGAAGCCTGCGACTTCCCGCACCATGCGCTCCAGGTGGACGTTGGCCGGATGGATGCGGCCGATGCCGGCGGCAGCCGCTGTGATGGCAGCGAATGGTGGGATAAATGGGGTTTGCGCCATAAGAGCACGCGGCTGCACACGGGTGGTTTCCGCCTGCTGACCCGTGGATTGGCCCAGGCCGGTCCGATGCGCTTGGATATCGCCCAGGCCGAATGCCAGGCCGAACTGCGCACCGGCCACGGCGCGGCCTGCGGCACGATCGCGGTGCGCGCCTGGGTCGCTGCGGCCGATCCGATCATCGTGGTCGAGGTCGACCACGATGGCGCGGAAAAGCGTCCCCGCTTCGTGCGCCGGGCCATGCCCTTGCCCGGCTGGCCACCGGCTCGGACCGAGGATCGCGAAGGGATCCGGGTCGAAGTCCAGCCGCTGCTCGACGGCCAGGAATACGCCATCGCGTGGACCGAGGTCGTCGAGCCGGGGCGCGTGCGCTTGCTGGTGTCGCTGGGGGTCAGCCCGCGCATCAAGGGTTTCTCGCGTGGCCAGGCTGATGCGCGGACTGCGGCTGAGGAGGCTTGGCACGCGGTCGCCACCGCACGGGTCGACGGCGTGACGGCGTTGCAGGAACGCCACCGGACCTGGTGGCACGCGTTTCACGGCCGCAGCCAGGTCTCCTTGCCGGACGCACGGCTTGAGGGCTTCTACGCGATCAACACCTACACCTTGGGCTGCACCACCCGCGCCGGCGCCCCGTTTCCCGACGAGACCGGTCCGTGGTCGTATGCGATGGGCGGCCCGGATGACTGGGCCCATTGCCCCGGGTACCCGCACATCTGGCTGAACCTGAACGCGCAGCTGCATTTCCTGCTGCACCTGGGCTCGAACCACGCCGCCGAATGCGGCGAGGTGCTGTGGCGTTCGCTGGCGATGCTCTCCGACCGGCTGCTTGGGCCGAATCCGGACCCGGCACGGGCGGTCGGCACGGGCGGCTCGTGCGGCTACGATTTCTCCAGCGGTGACCGGGACGGGGCCATCGGCTGCCATCTGGTCTGGCTGCTGCACAACGCCTGGCTGACGAGCCGCTACGCGGCTGACGCGCCCGCGCGGACGGCCTGGCAGCGGCTGCTGCCGTTGCTGGCGGGCGCGGTCAACGAGATGCTCAGCCGCGTGCAGCCTGGCGACGACGGCAAACTGCATCTGCACAACGGGCAGTCGCCCGAGTATCCACCGACGACGGCAGTGCCGCACAGCAGCGTCGCGGGTTGCACCGATGCCAATTACGAATTGGCGATCCTGCGTTGGGGTTTGGCCCGGTTGCTGGCCGACTGGCCGCAGGATGCCCGCGCCCCCCGGTGGCAAACGGTCTTGACCGACCTGGTCGAGTACCCGCGTGATGACCGTGGTCTGCGCATCGCCCGCGAGGTGGCCTGCGAACTGGGGCATCGGCATTACTCGCACCTGATGATGGCCTGGCCGTTTCGGGACTTCACCGCCGAGGACCCCGCCCAATCGGCCCTGCTGCGGCAGTCGATCCAGACCTGGCTGACCAATCCGCCCGATGGCAAGGGCCGCACGGGGTTCACCTGGGCGGCCGCAGCGGCGCTCGCGGCGCATTGCGGACAGGGCGATGACGCCTGGCGTTACCTGAACACCTACCTGGATGCGCCGCCCAACGGCGTGATGTCGCAACGCTTCGCCAACACGCTGGCCCGGGAATGGGGCATGACCCTGGAGACGCCGCTGGGCGCGGCCAATGCCGTGCTCGACCTGCTGCTGCAATCCCATGGCGGCTGTCTGCGCATCTTCCCGGCGGTACCGACGGCCTGGGCCGAGGCGGAGTTCCTGAACCTGGCAGCCGAGGGCGGATTCAGCGTCAGCGCCCGGCGCGAACAGGGCCAGACCGTCTGGGTCGAGGTGACCAGTCACGCGGGCGAATCGGTTCTCCTGCGCCACGGCATCGACGCGCCAGTGCAGATCGAGACGACCGGCGGCATGAAAGTCCAATCCGCCGGCACGGGACTTCGTCTGGAAGGCCCCATCGGGGCTCGTGTCCGGCTGAGCCGGCCCGGGCATCGGATCGCTTCGCGGCCGGTGACGGCACGGTTCCACCCCGACTGGGGCTGGGGCGACCCCCGTCCTGCCCCAGGCGCCAGCCAGAACCAATGATGTGAGAATCACCTCATGGAACTCCCGTTCCAGAATCGAGACAACCCATGAACGTCCTAGGCCAAGGTGGTGAAGAGTGGCGCAATCTCGAGGGCGCCCACGGCAATTACCGGCGTGAACACTGGCGCGAGGTGCTGGAGCGGGCAAGCGACCAGATCGGCCGCTACCGGCAGCGCGATGTCACCCTGACCCTGCAAACCCGCGACGGCCGGCCACTGGCGGGACAGAACGTCGAGATCATCCAGACCGACCCCGCCTTCCTCTGGGGCGATTGCGCCTGTCCCTGGCAACAGCAACTGGCGGCCGGCCAGCCCCTGACCGACCACGAGCGGGAGAACCGACACTGGATGCGGCGGCTTTTCAACTCCTACAACATCCTGCATTACTGGAACGAAAAGCACTGGCCGGGCGCACCCTGCAGCGAACGGGTCCAAGGGCATCTCGATTACGACCAGCTCGATGAGATCGTCAATGAGTGCCTGGGGCTTGGCCTGACCTGCAAAGGCCATCCGCTGTATTGGACCGTGCTCAAATCGCTGCCCACCTGGCTGCTGCGCTATGACCGGGCCACCCAGTGGAAATTCCTCGAGATCCGCATCCGCTCGCTGGTGTCGCGGTTCCGCGGTCGCATCAGGATCTACGACGCGGTCAACGAGATGCTCTGGGAACCGGTGCTGGCCAACATCGGTCGCCGGCACTGGCCGCACATCGAGCCGATCGCCGCCTGGGCCGATGACATCGAGCAGGTCCTGGGCTGGGCCCGTGACGAGGATCCCGATGCCATGTACCTGCTCAACGATTACGGCCTGAGCCTGGATCACCACACTCCGTGCCCGGTGACTGCCAGCGATGGTTCGACGGTCACCCCGGAATCGCAATGCCGGCGCATGCTGGATCTGCTCCAGACGCTGATCGGACGCGGGGCCGCCCCCGGCGGCATCGGCCTGCAGACCCTGCCGGGCGACTGGGGATACCTGGAGAGTTTCGACAAGACCGTGACGTTCCTGGGCAGCAACACCGGTCTGCCGGTCTACATCACCGAGTTGCGCGTCCATACCGGGGAACTCAAGAAGGCAGGATTGAGCGACGCCCAGATCGAGGAACGCCTGGCCGACTACCTGGAGGATCTCTTCACCGTGGCCTATGGCAACCCGCATATGGCCGGTTTTTACATCTGGGGCGATTATCCCCTGCGCGGCATCGGCCGCGAACCTTCGTTGCTGTATCGGCGGCTCTACGCGTTGCTGCGCGAGAAATGGGCCACCCGCGTGAACCTCACCACCGACGCCTCCGGTCAGGCCCGCTTCCGGGCGTTCCACGGCGACTACCGTGCCCGCCTCCGCCGCCCCAACGGGCAGACCACCGGGCACGCCTTCGCGGTGCCCGCTCCCCAGACCACTCCGCTGGCGATCGAACTGGCGGTCACCCCGTGACCAGCTTGAGGTCGCCGTGCACGACGATGCCCAAGGGATGCAGGAAAACCATGAGAAAGCACAAGCACCTGTCCCCCCTGCTCGCTGCGGCGTTGCTACCGCTGACTGCGGTTGCTCCCAGCCGTGGAGCCGAGACGCCCGCGCCCCAACGGGTGACGGAGGCCGAGGCCATCCGCATCGGTTGGCCATCCTTCGCCGGGCCGACCGGCAATTTCGTGCCGCTGCCCACCGACGTGCCGCTGGTCCAGGACATCAGCCGGGCACGGGTCCTGTGGGTCAGCGATGACCGGGACCTGGGGACGGCGAAGAGGGGACCGTTGCCCACGCCCGACGGGCACACGGGCAATTGGGGTTCGCTGATCGTGGCCGAGGGCAAGGTGTTCGGCGCCTCGATGCGGCCGGTCGGGCCGATCTACGAGGTGCTCGATGCCCGCAAGAGCGCCAGTCGCTTCCAACTCGATGCCGAAGACGTGGTTCTGGCGCTGGATTTCCATACCGGCAAGACGCTCTGGAAGGATGCGATCCCGGGCGGATTGACGATGGATGGCGACAAACGCGCGAGTTTCCAGGTCACGCCCGTCTGCGCCAAGGGCAAGCTCTACAGTCTCGGCAGCACGGGCCGGCTCTTCGCACATGACGCCGCCACCGGCAAGCGGCTCTGGACCGCCGACATCGGTGCTGCGGCTGTCACCGCCCAGAAGCGGCGCGAGGAGATGCTGGCGGCTGCGGCCGCTGGCAAGCCGCCCACGCCGGGAGGGACGGTGGGGGGTACGACCTCCTTGATCGTGGCCGAGGACGTGGTGGTGGTGACCAGCGGCGGAGGCTACGAGACCGCATTGCGCGGACACGATGCCGCGACCGGCCAATTGAGATGGACCACGCCGCCGGTGATCACGCGCTTCGCCACGCCCAGCGTCTGGCGGCATCAGGGCCGCGAGTACATCCTGTGCGCCAACGCGGGCGCCGGCCTGAAGGAAGGCCCCGCCCTGCGGCTGATCGATCCCCAGGACGGCAGGATCCTCTGGACGGTCACCGGCATCGGACCCAATCACACGAGCCTGGCTCCCGCGGGCGAGCATGTGCTGGTCAATGTCGGTGGTCCGAAAGGGCAGGGATACGGACTGTTCGGCTGTTATCGGCTCAGCCCCAGCGGCGCCACGCGGGTGTGGCAATGCCCCGATGAACCGGCGTTCCGGATCCCGACCTGGATGGACACCTGCGCGATGGTCCGCCATTTCATCCACAACGGCAAAGTCCATCTGAGCAACCAGGATGGCGGCAAGCCACCGCAGTTCAGCGTGCTGGATGTGCACAGCGGCGCGCTGCTGTCCCGGCGGGTCGGCGACAGCAGCGAGAACGGGACGATCACGGGCTTGTTCTATCTGCTGGATGAACAGACGCTCTTGTGCCGATTCAACTCTTCGCATGGGCCGCGCCATGGCGGACGGCATCCCTTCGTGCTCTGGCGCCAACAGGACACGCAATGGGTCCGGGCCGATGACCAGGGGCGCCTGGCGGGCATGGACCTGGCCGATTTCACGACCGCCTACGAGATCCTCATGGAAACCCCCGTCGTGGCGGGGCGCTTGTTCGAGCGGCTCGAAAGCGGCCAGGTCGTCTGCTACGACTTGCGGGCTCATCCCGAAACCACCTGGCGCCTGGCGCTGGACAACGGCTATGTCGGGCTGCCCAACAAACCGCTCGAGACCGTGCTCTATGTCGGGACCGACAACGTGATCCGCAACGGCAAGACCTATCCGCCCCTGCCCGAGGATGTCGGCCTGGTCTGGACCCGCGTCCGCAACTTCCCGATGTGGCAGTCGTTTGCCACCCGGGAATTAACGGTGGCTGGCGACAAGGCCCACGGCACCGCGCTCATCGATTTCGGCAGCAACGTCTGGCCCACCGAGTTGGACATCCAACGCCAAGGCACCACCCTCAGCGGCACCTGGACCCGCCGGGTGCCGGCGTTGCCCCAGACGGCGACCGCCACGGGTGCGATCACGGGCCAGGCCCCGACCAAGGCCCTGGGGGTGCCGACCCCCTGGCTCAAGGACCAGCCCTGGACCACGTTCGCTGACCATCCACCGGGCACGCTGACCTACTTCTTCCGGCTGGAGAACGCGGTCGCCCTGACCCCGGGCGGACACGCGGCGGGCCTGGATGTGTCGCTCGATCATGATGGCACCCGCTTCACGCGGGGCTCGGCCTGCGCCTTCCGGTACAACCAGATCTGGCATCAGATCGATCCGCGCGGTCTCACGCTTACGGAGGGCAGGATCACCGGCACCATGACCGTGCTGCTGTGCGCCGACGGCTATGTGTTCCCGAACCCGGCGCAGAAGTCCGGCGTGGCCGGCAAGGTCAAACTGAACCTGCTCGCCAGCGCTGGCGGCATCACCGGGACTTACGAGGTCGTCTGGGGCGAAGCCGCCGAACTGACCGGCACCCTGCGCGGGACCGTCGAGACCAAACCCTGAAAAATCACCTGCAAAACAGTAAAGGAAGGCTAAATGAGGACTCCTGTCCGCCATCCGGACGCTGGTCCTATCTCAGGTGTGGGTTG
>CAZZJC010000022.1:0-81529 GCA_964654285.1 uncultured Candidatus Kuenenia sp.
GGCGAGCGCACCCGCGAGGGCAACGACCTCTGGAACGAGATGATCGAGTCCGGCGTCATCGTGGTGGAAAAGGACGAAAAAGGCCACCCGAAGTGGAACGCCGACGGCTACCCCCAGGTCAAGCCGGGCGCCTCGCGCTGCTCGCTGGTCTACGGCCAGATGAACGAACCGCCGGGCGCGCGCCTGCGCGTGGCGCTGTCGGCCCTGACCCAGGCCGAGCACCTGCGCGATGTGTCGGGCAAGGACGTGCTCCTGTTCGTCGACAACATCTTCCGCTTCACCCAGGCCGGATCCGAGGTGTCGGCCCTGCTCGGCCGCCTGCCCAGCGCGGTGGGCTACCAGCCGACCCTGGCCAGCGAGATGGGCCAGCTGCAGGAACGCATCACCTCGACCCGTGGCGGTGCGATCACCTCGATCCAGGCCGTGTACGTGCCGGCCGACGACTACACCGACCCGGCCCCGGCCAACGCCTTCACCCACCTCGACGCGACCACCAACCTGTCGCGCAGCATCGCGGAGAAGGGCATCTACCCGGCCGTCGATCCGCTCGCGTCGACCAGCCGCATCCTGCAACCGCACATCGTCGGCGAACGCCACTACAAGGTTGCGCGCGGCGTGCAGAAGGTGCTGCAGCGCTACAAGGATCTGCAGGACATCATCGCCATCCTCGGCGTCGATGAGCTGTCGGACGAGGACAAGCACCTCGTCGCGCGCGCCCGCCGTCTCGAACGCTTCATGTCGCAGCCGTTCAGCGTCGCCGAGCAGTTCACCGGCATGAAGGGCATCGCCCTGCGCCTGGAGGACACCATCCGCAGCTTCGAGGCGATCCTCACCGGCCAGTACGACAGCCTGCCCGAATCGGCGTTCATGTACGTCGGCACCATCGACGACGTGGTCGCCAAGGCCGAATCGGCCAAGGCGGAAACCGCGGCCAAGGCCGGCGCGGCAGCGAAGGCCTGAGGCGCGGTCGTGCTCACCCTGCGCATCATCACGCCCGAGCGGTCGCTGCCCGAATTCGAGGCCGAGCACATCACCATCGTCTCGGTCGAGGGTGAACTCGGCATCCGCACCGGCCACGCGGCGGTGGCGGCGCTGCTCAAGCCGGCCGGCCATGTCCTGGCCCGGTCCAAGGGCGGCACGGTGCGCGTCACCGCCATCCAGGGCGGCGTCGCCCAGGTCCTGCGCGATCAGGTGGTGGTCCTGGCCGATGCGGCCATCCCTGCGGACCAGATCGACATGGCCAAGGTGAAGGCGCGGCTGGAACACCTGCGTGCGAATCCCGTGGCAGCCGAGGCGGATGCCGGCGCCATCGCAGCGCAGCGGGGCGAAATCCGCTGGCTTGAGACGCAGCTGCATTTGCCCAAGCAGGTCCTCAGCCGCGACGAGATGCTGGCGCATGCCGACGCGCATGCCAAGGCGTCCTCCGCGCCGCACTGAGATTCCGCGCGGTCAGTCCCGCCGACGATCCCACCTACGGCCCCGCTTCCCGGCCCAGACCTTCCAGGAAGGTGTGAGCCTGCGCCGACTCCGCGCTGCGAGGTGCCAGCTTCATCACGTTGCGCAGGTACGGCGCGATGCGTTTTCCGTAGGCTGTCCAGCGCCTGGTCTCCTCCTCGACCTGATCGCTTGGCCAGAAGCGCGGCGACAACCAGAGGGCATCCGACGGTACGGCATCCACGCTGACCAGCAGCAGCAGCTGGTAGGATCCCTCGGTCAGGCGCACGCGGTCGCCATGACGGATTTCGACGCCACCCAGCCAGGCGCGGGCCTTGAGCAGATCCTGGTCGAAGCGCACCACGTGGTTGCGCGTGCTGCGCAGGTCGGCGGCCACCAGGCAGGCGGTCTTGTTCGCGTTGCGCAGGACGAAGCCGAGGTCGACCGCCCGGCGCAGGCGGTGGATGTCGGTGAGGTTGGCGGGATCGAGCCGCCACCGGGGGAAATCAGCGATCAGCAGGGATTCCTGGTTCAGCGCCACGACCTTGAGGGTGGCGGATCCCACCCCCACCGACTGCTCGCGCAGCAGGCCGGAATCCGGCTTCACTGCGCTCAGCGCGGCTTCGGCGGCGGAAGCGTCGAAGGGACCGAGGATCCGCCAGGTGTGGGGCGGGATCCCGGCGGTGATGGTCGAGGACGAGAAGGCGTTGTGCCGGTTGCCCGATACCGGCCCGGATGGCGGGATCTCGCGTTCCGGGGTGTCGGTCGGCTTCTGCCCGTAGACGTCGTCGAGCAGGTTGCGCGCCACCGTGCGGGCCTCGTAGGCGCGACCGGTGTCTCCGGTATAGCCGATGCAGGTGACGCCGAGGTAGCCGCGCAGATAGATGCGGTCGCCTTCCAGCGCGGCGGCGCCATAGGTGCGGTCGATGGCGTTGCTGGCCAGACGCAGCGGTTGGCGCTCGCGGGTGAGGACGACCAGATCCATCGGCGCCTTGGGGCCGATCGATTGGAAGATCTGCTCGCCGAGGAGGTGGTACGCATGGCGGTCCCCCACGCTGGTGGGCGACCACTGCCCGCCGCTTTTGCGCAGGAGCGGAATCGATCCGAGGTGGTTGCCGGTGGCGAGATCGAACGTCTGCAGCGCCTTCCAGCCCTCGCCTTTGCCGCCTTCGATCTTCACCCCGATGGCGTTCCCCCGTTCGCCGAAGCCCTGTTCGGGCGAATCGTTGACGCCCATGGTGTGCTGGACGATGCCGTCATAGGCGGTGCTGCCGCCGTAATCAGCGCCGAAGCGCACCGACCAGGACAGCCGCGCGCCGATCAGGTCCCGGCTTTCCATCAGGAATTGCACCGGGGTCAGGCCCATCACGAGCTGGTTGCCGATGACGGTGGGCGAGGGTACGCCGCTGTTCACGCCGCAATCGCGGATCAGCACCTTGCCGTCCTCCAGGCGCAGGACGCTGCCGCCGCCGGTCACCACCACCGGCATGGCGGTCTTCCCGTCGCTCAGGACGGTGACCACCGGGCTGGCGACGTGCCAGCCGGCGTCGGGCAGGTCGCGGGTCTCCCAGCGCTTCGCGCCGGTGGCGGCGTCGAGGGCCAGCACCTTGCCGCCGTCCTTGCCGCGCTTGCCCGGTTCATGCTCCAGATTGCCGCCGTACAGGAGGAGCAATCCGCCAGCAAGGCAGGGGGACGACAGGCTGTGGTCGGCGCTGGAGGAGATCCAGGTCTGGACCTTCCAGATCTCCTTGCCGTCGAGGTCGAAGCAGGCCGCCACGTCGCTGCCGTTCTTCACCCAGATGTGCTTGCCGTCGGTGACCGGGGTGGGGAACATCCAGCCGGTGTAGTCGATCCAATACCCGCCTCCCATGCTGTTGGCGTGGCTGTGCTTGGCGACCAGGCCGACCATCGCTCCCTCGGCTTTCTCGACCGCGGAATCCTTGGCGATCGGCGAGTCCGGATCCTTGGAGAACCGGGCGGACTGCAGTTTGCCGATCTTTGCGTACACCGCTTCCAGAGCGTCCTTCACCGCGACCTGATCCGGGGATTTCTCCAGCTCATCGCGTTGATCGAGCAGGGCCACGAGTTCAGGCGCGGCGCCGTCGCGCTCGTCGGCCGCCTTGCCGGGGGCCTTGGCCCAGATGCCGGTGCCTTCGGCCCAGTACCAGGAATCCTTCAACCAGCGCGGCCAGGGATACTTCATCTTCCCCACACCCAGGTGGACGGGCAGGACATCGCGGGCAAGTCGGGCCTGCCACCATGCCTCGTACAACGCCCAGCCCTTCTTGCGTTCATCATCCGGCAGCAGATCGAACAGGCTGACCGGGCGGCGCCAGAGTTCACGCCCATCGGATTTAGCCAGGCAGACCAGCCAGAACGGATCGACGGTGATGAGCAGGCGGTCGGACCCCGGTACCGGCACCGGGGTCGCATTGCCGAAATAGGTGGTCGGGGTCTGCCAGAGCACGTTCTGCCTGGCCTTGATGGCGAAGGCGACGGGAGGATCGCTGTTGGGATAGAACCCGGAACCATTGCCACGGTAGCCGACGGTGCCACTGATCCCGCCCTTGGTGAGTTCCGCGATCGCCTTGGCGCGTTCGGCCACGACGGTCGCCGGACGTGGGCCTCCGCGCAGGCACAACCGCAACCAGCACGACGGTGAGGCGAATTCCACATCCAGACGCAGGGTGAGGACATTCAGTCCGGATCTGAAGGGGATGCGGACGAGGCCGGTCTCCTGGCGCCGGATCACCTCCAGCTGGGCGGGACTTTCCCACAGCAGCTGATCGCCCAACCACAGGCGACCGCGCTGGGTCACCCCGATGCCGGCCCACAGGGTGCGATCCGCATCGCTCTTCACGACGCAACGCAGGTAGATGGTGCTGTAGGGTTGGCCTCCCCAGACGCCCCCGAGGGATTGCGAGAGGCCGAAGTAGGCGGGGTTGAAGCCGAACCATTTCGGGAAGCCCAGATGCCCGAAGCCGCCGGCCCCGGGCGGCGGGATCACCGCCTGCCAGGTGCTGGTGGCGGAACCGGAGTACCCCGCCTTGTCATGCAATCGCTGCCAATGTTCAGTGCGGACCCGGATGGTCTCATCGCCCATCAGGACCTGATCCGGAAGATCCGGCAGGCTGTGGGTGAATGCGGTGAGCGGGAAGGGGCCCAGGAGACGCCAGTCGGTGATCGCCGCCCATTGCGGCGATCCTTCAGTCCCCGCGTCGGGCGGGAGCTGCAGCACGCCCTTGCCGCCGGACAGGAAGCGCTCCCCGAACCAGGGACCGAAATCGGGATCGTCGCAGGCGGCGGCCTTGATCGGTTCCGGCCCCTCCGGCCGCAGGGCCAGGGCGAGCGCCTTCATGCGCGCCACGCGAGCGCGGATCGCGGCGACGTTGATCGTCACCGCGCCGAGGGCCTTCTTCGCCGCGGCCATCGCGCCAGCGTCGTCCTTGACCTCGATGCCGTCATCCAGACCGGCAGGACCATCCGATCTCCTGGCCTGCGCCTCGAAGCTGATCGCGGGCCGCAGCACCTGCGGGGTGAAACCGGTGGCAGAGGCGTCGTTCCAGGTGACCTGCTTGCGCCGCAGCAGCACCAGGCTGCGCAACCGGGCATAGGCGCGGTCGGCCTCCAGTTCGAGACGGCAGGCGTGCTGGTAGAGTTCGGCCGGCAGGGTTTCGGCGCCGCGCCCAGGTGCGGCCTGGCCGGCCAGACGTTCGACCTGGCGCACGCTTCCGCTCAGCGCATAGGTCCAGTCCGGCAATCTGGGCGCCGGTTTCGCTCCGATCAGGGGAGGCAGGGGCTGGGCGACGGCGGTGCAGGTGCCGGCCACCCGCCCCTCCTGCCACTGGGCCTTCACGGCGAAGGCGATCGTCACCGCCGGATGATCGCCCAGGTGCTCCTGGACCGGCTGTTCCCAGGCCGGTCCGCGTTCCATCGCCATGGTCACGGTGCCCTGCACCGATCCGTTCACCGCATCGCCGGAGAAGGCCAGGCCCGTGGCGTCTCCTTCGCTGGCGAAGGCGGTCAGGCCGCGGGCCTCGATGCGCACCCGCACCGGCACCACCGGCGATCGCCACAGGGTCATCACCGTCGTCTCCTGGGCGACCCCGCGTTCGGCGGTCAGCGCGAGGCGGAGCACCGGCTTTCCGGCGTGGATGCGGTCCAGTTCCTGGTCGCGTACGTCGACGATGGCGGCGACATCGGTGCCGAGCGCCGCGACCTCGTGCGCCAGGACATCGGCCCCGGCCAGCCCCGGACTGAGGGCCGCCAGCACGATGGCGCAGATCAGGAGCGGACTCTGGCGGGATGGGCGCATGCATTGTCCAGGCGGGATGACTATGGGCGTCAGCACGACCGAGCGGATACGCCAGGAACCGGGGTCCGTTGCCATTCCGGATGCACCGCCCCGCGCCGAGGCCGGGTCGGATCCGCCGCAAGCAAGCGCAAGACCGTTGCGGGACGCGCCTTGCGCCGGGCGCGCGGCAGGGGTACTTTCCCCAGCCATGCCGGTCGCCGCCGTCGATTTCTACCTCGTTT
Source organism: uncultured Candidatus Kuenenia sp. (assembly GCA_964654285.1). Lineage (GTDB taxonomy): Bacteria > Planctomycetota > UBA11346 > UBA11346 > UBA11346 > BJHQ01. Next base: position 5,971 of record CAZZJC010000022.1, read on the forward strand.
CCGCCGCCCGCCGCGCCCATCGCCTGCGGCCGGGCCGGGGGTACGTCTTCGGGCGCGAGGACGGCTGCGACGTGGTGCTCCAGGATGCGCTCGCCTCGCGCCGCCATGCCGAGGTCAAATGGGCGGAGGAGCCCGGCAAGGCCGGTTACTGGTTCGTGGTCGATCTCAACAGCCGCAACGGAGTCCTGGTCGACAACAAGCGCATCTCCCAGCCGACCCCGCTGACCGACGGGGCGCAGCTCCAGATCGGGGGCCAGGTCTTCCGCCTGCACCTGCTGCCGCCGGGCGGCGATCCCGCGTCGCTGGGCAACCAGGCGCCGCAGATCTCCTCGATCGAGACCATGGGTCCGGGCATCAACCTGAGCGAACTCGCGACCCAGGGCGCGACCTACACCGGCCAGGTGACGGATGGCGGCGTGATGGAGCTGCTCCAGTTCTTCTCCGCCACCGGCAAGACCGGTCGGCTCGATCTGCTCAGCGGCACCGCCGCCCCGAGTTCGGTCTGGGTCCAGCAGGGCACCCCGGTCCACGTCCAGCACGAACAGCTGACCGGCATCGACGCCTTGACGGCCCTTGCCGTGCGTCCCCCGCAGCGCTTCGCCTTCCACGCCGAGATCGACCAGCCGCCGGCGCGCACCCTGCAGGGCTCGGCGCAGGGCATCCTGATGGAGATCGCCCGGCGGATGGATGAGGCGCGGCGGACATAGGCGCCGCGGCCCTCAACCCGTGGATTCCCCGGCGTCCAATCTCCCCGCCACCGCATCCAGATCGCGGCTGCCGAGATCAAGGTGGCCGGGGAAGAAGCCGTGCGGTGCGTAGGGCCGGCTCAGGCGTTCGACCTCCTCCGGACTGATCGTTCCCGCCGCCAGGCCGCGATAGGCGGCGACCACCTCGCCCACGGCTGCCGGCGCGAGATCGCCGAGTTCCAGAAGCCACGCGTCGACCAGGCCGGTGGTGCGCTGGACCTGGACCGGGGCGCACAGGCGGCGGCCCTCCCAGATCACGGTGTCGCCGTGGACGCGGCGTTGCAGGTCATACGGCAGGCCGCCGTCGCGCTCGACCGCCCGCAGGTGTGCGACTGCACCGGGGGCGAGGCTGTGATCCTGGCGCGTCAGCATCGCCGGCACGCGGCCATGCGCGACGATGGCCAGCCGGGGTGCGGCCTGGTCCCCCAGGCGCGCGGCGAGGTGCGCGATCTCCTTCCCGCTGCATTCCAGGCTGATCACCACCGCATCGGCCCCGAGTCCGGCCAGGGCGGCGCAGGTCGCGGTCGAGTAGGCGTTGCAGGGGTGGTCGGCGACCGCCGGCAGGCCGGCGGTACGGGCAGCCGCCAGGACGCCGATCTGCCCTGCCACCACCGGCAGGCCGAATGCAGCCAGATGCGGACTCACGCGGGCGGTGGCGGGATGGCGCAGGAACCAGCGACCACCGTCACGATCGCAAGCGATCACCGGCGCGACCGGGCCCCAGAGGTCCAGGGTCGGATCGTCGAGCCACACCGCCCCTGCGCCGGCGGCGAGCGCGGCGTGACCCGCCGCGATGGAGCCGACCGCAACCCAGACCGCGGTCGCGCGGCGGCGCGGCGTGCCCGGCGCGGGGGGCTGCCACGCCGGCACCGGCACCGGTGCGGCCGGCTGCGCCGCCAGGCGTTCGACCACGAACCGGCGCAGGGATTTCAGTTCCGAGGCCGGCACGAAGCAGCCGGTCTCGCCGTGCAGCGTCACCGTGCCGCAGGAGAAGCCGGTGCCGCCGAACGCGCCGAGCTTGTCGGCGATGAGCGCGGCGGTGAGGGGCTGGCCGGTGGCGGGCGCCGTGGCGACCGTGCCGGTCACCACGGCGGTACGGCCATCGGCGCTGCGGGCGCTGATCTGCAACGGCCGGCCGGCCTGGATGGCGACGACGAGGTCCACCGCGATCCCGGGCTGGGTGCGGTCGAGCGGCACCGTCGCCATCGCCTGCGCGGCCTCGGCCTGGCGCGCCTGGTCGCGGTTGCGGTGGAGCGGCGTCCCGGCGGGCAGGCGCGGCCCACGCGGCTGGATGCGCAGCTTCACCCGCCAGCGGCCGGCGCCGGCGGGGTCGACGGCCAGGACCAGGAAACCGTCGGTCCAGGCGCCGTTGGGCCCGGGGATGGTGCAGGTGAAGCCCTGGCCGGCGCGCGGCGCCGCAGCGGCCTCGACCAGGGCGCTGCCCCGTTCGCGGTCGAGCGCGAGCAGCACCGCGTCGGGCGCGCGATCGTCCTGCGGATCCTGTCTGCTCAGGCGCGAAGCCGCGTCGTAGACGCCCAGCAGGGGCGCGGCGGTGGGCGGCCGGGCGAAGACCTCGCGCAGGCGGTCGCGCTCCGGCTTCAGGTCGGCGGCAGCACCCGCGACCCAGGCGTCGGCGGCGGCGCGGTAGGCCCGGCTGACGGTGTAGACGTAGTCCGGGCCCTTCAGCCGGCCTTCGATCTTCAGCGACGCCACCCCGGCCGAGGCGAGATCGCCGACCTGCGCGAGCAGGTTGAGATCCTTGAGGCTGATCGCGCTGTCGGCGACGCCGGTCCCCGTGGCGTAGTCGAAGCGGCAGTTCTGCGCGCAGGTGCCGCGATTCGCCGAGCGGCAGCCGGCGAAATTCGACATCAGGCATTGGCCCGAGAACGCATAGCACAGCGCGCCGTGCACGAAGTGCTCGACCTCGATGCCCAGGCTGGCGGCGGTCGCGCCGCACTCAGCCACCTCGGCCAGGGTGAGTTCGCGCGCCAGGATCACCCGTTCGGCGCCGAGCCCGGCGAGGACGCGGATCTGGGCCGGATCGTGGATGGTCATCTGGGTGCTGGCGTGCAGGGCGAGCGCCGGCAGTTCGCGCCGGAGCACCCGCCACAGGCCGAGATCCTGCACGATCGCGGCATCGACCCCGGCGTGGACGGCATGCGCGGCGAGATCCAGCGCCTTGGACAGTTCGTCGTCATGCACCAGGGTGTTGAGCACGACGTAGCATTTCAGCCCGTGCCGATGCAGGTAGGCGACGTGGCCGGGCAGTTCGGCCCGGCGGAAGTTCTCGGCCCGGCCGCGTGCGTTGAAATGGCGCAGGCCCAGGTACACCGCATCGGCCCCGCCCGCGACCGCCGCCGGCAGGCATTCCGGTGCGCCGGCCGGGGCGAGGATCTCGGGTCGACGGCGCATCGCTGCCGGCTTCAGCCGTTGCGGTGCCTGCCCGGCACCCAGGCGAGATCGGCCTTGCCGTCGTCGTTGCAGCGGCGCGACCAGGCGAAGCAGAGATCGCTCAGCCGGTTGAGGTAGCGCAGGCATTCGCGGTTGAGCGGCTTGGCCTCGCCCAGGTCGCGGATCGCGGTCACCACCTGACGCTCGGCCCGCCGCACCACGGTGCGCGCGACGTGCAGCTGCGCCGCCGCGCGGGTGCCGCCGGGCAGGACGAAGCTCTTCAGCGGCGGGATGCGCGCTACGCTGGATTCCACCAGCGTTTCCAGCCGTCCGATGTGGGCTGCGGTGATGCGCGGCACGCGATCCGAGTAGGCCCAGTCCAGGGGCGAGGCGAGGTCGCTGCCGAGGTCGAAGAGATCGTTCTGCACCGTCGGCAGGGCCTCGGCCAGATCCGCCGGGATGGCCTCGCAGCGGACGCAGCCGAGCACGCTGTTGGCCTCGTCGACGCTGCCGATGGCCTGCATCAGGGCGTGGTCCTTGGGCAGGCGGCTGCCGTCGGAGCGCGCGGTGGTGCCATCGTCGCCGGTGCGCGTGGTGAGCCGATCGAGTCGGACCATGGATGCCCCCTGGGCCGGGCATGGTGACGGCGAGCGCCGGGCCTCAACCCCGGATCCGCTGAACCTGGGGGCGGCCGTCCAGCCTGCATCGCCGATCGGGCCCGCCTTTTCCCGGCCGGCGGCACTGCTAACGTGCCGCGCATCCACGCGCAACGAGGCCCTCATGCGATCCGCAACCTGCTTCCTCGCTCCCCTGTTCGCCGTTGCCGGCCTGGCCGCCGCCGACCCGGTCGCGCCCGGCGCCTACCAGGCGAACGGAGTGCTGGCGAAGGGCCGCTTCACCGCGGTCTCCGCGGTCGGCATCGGCGCCAACGGGAGCATCCTCGTCGGCGGTGACGAGCAGGTCGTGGTCTACGACGCCAGCGGCAAGGAGCTCAAGGCCGTCACGGTCGGGTTCCCGGTGCGGGCGGTGGCGGGCGACGCGCAGGGCCGCACCTTCGTCGGCGGGGCGAGCGGGGATTGGGGCAGGCAGAAGGCGGCCTTCGCCGCCTACGGCCCGGCGTGGGAGAAGCTCGACCTCTACCCCGCCGTGGCCAAGACCGCGAGAAGCGTGTCCGGCCTGGCGATCCACCAGGACACCCTGGTGGTGTTCGATGGCGTCGCCGGCCGCATCTTCCGTTTCCACACCGATGGCCGGGCGCCGGCCATCCTGGGTCGCGATCTCGCGCGCTGCTGCGGCATCCTCGACGGAGACCTCGCGGCAGACGGGTCGATCTACCTCGCCCACCTCGGCAAGCACCGGGTCGAGGTCTTCGACGCCGCCGGCAAGGCGAAGCCCCTCTTCGGCAAGGAAGGCGAGCGGCCGGAGCAGTTCACCGGCTGCTGCAACCCGGTCAGCCTGGCCCTGACGCCCGAGGGAAACTTCGTCACCACCGAGAAATCGACCCCGCGGGTGAAGGTCTACAAGCCCGACGGCACCCTGATCGCCCTCATCCCGGAAGCCCGCTTCAGCCCCGAATGCGGCCAGATGGACGTGGCGGTCGACCGCAAGGGCAACATCTACGTCGCCGACGACGGCGCGCAGGAGGTCAAGATGTTCAGCCCGGTCCCGGCTGGCGAGGCGGCCAAGCCCCGGTGACCCCTGGGCGACGGGGCCGGCCGACCCCGTCCACTTGCACATCCGGGCTGAAAGCGGTTGGCGGGACCAGGATTTCGGCATAGATTCCCCCAGTCCGTCCACCATGCCGCCGGCTGGGGAATCCGCGATGCTGCGAACTGCCGCCTCCGAGATGGCGCTGCCGGCCCCGTCCACGTGGGATCCGGCCCGGGGCGGCACGGTTGCGGCGGATGCGCCCGGCGCTGCGGGGGCGGACGGCCGCGCCGACCACTCCTACGAGCTGTTCCTGACGGTCCTGGTGGCCCTGCTCATCGGGCTCGTCCTCACCCTCTGGCTGCGCCGGCGCGAGAAGCGCGCGGTCCGGCGCCGCATCGAGGCCGAGCGCACGCGCAACCAGGCCTTGGCGGATCTGGTCGCGAAAACCGAGGAGACCCAGCGCTTCTTCGACCTTGCGCTCGACCTGCTCTGCGTCGCCGACAAGGATGGGTGCTTCCGCTGGCTCAATCCGAGCTGGGAGCAGACCCTCGGCCATCCGGTGGCCGAGCTGACCGGCCGGCGCGTCCTCGACCTCGTCCATCCTGAGGACCGCGCCAGGACCGAAGCGGTGCTGCGCGATCTCGGCCAGGGCGGGACGGTGCTCAACTTCGTCAACCGCTACCGCCACCGCGATGGCACCTGGCGCTGGATCGAGTGGCGGGCGAACTGCCACGAGGGGCGGCTCATCTACGCCGCCGCGCGCGACATCAGCGAACGCGTGGCGATGGAGGAGCAGGTGCGCGCGAGCGAGGCCGAGCAGCGCCGCCTGGTCGAGCGCCTGCGCCTGGCGGTCGCCTCGATGAAGCTCGGCATCTGGGACTGGAACGTGGGTACCGACAGGCTCGAGTGGGACGCGGGCATGTGCGCCATCTACGGGCTGGAGCCGGGCGAGTTCTCGAACTACTACGATGGCTGGACCTCGCGCGTCCTGCCCGAGGACCTGCCCGCGTGCGAGCATGCGATGCTCACCGCGCTCAACGGAGGCGCGCCCTACAACATCACCTTCCGCATCCGTCTGCCCGATGGCGGGATCCGCCACATCCGGGGCACCGCCCTGATCAAGAAGGACGAGGCCGGCCGGCCCGAGCACATGATCGGCCTCAACTGGGACATCACCGACAAGCACGAGGCCGAGCAGGAGCTGATCGCCGCGAAGGAGGCCGCCGAGGCCGCGACCCGCGCCAAGGCCGACTTCCTGGCGGTGATGAGCCATGAGATCCGCACCCCGCTCAACGGCGTGCTCGGCCTCGCCAACATGCTGCTCGACACCCGCCTGGATCCGGGCCAGCGCGACATGCTCCAGATGCTCCACACCTGCGGCGACGGGCTGCTGGTGCTGCTCAACGACATCCTGGATTTCTCCAAGATCGAGGCCGGCAAGATGGAGCTGGAGGACGAGGAGTTCGATCCCGTCCAGGCCATCGACGATGCGGTCACCCTGGTGGCGGAGCGGATCAACTCCAAGGGCCTGGAACTGACCACGGTGATCGCCGCCGGCATCCCGGCGCGCCTGCGCGGCGACCAGACCCGCCTGCGCCAGGTGCTCACCAATCTGCTGGTCAACGCGGTCAAGTTCACCGAGCAGGGGACGATCGCGATCCGGGTGCGGGCGCTGGAGGCCGCCGAGACCGGTCCCGACCTCGGCGTCCGGACCCTGGAATTCAGCATCGCCGATACGGGCATCGGCATGTCCCCCGAGGCCCAGTCGCGGCTGTTCCAGTCCTTCTCCCAGGCGGACGCGTCCACGACCCGGCGTTTCGGCGGCACCGGCCTCGGCTTGGCGATCTGCAAACGCCTGGTCGAATGCATGGGCGGCAGCATCCGGGTCGACAGCCTCGCCGGGGTCGGATCGCGGTTCCAGTTCACCGTCCGCCTGCACGGCGTCCCGCAGGTCCCCGGTACGACGGTGCAGGGACTGCGCCTGCTGTGCGCCCTGCGGCCCACGCCCCTGCGCGAGGCCCTGGTCGAGCAGTGCGGTTGCTGGGGAGTCGAAGCGACGGTGGCCCAGCCTTCCGAACTGGCCAATCGCCTGCGCGCCGCCGCCCAGGCCGACCGGCCGTTCAACGCCGTGGTCATCGATTCGACCCTGGTGGTCGACGACGTCCTCCAGTCCGTGGCCGACCTGGGGGCGGGGCGTGGCACGATCATCGATCTCGGCGGCAGCCGCTCGGGCCGGGCCGACATCGTCCTCGCCCGGCCGTTGCGGCTGGGCCAGCTGTACCACCACCTGCTGGAACTCGTCACCGGCACCAAGACCTACCGCATCCGCCAATCCTCCCATGTGCGGCTGAAGGGGCACGTGCTGGTGGCCGAGGACAATCCGGTCAACCAGCGCATCGCCGTCAACCTGCTGGGGAAGATCGGCCTCACCTGCGATCTCGCCGCCGATGGCAATGAGGTCCTCGCCGCGCTGACGCGCCGCGCCTACGATCTCGTGCTGATGGACTGCCAGATGCCCGAGATGGACGGACTCGCCGCGACCCGCGCCATCCGCGCGCAGGAGGCCGCCAGCGTCGCCGCCGGGGGCGCCCCGCGCCGCCTGCCGATCATCGCCCTCACCGCCGGGGTCACCCCCGAGGAGCGCGTGGCGACCCAGGTCGCCGGCATGGACGCCTTCCTGACCAAGCCGATCCAGCGCGAGGAGCTGGAGACCGCGCTTGCCCGCCTGCTGCCCGAACGCCGCGACGCGGCGTCGATCATCTCGCCGGAACCGCTGGCCGACATCCGCGCCCTGCGCCGCCTGCACGAGGACACCGACGACGTCGAGGAATACCTCAAGCTCTTCGCCGATGAGAGCGGCAAATGCCTGGGCCTCATCGTCGCCGCCCTCGAGCGTGGCGACCTGCGCGCCCTCGCCGCCGGGGCGCATCGGCTCAAGGGCACCGCCCTGCTGGTCGGGGCGCGGCGGTTCGCCGCCGTCCTGATGCGCTTGGAGGAGGAATCCGCGAAGGCGGGGCTGGACGCCCTGCGCGTGATCATCGACAGCCTGCCCGAACTGCTCGCCGCCTCGATAACTGATCTGCGCCGCGAGGCGGCCCGGCTGGAACGCCGCCACACCGGCGAGACCACCCTGCTCGCCCGGAGACCCTGACATGGCCGGGGATGGCGACCGTGCGGACGCTCCCGCTCCGCCTGAAAGCACCGGCCCGGCTGCCGGTCCAGGCGCGGAGGGCGAGGTCACCATCTCGAGTTCCGGCATGCGCCGGATCGCCACCGCGGCGCGCCTGGTCGAACCCGGTGCGACCTGCCTCGGCCGCTACCGCATGGGACGGCTGCTCGGCCGGGGGGGATACGCCGATGTCTACCAGGCGGTCCGGATCGCGGACGGCCTGCCGGTGGCGCTCAAGATCCTCACCCCGCTGCCGGACGGCAGCAACCAGCGGTCGCGCGACCGCATGCTGGTGGAAGGGCATCTCGCCCTCGATCTCCAGCATCCCAACCTGGTGCGCTACCTCGATGTCGGCGAGGATGCCGGCATCCTCTGCCTGGTGATGGAGCTGGTCGATGGCGGCGACGCCGAACGGCTGCCGCGCCTGCATCACGGCCGGGTTCCGGCCGGGATCATCGCCCGGATCGGCCGTGACGCCGCGCGCGGACTCCAGGCGCTGCACGATCGCGACCTGCTGCACCGCGATGTCAAGCCGGCGAACCTGCTCCTCGACGCGCAGGGCAACTGCAAGGTCGGCGATTTCGGCCTTCTGCGGCCGCTGGAGGACGCCGGTTCGATGACCATCGACGGCAACGTCGTCGGCACCCCGGCCTACATCGCCCCGGAACAGGCGCGCAGCACCCGGGGCAGCGACCACCGCGCGGACATCTACGGCCTGGGCGCCAGCCTGCACCACCTCGCGACCGGGCATCCGCCGCACGACCACTCCAACATCTGGGCCACCCTGACCAGCCTGGTGAGCGACCCCTTCCCCGATCCGCGCCTGCTGCGCGAGGATCTGCCCGACGACCTCGCCCGCATCATCATGAAGGCCGGGGACAAGGATCCCGACAAACGCTATCCCAACGCCAATGCGATGGCGGACGATCTCGCCGGCTTCCTCGCCGGCACGCCCCTGCCGCAACGCACCTCGCAGCGCATCAAGCGGTCGGGCGTCGGCGCCGGTCCGACGGTGCTGCTCGTCGATGACGATCCCCTGGTGCGCCGCCTCTACGCCGGCCGGCTCAAGCTTGATGGCTTCCATCTCGAGACCGCCGCGACCCTGGCCGAGGCCCTGGCGGCGGCCAGGCGCCACCCGCCGGCGGCGGTGGTGCTCGACCTCGTGCTCGATCCGCATCTGGACCAGGAGGACGGCGCCTCGGTGCTGAGCCGGCTGCGGCTGCTGCCCGGTCTGGCGGCGGTGCCGGTCCTGGTGTTCTCGAACGCCCTCGACGGGGACGCGCGCCTGCAGCAGGTGCGCGAACTCGGCGTCATCCGCGTCCTCGCCAAGGCGGCGACCTCGCCACGCGAGCTTTCCACCCTGCTCCAGGAACTCCTGGGATTCCAGGCCCCGGTTCAGGTCACTAACGACCGCCAGGCCGCCGCCGATCTCGACGGGGTGGCGCTCATCGCCCTGGCGCACCTCCAGACGCTGCTGCCGGGCCTGGGCGGTAGCGCTCCCGCCGAGAGCCAGGCGGGGATCCTGCGCGGCATCGCCCAGACTGCGCGCGGCCTGTCGGCGGCCGCAGCGGCCTGCGGCCGCCTGGCGATGGCCGCCGCAGCCGAGGTCACCGAGCACCTCGTCCGCCGCCTGGACGACGCCGCCGAGCCGATCACCCCATCCCTGCATCGCACCCTCGGTCAGGCGGTCGACTGCCTGCAATCCCTTGCCCTCAGCCCACGCCAGCCGGGTCAGCCGGTGTGGAAGCCGGGCAAGATCCTGGTCGTCGATGACGACCCCCTGGCCAGCCGGTATGCCACCAAGGCCTTGACCAAGGCCAATCTGCCGGTGGTGACGGCGCACCATCCCGCGGATGCCCTGGTGCTGCTCGCCGACCACGATTTCGCCCTGCTGATCTGCGACGCCAGCCTGCCCGACATGAGCGGCGAGGAGCTCGTGCGCCGCTTCCGCAGCCATTCCCGCCATCGCAATCTGCCGATCATCTTCGTCACCACCAACGCCGGAACGGCGCACCGCCTCGCCGACGGCAGCGAGGCGGATGCCATCAGCAAACCCTACCTGATGGCGGAACTGGCGGTGAAGGCGCTGGTCCACCTGACCGCAGCAAAATGAACAACCCCGCCGGATGGCGGGGTTGTTCGGGAATACACGCTCAGCCTTGACTCACTTGTTCGGATCGAATTCCGGGACTTCGTCGGCCCTGACCGTGGTCTGGATCTCGAACGACTCGCTGGCGACGACTTCACCGACGTTGCCGGCGATGTCGGCGGCGATGACCTTGATCCGGGCCTTCTTGGTCTCGACGGCATCCTTGGGGATGCTGAAGAAGTAGGCGGTCTCGGTGGGCAGCCCCTTGGCGAGCTCGATCCAGCCCTTGTCGGGCGAGTACTGGAGGAACACCGCGACCGAGTTGGCGGCGAGGTTCGCGTCCTTGGCGATGAAGACCACCTTGACCCGGTCGTCGGGCTTGAACGCGCGCTTGGCCGCATTGGCGGCGCCGGCGGCGTCGGAGATGCCGATCAACGAGCTCAATTGCAACGAGGGCGGGGTGGTGTCGACGATGATCTCGAATCCTTCCTTGCCCTTGGGCGCGGCGGTCTGGTTGCCGGCCCCGTCGGTGGCGACGATCGCCAGGCGGTACCTGCCATCGGCCGGTGCCTTCCAGCCCACGGTCTTCCAGGGATCGGCCAGGAAGGGGCCTTCGGTCCAGCTCGTGCCGTCGTCCTGGCTGACGTACAGGCGGGCGGTCTTGAGGCCCGAGTAGCCTTCCTTGGCCACTTCGGTGTCGAGGGCGAGATCCTGGCTCTTGGCGATCGCCGGCCCGGTCACCCGGCCCTTGGGCTTGATCGAGTCGATCACCAGTCCGGTCGCCTCGGCCAGGCCGACGTTGGTGGCGGCGTCCATGACCTCGACCCGCAGCACGCCGGCATTGGTCATGCTCTTGGGCACCGTCCACTCGTAGCTGCCGCTGTTGGGCAGGCCGGCGGCGACGGTCTCGAAGGTGCCGTTGCCGTCGCGCGAGAACTTGATCGACACCGGGTTCGGGCGCAGGTAGGGATCGGTCGCGGTCCAGGTCACGGTGTACTTGTCATCGCCGCGCAGCATCGCCTTGTTGGCGGGGAAGGTCACCGCCACCACCGGCGCGGTACGGTCGACGATGAACTCGGTCAGCGGCTTGGTGCTGGCCTCCGGTACCGGCATGGCGGCTCCGCTTTCACGGATCTTGCGCAGGTAGACCTTCCAATGGCCTTCCGGCGCCGACCACACGATCGGATTGCCGGGGGTGAAGGCCTGGCCGTGCTTCTGCCACGCGCCCCAGGCGGAGCCGTCGAAGGCGCTGAAATACAGCTCGCGCACCTTGACGCCTTCGGCCGGATCCTCTTTCACCGGGAAGGGGATGTCCTTCTTCGGCGTGGTTTTGACCTGATGGTTGTCGCCGCCCACGGTAACCGCCACCGGCTTCGGCGGATCGGCTTCGCCCGCCGCGAGCGCGGCGACGGCCAGGCAGAGGGAGGGAACGAGGAAGCGGGTCGTGGGCATGGGGTCTCGCTCGGGATGGATCGTGGCGCGGGTGTGGCGGAGGGGGGCTGGGCGTCAGGCGGCCTTGAGCGACCGGATGGCGGCGCGGAAGAAGCGCACGCCGTCGCCTTCGCGGCGGCGCGGTTCGCGCGTCCAGCGCGGGTGGTTCTCCCAGCGCAGGAAGCGTTCGGGGTGCGGCATCAGGCCGAACACCCGGCCGGTCGCATCGCACAGGCCGGCGATGTCGTCCTGGCTGCCGTTCGGGTTGGTGCCGGAACTGTAGCGCAGCGCGATCTGGCCGTTGGCGCGCAGGTGGTCGATGAGCGTTGGCGGCGCCACGAAGCGGCCCTCGGCGTGCGCGACCGGCAGTTCGACCTCGTCGCCATCGGCGATCCAGACGCAGCGGCCGGGATCGCCGGCGACCTTCACCCAGCAGTCGCGGTAGACGCCGGAGGTGTTGTCGGTGAGCGAGGCGTTCTGCTCCGGTGCGGCGAGCACCTTGGATTTCCCCTTGGTCTCAGCCAGGGCGGGTCCGGGCAGCAGGCCGGACTTCACCAGCACCTGGAAACCGTTGCAGATCCCGATCGCGAGACCGCCACGGGCGACGAAGGCCAGCAGCTCATCCTTGAGCACCGACATCAACTCGTTGGCGAAGATGCGGCCCGAGGCCACGTCGTCGCCGTAGCTGAATCCGCCCGGGATGGCGAGAACCTGGAAGCCGCGCAGGAGTTTCGGCTTTTCGCGCAGGCGGTTGACGTGGAGCACGGTGCTGGCGGCACCGACGAGGTCGAAGGCGTAGGCGGTCTCGGCATCGCAATTGGTGCCGGCCGCGCGCAAGACGAGTACCTTGGGTTTCATCGCGATCCTGTGGGCCGGGAGTACATTGCCGGGACGGTCGGGGTCAAGCGGCCGGCGCGCCGGCCGACGGGCCGGGCATCATCCCGGCGTCGCCTGCACCCAGCCGGCGAGCCCAGGATCGGACTCGGCCCCGTCGGCGAGGAGCCGTCGCGCCTCGTCCGGCAGCGGCAGCAGGCTGGTGCAGGCATAGACCGGCGCCGTTCCGGCCATGGCCGCACGAGCCGCCAGGGCCGAACCGGTCAGCAGCGGCCTGCCGCTGCCGGATCGGCGCAGCCAGCGCCCGGATCCGGGCGTGAAGGCCGATTCCAGCTGCGGCAGCTCCGCCACGGCAGCGGCCGGCATGGCGAGCAGCACCGGTTGATCGCAGGTCAGCGCCCAGGCGAGCACGTTGGCGGCTTCGGCCGCGTCCGTCGGGGCGGTCACCCACCAGTCTTCGCTGCCCAGGGCGCGTGGCCCTGCGGCCAACGGCTCCTGCGCGACGATCAGCGTCAGCGGCAGCCCGCGTTGCCCGATCGCGGTCAGGACCGGTCCCCAGGTGATCCACGTGTCGCCAGATGTTTTCCAGCAGATCCGGCGGCCTTCACCGGCGAGCTGGGCGAGGGCGAAAAGCGTGTCCGCGTCTGCGGGCAGCGCCGACCAGGCGGGATCGCGGTGCGGCAGCAGCAGCGCGGGTTCACGTTCTTCCAGCCACGCGAGCGCGAAGTCGGTGGTTCCCTCGGAGCGCGGACCTCCGGTCCGCTCGTCGCTGTCTGCGGCCCGCAGGGCCGCGCTCTGAACAGCATCCAACGCCGCATCGCTGGTGACGACGCTCGGCCACGGCGGCATCAGGCTGCGCGGGATGCTCTCCAGCGCGACCACCGGCCATTCGCGGCGCCGCGCCCGGTGGTCGACCGGGTGGGCCGGACCGGCCGGCAGGGTCACGGCGAAGGCTTCCAGGCAGGTGATTCCCAGCCCAGCCGCAAGCCGATCCGCCACCGCCACCGGCGCTGGATCGGCGGCGATCAGCACCACCTGGCCGCCGCGCGGGGCTTCCGCCGCCGCCAGACCGGCCGCTGCCGCGCCAGCGAGTTCCGGCGGCTCGATCCGCAGCAGGTCGAGCACCGGTTCGGTCGGGAAGCCCGCCCGTGCCAGGGCGGGCAGGGCGATGGCCAGGCGCGCGTCCAGCACCACCCGCGTCCGGGCCGGGAAGACGCTGGTTTTCACCAGGGCGACGGCACGGGCGATGGCTTCGGCCAGGCTGACGGCGGGACGCGGGTGCGGAGCGGGCATCGCGGACTCCTTGCCGTCGGATCGGCACGGCGACCATGCCGTGCATGAGCGCCAATTCCATGCCCGCCGTCCACGGATCACGGAGCGTCGCGATCGTCGGCGCGTCGACCAATCCGGAACGCTACAGCCACCAGGCGGTGCTGCGCTACCTCGCCAAGGGCTGGACGGTGTGGCCGGTGCACCCGTCCGGCCTGGCGGTGGCCGGGCAGGCGTGCTTCCGCACCCTCGCCGACCTGCCGGGCCGGCCGGACATCGTCTGCATGTACGTCGCGCCGGCGACCGGCCTCGCCATGCTCGACGCCATCGTCGCGGCGGAACCGCAGGTGCTGTGGCTCAACCCCGGCGCGGATGGGGAACCGCTCGTGTCCGCCGCGCGCGCCCGCGGCCTGCACGTCACCGAAGGCTGCACCCTGGTGGTGCTCGGGTACGGCGATCCGCTCACTCTTGCGCTCAAAGAGAAATAACGGCCGACCGGCCGCTCAGGCGGGGTCGGATTCCTCGTCGGCGTCGGCGCGCAGCGCGGTCAACCGGGCGGATTCCGCCTTGGGGGCGTCCGGCCTGACGATCGGCTGCGGGAACAGCCCGGTGTGGCTGCCGCTGACCTCGCCGCGTTCGCTGCCGATGGCGATGAAGCGCTGCACCCACGGATCGGCGTGGTCGCGGATCTCGTCCGGCGTGCCCTGGGCGACGAAGACGCCGTTTTCCAGGATGGCGACGCGGTCGGCGATGGTGAAGGCGCTGGCGACATCGTGGGTCACCACCAGCGCGGTGGCGTTGAGGCGCCGCTGCAGGCGCAGGACGATGCGGTTGATCACGTCGGTGGTGAGCGGATCCAGGCCGGTGGTCGGTTCGTCGTAGAGCACCACCGCCGGATCCGAGATCAGCGCCCGCGCCAGGCCGACGCGCTTCTGCATGCCGCCCGACAGTTCCGCCGGATACTTGTCGACGGCGGCGCCCAGCCCCACCAGGTCGAGCTTGGCGAGCACGCGCTCGCGCACCTCGGCCGGACTGACCCGCGCCTGCAGCAGCGGGAATCCCACGTTGTCGGCGACGGTCAGCGAATCGAAGAGGGCGGCACCCTGGAAGACGTAGCCGATGCGCCTGCGCGCCTCCAGGCGGCCGTGCTCGTCCAGGGCGATGAGGTCGCGGCCCTCGACGCGGATGCTGCCGCGATCGGGATCGAGCAGCGCGACGATGGTCTTCAGCAGCACGCTCTTGCCGGTGCCGGAGCGGCCGAGGATCGCCACCGTCTCGCCGCGCGCGACCGCGAGCGACACGCCGCGCAGGACCTCCTGGCCGGCGAAGGACTTCCACACGTCGTCGACCTGGATCACGGCGTCGGCGGCCTGGCCGTCGGTCATGGCATCACCTCGGCGAGCAGCGCGCCATCGTGGTTGAGATCGGGATGGAGCAGGCTCACCACCGGATGCCCGGCGCTGAGCAGCGCGGCATCGTCGGCGTCGGGCGCGGAGCTCGGTTCGGCCGCCCAGTCGCCGACCAGCTTCCAGCCGTGCCCGGTCGCCAGGCGCTGCGGGCGGTAGCTTTCGCGGAAGCCGGAACGGCCGTGCCGGGCGGAGCGCAGCGGCATCCACGCTTTCGCCGGGGTCGCCGGGCAGTTGAGGTTCACCACCAGGCCGCGGAAGCGGTCGCCGGACCTGACCTGCGCCAGCAGCCGCACGGCCCAGCCGGCGGCGAGATCGGCGGCGTCCTCCGGGTGCTCGGCGCCCTTGTCCTGGCTGACCGCGAGCGCGGCGAAGCCCTCGACCGCGGCCTCCAGCGCAGCGCCCAAGGTGCCGGAATAGTGGATGCTGCGGCCGACGTTCGGGCCGCGGTTGATGCCGCTGACCACGAGCAGCGGGGGTTCGGGGCAGAGCCGGGTCAGGGCGAGCTTGACGCAGTCGGTCGGGGTGCCGTCGACCGCGAAGCCGAAGAAGCCGGGTTCCAGGCGCGAGGCGACCAGCAGCGCGCGGTCGAGGGTGATCGCCTGCGACTGGCCGCTGCGCTCCTGGTCGGGCGCGACCGCCAGCACCGGTTCTCCGGTGCGCTCGCGCAGGGCGCGGTAGAGTGCGCGCAGGCCCGGCGCGTCGATGCCGTCATCGTTGACGAGGAGGATCATTCCTTGACGCCGTAGCTCTCGAGCTTGCGGTACATCGTCTTGAGGCCGATCTGGAGCTGGCGCGCGGCCTTCGACTTGTTGCCGCCGCAGCGTTCGAGGGTGGCGAGGATCAGGCGGCGTTCGACCTCATCCATGGGCAGGCCGACGAGCAGGCGGATCGCGGCGTCGGCGTCGGCGGGCGGCCGGGCGGCGGCCGGGATCGGCTCGGCGGCGGCCAGGCCGTGCGCGAGGCCGTCCGCCTCGATGACCTTGCCGGGATTGAGCACGTAGAGCTTCTCGACGGTGTTTTCCAGTTCGCGGATGTTGCCCGGCCAGTCCTGCCGGCGCAGCATCTGCAGCACGCCCTCGGACAGCTCCTTCTGCTGGCCGTGGCGCAGGTTGAGGCGCTCGATGAACGCCTGGGCCAGGAGCGGGATGTCCTCGCGGCGGTCGCGCAGCGGCGGCACCGTGATGCTGACCACGTTGAGCCGGAAATAGAGGTCCATGCGGAAGCGGTTGCCCAGGACCTCGGTCTTCAGGTTGCGGTTGGTGGCGCAGATCAGGCGCACGTCGGCGCTCATCGGCTGGTTGCCGCCGATGCGGGTGAAGCTGCCGTCCTGGAGGACGCGCAGGAGCTTCACCTGGCTGTCGAGCGGCATCTCGCCGATCTCGTCGAGGAAGAGCGAACCGGTGTCGCTGATCTCGAACTTGCCCTTCTTCAATGCCACCGCGCCGGTGAAGGATCCGCGTTCGTGGCCGAACAGCTCGCTTTCCAGCAGATCGTGCGGGATCGCGCCGCAGTTGATCTTGATGTAGGGCCGGCCGGAGCGCTTCGACAGCGCGTGGATGGCGTCGGCGACGAGTTCCTTGCCGGTGCCTGACTCGCCTTCGATGAGCACCGGCGCGTCGCTCGCGGCGACCTGGCGGATGATCTGCTTGACCTGGCGCACCCCGGCCGAGGTGCCGACGATGCGCGCCAGGGCCTCGTCGTAGCCGAGTTCGCGCCGCAGCTGCCGGTTCTCGCGGTTGGCGTCGGCCAGGCGCACCGCGCTTTCGACCGTGGCCTTCAGGCGCGCGAGATCGACCGGCTTGGTCAGGTAGTTGAAGGCGCCCTGCTTGATCGCGGCGACGGCGGTCTCCTCGTTGCCGTGCCCGGTGATCAGGATCCACGGCACCTTGCCGAACTTCTCGCGGCCGAGCTCCATCGTCGCCAGCCCGTCGAGGTTGGGCAGCTTGAGGTCGCACAGCACCGCGTCGATCGCGGCGGCGCCCATCTTGGCCAGGCCCTCCTCGCCGCTGCCGGCGGTGAGGACGATGTGGCCCTCGCCGCTGAGCACGTCGGCGTAGGTGTCGCGGTTGGTCGGATTGTCGTCGATCACGAGCAGGTTGGCCATGTCAGTGTCCGGCGCCCACGGCGTCCGGTGTCCTTGGTGCGGGGGAGGTCAGGTCGTGGCCGGGCGCCGCCGGCTGCGGCGCGGCGGCGGCGCGGTGTCCGTGGGCGGCGGCGCGGAGGGCGCGGGCGGAGGGACGGCCCTGGCCGCGTCCGGCATCGGCAGTTCGCGCAGCGCCTGCGCCGGGCCGAGCCGGGTCGGGAACTCGAAGGTGAAGCTGACACCCTGGTGCGGATCCGACGACACCTCGACGGTGCCGTTGTGCATCTCGACCAGGCGGCGGACGATGGCCAGGCCCAGGCCGGTGCCGCTGTCCTTGGTGCTGGTGAAGGGTTCGAACAGGTGCGCCGCGACCTTGTCCGGCAGTGGCGGGCCGTTGTTGGCGATGACCAGGCGCACGGATTCGTGCCCGCGCCGGGTCAGCAGCAGCAGCTTGCGCAGCGGCTGGATCTCCAGCGGCCGGTCGGCCAGCGCCTCGATCGCGTTCTGCACCACGTTCACCACCACCGAGCGCAGGTGCTGGCGGTCGCCGGCGATCAGGCAGAGCGCCTCGTCGGCGTGGAACGTCGCCTCGACCGCCTGCTGCGCGAAGCGTTCACGGTATTCGTCGAGGATCTCCCGGATCAGGCGGTTGAGATCGACCGCCTCGGGGTCGGGCCGCACCGGGCGGGCGAAGGCGAGGAAGCTCTGCGCCACCAGGTTCAGGCTGCGCGCGCTGTCGTGGATGCGGCGCAGGCGCTTGTCCAGGCGCTCGCGTTCGTGCTCGGGCAGGGACAACGCGGCGACCTGCGCCTGCAGCAGTTCAGCGTTGAGCAGCACCACCCCGAGCGGGTTCTTGAGTTCATGCACCAGGCTGCCGGCGATGCGCCCGAGGTCGGCCAGGCGGTCGCGGTCGTCCTCGATGGCGAAGCCCGGACCCTTCATCGCCGGAGGACCGCCCCGGCGCTGCCGGTGGCCTTGCGGTAGTCGTCTTCCAGATCGCGCATCTTCTTGCGCACGAGCAGCAGTTGCGGCGCGGTCAGGTGGTCGACGAACACCTTGCCGTCGAGGTGGTCGAGTTCGTGCTGGACGACGATGCCGAGGAAATCGCCGGCGCCGACGTCGAGGCTCTGCCGGCGGGTCGCGCCGTATTCATCCTGCCAGACGATGTCGAAGCGGTCGTGCCGGTTCACCTTGGCGTAGATGCCGGGGAAGCTCAGGCAGCCTTCCTCGAACACCGTGGTGCCGCTGCAGTTTTCCAGACGCGGATTGATCCACACCCGGGGCGACGGCGGCTGCTCGTCGCCGTTCTCGTCCTTCCGCCTGGTGTGGTCGGTGATGAAGACGCGCTTCGCCACCGCGACCTGCGGCGCGGCCAGGCCGACGCCGCGTTCGTCCTCCATGACCTGGAACATGCGCTGGCAGAACCGGCGCAGGTCGTCGTCGAACACGGTCACGGGCTCTGCGACCTGACGCAGGGCGGGGTGGGGGTACTGGACGAGGCGCAGGTCGCTGGGCCAGGTGGAAGGGACGGTGCGTGACATTGCGGATGGTTCGGGGCTTGTGCGGTGGGTGGGAACTCTAGGCTTCCCCCCTCGCTCGCAACCGCTTTCCGGTCGATTAGGCCTGATTCCGGGCCGACTTGTCCAAAGGGCGCCGCCTCACCTATGCCAGACCTCTCCAAGCATCTCGCCGCCGCCAAGCAGTCGCTCGACCGCGGGCAATACGACATCGCGATCGCCCGCATGGAGGACTGCGTCGACATCGATCCGACCCAGCTCGACATCTACCGCATCCTCATCGATGCCGCCAAGCGCAAGGCCAAGATCACCGAGAAGAGCCTGTTCGGGAAGCTGGGCATCAACATGTCGGTGTCGCTGAGCAACGATCCGCACAAGAAGTTCGTCGGCGCGGTCAAGCGCCTGAGCAAGAACCCCGATCCCAAGACCATCCTCGAAGCCGCTGATTCCGCCCGGGCCCTCGCCGCCACGGTCAAGCCGATGATCGAGGTCGCGATCCTGCTCTACGAAGAGCACCGGTCCTCCGGCCTGTTCGCCGAGAAGTGCCTGTGGAACCTCGCGCACCTGTACTACGACAAGTACCGCGTCATCTCGAAGGGCGCCGACGCCGCCAGTCTGGAAAAAGCGCTGAAGGTCCTGGCCGACCTGGAAAAGGCCATGCCGGCGCACGGCGAGGCCTCGAAGAAGCTCAAGGACTGGCAGGCCGAGTTCACCATCCAGTCGCGCAACCGCATCAAGTCGGACAAGTCCGCTGGCGGGGAAAAGGCCGGCGACTACCGCTCCGAGGTCGCGGATTCGGCCAAGGCGCGCCGGCTGGAGATGCTCAACCGCATCGTCCGCACCCCGGACGAGGCGCGCGAGGTGCTCGCCTTCCTCGACCAGGATCTGGCCGTCAATCCCAACGACAAGAACGGCTGGACGAAGAAGGGTGACATCCATCTGCGCTTCGACCAGCTGGCCGAGGCCCACGCCGCCCTGACCAAGGCGCAGGAGATCGATCCCGCCGACTTCAACATCACCATGCGCCTGGGCGATGTCGCGATCGCCGAGGCCAAGCGCCAGGTCGGGCTCGCCCGCCGCAACGGCGGCGACGTGGCTGGGCTAGAACGCCGCCTGATCGAGGCCGAGCTGGCCGAGGTCCGCCGCCGCGTCGAGCGCCAGCCGACCGACATGGGCCACCGCTTCCGCCTCGGCACGCTCCTCCTCCAGGCCGGCCAGATCGAGGCCGCCGCTGCGGAATTCCAGCGTTCCGTCAACGACCCCCGCCTGCGCAAGAGCTCGCACCGCAGCCTCGGCGAATGCTTTGTGCGCAAGAATCTCCTTGATCTTGCGGCGGATCAGTTTAACTCGTTCCTCCGCCTTGCGGAGGATGACACCGCCGACGAGGCCAAGGAGGTCCGGTACCAGCTCGCCCGCGTCTACGAAAACCTCGAAAACGCCAAGGAGGCGATCGAGCACTTCACCCGCCTGGTCACCATCGACCTCGGATTCAAGGACGCCGCCGAACGTCTCGCGCGCATCAAGGACAACCGGAAATAATCGTCGCCCCAGCTTTTGATCCCCATCCAGCAGCCACTCTCCCCACCGTACCCAGCCTACCAGCAGACCAGAGCCCACGATGCCCCACACCCGCAGCGCCAAGAAGCGCCTCCGCCAGAACCTCGAACGGCGCACGCGCAACCGCGATCGGACGACCGAGATCAAGACCCTGCGCAAGAAGATCGACCGCGCCGTCCATGACGGCCAGACCGCCGAGGCCGAGACGCTCTACCGCGAATTCGCGAAGCGGGTCGATCAGGCCGCGAGCACCAACACCCTGCACCGCAATGCCGCCGCGCGCCTGAAGTCGCGCACCGCGATCCGCCTGCGCAAGCCGCAGAGCGACGAGAGCAAGAAGGCCCAGGCGAAGGCCGCCGACAAGGCCGAGCGCGCCGAAAAGGCTGAGAAGACCGACAAGGCTCCGGCCAAGAAGAAGGCCGCCAGCCCCAAGCCCTGATCTCCGACCGCTCATTACCAGCCTGACGACGGTCCAATCCGGGCCGTCGAGCGTTCAGGGCCGGCGCTACCGGCCCTCTGGTCGCTGAAAACGATCAGCCCACGAACACCGGAATACCTATGACTGCAACCGCAGCACCCCGGCAGACCTACGAGGCCACCATCCTCGTCCGCGCCTCAGCCGCGCGCGCCGATTACGACGGCATCCTCGCCGCCGTGCACCAGACCTACGAAGCCGAAGGCGCCCAGTTCCTCGAACTGGTCAAATGGGAAGAACGCGCCCTGGCCTACCCGATCAAGGGTGAGACCAGCGCGCTGTACCTCAACGCCTACTTCACCGCCCCCACGGCGGCGATCGAGAAGATCGAGCGCCGCGCCAACCTGGGCACCACCATCCTGCGCCAGCTCATCGTCGCCCGTCCAGGCCCGGCGCTTGAGAAGATCAAGGCCCAGCGCGTGAAGGCGGCCGAACAGGCCGCCGCCGCCGCCGCCGCCCAGGCCGCTCTCGCCGCCGATCCCACCGCCGCCGCCGCCGCGTCCTACAACCCGCTCTCGCAGAGGGGTTGAGCCATGGCGCTCAACTACAACCGCGTGCTCCTGGCCGGGAACCTCACCCGCGATCCGCAGGTGCGCTTCTTCGCCAACGAGCGGGCGGTTGCGAACTTCGGCCTTGCGGTCAACCGGCGCTTCAAGGCCGCTGACGGCACCCAGCAGGAAGAGACCACCTTCGTCGATGTCGAGGCCTGGGGCCGCACCGCCGAACTGGTCGGCCAGTACCTGACCAAGGGCCGTGGCGCCTTCATCGAAGGCCGCCTCAAGCTCGATTCGTGGGACGACAAGGACGGCCAGAAGCGGCAGAAGCTGAAGGTCGTCGCCGACACCGTGCAGTTCCTCGACGCCCCGCGCAAGCCGGGCGATCCCGCCGGCCAGCCGGCCGGCGATGCCGGCGACTACGCCGGCGCCCCGCCCGCCTCCTCGGCTCAATCCGCCCCCGCGCGCGCCGCGTCGGCGCCGCCTCCGGCGGGCGATGACGAGCCTCCGTTCTGATCCTTCCGACCACCCACCCCTCTGGAATAAACCCAATGGCCTTTCCCTCCGCAGCCAAGGGCGGCAAGTTCAAACGCAAGCCGAAGCGCGCCAAGCGCGTCGAGGCGCCGAAGTCCTGCCGCTTCACCAAGGACGATGTCTTCCAGGTCGACTATCGTGACATCGCGACCCTGAACCGCCTCGTCTCGTCGCAAGGCAAGATCTCGTCGCGCAAGCGCACCGGATCGTCGGCGTTCTACCAGCGCCAGGTCGCCCTCGCCGTCAAGCGCGCGCGCTTCCTCGGCCTTCTGCCCTATGTGGGCGAGTAAAGGAACCCGATCATGGCAAAACGTACCGAGGTCCTGCTCGTCCAGGACGTGCTGAAGCTGGGCAACATGGGCGACATCGTCCGCGTGCCGCCCGGTTACGCCCGCAACTACCTCTACCCCTACGCCATGGCGATCCCCGCGAGCGGGGCCGCCAAGCGCCAGATCGAGGTCCTGCGCGAGAAGGCCGCCAAGAGCGAGGCCGAACGCGAGGCCAAGGCCAACGTCCAGAAGAAGACCGTCGACGGCATGACGATCCAGATCGCCGCCCGCGTCGCGCACGAGACCGAACTGTTCGGCTCGATCGGCGCCAAGGAGATCGTCGCCGCCCTCGCCGCCAAGGGCGTCAAGCTCGACACCAAGCAGGTGCACGTGCATGACAAGTTCCGCCGGCTCGGCCGCTACGCGGTCGAGGTCCGGTTGCACAAGAACGTGCCCGCGACGATCAACGTCGAGGTCGTCAACTCCGACCCGAACGCGCCGTCGCTCGATGAGACCCTGGCCCAGGTCGCCAAGGAGCGCGAGGCCAAGGCCGCCGCCGCCAAGGCCAAGTCCGAAGGCAAGGGTGAGGCCGCCGCCGAACCCGCCGAGGCTCCCGCCGCCGGTGAGGCCAAGAAGGCCGATGAAGCCAAGGCCGAGAAGCCGGGCAAGAAGGACAAGGCCGACAAGGCTGAGAAAGCTGAGAAGACGGACAAAGCCGAGAAGTCCGACAAGGGCGACAAGGCCAACGCCGACAAAGCCGGGAAGAACCAGAAGAAAGCGAAGGCCTGAATCCCATGAAACCCGACATCCATCCCGAGGTCCGTCCGGTGATCTTCCAGGACACCGTGACCGGCGCCCAGTTCCGCATCCTCTCGGCGGCGAAGACGCACGAGACGGTGACCATCGACGGCACCGAGTATCCGCTCTTCAAGGTCGACGTCTCCAGCGCCAGCCATCCGTTCTACACCGGTACCCAGCGCATCCTCGATACCGCCGGCCGGGTCGAGAAGTTCGGCACCAAGTACGGCAACAAGACGGGCAGCATCACCTCGCTGCTCAAGAAGAAGCCCGCCGCGCAGTAGCCGCCCGTTGCGAGCGCACGACGAACCCGCCGGCCACGCCGGCGGGTTCTTGCGTTCCCGGCCGGCCCGGATTTCCCCCACCCCGTCGCAGGATCGCCGCTACCCGTGCCCGACCTCACCGCCCCTCTGGAGACGCTGCTCGCCCGCTACGAGCGCCTCACCGCCGAGATGAGCGATCCGGCGGTGATCGGCACGCCGCGTTTCCAGCTCGCGGTGAAGGAGCACGCCCGCCTCGCCGGCATCGCCGAGCCGTTCGCGCGCTGGAAGCGCCTGCAGCACGACATCAGCGAGGCGCGGACGCTGCTGGCCTCGCCTGAGCTTGCCGAGCTGGCGCGCGAGGAGATCGCCGGGAACGAACGCGCCTGCGCCGAGATCATCGACGGCATCACGACCCAGCTCGTCGCCGGCGACGGGGTCGGGGTGCGCGATGCGATCCTGGAAATCCGCGCCGGCACCGGCGGCGACGAGGCCAGCCTGTTCGCCGGCGACCTCGCGCGCATGTACACCCTGTGGTGCGGCCAGCACGGCCTGACCTTGTCGCCGCTGGTGGTCAGCGAAGGCGAGAAGGGCGGCTTCAAGGAGATCACCTTCCAGGTGCGCGGCTCGGGGCGCGGCATCGGCCCGTTCGCCCTGCTGCGTTACGAATCCGGCGGCCACCGCGTGCAGCGCGTGCCGGAGACCGAAGCGGCCGGGCGCATCCACTCCTCGGCCGCGACCGTGGCGGTGCTGCCCGAGGTGGAGGAGGCCGAGGTCGACATCCGCCCCGACGACCTCGAGATCACCGTCTTCCGCGCCGGCGGCGCCGGTGGCCAGCACGTCAACAAGACCGAATCGGCGGTGCGCATCGTGCACAAGCCGACCGGCGTGGTGGTGGCCTGCCAGGACGAGCGCAGCCAGCACGACAACAAGATCAAGGCGATGCGCTGGCTGCGCGCGCGCCTGTTCGATGCGGAACAGCACCGCCTCGCGGCAGAACGGGCGAAACTGCGCAAGGACCAGGTCGGCAGCGGCGACCGCTCCGACCGCATCCGCACCTACAACTTCCCGCAGAACCGCATCACCGACCACCGCATCGGCTGGACCGGCTACGCCCTCGACCGCTACATCGACGGCCAGTGCGACGCGCTCTGGCAGGCGATGATCGACGACGGCAAGAAGCGCCTGCTCGAAACCTGGGACGGCGGATTCTGACCCGGGATCAGGCCAGGCCTCATTCCTTGCTGGCGATCCGCACTTTGACGTTCTTGCGTGTGCCATCGCGGCCGACCGCCTCGACCGCGACGGTGTCGCCGGGTTCGACCGCCAGCAGGGCGCGCAGGAGGTCGACCTTCGCGGCCACTGCGGTGCCGTTGATGGTCAGCAGGCGGTCGCCGGCGGCGAGCCCCGCCCGCGCGGCCGGGCTGTCGTCGTCGACGTGATCGAGGACCAGCGCCTGGTTGCCGCCGAGCAGGCGTTCGTCGACCGACCAGCCGTGGTAGGCGCGTCCGGGCAGCGGCGTGCGGCCGGCGGCGACCGCCAGCGCGAGGTCGCTTCCGTCGCGGCGCACCAGGACCGGGATGGTCGCGCCTGGTTCCCAGGGCAGCGAGGCGAACAGTCCGGTCGCGGTCGCTAGCGAGGTCACCCTCCGCTGGTTGATGCTGAGCAGGATGTCGTCAGGCCTGAGCTGCGAGCCTTCGACCTTGGCAACCTTCACCTCGCCCTCGTCGGTCGTCGCCAGCTCCACCCCCTTGGGCAGGGCGGTGTGGCGCACCGCGCCGCCCTGGGCTTCGCGCAGGCGGGGCAGGAAGGCTGCGATCTGGGGCGCGGTGATCGCGAGGCCGATGCCGCTGTTGATGCGGAAGCCGGTGCGCGAGCGGATCTGGCCGTTGATGCCGACGAGGCGGCCCCGGCGATCGAAGAGCGGCCCGCCGGAATTGCCGGGATTCACCGGCGCATCACCCTGCACCGCGTCGGTATAGTCGCCGCGCACGATCCGCCCGGTGCTGAGGACGCCCTGGCTGACCGTGGGCACGTCGTCGAGGTTGCCCAGGCCGAAGGGATTGCCGATGGCGATGACCGGGGTCGTCGGCACCAGGCTCTCGGCGGGGGCGAGGTCGGCCCAGTTCCACGGTGGATCGCCGGGCGACCAGGAGTCCGCCGGGCGGACCCTGAGCAGGGACAGGTCGCCGACCGGATCGGTGCCGAGCAGTTCGGCCGCGAAGGTGCGTCCTCCCGCGAGCCGGACCTCCAGGTCGTCGCCCATGTTGATGAAGACGTGATGGTTGGTCAGCACCAGGCCGTCGCGGGACAGGAAGACGCCGCTGCCGCCGCCGACGAAGGCATAGGCGCGCACCAGCCGTTCGACCAGGGCCGGCGTGTGGAGTTCGGCCTGGAGGCGGACGGTGGATTCCCCGGCCGGCAGCAGCAGGGGCAGCAGGGATAGCAGGGCTGCGAGCAGAGCGGATCGGCACCAGCGGGCGGCCGGAAGGAGGGGGGTCGTGGACATCAGAACACCGTCAGCTCCACCTCGATCCGCAGCGATTTTCCGGCGCGACGGATCGATAGCGCGACTTTGTCCCCAGGGCGGTGCCGCATGAGCAGCTTGGTCAAGGCCTGATGGTCGACCACGGCGATGCCGTCCGCCTGTTCGATCGTATCGCCCGCCTGCAGCCCTGCCTTGGCCGCACCGGTGCCGGGCCGGACGGATTGCACCATCAGGCGGCCGCGCGGGCCGGGCACGATCATGACCCCGAGCCCGATGGTCTGGGATTCCTCGACCGAGCGGCCCTGGCGCAGGCCGGGCAGCGCGGTCACGATGCTGGGCGCGTCGATGAACAGGGCGACGCCGCTGTTGATGAGCCAGGGCAGGAAAGGATCGGGGCCCAGCTTGATCAGCATCCCCGTCACGGCTCCACGTTCATCGACCAGGGCTCCGCCGAGATTGCCGTAGTTGGCGCGCGCGTCGGTCTGGACATAGGACTGCGGCGACTGGCCGAAGCGGCGATCGACCGCCGAGACGATGCCCGAGGTCATCGTCCAGGCGATCGATGGGTCATGGCGGCCGAGCAGGCCGAGCGGGGTCCCGGGCGCTGGGCGCGTCGGGGCGAGCCCGGCTGGCGCGATCCCGAGCGGTTCCTCGCTGCGCAGCAGGGCGAGGTCGAAGCCGCGATGGATGGCCACCACCGAGCAGGCGACCGTCCGGTTGGGCAGCAGCACCCGGCCTCCCTTGGCCTCGCCGTGCAGGTTGCTCATGCTGGTGACGAGTTCGTCGGCTCCGACCACCAGGGCGCACACCGGCTGGTCGGTGAAGAAGATCTGCTGCTGATGCCAGTAGGCGTTCCAGGCCTCCTGCAATCTGCCGCGTTCCCAGGCGGGCACCGCGTCGACGGTGCGGGTCGGGCGCGGGAACGGTTGCGGGTTGCCTGGCCCCTTGGGACGGTCGATGGCGATCAGCACGAGCGCGCCGGCCGTTTGGCGCGCGGCCACCGCGAGCGCGGAGGAGGCCTTCGGGTGCGCCGGTGCGCTCGGAGTCGGCAGGTCGAGATCGGCGGCGATGCGGTCGAAGGGCACCGCCGTGCCCAGCCGGCGTTCGCGCGCGATGCCGAGGCTGACCAGCCCGATGAGGCGTCCCTGGGCGTCGAGCAGCGCCCCGCCCTGGTCGCCATCGTTCACCGCCGCGTCGACCTCGATCGCCGGGCCGCGATAGGCGCTCAGCACCCGGCCGCCACGGCCGCGCACCGGCGGACTGTCATCGGGGATGGCATACAGACCGCTCACCGTGCCGCGCGAGATGGCGCCGATGCCGTCCAGCTCGGCCGCGCCGAAACCGTTGCCGGCCGACCAGACCTCGTCGCCGACCGCCACGCCTTGGCTGGAGATGCAGGGGAGCGGAACCACCCCGTCGGGCAGCCGGTCGATGCGCAGCAGCACCGCGCCGGTGACCGCTCCATGGCGGACCACCGTCGCCGTCCGCCGGCGCCCCCCGATGATGACCGGGAAGGTCCGGGCCGGTTCGGCGGCTTCCGTCGGCAGCGCCTCGCGCAGGGACAGGGCGCTGCCGTCGCGGTCGATCACCACCAGGGCGCCACCGCAGGGGATAGCTGCGGAATCGAGCACACGCGCCTCGTCGCGGTCGGGCAGGACGAAGGCGGCGATGCCGGTCGGAGGTTCAAGCGCCAGCGCCTGGGTCAGGACCAGCAGCGGCACCAGGGCGCGTAGCATGAAGAAAGCCTAGCGGGAAGGTCATGCGGCCCAACCCCAACCCGGGTCCGGATCGACGTGTGCCGCACCTGCCGTCCGGCTTGCGGGACGACTGAACGCCTCGGGTTCGACTGGGGACGTGACAAGCGAAAACGCTTGCTACCATCTCAGCCTGCCAACTTGCCGTCCCTCCACCCGACCACCCTCCCGACCCCCACGGGGACCCCATGATCCGCTTCCGCACCCTCGCCGCCGTCATCGCCCTTCCGTCCGCCCTGCTGCTGCTGTCCGGCTGCGGCGAAGAGGAGAAGGCGAAGGAGCGCGCCGCCCTGAAGAACGAGCTCAAGAGCGAGATCCGCCAGGAACTCCTCAATGATCTGTCCTACCAGGTGAAGGCCGAGGTCGAGACCCAGCTCAAGGCCGCCATCGCCGAGCACCAGCGCAAGCTCCAGGAGGCGGCCGAGCGGGCCAAGGCCGAGAAGGAAGCGGCGAAGACTCAGCCGCAGAAGCCCGGCCAGGCCGGCCAGGCCGGCCAGACCAAGCCGACCCAGCACAGCCAATCGAAGTCCGGTACGAGTTCCAAGAAGACCGCGCACTGAACCTGGCGTCCGTTCCGACCCCTCGGACCCGTGCTTCGGTGCGGTGCCGGGGGGTTTTCGTTGGCTGACACCAGCCGCGTCTTCCTTTAGGCCTGAGGCCGCCTGAGACTCACACGCGGGGATGCACCCTGGGACAAAGCGCGGAAATGATGCTTGCCTCGTTCGCATTACGACCGCAAATCGCGGCCGCGCCCAGGAGAATTTCTATGCGTCTGCTCTCCATCCTGTTGTTGTCCTGCTTCGGCCTGATGCTTCCTGCCGTCGACCTCGTCAATGACATGGGCGGACCCTTCGGCTTCGGCCAGACCAAGCTCCCCCCCGGGGCGGATCCGGTCATCCCGCTGATCCCACCGGTGTACTATTCGCGCCAGGTCGATCTGACGCCCATCTTCCCGAACGGCATGTCGTTCTACGGGCAACGCTACAACTCCGTCTACGTCAACAACAACGGCAACCTGACCTTCGGCAGTCCTGATGCCACCTTCACTCCAGTGGCCTTGGCCTCGGCAGCGGGCTTGCCGATGATCGCCCCCTTGTGGGCCCACGTGGACACCCGTACCGGATCGCAACGCCCGACAGCCGGCGGGAAATCCCAGGGCAGCAATGCGGTGTGGTACAACGTCGACGTGGCCAAGAAGACCTTCACCGCCACCTGGGATGACGTCGGCTATTTCACCCGGAACGTCGATAAGCTCAACGCCTTCCAGGTCCGGATCATTGCCATCGGCGATCAAGGCGAGATGGATATCGAGTTCCGCTATGAAGCCGTGAACTGGTCGACCGGCGACGCCAGTGGCGGCGTCGGTGGCACCGGTGGCATTGCGGCCCGCGCCGGAATCACCGCCGCCGATGGCAATCCGAACCACGTCATCGAGCTCGCCAATTCGGGCAGCGCCCGGGTGCTGAATCTCGACATCGATTCGAACCAGACGCCGGTGGTGCCTGGACTCTACATCTTCAAGCTGCGCAATCCCAATGTCACCATCAGCGCCGATGGCGGGGTGGCTTCCAACGGCAAGGTCGTGGTTCCGGCAGGAGCGACCCAGATCGTGCTTCGTTTCGCCTTCGATCAGCCGGTTCAGGGATTCACCGCCTCCGATGTGGTCCTGTCCGGCATGACCGCCACCAAAGGAAGCATGACCGGGACCGGGGCGAACTATTCGATGCCGATCACCATCTCTGGCAATGGCGGTCTGCGCGTCGATGTTCCCCGCGACGTCGCCCAGGGGACCACCGGATTGCTGGGGCTGAACAATGCAGCAGGGGTCGATCTGGTCGTGGACGGCACCTCGCCCACCGCCCAGCCGCCGGTCGGTCCGATCTACTGCAACGGTCCGACCCTGGTCACCGGCTCGGGCAGCGATGATACCGGCATCGCCAAGGTGCTCTGGGAGGTCGTCAGCGCTCCGTTGGGTGGAACGCTGAGCTTCCAGCCGAATTCCACCTCGACCACCACCGTCATCCCCACCCTCGATGGCGAATACACCCTGCGCCTGACCGTCACCGACCTGGTCGGCAATACCGGGTTCGCGACCACGACCCTGATCCGCGATTCTTCGCCTCCGGTGGTGAATGCCGGCGGTCCCTCCACGGTGGCCTGGGCCCCTTCGACCGCCTACAGTTCAGGCGTCTACGCGACCAACGGCGGGCGGGTCTACAAATGCATAACTTCGGGAACGTCAGCGGCGGCTGGCGGTCCTGCGGGAACCAGCACGGCGCCCATCGCCGATGGCACCGCGGCGTGGGTCTATTTCGCCGATGTCTGGACGAAGTCGACTCCGGTCACCGTCGACCGTATGGTGCTCAATGACGGCAACTACTACCGGTGCACCACCGCCGGCACCACGGCATCGACCGGCAATGGTCCGACCGGGATCGGTTCCGCTCCCATCATCGATGGATCCGCGGTGTGGATCTTCGTCAAGTTGTCGATCGATCTCTCCAGCTCCGGCACCACCGCCACCGTCACCCTGAATGGCGTGGCCTCGACCGATATCGCGCCGATCAGATCCTATACCTGGACCCAGGTGTCCGGTCTGTCGGCAGCCTTCAGTTCGACCAATACCCCGAGCACCACGGTCTCCCTCCCCACCGAGGGCAGCTACATCTTCCGCCTGACCGTCATCGATGCGGCTGGAAACCAGGCCACCGATGACACGACGGTGAATTTCGATGGGCTGTCCACCGTTTCGGCGGGACCGGACGTGGTCACCAACCAGGTCTCTGTTTCCCTGGCGGGATCCTACCAGGAGGCCTTCGGCACGCCGGCCGTGGCCTGGAGCGTGATCTCCAAGAATCCCATCGATGCCCTGGCGCCGACCTTCACCCCCAGCAATGCGGTGACGACGCTGATGTCGGTCGCGTCCCTGCCGTCCAACGTGGTCTGGCAGTACACGGTGCAGATGCGGGTCACGGATTCCGGCGGCCATACCACCACCGACACGGCCGTCGTCACCTTCGACTCCACCGCACCTGCGCCAGCCTCCGGGATAACCGGGATCAGCGAAGGCCAGCTCATCAACCGCCGCACGCTCAGCCTCGCCGGCATCGCCGAGGCAGGCGCCACGGTCCAGGTACGCAACGGGGCGGGGGGCAAGGTCGGCGAGATCGTCGCCAACGACGCCGGTCAATGGGCGATCACCACTACGGCTTTCATCGATGGAGCGCAGAGGGTCAATATCCTGGTGGTCGATCCCGCCGGCAATGCGAGCCCGCTGGTGACCATCAACTTCGTCGTCGATGCAACTCCTCCCAAGGTGACCATGACCACGACGGCGGCGATCCTGCCGGTGGCAAGCTTCACGGTGACCGCGACGTTCAGCGAACCGATCGGCGTCCTTTCCGTTCCCCAGGCGGCAGCAGCCCTCAAGGTCACCAATGGGACTTCGACCCTCACGCCCACGAACATCGTCACCAGTGCGACGTCCTGGACGTTCACTGTGACCCCGGTCACCGAGGGTTCGGTCGCCTGCGTCCTGCTTGAGAAGACCGTCACCGATGCGGCTGGAAACCAGAATGACGTCTCCGATCCGTTCACCGTGCTGGCGATGTCTGCGACATCGACCTCGGCATTCACCTTGTCCGGTGCCGCGCTGTCCGGTTCGACCGGAGGCGCCACCAGCATGATCGTCAACGGCGTCAACCAGAACACGTCCGGTTCGCTCAACTGGAATTCAGGCATCATCTCGCTCGTGCCGCCCGGTCCCGCAAATGGTCCGCAGACAACGATCATCCCGATCCAGGTCCAGGGAGCGAGTCCGAGCTCGGTCACCGTCACGATCGAATCCACCCCCATCACCGGCGGTTGAACGAGGACACCATGCAGCGCACCACCGCATCAACCCTGTCCTCGCTCCTGGCCTTGTTCGCCACGTTCGCCCTGGCGGCGGGCTGCGGCAATTCCAGCTCCGGTTCCAGCGACAATTCCCCCATCGTCATCCCCAGCTCCATGACGGTTGACACGGTCAGCCTGTCGGGAGGTGTTCCGGATGTGGTCGGGCTGCGGCGGGTCACCCTCGACGGCATCGACGCTACCGTCTCCGGTACGGTCTGGTCCGCATCCGTGCCGATGCCTGCGACAACCCGCACCTACACCATGATCTTTCTGGTTGACGGGATCCAGGTGTCGAAGCGATCCCTGACCATCACCCGCCAATAGCGTCCGTCGGGCTCGGGGCGATTGCCGCTTGTCCCGCGCGGCCCGGCGCTGGAATGGCCTCATGACCGATGTGCAGGGCGATGTCGATCCGCGGCTGGCCGAGCTTCTGGAGCCTGCCTGGGAGGCCTACCGGCTGGGTCGGACGGAACGTGCGATAGCCCTCGCTCGTCATGCGGTGGAGTCCTTCCCCGAGTACGGCGATGGCTGGTGGTGGCTGGGTTGCGCCCTGGAACGCAGCGGCCGCCTGATCCAGGCCGACCGGGCCTTCCTGCGTGCATCCCGGGCGAAATCGGATCCGTGCGCCCCGCCCTACCGGGTCTCCTGGGCGAGGTTCCAGCGATCGGTGGCCCTGGCGACGGATGCGCTGCCTGCGCCGCTCCAGGCAGCCCTCGACGAGGTCACCCTCTGCCTGGCCGATTACGCCCTGCCCATCGAGCTGGGCGACCATGAGGATCCGGAACTGATGGGCCTGTTCGAAGGTGCGCCACGGGGCGAATCCGCGGCGCCGGGCGAACTCAGCCCGCGTATCCATCTCTGGCGTCGGTCCCATGAGCACGCCGCGACCGCGGCGCGCGAGTTCGATGCGGAGGTGCGCCAGACCCTGTTGCACGAACTCGGCCATTACCTGGGTTACGACGAGGACGAATTGGAGGCCCTCGGTCGCGGCTGAGCCCGGTTGGTCAGTCGTCGACCTTGGCCATGCGGACGACCTCGTCGACCGTGGTGATGCCGGCGGTGCACTTGCGCACGCCGTCCTGGGCGAGCGTGGTCATCCCGTTGGCGATCGCCGCCTTGCGGACCTCCTGGAAGGGGGCCTTGTTGAAGGCGAGGTCGCGCAACTGCTGGTTCATCACCATCAGTTCGAAGATGCCCTTGCGGCCACGGAAGCCCGACCCGTGGCAGTGGTCGCAGCCGACACCGCGCTTGAAGGGATGGTTGGACCACTGCTCCGGCTTGAGGTTGAGCGACATCAGGGTCTTGGCGTCCGGCTGGTAGGTCTCGGCGCATTTCGGGCAGATCGTGCGGATCAGGCGCTGGGCCACCACGGCCTGGATCGAGGTGGCGACCAGGAACGGCTCGACGCCCATGTCGATGAGGCGGGTGATCGCGCTCGGAGCGTCGTTGGTGTGCAGGGTGGAAAAGACCAGGTGGCCGGTGAGGGATGCGTTGATCGCGATGCGCGCGGTATCGGCGTCGCGGATCTCGCCGACCAGGATGACGTTCGGCGCCTGGCGGAGCATCGATCGCAGGATGCGCGGGAAGTCGAGGCCGATCTTCGCATTCACCTGGCACTGGTTGATGCCGGACAGGTGGTATTCGACCGGGTCTTCCGCGGTGATGATCTTGCGGTCGACGGTGTTGAGCGAATACAGGGTCGCGTACAGCGTGGTGGTCTTGCCGGAACCCGTCGGGCCGGTGACCAGGATGATGCCGTTCGGCCGCTTGATCAGGCTGTTGTAGGTCTTGAGGTCGGTGGGGTCGAAGCCCATGTCGTCGAGCGACAGGCGCAGGCTCTCGCTGTCGAGGATGCGCATGACGATCGATTCGCCGTACACCGCCGGCAGGGCGCTGACGCGCAGATCGAGCTTCTTCTCGCCGATCTTCAGCTTGATGCGGCCGTCCTGCGGCCGGCGCTTCTCCTCGATCTGCATGCCGGCCATGATCTTCAGGCGCTGCAGGATCGGCCCCTGCAGGCGCTTCGGGGTCGGCTCCATGGTCATGCACACGCCGTCGATGCGGTAGCGGATGCGCAGGTGGTCGATCATCGGCTCGATGTGGATGTCGGACGCCCGTCCCTTCACCGCCTCGCTGATGATGTTCTGCACGAACTTGACGATGATCGCGTCGTCGCCCTGGTCGCCGCCATCATCGCCGGCCGCGCGCACCTCCATGTTCTGGGTGAACTCGCTGAGCTGCTGATCGAGCTTCTCGGTGGTCAGGCCCCAGTGCTTTTCCAGCACCGCGAGGATCTGGCGTTCGCTCGCGCAGGCGACCTCGATCGCGAGCGAGGTCGAGAAGCGGAGCGTGTCGACGGCTTCCAGGTCCATCGGGTTGGCCATCGCCACGGTCAGCGTCTTGCCCGATACCTGCACCGGGCAGACCTTCTTGTCGCGCGCCAGGGTCTCGGGCACCAGGTGCAGCACCTGGGGCGGGATGTCGTAGGTGTCGAGGTCGTAGAAGCGCAGATCGCACTGCTCCGCCAGGGCGCGCGCCACGTCTTCGGGCTGGCAGGCCTGGTTCGCGACCAGGATCGCCCCGATCAGGCGCTTGTCCCCGGACATCTGCCGGTTCAGGGCCTCCTTCACCGCCTCTTCGGTGCAGGATTCGTGCTCGACCAGGATCTCGCCGATCAGCTTGTGCTTGGGCATCACGACTCCGTCGCGCCCTGGATCGGGCGACGCAGCGAGTATGCGGTCCAGCCCCGATCCGCAAAGGCGTCCTTCCGGCAAGCCGGCGCCTCGCGGCCCGGCGTGGCACCCAGTGTCGCCGGAACCGCAGGCATGCCCGGTCTTGTGGCCGGTACCTCGTCCTGAGACTGCCCGTGTGACCGCTGCCGATCCACTCGATCCCGCGCCGGCCCTGATCGCCGCGAACGCGACCCTGATCTCCACGCTGCCTGATCCGGACCAGGCGCGCCGCGATCTGAACGCCCTGGCGGAGGATCCGCGCGCCGCAGGCTGCCTCGCCGATCCCGGTTGCGTCGTCGGATTCCTCCGCCTGGCTGCGGTCAGCCGGCATGGTGCGGCCCAGGCGATGCTCGATCCCGAGGCGTTCCGGCGCCTGGTCGCCGCCAACGAGCACCATTTCGTCTTCGGCCGGCACCAGCTGGCCCGCGAACTGGCGGCGGCGCTCGCGGACGGCGCGCCGGACGATCCTGAGGAGCTGCGCTGCCGGCTCGCGCGCTTCAAGAACCGCCACCTCATGCGCATCATGCTCGGCGATGCGGTCGAGGCCCTGGCCTTCCCCGCCGTGGTCGGCGAGCTGTCCGACCTCGCCGACGTGCTGGTCGAGGCGGCGTTGGCGCTCGCAGCGCATCGCGTTGAGGTGCGCCACCCGGGGCTGGACGCGCTCCAGCGCTTCGCCGTGCTCGGCATGGGCAAGCTCGGCGGGCGCGAACTGAACTACTCGTCCGACATCGACCTCATCTTCGTCTACGAACCGCCTGATCCCGAGATCCCCGACCTCGACCATCACGCGGCCTTCCAGCGCCTGGGCGCCGAGGTGGTGCGCATCCTCGACGAGCCGACCGCGGCCGGACGCATCTTCCGCATCGACATGCGCCTGAGGCCCGAGGGCGATCGCGGCGAACTCGCCCTGTCGCGGCGAGAGACCGAGGACTACTACTGGTCGGTCGGCCGGCCGTGGGAACGGCAGGCGATGCTCAAGGCGCGCGCCATCGCCGGAGCGATGGCGGTGGGCGAGCGCCTGCTCAGCGAACTCGGACCCTGGATCCATCCGGTCGATCCGCCGTGGGAGGTCATCGACGAGGCGCGCACCATGCGCCGGCGCATCGAGGAGCGCGCGCAGTCGGCCAACATCAAGACCGGGGCGGGGGGCATCCGCGACATCGAGTTCCTGGCCCAGTATTTCCAGCTGCTGTACGCCGGCCGCGATGCGGGGCTGCGCAGCCGCTCCACCATCCCGACCCTGCGCGCCCTCGCCGATCGCGGTATCTTGCCACGCGCGGACGCCGACGAGCTGATCCGCCACTACCTCTGGCTGCGCCAGGTCGAGCACCGCCTGCAGATCTGGGAGGATCGGCAGGAGCACGAGATCCCGGTCGCGGCGCCGGCGCGGCGGGCGGTGGCGGCCCGCTGCGGGCATCTCGGCCCGGACGGGCTGGAGCGCTTCGACGCCGAGCTCGACCGTGTCCGCCGCCGGGTGCGCGAACTCTGCACTCGCCATTTCCTCGCCGTGCCCGAGGCGCAGGACGCGCTGCTCGCGCTCATCGTCCAGGGCGAGGCCGACGCGCGCCTGGCCGGGCGTTTCCTCGGCCGCATCGGCTTCACCGATGTCGCGGCGGCGGCGGCCAACCTGCGCGCCCTGGCGGTCGAGCCGTTCTTCGTCCTCTCGCGCCAGCGCACCGAGCGCAGCCTGGTGCTCATCCTGCCCCTCCTGCTGCACCTCATCGGCGAGACCCCGGAGCCGGATCGCACCCTGGCCAACCTCGCGCGGGTGGTGGCGGCGGTGGGCGGGCGGGCGACCTTCTTCGATCTCCTCGGCCAGCGTCCGCTGATCCTGGAGCTCTTCGTCTCGCTGTGCGGCTGGTCGAACTTCCTGGTCGAGCTGTTCGCGACCGTGCCCGGCCTGCCGGACGAGATCTGCGACACGCTCTCGACGCGCGATAAACCGGTGTCGGCCCTGCACTACGAGGCGCGTTCGCTCGTGCAGG
Source organism: uncultured Candidatus Kuenenia sp. (assembly GCA_964654285.1). Lineage (GTDB taxonomy): Bacteria > Planctomycetota > UBA11346 > UBA11346 > UBA11346 > BJHQ01. Next base: position 41,799 of record CAZZJC010000022.1, read on the forward strand.
GCCTGGCGAACCCGGCGCCGCCCCTGCATTTCCTCGTCGCACGCGAGACGGCGGTCATCGCGGTGCGCGAATTGGAGGGCGCCGACCAGGAGCAGGTCGGCCGCCGCCTGACCACCGTCGCCGACGCGGTGATCGCGGCGGCGCTCCAGCGCATCGTCGCCGAGCGCGCCCGCGCCTGGGGCGTGCCGATGGAATCCGGCCGGCCGACCCGCTTCGCGGTGCTCGGCCTGGGCAAGCTCGGTGGCGGTGAGCTCTCCTATGCCTCGGACATGGACGTCATCTTCGTCTGCGATCCCGGCGGCCACTGCCCGCGCCAGGATCGCGGCGGCGAGGAGTTCTGGACCAAGGTCGCGCAGGATCTCATGGCCTGTCTCCAGGAAGGCCGCGTCTTCGAGCTCGACCCGCGTCTGCGGCCCTATGGCGACCAGTCCGAACTGGTCGCGACCACGGCCGCGCTCGCGCGCTACTGGAACGAGCCGCGCGAGGTCTGGGAGCGCCTGGCGATGGTGCGCATCCGGGTGGTCGCCGGCGATCCGCGCCTGGGCGCCGAGGCGGTCGAGCTGGTGCGCGCCGCCGCGATCGGACGGCCCCTGCCTGGCGATGCCGCGGCCCAGGTGCGCGCCATGCGCCAGCGCCTGGAGGAATCCGTGGCCGGGCGCGACCATCTCAAGCGCGGCAAGGGCGGCTACGTCGACCACGAGTTCATCTGCCAGTACCTCTGCCTCGGCCGCGATCCGGCCTCGCTGCCCGAGGGCCAGGGCACCGTCGCCCTGATCCGCCACCTCGGCACCTGCGGCGCGATGTCGCCCATCGCGGCGGTCGAGCTGAGCACCGGCCTCAAGCGCCTGCGCCAGATCGAATCGCGCATGCGCCTCGCCGCCGGCAAGGCGGTCAGTTCGATCCCGACCGAACCCGGTCCGCGTGCCGCCCTCGCCCGCCGTTGCGGCTATGCCTCGCTCGCGGCGATGGACGAGGATCTGCATCTGACCCGCGAACGGGCGCGGGAGTGGTTCGAACGCCTGATCGTGTGAGGATCCGCATGCCCCAGGAGCGCCGTCCATGACCGTTCTCTCCGCTACCTCCACTTCCGGTGCCACCATCGCCATCGTCACGGTCACCGCCGCGCAGGCCGCCGCCGCGTTGCGCCCGGTCGGATCCCGGCCCGCCCTCCAGCGCTGCCTGGCCGCCCTCGCCGGCTGTCCCGCCATCACGGCGGTGCATCTGCGCACCGCTGACGCGACGGTGGCCAGCATCGCCGCTCAGGTGCCGCTGGTCGCGGTGCAGCGCGACGCGCTGGAGATCGATCCCGTGGCGGCGATGCGTTCGACCGCGGCGTCGGCTGGATCGTGGTCGCGCCTGCTGCTCGCCAGTGCGGATGCCGCGCTGCTGGAGGCGGGCCAGGTCACCCAGGTTCTGGGCGCTCTCGATGCCGGGGCACCGGCGGCGGTGAGCGTGGTCCCCACCGGCCGCCTGCGCGGCCCCGACGGCCGGCGCGGCGCCGGCGAGGCGCTGGCCGAGGACGGCGCCCTGGTGGCGCTGACGCGTAGCGCCTGGGAACGCGACGATCCCGCCGCGCTCGCCCTGCCGGTTGCACTGGAAATGCCCGGCGCGCGCTGGGACGGTGATCCGGCCGCGTTGCCCGGGCTCGCAGCGGCGGCGCTGGAACGCCGGCTCGCCCGCGTCCGCCTGGTCGTCTGCGATGTCGACGGGACGCTCACCGACGGCGGCATGTACTACGGCGGCGAAGGCGAGGCGCTCAAACGCTTCGACACCCGCGACGCGCATGGACTTGTCGGCTTGCGCCGGCGCTTCGGCATCGAACTCGGGATCATCACCGCCGAGGATAGCCCATCGGTGCGCGCCCGCTGCGCCAAGCTCGGCATCACCCGCGTCGCGCACGGCTGCAAGGACAAGGTGCCGGTGCTGCGGGCCTGGTGCACCGAACTCGGCGTGACGGCGGCGCAGGCCGCCTATGTCGGCGACGATGATGGAGACCTGGGCTGCCTGCATCTCGCCGGCGTATCCGCGTGTCCGGCGGATGCCGCGCCCGAGGTCAGCGCCATCTGCGAAGTGCGGCTGAATCGGCGCGGCGGTCGTGGCGCGGTGCGCGAGCTGTGCGACCGCATCCGCGCCGCCCGGCCGGCCTGAGCGCCACGCGCGCAGCGGGACTCACGCGCAGCGGACTTGCACTCAGCGGGGATAAGCCTCGAACACCTGGCGCAGGTGTTCGAGGATCTCGGCCCGGAAGCGCGGGATCGAGAACTTCTCGGCCTGGCGCCGGCAGGCGGCGGGATCCGGGGCGGGGGCGGCGGCGAAGCGTTCGACCGCGTCGCGCACCGATTCCACGGTCTGCTCGGCAAAGAACGTGCCGGTGACGCCATCGACGATGGACTCGGTGGCGCCGCCCCGGCCGTAGGCGATCACCGGGGTGCCGCAGGCCAGGGCCTCGACCGGGATGATGCCGAAGTCCTCTTCGGCGGCGAAGAGGAAGGCGCGGCAGCGGCGCATGCGTTCGCGCAGGACCGCGTCCGGCTGCCAGCCCAGGATCTCGACGTTGGCGCCGGCGATCTTGCGGAGCTTCGCCAGACCGGGGCCGTCGCCGATGACCTGCAACCGGCGCTGCGGCATCAGGGCGAAGGCCGCGACGAGCAGGTCGAGACGCTTGTAGGGCACCACCCGGCTGGCGGCGAGGAAGACATCCTCGCGCGGCCGGTCATCGGGGGTGAAGCGTTCGACATCGACCGGCGGATGGATCACCGTCGCATCACGGCGGTAGGATTTCGCGATGCGGCGGCCGATGTAGCGGGTGATCGCGACGAACGAATCCACCCCGTCGGCGCTGCGCGCGTCCCAGATGCGGAAGCGGTGCAGCAGCCAGCGCGCCAGCCACATGCGCGGTCCCCAGGTCAGGCCGGATTCGCGCAGGTACTGCGCTTGCAGATCCCAGGCGTAGCGCGCCGGCGAGCAGCAGATGCAGACATGCGGCTGGTCCGGCCCGGTGAGGACGCCCTTGGACACCGCGTGCGCGACCGAGATCACGAGATCGAAGCCGGACAGATCGAACTGCTCGATCGCGAGCGGCATCAACGGCAGGTAACCCCGGTATTTCCGCCTGGCGAAAGGAAGGCGCTGGATGAACGAGGTGTGCACCGGGCGACCGCGCAGGAAGGCGCGCTGATCCGCCGGCAGGAAGTCGACGGTGGTGAAGACCTCGGCGCGTGGGAACAGGGTCAGCAGTTCGGCGGTCACCTTCTCCGACCCCGCATAGGTCACCAGCCATTCATGGATGATGGCGACGCGCAGGCGTTCCGGATCGAACGGGGTGGGCATGCCGGCATGGTCCGGAGCACGGCACGGGTCGCAAGGCGACCGGCGACGGCAGGTTCAGCGCGGGTTTCCGCCTCCGAAGAACCTCCCCGCTCTGCGGGGTTCCGGCTGCGCCGGAAGGGCCAGCTTCGCCGACCCAGGTTCTTGTCCGCCCCGTAACGCGCCTTCGGCGCTCCCCGTGGGCAGCCTGATGGCTGCTCAGAAACACTCTTCGTTCACGCAGCGGGCGAGATGGGCGAGGCGGGCGAAGGCCTCGCCGTCCTGCGGCGTGAGGGCGAGATCCACCGTGCCGCCGTTGAGACGGGCGTTTTTCTGGTCGTCGATCGCGACCACCCGGTCGCCGCCGGGGAAGGCGAAGCTGTCGGGAAACCAGTTGCCGGTCTGGACCCCGACCATGCCCTGCTTGCGGTCGACGATGTGGGCGTCGACGTGGATGGCGCCGTTCTGGTCGCGGTAGGCCCGGCCACGATAGGCGACTGCGATCTGGTGCAGGGCCTCGGCCTTGAGGGTGAGCACCCAGGCGGTGCGCAGGCGGCCGGCGCCGGGTTCGATCACGACCAGCGAGCGGCTGTCCTCCCACAGGAACCTCAACGCGGCGGCGGGAGCGGGCTGGATCGGCCTGGCCCGCCCCGGTGAGGAGGTCAGCACCGCGTCCTGGCTGGGCAGTCCGAGCCGGCTCAAGGCGGCCAGGGGTTCGACCGCGGGCGTGGCGGGGGCCTGGCCCTCGGCGGCGACCGCTACCGGAGCGGCGAAGGCGCCGATCAGGATCAGGTACGCCGGGCGCACATCAGTACATCCGCCGCTGGCGGGTCGAGGGGATGCCGTCGGCGATGCGGTACTTGGTCACCGTGCGCCGGCTGATGTCGAGGCCGTCCTTCGCCAGGATGTCGGCGATCTCCTGGTCCGAGAGGGGGTTCTTCTTGTCCTCCTTCTCGATCAGCTTGTGGATGCGGATCTTCACCGATTTCGAGCTTTCCGCCTCACTGCCATCCTGGGTCGCGATGCCGCCCGAGAAGAACGCCGCCAGCGGCAGCACCCCGCCCGGGGTCTGGATGTACTTGTCCTTCACCGCGCGCGATACGGTGGCGACGTGCATGCCGATGCGGTCGGCGATGTCCTGGCGCATGAGCGGACGCAACTGCTCGACGCCTTGCTCCAGGAAGGCGGTCTGGTGCTTGATGATCTCGCTGACGATGCGCAGGAGGGTGCGCTTGCGCTGCTGCACCGCGTCGATGATGAAGCGGGCGCTGGCGATCTTCTCCTTCAGGTAGGCCTTTTCCTTGTCGTCGCCGGCGCCCTGGGTGTAGAGCTGGTGGTAGGACTGGCTGACCTCGATCCGCGGCAGGCGGCCGTCGGGCACCGAGACGATCCATTCGCCGCGCTCGTCGCGCTCCACCGTGACATCGGGGACCACGATATGATTCTGGCCGCTGGCGTAGGGCAGGCCCGGTTTCGGGTCGAGTTTGGCGATGACCGCGACGCCCTCCTGCACCCGGTCGACGCTGGCGCCCAGTGCATGCGCGATCACCGGCAGGCGGTTCTTGAGCACGTCGTCGAGGTGGTCGCGGATGAGCGCCATCTCGAAGGCGTTGTCGCCGGGTTCGCGCGCCAGCTGCAGGAGCAGGCAGTCGCGCAGGTCGCGTGCGCCGACGCCGGCGGGATCGAGCTTGCGCACGACCTCCCAGGCATGCTCGGCGTGTTCGAGGTTCTCCTCGGGGAAGAGCTCGGGCAGGGTGACGGTCAGGTAGCCTTTGCGGTCGAGCTGCCAGCAGATCTCCTCGGCGAGGTGGCGCACCTCGGGTTCGAGTTCGAGAAAACGCAGCTGGTCGATGAGGAAGTTGGCGAGCACCGGCGGACGTTCGGGGGTCGACTCCAGCGCCGCCATCTTGTCGGGGGAATCGTCGTCCCGGTGCGCCGACTTCCGCTTCCAGATCCATTCCTGGTCGGCGTCGCGGAACTTGTCGCCGGGACCGCCGCCGCCATCGCTGGCGCCGGAATCGGCCACGTCGGTCGCATGGCGCGCATCGGCCGGCACCTGGCCCATGTCCGGGCCGTCGGCGATCTCGAGCACCGGATTGGTCTCGACCTCGTGCATGATGCGCTCTTCCAAAGCCATCTGCGGCAGGAGCAGGATCTCGATCGACTGGATCATCTGCGGAGTCAGCTTCAGCCGCTGCTCCATCCGCATGTTCATGTTCTGCCGCAGATGCAGCGCCATGTGGTCTCCGGTTGGCTTCCGCCCGCGCCCGCACCCTGGCAGGCATCGCGCATCGCAACGGTACGCCGGATCCCGCCCCCCCGCAAGCCGCCATCCCTGCAACGGTTCCCGCTGCAGACCGGCCGGTGCGGCAGCGGCGTCGAGGATCCGCCGGATCGCCGGGCGTTTCGAGCACGGGCGTGATACCGGGCAAGAAGACGCTTCCATCCCCGCCGATTGCGTGGTATGAAGACCACGGCTCAACCATGCCGGATACCATGGAACTATCTCCCTTGCCGACGCAGCTGGAAGCCCTGGCGCATGCGCTGGTGGCCAATGGCTGGTCGACCGAGAGCGGTATCGGCAGGTTGCGGCACGATATCGGCGAGGCGGCGCCATTGCATCCGATGACCCTCGGACGCTGGCTGCATGAGCATCGCAAGCTCGACCAGGAGCAGTCCACCGAGCTGGATCTGCTCGCGAGCCACCAGGCGCACTTCCCCGAATACCGTCTGCTGCGCAAGCTCGGTGCGGGCGGCATGGGCACGGTCTACCTCGCCCTCCAGCTCGCCACCAATCGCACCGTCGCCTTCAAGACCATCAATTCGCGCCTCGCCGGCGAAGGGGATTTCGTCACCCGTTTCCACCGCGAGACCACCTCGCTGGTCGGCATCGAGCATCCCAACATCGCCGCGGTGCTGGCGAGCGGCGAATGCGACGGGCATTGCTACCTGGCGATGGAGTACATCCAGGGTCTCAGCCTGATGGATCTGCTGCGCCATCACCGGGTCCTGCCCGAAGGCTACGTCCTGCGCGCGGTGGCGCAGATCGCCGAAGGGCTCGGCCACGTCTGGGGCAAGGCCGGGCTCATCCACCGCGACATCAAGCCCGAGAACATCCTCGTCGTCCGCGATGCGATCGATGGCGATCTGCATGCCGCCCGCGACCAGGCCAAGCTCATCGACTTCGGCCTGGTCAAGTCCAACCGCGAGGACGACCGCCTGACCCAGACCGGGATGACCATCGGCACGCCGCTCTACATGTCGCCGGAGCAGATCCGCGGCGAGGCGCTGGACGGTCGTTCCGACATCTACGGACTGGGTGCGACCGTCTACCATCTGATCACCGGCGAGACGCCCTTCACCGGCACCAGTCCCGGCGCGATCATGAGTGCGCATCTGACCGAGGCGGTGCCGGATCCGCTGCGCATCGTGCCCGGTCTGAGGCAGATCACGCGCAAGCTGGTGATGATGGCGATGGCGAAACGGGCCCAGGACCGTTTCGCCACGGGCGAGGCCTTCGCCGCCGCCTGTGCGGAGGCGATCCGCGAGATCGAAGGTTCGACCCAGCACATGCGGCTCCTGAAGAAGCCGCTGGTGGTCAAGAGCCCGCTCCGGCGCCCGAGCGAGAAGCCCGCCGAATCCCAGGATCAGACCACCGCCACGGTCACGGATGATGATTCCGCCAAGCGTCTGGAGCGGATCACCTCGCGCATTCTGTCCAAGCACCGGAGCAAATCCGAACAGGCCGAGGCGACGGCCAAGCCGGTATCCGCCGCCATCGTCAAGGCGATCAGCCGCGCCCAGCCGGTCCAGGGCCAGCAACCCCAGAGCCAGGCGGTCGCTGCGCCCGTCCAGGCCGGGAACGTGCCGGTCACCGACTTCATCCCGCATCCCCCCCCGGTTGGGACCGGATCGTCGACCATCCGCAAGAAGAACAGCGCGGCGTTCGCCGACGAACCCAAGCGCAATGTGGTCGGACTCGCGCCCTGGCTGTTCCTCATCCTCGCCCTGCTGACGGTGGTCGCCATCCTGGTCTTCAGATTGGCATGAATGCCGACCGGGTTCCGGCCGACCGGCGCGGAACCGGAACTGGCGCTCCGGACACTGGTCCTAGCATCCCGCCCGTGGACTTCACCGGACGCGACATCATCTCCATCGCCGACTTCCAGCGCGCGGAGATCCTCCACATCCTCGCCCGCGCCGCCGAGGTCGAGGCCAGCGGACGCGGCAAGCTGCTCGCCGGTGCCGTCATGGCGACGCTGTTCTTCGAGCCCAGCACGCGCACCCGGCTCAGCTTCGAGGCCGCGATGCTGCACCAGGATGGCCGCGTCATCGGCTTCAGCGATGTCGCCTCGACCAGCACCCGCAAGGGCGAGTCGCTGGCCGACACCATCCGCATGGTCGAGCAGTACGCCGATGTCATCGTCATCCGGCATCCCCGCGATGGCGCCGCGCGCCTGGCGGCCGAGGTCTCGCGCGTTCCGGTGATCAACGGCGGCGACGGCGCGAACCAGCATCCGACCCAGACCTTCCTCGACCTCTACACCATCGCCAAGCTCCAGCCGGCGCTTGCGACCGGCGAACGCACGCTCGACATCGCCTTCGCCGGCGACCTGCGCTACGGCCGTACCGTGCACAGCCTGGTGCATGCGCTCTGCCACTTCCGGATCAATCTCCTGCTGGTCGCCCCGCGCGGACTCGAGCTGCCAGAGCAATACCTCGAGGAGGCGCGCCAGGCCGGCATCGCCGTCCGCCCTGTGGCCTCGTTGCAGGAGGCCGCAGCCCAGAGCGACATCCTCTACATGACGCGCCTGCAGGAGGAACGCTTCCCGGATCCGCTCGAATTCGACCACGTCAAGGCGAGCTACCGCATGACCGCCGCGATGCTCGCCGGCGCCCGGCCCGGCATGCGCATCCTGCACCCGCTGCCGCGCGTCAACGAGATCGCCACCGACGTCGATACCACTCCGCACGCCCAGTACTTCGCCCAGGCCGGCAACGGCATCCCGGTGCGCCAGGCCCTGCTCGCGCTCGTGCTCGGGAGGCTGGCATGAACCAGGATCCCCCCACCACCTCGGGCAGCCGCATCCGCCAGGTCGAGGCGATCTCCAATGGGTCGGTGATCGACCACATCCCCACGGCGGTGACGCTCAAGGTCGCCGCCATGCTCGCTGGTTCCGGGGACCAGCTCTTCATCGGGGCGAACCTGCGCTCCTCGCGCATGGGTCGCAAAGGCGTGGTCAAGATCGCCGGGCGCGAGATCAGCGCCCATGCCGCCTCGTGCCTCGCCCTCCTCGCGCCCGGGGCCACGGTGTCGATCATCCACGACTACCAGGTGGTGCGGAAGCTGCCGGTCGAGGTTCCGGCCGAATTCGTCGACGTCGCCCGCTGCGCCAACCCCAACTGCGTCACCAACCACGAACGCTGGTCCTCGCGTCTGGCGGTGGTCGGACGTGAACCGCTGCGCGTGCGCTGCTGCTACTGCGAACGCTCGTTCCTGGGCACCGATCTCGCTCTGATCTGAACCACAAATCGCGACAGCGCCCCGCCTGCAACGTCGGTTGCCGGTCGTCGGGCGCTGGCAAAGCCCCTCCTCCCGCCTTGCCTCTGGGACACTCCTGCGGTTTTCCCGAGGATTTTTTCTCGGGCAAAAGGCCAGCCGGGCCTGGATCCAGCAGACGGCCAAAGCCATATGCGGGATTCCGCACCCTTCAGAGGCGGCGGCGAATGCCGTTCGGCACGCCCGGCGACGGTTGCTTTTCGCAGCATTGCCAACGATTGCGCGGCTGGGACAAGACGGGGTGGGTCCTCCTGGTGGATTTTTTGGTAACCTCGGGCAAGCTGCTCCGCCTTGTTAGCGCAACCCCCATCCAGCCGCACCGCGGCCCAGGAGTCCTCATGTCCCGTACCCTTCTCGCCCTTCTCGCCGTCGCCGGTTTCTCCGTCGGTGGCGCCAGCTTCGTCGCCGCTGAAGACAAAGAGCACGCCACCCCGGCCGGCGAGCACGCCGCCAAGCCGATCTCCGGCGTCGTGGTCTCCTACGCCGACAACAAGCTGGTCATCAAGGGCAAGAAAGAGGAGCACACCATCAAGACCGACGACAAGACCGAAGTCGTCATCAATGGCGAAAAGAAGGCCCTCGCCGACCTCAAGGCCGACATGAAGGTCAAGGTCACCGTCGAGAAGGAAGTCGCCACCAAGATCGAGTCCGGCAAGGCCCCCAAGAAGGAACACTGATTCCGATCCGCAACCAGTCCAGGCCGTCGTGAGACGGTCGGCTGCAGCGACCTGGCCGGCGTGGACATCGTTCCGCGCCGGCCTTTTTTTGCAGAGAGGGGGGCGGAGCATGGAACCAGCCGATCTCACCAAGCGCTTCCTGGAACAGCGCGACTCCCTGTACGCCTACGTGCTCGCCCTGACCGGCGAGCACGCCGTGGCGGAGGAGGTCTTCCAGGAGGTCGGCGTCGCCGTCCTGAGCGAGGCGGCCAAGGGCACCGTGCCCGACGACACCGCCGCCTGGCTGCGCGGCCTCGCCCGGCACCGCATCGCCGACCATTACCGGCTGGTCGCCCGGCGTCGCGGCATGGAACGCGGCTTCGATCGCCTGGAGGAAGTGGTCGAACTCGCCTTTTCCGAGGAGACGCCCGACCCCGCCGCCGATCAGGCCGATCTCGTCCATCTGCGAGCCTGTCTCGAGAACCTGGCCCCGCGCGCACGCGCGATCGTCGACGCCCGTTATCAGCGCAACCAGTCGCTGGCGGAGATCGCCGGCAGCGTCGATTGGACCGAGGCGGCCGTGAAGAGCGCCCTGGCCAAGGCCCGCAAGGCGCTGGCCCAGTGCATCACCCGGCAGCGTGCCCGGGGGGTCGCATGAACGCTCCCGACGATCTCGATGCCCTTCTCGATCTTCATTTCGACGGCCAGGCCGGCGACGCTGACCGCTCGCGGCTGGCTGAGCGGCTGCGCAGCGATGCCCAGGCGCGCCGGCGGCTGGTCGCCCGCACCCGCTTCGAGGCCATCCTCCGTCGCGGCTGCCAGGCGACCGCAGTGCATTCCGCGCGCCGCCAGCGCTGGCGCGTTCCTGCCTGGGTCGCCTGGTCGGCTGCGGCCGTGCTGGCGCTGGCCCTGGGTGCCTGGGCGGCGATCGAACTCGCGTCCGGGGCGAATGCGCGTGCCTCCGCGCCCGAGGCCATCGCCCTGCTCTCGGGCAGCATCACCACGGTGGATGGACGCCCGCTGACCTCGGTCGATCCCGGTTCTCCCATCGTCGTGTCGGGTTCGGCGAATGCCGAGGTCGCGTTGTCCGACGGCTCGTCGGCCCAGTTATCGCCGACCACCCAGGCCGTCTTCCGCCGCCGCTCTTCCAAGGGTCGGGGAACGATCGATCTCCTGCACGGACACGGGCGGTTCCACATCGCCAAGGGCAAGGATCCCATGCACATCGTGACCCCGGTCGGCCGGGTGGTGGTGCTTGGCACCCGGTTCTCGATCGATTGCCCACGTCGTCCTGGCTATCGCACGATGGAAGTCGCGGTGCAGGAAGGCAAGGTGCGGGTCGAGGTCGGCGGCGAACCGGTCCTCCTGTCCGCTGGCGAGCAGCGCAACTTCGTCGATCCCGAGGCGACCCGTCCGGCCAAGCCGCGCGAAGGCGTGCTCATCGCCGCCGCCTCGGGCCGGGTGGTGCTGCGTCCCGGTCGCGGCGATAGCGGGCAGATGGAATCGCATCCGCTTCGTACCGATGCCAAGGTCACCATCGACAACGCGCCAGGCCGGGCCGACTCCATCCCGCCCGGGACGCACATCCGCTTCACCACCGATCCCGAGAACCGGATCACCGATCTGGTGACGGTCGGGCTGGTGATCTCCTGCCGGATCGAGGCCGTCGATGCGGCGAAGCGCACCGTGGATCTGTCGTCGAACGGCAGCACGCAGCCGCTCCGCCTGCCGTTGGCGGAAACCGCGGCGATCACGGTCGATGGCGTGCCTGCCGGCGTCGGATCGCTGCGCAGCGGGATGAACGCCCGGGTTTCGCTCGCCATCGACGGCGGGTCGGTGGTGACGGTGGCGGCCATGGCGGTCCCGGCCAGGCCGCCTGGAGCGGCGACGACAGGAGTCGGCAGGTAGGAATCATCACGCGCCGCTTGCATTTCCAGCTCCCCGGCGCTGGAGTCCGCCATGGATGACATCTCCCTGTCCGCCGAACTGCACCTTGAATGCGTGCGCGGTGGCGGCTGCTGCCATGGCCACCGCATCCAGGTGACCCCGTGGGAGATCGCCTGCCTGGCCCGGCAGCTGGGTATGCCGGTGATCGCATTCCGCGACCGCCATACCGCCGATGGCGCGACCTTCCTGCTTCCTGATGGTGCGTTGGACGGTCGTGGCCTGAAAGGCTGCGGTCTGTTCCGCGCGGGTGTCGGCTGCACCGCCCATGCCGCGCGTCCGCTCGCCTGCCGGATGTATCCGCTTGGCCGCCGGCTGATCGCAGGTCGCGTCGTCTACCACCATCCGGGTCGGCAGCATGGGTGCTATGCGATCTGCCCTGACATCGAAAGCCGGCCGCCCCGGGTGGTCGGGGAATGGCTGGCCGAGCAGGGCGTCCATCGCGGTGAAGCCGCCCACGATGCCTACGGCCGCCTGGCGAACGGACTCCTGCGCCAAGCCGTCGCCCTGATCCCCGATCATCAGGGCCGGGGCGATCTGGTCGTCGAGATGCGCCGCCGCGCCGCCCTCGCCCCTGGCGCGCGGGCCGCTCTGCTCTCGCCGTTCTGGTACAACCTGGTCACCGCGCCGCCGCTCGACCAGGTCGTGGACGAACCGGAAACCTTCGTCTATGCCCATGCCGAACGTCTGCTGACCGCGGTGGCCGACGGCATGGCCGGCAAGGAAGCCAGCGCTGCGGTCCTGCTTGCGACCATCGGCAAGCAGCTCGCACTGGTGGTCGGCACCCAGCCGGCAGAGGCGTTGACCGCGATGGTGATCCTGGCCGCCTAGGACCAGCCGGGAACCGCCTGGATTCAGCGGCCCCCGCCCCCGCCATGCGGATTCCCTTCTGCCGCGCGGGCGTTCAGCGGGCCAGGGCGCGTGCGACCGCCGCCACCGCCCGCGTCGTGGCTCCCTGACCGGCCAGCCAGGCGGTGGTGCCGCCCACGCCGACGGCGGCGCGGCGAGCAGGGTCGGCGGCGAGCGCGGCAAGTCCGGCACCGATTCCATCCTGACCGAGTTCGACCACGCCCCCGGTGGCGCGCAGCAGCGCCATCGCGTCGGGGAAGTTGCGGGTGTCCCAGCCGACCACGGTGCAGCAGCCGGCGGCGGCGGGTTCGAGCATGTTCTGCCCACCCCGGCCCGAGCCCAGGCTGCCACCGACGATGGCGATGCCGCCGGTCGCGGCGCACCAGCCATAGAGCGCCCCGAGGCGGCCGATCTCGTCGACCACGACGTAGCCGGGCCCGGCCGGCAGCCGTCCGCCCTGGCTGCTGCGCGTCGCGGCGCCCCCGCATGTAGACGCGAGTTCCGCGATGGCGGCTCCGCGTTCAGGATGGCGGGCGCAGACCACGACCTGCCAGCCGCGCGCGTCCCAGGCGGCGAGACTTCCGGCGAGGAGGCGCTCCTCTTCCCCCTCGCTGGTCGAGGCGACGAGCAGCAGCGGCCGGCGATCGAGGCCCAGCCGGGCGGCCTCCGCCGCAGCGGCCTCGGGGCTGGCGACGCGCACCATGTCGGCCTTCATCGAGCCGCTGACCTGCACCCGGTCGCGCGGCGTGCCGAGCGCGACCAGCCGCGCGGCCCAGGTCCCGTTCTGGGCCAGGGCGAGGTCGAGTCCGGCGAAGATCGGTCGGAAGAGCGGCGCCGCAGCACGGTACTGGCGGAAGCTCGACTCGCTGACGCGGGCATTGACCAGCAGCACCGGGATGCCGCGCGCCGCGCAGGCGGTCAGCAGCACCGGCCACACTTCCAGTTCCAGGAGCACCAGCGCGCGCGGCCGGGTGCGGTCGAGGAAGCGCGCCACCGCCCAGGGCAGGTCGAGGGGCAGCGCCTCGCGCGGGCGATCCGGAACATCACGCGCATGCGCGGGAAAAAGCTTGCCGAGCTGTTCCCAGCCGGTCGCGGTCGAGGTGGTCGGCAGGCAGCGTGATCCGGTCGCGGATTCCAGCGCCGGGATGAGCGGCCGCATCAGGTTCACTTCGCCCAGGCTGACCCCGTGCACCAGGATGCCGCCGGGCGGGTGGATGCGACCGCCGCCGGTCAGCTTCGCCCGCAGATTGGCCATCGGCTTGCGCTTGATGAACAGCCGGTGCGCCAGCCATAGCGCGATGAGCGGACTGAGCGCAGCCACCGTCAGCGACCAGAAGGCCAGGCGCCAGCGGGCGGCGGCGTGCACGGATGTGACGGGTTCGCGCACCTAGCCGATGGCCTCGGCGATGAGTTCGGGCGCGAGCATCGCGCCGATGCCGGTCTCGCCGCAGGCGAGTTCGCCCGCCACCGGCCCCAGGATGCGATAGCCATGGTCGCGTAGGGTGCCCAGGTTCGCCTGCACCACCGCCTTGTTCCACATCACGGTGTTCATTGCCGGGCAGAGCCACACGGTCTTCTCGGGTTCGAGCGCCAGCAGGAGGGTCGACAAGAGATCGTCAGCGAAGCCGTGTGCGAAGCGCGCGGCGGCATCGGCGGTCAGCGGCGCCACCACCATGCCCTCGGCCCAGCGCGCCACGTCGATGTGCGGCATGGCCCCGTCGTCGGGCCACATCGTCGTCAGCACCGGATGGCCGGACACCGCGGCGAGGGCGTCGGCCGCGACCAGGCGCGCGCCGTTGGCGGTCAGGACGCAGCGGACCTCATGGCCGCGCTGACGCAGGCGGCGGACCAGTTCCGGCGCCTTGTAGGCCGCGATCCCGCCGGTGATGCCGAGGATGAGCTTCATGGCGGCAGCTTCCGCGCCTGCCCCGGACGCGCCAGCGCCGCCCGTTCAGGCTCCGCCCCGATCGATCGGCCTCAGGGCGCCGCCTCGTTGCTGAAGGCATAGGTTCCGCTCTTCAGGTCGAGCGTCCCGGTGAAGCGCTGTCCACCGGCCTGCACGATCAGGCGACCTTCCTGCCAGCCCAGGGTGACCGGGGCAGGCCCGGTGCTGCCGGCCTGCCAAAGGGCGCGGTGCTGCTGCCAGTCGTGCGGTCTCCCTTCGCGTTCGACCTGGGGCAGTCTGCTCGCGCCATCCCAGGTCATCGCCACCTGGGCGCCCGAGGCGGCGGTGAAGGAGATCCGATCGCCGGCGATGGCGACCGATCCCTGCGCCAGGGCGGCGGCCTTGAAGGCGGCATAGTCGGCGAAGTGGAGCGGATCCGCGAGCTCGATCGCGAAACCGCTGATCTTCCCGCTTCCGATCGCGGGCAGGATGGTCGGCAGGGCGTTCTGGTCCGTCGCGGCGCCGCTGGAATCGCTGTCCTTGCCGACCTTGCCGAGAAATGCCGCGATGCCCTTCGGGTCAGGCGCTTGCACGGTGCAGCCGATCGGGCGCACGGCGGCCCAGGAACTGGCGAAACGCAGGAACACCACCTGACTCTCGGTTTCCACCACACTGTCGGGAGGCATCAGGATGCGCCACGGGGTGGGTTGGAGGGCGCCATCCTTGCCGTTCCTCGCGGCGCTGAGCCAGAGCATCGCGTTGCGGCTCTGGGCGATGCGGTCGCGGTCGCCGACGCAGGGGTTGCCTTTGATCTGGGTGGTGGGGATGAGGTAGTCGGCGCCCCGGGTCGGGTGGGCCAGGACGATCTTGCCGCCATTGCCATCCCCTGTTCCGCCTTCGACCTGCGATCCCATCTGGAAATCGCGGCTGCGGTACACGGTTTCGTGGTAGGCGGGCTCCTGGTCCGCTCCGGGCACCCAGTTGTTGTAGGTGGGATGGCTGGCGAGCGTCTCGCACGGCAGCTTCTGGTCTGCCGCCGCGAGGGCGATGACCGCCGCCGGTGGACGGTAGGCGCTGAAAAAGGCCATTTCCGACCAGTTGGTGCGGATCGGGAAGGCCGGTGCGGCGAGCCAGGTCGAGACGATCCGGCTGCCGCCGCCGCCGTTGCCGGAACTCCAGGTCCCGTAGTCGCGGGTGTTGGGGCCGCTCGCGGCGCCCCGGAAGTATTTCACCGCTGCGGTGGTGCTCAGGTAGTCGAGGATGCCCTTGGCGAGCAGCCGCGTTTCGCGGTCCTTGGCGAAGTCGTACAGCATCATGTAGCCCTGGAAGGTCAGCCCGATGTAGGCCGGGCTGTCCCATTCGCCGTTGCCGACGCTGAAGAACCCGCGCGCGGTGCGGCGGATGCGTTCGCGGTAGACCCGGCGCACGAGCTCGTTGCCGGTCTCTTCCGCGAAGAGATAGACCGAGACTTCGCGCATCGCCCGCAGGTTGTCGGTGTTGCGCCAGTCCACCCAGCCGCCGCGGATGCCCGGATCCCAGCCGGTGCCGACCGGTCCGCTGCCGATGCCGTGTCTGGGATGCGGCCGGGGATTGGTGCGGCGTTCGTATTCCTCGTAGATCAGCCAGTCGCCGTCGGTGATCAGCTTCCACCAGGATCTCCAGGCGGCGGCATCCTGCGGTATCGCGGCCGGCCATTTGGCCAGGTTGGTCTCCAGGTATTCGGCGAACCTGAGCTTGTTCGCCGGTTGGCCGTCCTTGCATTCGCTGCGGGCCTGGGCCGCCATCTCGCGCACCTGATCGGCGGTGCGCCACATCGCGGTCAACTGCTTGCGGGCATGCGCGGCGACCTCGGGATCGGCGGCGTCCAGTTGCAGAACCAGTTCCAGGTTGGGCCGCGGATCTTCGCTCGTCCAGATGCGGGCGCCCTCCTTCATCTTGGCTAGGAAATCCGGAGCCAGGAAGGTACCGCACTGGAAGTAATACCGCGGCTGCTTTTCGAGGTGGAAGCACCAGTAGAAATCCACGCCATTGGTGTGCTGGCTATCGGGCGGCTGGATTTGCATGGCCGCCCGCGCCGCCGCCCGTCGCCCCTTGATCAGGGCCATGAAGCCGCCACCGGACTTCTCGTACCGCCAGAGGGCCTCGGGCGCCTGGTGCTCCTCCTTGGCGACCCAGTCGCGCAGGCGCTGCCGGAAGGCGTCCTCCCAGGCTGCCGGCCAGGGGTTGCGGTCCTCTGCCGGCAGGTTCGGGACGATGGTGAACAGGTCGACCGGTTCCAGGTCTTCGGCCTGGGAGCGCGGCGATCCGGCCAGGAGCAGGCTGCAGGCCAGCATGGAGCGGGTGATCGAAGTTGGAGAGCTGGCACGTTCCATGTGTATTTCTCTAGGGGTTTTGGATTTTCGTGCTGGTGACCAAGAAGCGAGCATGAACCGGGCGATGCCACCGGTGGACAGCGTGATCCGGGACGGGAGCTGATGAGGTTACGGGCGGGCGCAGACAGCGTTGGCCTTGCCCATGAACCCCTCTGCCTTTGTATCTGGATTGCCGCCAATGGTGGCGGAAGCAATTGGAGATTCCCGCGAGTTACGCAGGATTCACCAACAGGATGACGGATAGAGCCTGGATCGGCGGGCCTCGGCCCGCACGAATTTCCGGTTGTTACCTATAGATCAATCCCTTGCGGCCACCGGAACCGTACCTGGGTTCGTCAACCAATTGGTGAATCCTCGGTAAAGACGACAATCAGATCGACACTGCCGACAACCGGATGGTCAGCGAGGACCCATCGTCTGCCGCAAGGCGCTGGGCGGCATGCCGAGATGGCGACGGCAGGCGGCGAGCAGGGACTGCCGCGAGCCCAATCCGCTCAGCTGGGCGACCTGTTCGATGGTCAGGGATTCGGTGCCCCGGGTCAGCAATTCCAGGGCGTATTGCGCCCGCCGGCCCTGCCTCCACAGCGCCATGCCCATGCCGTAGCGACGGCGGAACCGGCGCAGCAGCGAGCTTTGCGGCACCCCCACCCGCTTGGCGATGGTCGCGATCTCCAGCGCGTCGTTGGCGGCGAGCAACCGGGCCGCCTGCTCGACCGGATCCTTCGCGGCGGGCTTGCGCGCGGTCGAGGTGCGGACGTGGACATCCAGCGGTTTCACCGGGGGTTGGCTGGTCGGAGGGGTGCCAGGATTGGACCAGCGCTGGTGCAGGCCCAGGGCCAGGTGCTTGCCCACGAGATCCCAGGGGATGCGCACGCTCGACAGCGGTGGCGTGGCGCTGTCGCAGACGATCTGATCATCATCAGCCCCGATCAGGCCGAGATCCTGCGGGATGGCGATGCGCCGGTGCTGGCAGACGCCGGCCAGCCAATGCGCAGCCAGGTCCTGATGCGCGAAGAGGACGGTGTCCTCGGGCAGATCCCGCAGGCAGTCGACCAGGGCCTGGTCCGACGGCTGGGGCGGGATGGTGATCACCTGCCGCCCGCGTTCCTTGGCGCGGGCGAGGAATCCGCCGACGCGCCGCATGGACGGTCCCGACGGCGAGGCGCTCCAGCAGGCGAGGTTGCGGTAGCCGCTGTCGATGCCGTGGTCCGCGGCCCGCTGGCCGATCAGGTGGTCATCGAGGTCCACCCGCGCCGCCGGCAGATCCCCGAGGTCGGTCGCCGAGCAGGTGGCGAGGGCCACCCCGGCCGTGTGCGCCATCCGGGCCAGGGCCGGATCGCGCAGGAAGCCGGCCAGGGCGAACGGTTGCGGCCGTGCCGCCGTCGGCCGGACGAGGCGATCCTCCAGGTTCAGGGACAGGGGCTCCTCCACCATGAATTGGAACCCATGGCGCTGGAAATACCGTTCCATGCCGCGCTTGAGTTGACGGCTGACGCTGCCATGGGTGCCGTTCGAGCCGACGAGCAGGATCAGGGGGATGACTTCCGTGCCGATTCGCGAGGCGGGTGAGGGAACGGAAAGGCTGCGGCGAGCCATCGAGCGAATCTCCAGGACGGGGGACTGCGTGCTTTCGGGGAAAGTTGCAGCACGGGACGGAAGTGTCCAGGTCAGCGGGCTTGTTCGGCGTGCCATCGCGGCTGGATCCGATCGGCTGCGGACGCGTCGGCGACCGTCTGGCCCCGGCTGCCAGCCCTCATAGCCTGCCGACCATGGACCAATTCGTCATCGACGGCGGGCATCCCCTATCCGGCAGCATCGCGGTGTCGGGGTCGAAGAACGCCTCGCTGCCGATCCTCGCGGTCAGCGTGATGACCCGTGACACCTGCATTTTCCGCAACGTGCCGCGCCTGCGCGACGTGCAGACCCAGGTGAAGATCCTCAACACCCTCGGCGTCGAGAGCCAGTGGGTGCGCGACACGGTCACCACCCGGGTGCGCGACGACTACAACAGCACCGCGCCGTATGAGCTGGTGAAGCAGATGCGCGCCGGGGTGTGCGTGCTCGGCCCGCTGGTGGCCGCGCGCGGCGAGGCGGTGGTCTCCCTGCCTGGCGGCTGCGTCATCGGTGAACGGCCGATCGACCTCCACCTGCGCGGCCTCCAGGCGCTGGGCGCCGAGATCCGCATCGAACATGGCAATGTCCATGCGAAAGCGCCGAAGGGCGGATTGAAGGGGGCCGAGATCTACCTCGGCGGCCGTTTCGGTTCCTCGGTGCTCGCCACCGACAACGTGATGTGCGCCGCGGTGCTCGCGCGCGGCACCACCGTGATCGAGTGCGCCGCCTGCGAACCGGAGGTCGTCGATCTCGCCGAGTGCCTCAATTCCATGGGCGCGCGCATCGAAGGCGCGGGTTCGCCGCGCATCACCATCCACGGCGTGCGCCGGCTGAAGGGCTGCGACTGGGCGGTCATCCCCGACCGCATCGAGGCGGCGACGTTCCTCATCGCCGGGGCGCTCACCCGGTCCCCGATCACGGTGAAGGGCGCGCGCGCCCAGCATCTGCTCGCGGTGATCGACGTGCTGCGCCAGATGGGCGTCGAGGTGAAGCGCAAGGGCCAGAACATGACCGTGGTGCCGGTCGAGCGGCCGAAGGCCTACGAGGTCACCACCCTGCCGTTCCCCGCCTTCCCCACCGACGTGCAGTCGCAGATCATGGCGCTCATGGCGGTGGCGACGGGCACCTCGGTGATCACCGAGCGCATCTATCCCGACCGCTTCATGGCGGCGGCCGAGCTCAAGCGCATGGGCGCGAACATCAGCGTCACCAACGGCCAGGCGGTGGTGCACGGGGTCGAATCCCTGGCCGGGGCCGAGGTCATGGCGAGCGACCTGCGCGCCAGCGCGGCGCTGGTCATCGCCGCCCTCGCCGCGCGCGGCCAGACCCGGATCAGCCGCGTCTACCACATCGACCGCGGCTATGAGCGCATCGAGGAGCGCCTGCGCCGCCTCGGCGCGCGCATCCAGCGGGTACGCGAACCGGGCACGACGGGCGAGGAGTCCGCCCAGGCAGTCGGGGCGGGTTGAGCGTGGCCACCATCGCCGCTTTCGTCAGCGACCTGGCCGCGCGCGCGCCCGCACCCGGCGGCGGTGCGGCGGCGGCGGTCGCCGCCGCGCTCGGCGCAGCGGCCGGAGCGATGGCCGCGCGTTACACCACCGGCCCGAAATGGCCGGCGGTAACCGCCCGCGCCGAGGCCCTGGCCGCCACGCTCGATGCCGCAGCGGCGGAGTTCCAGCTCCTGGCCGAACGCGACGCCGCGAGCTACGCCCAGGTGCAGGCGGTGCGCAAGGCGGGTGGCGATGTCGCCGCCGCCGAGGCCGCCGCCCTGGCGGTGCCGGTCGCGGTGCTTGCGCGCTGCGCTGATGCCGCCACCGCGCTCGCGGACTTCCTGCCCGTCTGCAATCCGAACCTGGCGAGCGACGTGCGCGTCGGCGTCCATCTGCTCGCCGGGGCCGGCCGTGCGGCCTGGCGCACGGTGCAGGTGAACCGTCCCGGCGCGGCGGTGGTCGCCGCGGCGCAGGCCGCGCTCGCCCGCCTCGACCAGGCTGAACAGCGGATGGACGGGGCCTGATGGGCCGCCGCGCCCCGCTGCGGGTGCTGGCGGCCGGACTCCTCGCGTCCGCGGTGGCCGCCGGCGAACCGCTGCCGGTCCCGCCGGCGGCGACCGCACTCGGCCCGCTCATCACCGGTCGCATCCTGCATGCGAACACCTTGGAGTTCCCGCCGCTCGGTCTCGCCTTCCGCGACGTGGTGGCGGTGCCGGAGATGAAGCCGGCGGAACCCGCAGCGGATGGGAAGCCGCGTCTGACCCTGGTCTTCACCAAGGCGCAGGCGGCCGGATACGGCGGCAACGTCACCGGCTGGTTCGCGGTCGACTTCGATCGCGATACGTGGTCCGTCCTGGGATATTCCGGCTGGTTCGAGGCGAAGGGCATCGACCTCGCGACCCTGGTCCGGCATTACGGCGGGACCAGCGACAGCCTGATGGGCACCTTGAACGGCTGGACTGAATTCCGCTTTCCCGCCGGCCACCCGGAACTCCTCACCGGCCGTGGCGACATCGAGATCAAGCAGGGCAGCCTGCTGCCGCTGCCGTACCTGACCAACCTCCTCTTCGGCGATCCCAACCAGAGCCAGGGCAAGGACGAGGCGAGCATGCGCTTCGAGCTGAAGAACAGCCGGATCGTGCTGCTGGCGGCGCGGATCAACGCGCCGTCGGCGGTGGTCGACCTGTCCGGCCACGTCGACTTCGATCTCAATCTGCATCTCACCGCGCGCAGCAAGCCCGCCGGTGGGGTGTTCAACGAGATCCCGGCGATCCGCACCATCTTCGCGCCGATCTTCCGTCCGCTCGTGAATGGATTGGCCACCCATCTGGTGCGCGGGCGGCTGTCGAAGCCCGAATTCATCCTCGATCCTTTTGGCGGCTGACCCTGGGAGCGGCGCGGTCCCGGGAAGTCGGATGCGTGGCGCGTATCGGTCGAGTCCTGCGGCCCGGTCGGCTTGAGCCGGCCCGGTCCGGGCCAGCATCGCGGGCGTGAGCACGCCGGTTTCGATCTATGACGGGGTGCGCCTCGTCGGCTGGGACTGCCGCTGTTCCGCCGGCGACGCCGCAGCGGCCTGGCAGGTGCTGGCAGGTGACGGGCATGCCCTCACCTGCGATCCGGTCGCGGGGTGGATCGGCCGGCTGCCGTCGCCGCCCAACGATCCGGATCCGATCGGCGCGCTGGGCAGGCAGGCGGCCGAGCGGCCCTGGGCGGGGATTGCCGGGATCGCCGGCGATCTCGCCCTGTCGGTCAGTACCAGCAAGGGGGATCCGGCGGGAATGCTCGGTCCCGCCCGACGTTTCGCCGCCTCCTGGCCGGGCCAGCACACCGCCGCCCTCGCCCGGCATCTCGACGTGCCCTGGTTCGTCGATCTGCCGGTCGCCGCCGCCTGCGCCACCGGGCTGCATGGACTGCTCGCCTGCGCCGATGCGCTGGCCGCCGGCCGGGCCGCGCGCGCGCTCGCCGTGTCGATCGACGCCTTCCGTCCACCGCTCATCGACGCCGGATTCAAGGCCCTGGGGGTGCTGTGCGGCGACCGTCTGCCGCAGGCGTTCGGCGAAGCGACGGGTTTCGCCCCCGGCGATGGGGCCGGCGCGGTCTCGCTCGCGCGCGGCGCGGAAACCTCCGGCTGGCGCCTGGTGGCTGGCGTGCGCCTGGGCGACGCCTCGCACGCCACCGAGTTCCAGGATCCGGCCACGCTGCGCGCCCTCCTCGCCGGGCTGTGGCGCACCTGCCCGCGTCCGGATCTCATCTGCACCCACGCCACCGGTACGGCGGTCGGCGATGCCTATGAACGCGCCGGCCTGATGGCCGGGCCGTGGCGCGGCATCCCCTGGATGCACCTCAAACCGGTGATCGGCCACTGCCTGGGCGCGAGCGGACTGGTCGAGCTGGCGGTCGCCCTGCACGCACCGGTGCGGTCGCTGTGGAAGATCAGCCTGGGATTCGGTGGCCACGCGGTGGGCGTGGCGCTGGTGCGGGACTGAGCTGAACCGGACCGGCTACAGCTTCTTCATCGGCAGGCCGTGCTGCTTCGCCATCGCCGCCTGCGCCGCCTGCATCGCTGCGGTCAGCCGGCGATCTTCGCGCTCCATCGGGGTGAGGATCTTGGCGAGATCCTGCACGTCGCTGTCGCGGCCGGGATTGCGTTCGCGCATGAACGCGGCGGCCTTGCGCAGGACCTCGACCGACATGCTGGCCTGATCGACCCAGGCGAGGACGCAGGTCTGGAGCTCGTGGCAGTCGGCAAAGGGGGGCACCGTGGTCGCGCCCAGGCGGGTGCGGGCGGTGGTGACCGCCGACGCGATGGCGTCGATGCGCTGGTCGAGCGTGACCGGATCGATGTGCTTCAGCCGCGCGTACTCGTCCAGGATGGCGCGGACCGGCAGGTACGGCCGGCCGAGATCGTGCTGGATGGTGTAGAGCTGCTCATTGAACGCTGCCACCCCGCTGTGGTCGGCTCGGGAATGGACGATGGCCCAGATCCCGCCGATGAGGACGAGGATGATCGCGGCGCAGATGAGGGCTGATCGCAGCATCGGTCACGGGCAACCATGGGCCCGGATGCGCCCTCCGTCAATCGCGGCAAACCCTGCAGGTTCCCTTGCCCCGTCGGTCGCACTGCTACGCTGCCGCGATCACGCCGGGAGCCGGCAGGAGCCCGCCAGGCCCGAACGGGCAGCAGGCCCCAGCAGGCCCCAGCAGGAGCGACAATGACCGACGCGACCAGCGGCAACAGCGACCTCCGGATCGAGGAGGAGATGCGCGAGAGCTATCTCACCTACGCGATGAGCGTGCTGGTGGACCGCGCCCTGCCCGACCTGCGCGACGGCTTGAAGCCGGTGCACCGCCGCATCCTGCAATCGATGCGGGATCTCAGCCTCGGCCCCACCGCGAAGTACCAGAAGTCGGCCAAGATCGTCGGCCATTGCCTGGGCAACTACCACCCGCACGGCGACACCTCGGTCTACGACGCGATGGTGCGCATGGCGCAGGATTTCAGCCTGCGCTACGAACTCGTCGACGGTCAGGGCAACTTCGGGTCGATCGACGGCGACTCCGCCGCGGCCTACCGCTACACCGAGGCGCGCATGTCGCGCTTCGCCGGCGAGATGCTCGAGGACATCCAGTACGAGACCGTCGACTTCAAGCCCAACTACAACGGCGAGCTCGACGAGCCGACCGTGCTGCCCGGCCGGCTGCCCAACCTGCTGGTGAACGGGTCGTCCGGCATCGCGGTGGGCATGGCGACGAACATCCCGTCGCACAACCTGCGCGAGATCTGCCAGGCGATCATCCACCTCATCGACCATCCCGCCTGCACCGTCGCGGACCTGATGCAGTTCGTGAAGGCGCCGGATTTCCCCACCGGCGGCTTCATCTGCGGCACCGCCGGCGCGCGCGCCGCCTACGAGACCGGCCACGGCCGGGTGGTGATGCGCTCGCGCATCGAACGCGAAGTGATCGACGGCCGCGACTGCCTGGTGGTGACCGAGATCCCCTACGGCATCAAGCTCGCCACCATCACCGAATCGATCCAGGCGGCGGCCGACGAGGAGCGCATCAAGGGCCTGCATTCGGTGTTCGGCGGGGTCGAGGGCGACGGCATCCGCCTGGTGATCGAGCTGAAGAAGGGCGAGGATCCGGATCTGATCCTCAATCAGCTCTGGGAGCACACCAACCTCCAGTACACCTTCAGCATCAACATGGTCGCCCTCGACGGCGGCCGCCCGCGCACGGTGGGGCTCAAGCGCATGTGCGCCGCCTGGGTCGAGCACCGCATCGAGGTGATCGTCCGCAAGACGCGGTTCCTCCTCGCCCGCGACGAGGCCCGCCTGCACATCGTGCTCGGCCTGCTCAAGGCGATCGACGCCATCGACCGGATCATCGCGATCATCCGCGCCGCCGACTCGACCGACGCGGCGCGCGAGGAATTGATCAGCGTCTTCGCGTTCTCGCTCGTCCAGGCCCAGGCCATCCTCGACATGCAGCTGCGCCGCCTGACCGGGCTCGAACGCGGCAAGCTGGAATCCGAACGCGCCGCGCTGGAAGCCGCCGTGGCCGACTACCGCGCCATCCTCGCCGACGAGGGGCGCCAGTACGCGATCATCAAGGCCGACCTCAACGAACTGATGGAGCGCTACGGCGACGACCGCCGCAGCGAGATCGTCGCCGCCGCCGGCGACTTCAACATGGAGGACCTCATCGAGGACGAGCCCTGCGTGGTCACGCTGACGCGCTCGGGCTACATCAAGCGCGTCCCGGTCGACACCTACCGCGTCCAGCGCCGCGGCGGCAAGGGCGTCTCGGGCGGCGCGCTGAAGGACGATGAGGACTACATCGAACGCATGTTCCTCGCCACCAACCACCAGTACCTGTTGGTGTTCACCAGCGTCGGGCGCATGCACTGGCTCAAGGTCTATGACGTGCCCGAGGCCCAGCGCACGGCGCGCGGCAAGCACCTCGCCAACGTGCTCAACCTGCCCGAGGGCGAGGTGGTGAGCGAGACCATCGCGGTGCGCGGCTTCCCCGAGGATCAGTATCTGCTCATGGCCACCGCGCGGGGCCAGCTCAAGAAGACCGCGCTCGCGGCCTACGGCAATCCACGCCAGGGCGGCATCAAGGCGATCAAGCTCGCCGACGACGACCGCCTGGTCGATGTCGTGGTGACGCACGGATCGGACGAGATCCTGGTCGCCAGCGACGACGGCCAGGCGGTGCGCTGCGAGGAGTCCGACGTGCGTCCGACCGGCCGCGACACCGGCGGCGTCACCGGCATGGATCTCGCCCCGGGCGCGACCGTGGTGTCGCTGCTGCGCCTCGAACCCGGCGTCGAGGTGCTCACCGTCTGCCGCAAGGGCTACGGCAAGCGCACGCCCTTCGACGAATACCGCCTCACCCGCCGCGGCGGCAAGGGCGTGATCAACATCGAGACCAGCGAGCGCAACGGCGCCGTGGTCGCGAGCCTCGCGGTGCGACCCGGCGACGAACTGCTCTGCATCACCCGCCAGGGCCAGGTCGTGCGCACTCCGGTGGATTCGATCCGCTCCTGCGGCCGCGCGAGCCAGGGCGTGATCATCGTCAACCTCGACGAGGGCGACGAGCTGACCTCGGTCGCGCGCTGCCCGCGCGACAGCGATGTCGGTGAACCATCGGGCCCGCGCGCCGCGATCGATCCGACGACACCGCCTCCGCCGGCTCCGTGACGGCATCTGGCCAGCCGCCGATCGCCGGCCCATCCGCGAGATGGTCTGGCGATGGTGGTGATTTCTTGCGGTAGAATGCAGGGGTTTCGCGGGGCTCGTGCGGCCCGTCCGGCGCATCCCATCCGCGCGAGACCGCAGCGCAGGACCGGCGACCGGGTGATCGGGACGCCCGCAAAACGAACCGGCCGGACCGCGGATGAACCGTCGGTCCGGCCAGGGCCGTCCGCGCCGCGTGGGCGGCGTCGGGATTGGCGAAGAACTACTTCTTCGCGGTCTTCTTGGCGGCAGCCTTCTTGGCAGGCTTCTTGGCGGCCTTGACAGCCTTGACGGCTTTCTTGGCGGGCTTGGCGGCGGACTTGGGCATGGGCGGGCTCCTGGTGAGGGGCTGGGGGTTAGTATATCTGTTCCCTGTATAGAGCACATTCGCGTGGACCGCAAACTGTTTCTCGCATGTGCGGCTGGAAAATGGCCGGCGCGTCCGCCACGCCGGCAGGGTTGCGGTCAGCCGGATGGCAGCATCATGACATGACCTCACGGAGCACGACATGCCAGGCTTGCAGAGCAGGAAGATCATCCGCGCGCCGAATCCGACCCTCGCGGTCGGCCAGATCGGCGGCCACATCAAGCGCGGCGCGGCGCACCCGCGCGGCAGCCGCACCGGCAAGACCATGGCGCTGGTGTCGGCGCAGCCGCTCGCGCCCGGCTCCGACAAGATGGTGGTGGCCTTCATGGACCGCTCGGATCCGAGCGAGACCTTCGATGCCAAGCCGGGGCAGGGCGACAACGCGGTGCTGATCGTGCCTGCGGCCGAGGTCCACTTCTCGATCCTCAACGGCGTCTGTCCCGGCGACTGGAAGGGCTGCAAGACCATGTTCGGCGAAACCATGGAGGAATCCATGGATCTCGACATCGATCCGACTGGACTCGACCTCGCCCAGTCCGACGCCTGGGTCGACCTGGTCGATGAGCTCGGCTGCGACTGCACCAAGTGGGGCGGCTATCCGCTCTGGACCAACACCCCGGTCGATGTCGACGCGGCGATGGGCCGTCCGATGCGCTTCCACCACCGCATCGCCGGCGATCTCATCGACCTCAAGCTCGGCGATGGCGGGATCGTCTACGTCTTCGTCGACGAGGACGGCAGCGGAGGCTGCCTCTGCTGGCAGCAGGCGAAGTAGGCGCCGGATCCGTCCGACCGCGGCTCAGCCCTCTGCGGCGACCTCCATCGCGATGCGTTCCCAGGCGGGCAGACGCCGGGGGTCGCTGCGGACGGTGGTGATGTCCTTGAAGATGATCTCCACCGGGCTGCCGCGCATGTCCCGCAGCGCCTGCCGCAGGTAGGAACGGACGAACGCCTCGTCGAAGGCGTCGCCGGCGACATGGGCGGGGTTCGGCTTGAAGGACAGCACGTAGTCGCGTCCCACCGTCGCGGCCGCCTGCCGCAGGTCGGCTTTCGGGCTCATCGAGATCTTGCGCAGGTTCCTGATGCTGCGCAGCATCGGGATCTTGCGATGCAGCGGCTCGCAGCAGCCGTAGTACGACAGGCCGAAGCGTTCGATCACCGGTCGTTCGAAGCGGAGGGAGAACTCCTCGTGCATCGCGGCAGAGACCTCGGAGAAGATCTGCGCGTTGCCGCAACCCCACTGGTCGCGCGGCGTCGCCGGGCGGTCGAGCGGGCCGGCCGGAAGCTCGTCGGAACAGCCCAGGCCGCCGGAACCGACGCGCCAGTTGCCGTTGCCGACCGCGAGCATCCCGAGGCGCTCCTGCTCGTCGAGCACGGCCAGGGTGTGCTGGCAGACCCGTTCGCAGGTGGCGGCGACCAGCTCCGGCCGGTCGATGAGGTCGTACATCAGGCGTTCGACCCCATACCAGCGCACCGCGTAGTCCCACGGCGTGTGCCATTGGGTGGTGAGGCCGCACACGACCACCGGGATCGTCCCTTCCAGTGCATCTTCTAGGCGCTTCCGCCGGCGTTCAGTCTTCTCCTGGTCGACCCAGACCCGGGGCTGGCGGATGCGTTGGACGTCATCGAGGCTTTCAATGCGGGGTTGGAACAGCACATCGTGGGCGCCTTTCTTCCGAATCTCTTTCGGTTTCAGGCCGTAATCGGCATAGCTTCCATCGGGTCCGCCGACCAGGCGGCAGACCAGGAAGGGGTCGACGATCATGTCGCCCGGGAAATGGTCCCACTGGTAGAGCTCGCGCCGCAGCCCGAGCTCGGTCTGGCGCAGGAACGGATGCCGGCAGCGCGGCTGCAAGGCGGCCGGATCGGCGGCCTCCAGCTCGCTCCAGGGGATCTCGTTGATCCAGACCAGGGGGCGGACCTGGCGCAGCCCGTTGAGGTCGGTCCAGGCGCGTTGGCGCTCGTGCTGCACCGGCAGCAGGCCGATCGCACGTTTGCGCCGGGCCAGCTCCTGCAGGACGAGACGTTCCTCGCGGGTGGGTTCAGCATCGATGATGGTGGACGTGGGGGCGGGATGGGACATGGAGGCCTCCGATCAGTTTGCGCCGAACAGCACCGGCTTGCCGAATGGCCGATCATCGCCTGGCCGGGGCAGGTCGCCCCAATGCGCGTCGCGGTCCTCTCCGCGGCAGCGGATGGAGTGCGTGTTCCAGCCCTTCCAGCTGCGCACCGAGGCGGCGGCATAGCGCACGGTCAGGCCGCAGCGGCGGCGCTGCGAACGGTTCGGCTCGCTGCCATGCAGCAGCAGGTCGCTGTGCAGGGTGCATTGGCCCGCGCGCAGCGGTATGCACGTGGGCTGGCCAAGATGCTCCCAGCCGACGACATGCTCCCA
This sequence comes from uncultured Candidatus Kuenenia sp., assembly GCA_964654285.1. Lineage (GTDB taxonomy): Bacteria > Planctomycetota > UBA11346 > UBA11346 > UBA11346 > BJHQ01. Next base: position 69,975 of record CAZZJC010000022.1, read on the forward strand.
CAGGACGTTGTTGGCCTCGGCCGGGCTTGGCACGACCGGAAGGGGGCCGTGCCGGTGCGACCCGGGAACCACCTGCATGCCGCCGTTGCCCAGATCGCTGTCGTCGATGGCGATCCAGGCCGTGACCGTGCGGGTCGGGGTGAGCGGCCAATAGGTCGCATCCTGATGCCAGCCCACGGTCTTGCCGTCACCGGGCATCTTGCAGAAGAAGTGCGTGCCCCAGGCCACGAAGTCAGGTCCGATCAGGTCCTGGACGAGGTCGAGGATGCGCGGATTGGTCGCCATGTCCCAGATCGTGGCGCAGCGATCGTGGAAGCCGTTGATGGCGTAGGAATCCTTGCCCTGGGCCCGGAAGCTGGCGAGCAGGGCATCGAAGGCGATCCGGTTGCGGCGGGCCTGCTCGTCGTCGTACACGCTGAACGGGCCGAGGATGCCCTGGGTGTTGTAGGCCTCGACCTGTTCCGGTCGCAGGGTGCGGGCCTGTGCGGGGTCGGCGGGGAAGAAGGCGGCGGTGCGGCGGGGATCGGCGGCGATGCTGGGGCTGGTGCGCAGGTCGGTGAGGAGATCACCCTCGGGGGCTCGGGGATCAACGGTGGTGCCGGAGTTCATGCCGGGCGATGCTGTCCATTTGCGGTCGGTGGGCATGGACCGAAGCGCATCGGGACATATCCTTTCGTGACCATCCATGACCGACCTGATGATCGATTCCGGGGGTTCGACCCTGTGCGGTCCCGAATGGATGAGCCGAGGCTGGAAGATCGAGGACTGTCATAAACTGTACCTGGTCGAATCCGGCACCGGTACCTACGCCCTGCCGGGCCATGAGCTCGGGCTGGCCCCTGCGACGGTCTATCTCATTCCCGGCGGCCGGCCGCATCGGCACGGCTCGGCCCGCGCCATGTTCGTCCACTGGATCCACTTCCAGATGCTCTCACCCGTCGTTGAACAGCGGCTGGTCCGGCTCGACCGCATCGTCTCCTGGCCGGAATCGCACTGGTCCTGGTGGCGGCCGGTATGGCAAGGCATTCCCGGGTGGCTCGGACGCCGCGATCTCGCGGGCGAACTGCGCCTGCAGGCCCTGGTGGCGGCGGTGCTGGCCGACGCCCTGGCGCAGGCAGGGCCCGGTCCGCCGAACGACCCCAGGTTGGATGCGGCGCTGCGCTGGATGGACACGCACTGTCTCCGGCACCCGGCCCTGGCCGAGGCGGCGCGGGTCGCCGGATTGGCTCCTGCGGTGTTCCATCGCAGGTTCACCGCCGCCTTCGGCACCACCCCGCGCCGCTGGATGGAGCGGCGTCGTCTCGACCATGCGCGCCGGCTCCTGCGCGAACCCGGCGCCACGGTGCTGGGCGTGTCGGCGGCCTGCGGCTACGCCAATCCATTCCACTTCTCGCGCGTGGTCCGCCGCCGGTTCGGCCTGAGCCCGGTCCGGCTCCGCTCGGGCGGGGTGCCCTGACCGCGCTCGGGCTGGAAAGACGGTCCATCCCGTCCCTCCGTCGGCTTGCGCCTTGCGGGCGCCGGACATCATCCGGCGCGATGCGGATCCCTGCTGAATCGGCATGCCCGCACGACGGGCCCTGGCGCCCGGATCCCGGCCGGGCGGGCCAGGCCGCGATCATGGGGATCCTGAACGCCACCCCGGACAGCTTCTCCGACGGCGGCAGCCACCGCGATCCCGCCGGGGCGGTGCAGGCCGGCCTGGCGATGGCCGAAGCCGGCGCGACCTGGCTCGATGTCGGGGGCGAAAGCACCCGGCCCGGGGCCGCCGCCGTGCCGGCGGGCATCCAGATCGAACGCACCCTGCCGGTGATCCGCGGCCTGCGCGCGGCGGGGGTGCGGGCCCGGATCAGCATCGACACCCGCCTGGCCGAGGTCGCCGAGGCGGCGTTCGCGGCCGGCGCCGACGCGGTCAACGACGTCTCGGCGGGCGAGGATCCCGGCATGTTCCCGCTCCTGGCCCGCACCGGACGGGCCGGCATCCTGATGCACATGCAGGGCGAGCCCGCGACGATGCAGCGCGCCCCGGACTACGGCGATGTGGTGCTGGAGGTGGTCGGCCATCTCTGCCGGCGGCTGGAAGCGGCCGTGCGGGCCGGAGTCGCGCGCGGGCGCCTCGCGGTCGATCCCGGCATCGGCTTCGGCAAGACCCCGGCGCACAATCTCGCCCTGCTCTCGCACCTCGACCGCATCGCGCGCGAGACCGGCCGCCCGGTGGTGGTCGGGATCAGCCGCAAGTCGCTCCTGCCGGCCCTGGCAGGCATCGATCCGGCCGCGCTGCCGCCCCCGGCGCGCGATCCGCTCAGCCATGTCCTGCACGCGGCGCTCGCCCGGCGCTGCGCCATCCTGCGCGTGCACGACGTCGCGGGCTGCGCCGCCGCGCTGCGTCTCGCACTGGCCTTCCCCGGACCAGGCCCGTCGCCGGGGGGCGTCCATGCTTGAGCGCCTCGACTGGACGGAGATCGCGTACTACCTGCGCTCGGCGCTCGAGATCGGCATCCTCTGGATTGTCGTCTTCCAGTTGCTCAAGGCCCTCGAACGCATCAGCGCCGGCGGCAAGATCAAGGGCATCAGCCTCGCCCTGGGCGGGGTGGTGGCGGCCTGGATGATCGCGCGCTGGACGGGGCTGCACGCGATCAGCTTCCTGCTCCAGGCGTCGATCGGCTTCACCGCGCTGGTGCTGGTGGTGGTCTTCCAGCCCGAACTGCGCCGGCTGTTCTCGCGCCTCGGCGGCATGCTGCCGCACGCCGAGGTCCAGGGCGACGCCAAGGCGGTGGCGCATCTCGTCGACGCCCTGGTGACCATGTCGACCCGCCGTATCGGCGCCCTGGTGGTGATCGAACGCAACGACCGCCTGGATGACTTCATCGCCGCCGGGCCGCTCGACTGCGATCTCAGCGCGAAGTCGCTGGTCACCATCTTCTGGAAGGATTCGCCGCTGCACGACGGGGCGGTGATCGTGCGCGGCGGCCGCATCGTCGCCGCAGGGATCATCCTGCCGTTGACCGGCAAGCCGGAATACGCCCGCATGTCCGGCACCCGCCATCGCGCCGCGATCGGGATCAGCGAGGACACCGATGCCCTGGCCCTGATCGTCTCCGAGGAGACCGGTGCGATCAGCATGGCGGTGCAGGGCGAGTTCACCCGCGGCCTGTCGCGCCAGGACGTCGAGATCGTGCTGACCCGCATCTTCCGGGCGAGCCACGTCGAGACCGCGAGCCGGATCAGCACCCGCCGCCTGGTGCGGAAGGTGACGGCTGCACGCCTCGGTTCCGGGCCCGACCAGGGATCATCCGGCAAGACGACGGCACCTGGCAAAACGCCCTCAACCAGGCCGGAACCTCGGCCATGAAATGGCTCGTCGCGCACTGGGAACTCAAGCTGGTCAGCTTCGTGCTGGCGGTGGCGCTGTGGCTCTACACCAGCGGCCAGGTCCGGGTCGAACGCACGCTGGAGGTCCGCTTCGCGCCCGAGCGCATCATCCTGCCGGAAGGCTGCGAGTTCGTCAGCGTCTCGCCGGCCCTGTTCAAGCTGGTGGTCAGCGTGCCGGTCGGTCGCGACCAGGAGGACACCCTTCTGCAAGGGCTTGAGCCGCGCCTGACCGTGCTGGTCGGCAGCAAATGGACCGGCAAGGCCGAATTCCCGATCGCCAACCGCGTCCTCGGCCTCACCAGCGATGTCCGCATCCTGCGCACCGAACCGGAGCAGATCGGCCCGATCACGGTGGTCTACGACCGTCGCCAGGTCGCCCGCCTGCCGGTCGAGCCGCCCAAGCTGACCGGGATTCCCGATGGCTGGGAGGCGACCCTGCGCCTCGACCTGACCCAGGTCCAGGTCAAGGCCGGCAGCCAGGCGCTCGACCGCCTGCGCTCCGCCAGCGCCCGCATCCCGTTCGAAGAGATCGACCTGAGCCGCACCGATGCGCGCCGGGTCGACGCCCACGAGGAGCGCTTCACCCTGCGCCCGCGCAAGGCCGACTACGACGTGATCGACGCGGTGACCGCCACCATCGCCCTGGCGCCCATCCCCGAGGCGCGCCAGGTCGCCGGGGTGCCGGTGCACATCCTGACCCCGCGCGACTTCCCCGCCCGGCTCAAGGTCGAGATCGATCCCGCCCTCGCCACCCTGACCCTGCGCGGTCCGGCGCAGCAGCTGCGCACGCTGAAGCCCGACGACGAGATCACCGCCTTCGTCAATCTCACCGGCACCATCGAACCGGGCACCGTGCGCGAGCTCCCGGTGAAACTGCTCGCCCCGGCCTGGCTCGCGGCGGATGCGGTCAAGGTGCGGGTGAAGGTCTCGGAGAACCCCTCGCCGGCAGCGTCCCAGCCGTCCGCCCCGACCCCTGCCGTGATCGTGCCGACCGTGCCGGCACCCGGACCGGCCGAGGCGCCGCGACCACCGGCCGCACCGTGACGGGGGCCGGACACCGCCTTCCTCCGGCTCCTTCGGCGGTGGCGCATGCCGGGCCCCGGGCTACGTTGCCGCGCCGGAGGTCGCCATGCGCCACGCCGCCCTGACTCTTCTCCCGCTGCTCGCGCTCGGCGTCGGCAGCGCCTGGGGCGCGCAGAGCGGTACCGGCGGCATGTTCATCGCCGGCGGCGGTTCGTACTTCAACAAGGAGGCGCGCGACATCACCCAGAACGACTGGGGCATCTGGGGCGCGCTCGGGGTGAGCGACGCGAAGCAGTACGGCATCGCCGGCGCGCCTTCGGTCGAGATCGATTACCGCCAGGCCTCCGGCAGCGGCAACCGCCAGAAGAACCTGATGTTCTCCTACACCGAACGGATGATGCTGTCGGCCTCCGAGGGGCTCTACCTCGGCATGGGCTTCGGTTCGACCTGGGGCCAGGTCAAGATCACCAATCCGGAGGAGATCGCCACCTCCTCCACCAAATGGGGCCTCGGGGCCAAGGCGGTGCTCGGCATGTCGCTGCGCGGCACCATGGCCCTGGAGGCCGGCTACCTCTACACCCAGAAGATCGCCGGCTTCCGCACCGATGGCATGGTCGGCGGACTCGTCATCCACTTCTGAACCGTGACCCAGCCGCCGGGATTCGACGCCAGGGATGACGCCAGCGACCGGGCCCTGCGCCCGCGCCGTCTCGCTGATTTCACTGGTCAGACGCAGGTGGTGCGCAACCTCGAACTCGCGATCGCGGCGGCGCTCCAGCGCAAGGAGCAGCTCGACCATGTGCTGCTGTCCGGCCCGCCCGGCCTCGGCAAGACCACCCTCGCCCACATCATGGCGGCCGAGATGGGCGCCGAGATGCGGGAAACGGCAGGCCCGCTCCTCGACAAGCCGGGCGACCTCGCCGGGCTGCTGTCGTCGCTCAAGCCCGGCGCCCTGCTGTTCATCGACGAGATCCACAGCCTCAAGCGCGTGGTCGAGGAATACCTCTATTCCGCGATGGAGGACTTCCGCATCACCATCCAGCTCGGCGAAGGCGCGACCGCCCAGGCCCTGACCCTCACCCTGCCGCCGTTCACCCTGGTCGGCGCGACCACCCGCGAAGGCCAGCTCAGCGCGCCGTTCCGATCCCGCTTCGCCATCCGCGAACGCCTGGATCTCTACAGCGACGGCGAACTCGCGACCATCCTCACCCGTTCCGCCCGCATGCTCGCGGTCGAGGGCGAATCCGACGGCCTGGCCGAGATCGCCCGCCGCAGCCGGGGCACCGCGCGCTACGCCAACAACCACCTGCGCCGCATCCGCGACCTCGCCCAGGTGCGCTACGGCAACCGCATCACCCGTGCGGTGGCGGAGGAGGGGCTGAAACTGCTCGGCATCGACCCCGCCGGCCTGACCGAGCTCGACCGCCGCATCCTGCACTGCCTCGCACGCCAGCGCCGCCCGGTCGGGTTGAAAACCATCGCCGTCACCGTGGGCGAGGACGAAGCCACCATCGAGGACATCTACGAACCGTTCCTCATCCAGGGCGGCTGGATCACCAAGACCCCGACCGGCCGCCAGCTGATGCCCAAGGGCTGGATCCACCTCGGCCTGAAACCGCCGGTCGAAACGATCGAGGACGCCGCGCAGCAACGCCTGTTCTGATCGCCCGCCGGTTGCGCCGGCCCGCGCCAGCCGGTACGGCCTCGCACCCGACATGGCCCCTCCCACCGCTTTCGACCGTTGCCGTGCGTTGCGCGCCCGCCTGGACACGGTGATGGCCGCCGATGCGGTCTGGGCCCAGGGCAGGCTGGACGCGGCCGAGGACCGTCTGGAGCACGGCCTGCCCGCCGACCGGCAGCTGGTCGAGATCGAAGCGAGGCTCGAGGCGTCGGCGGGACTGCTGGCGGAGCGCACGGCGACGCCGTTGACCTTCCATTATCCCGAGGCGCTGCCGGTGTCCGGCCACCGCGACGAGATGCTGGCGCTGCTGAGCACCGGCACGGCGTTCGTCCTGACCGGCGAGACCGGTTCGGGCAAGACCACGCAATTGCCGAAGATCCTCCTCGAAGCCGGGCGCGGGCGGCGCGGCATGATCGCCTTGACCCAGCCGCGCCGGGTCGCCGCGCTGTCCCTGGCGGCCCGCATCCGCGAGGAACTCGCGGCGCCCGACAACGCGGTCGCCTCCAGCGTGCGCTTCGACGATCGCGCCGACGCGCGCACGCTGGTGCGGGTGATGACCGACGGGCTGCTCCTGGCGGAGGCGGCCAAGGATCCCGGCTTCAGCCGCTACGACGCGATCGTCATCGACGAGGCGCACGAGCGCAGCGTCAACGTCGACCTGCTGCTGGGGCTCGTCCGCCTGGCGCGGGAACGCCGGCCCGACCTGGCGCTGGTGGTGAGTTCGGCGTCGATCGAGGCCGACCGCTTCGCCGCCTGGATGGGCGACGGCACCCCGGTGGTGCGGGTCAGCGGGCGGACCTTTCCGGTCGAGATCCATCACCAGCCGCCGGGCGATGACGAGGTCGGCTACCTGGACGCTGCGGTACGCGCGGTGCGCGACCTGCACGACGGTGGGAACGATGGGGATTTCCTGGTCTTCCTGCCGACCGAGCGCGACATCCTGGAGGCGCGCAAACGCCTCGACGGTCTGGCCGGCGCGAGCGTGCTGCCGCTCTTCGGCCGACTCGCCCCGCATGAGCAGCAGCGCATCTTCCAGCCCACGCGCGGGCGCAAGATCGTGCTCGCGACCAACATCGCCGAGACCTCGCTGACCATCCCGGGCATCCGGGTGGTGATCGACAGCGGACTGGCGCGGCTCAAGCGCTTCTCGGCCTCGACCCGGACCGAGCGCCTGCCGGTGGAGGCGGTCTCGCGGGCAAGCTGCCTGCAACGCGCCGGCCGCGCCGGCCGCACCGCGCCCGGCATCTGCGTCCGCCTGTTCGCGGAAGACGAGCTCGCCCGGCGCGACGAGTTCACCACCCCGGAGATCCTGCGTTCGAACCTCGCCGGGGTGCTGCTGGCCTGCCTGCATCTGGGCCTCGGCGATCCCGCCGCCTTCCCGTGGCTGGACGCGCCGACGCCGCAGGCCTGGCACCAGGCGCGGATGCTGCTCGAGGAGCTCGGCGCGGTGGCGATGTCCGCAGCCGCCGGGGCCGCGTCCGGGGCGCTGCCGACCCTGACCCCGCTCGGCCGCACCCTGGCGCGCATCCCCGCCGATCCGCAGGTGGCGCGCATCCTGGTCGCCGGGCTGACCGAGCGCGTCGCGCACGAGGCCTGCACCATCGCCGCCTTCCTGTCGGTGCAGGACCCGCGCGTGCGTCCGCCCGGCAAGGAGGCCGCCGCCGACGCCGCGCACCGGACTTTCGCGCACGAGGCCGGCGATCTCGCCACCATCCTCAACCTGTGGGAACGCTGGGAGGAGGCCGCCAGCAACAGCCGGCGCCAGCGCCTGTGCGACGAGCTCTTCCTCGGCCTGCGCCGGATGCGCGAGTGGGCCGACGTGCGCCACCAGCAGTGGTCGATCCTGCGCGAGACTTACGGCGGGCGCGATCTGCCCGCGCACGGCCATCCGGCGGGCGCATGGCCGCTCGAATCCGTGCATCGCGCCGTGCTGACCGGCATGCTCGGCAACGTGCTGATGTGGGACGCGGCGCAGAAGTCCTACCGCGCCGCCGGCAACCGGCTGCTCGCCGTCCATCCCGGCAGCGCGCTCAGGCAGCGCGGCGACGTGCCCAAGGATCAGCGTCCTCAGACCGGGCGTGAAACGGCCAAGCCGGACAGCAGGCGCGGCCCGCTGCCCTGGCTGGTCGCCTGCGAGGTGGTCGAGACCGGCCGCCTGTTCGCCCGCCTGTGCGCGCCGATCGATCCCCAGTGGGTGGTCGAGTTCGCCGGCGACCGGGTCAGCCGGCGCCACCGCGATCCGCAGTGGCATCCGCAGCGGCAGCAGGTGGTGGTGGTCGAAAGCGTGTTCTGGAAGGGCCTGCCGGTGCGCGACCACCGCATGGTGCCATTCGCGCCCCTCGACGCCGCCGCCGCGACCGCGATCTTCCTCGACCAGGCGCTGACCCGCGAGGAGGGCGTCGCCTCGCTCGCGCGGCGCTTCCCGGTCCTGCTCGACAACCGCCGACTGCTCGACGCGGCGAAGCGCCTGCGCCACCGCGCCCGCGATCCGTCGATCCTGGTCGAGGAGGAGCACCTCACCGCGCTCTACCGCGCCCGGCTTGCGAATGACGGCGTTCCCGCCGTGCTGGCGTCGGCCGAGGACCTGTCGCGCTGGGTCGCGGCGCACGGCGGGGACAAGCTCCGGTTCACCCTCGCGGATCTCATCGACCCCGTCCTGGCTGAGCGCGCCGAGGCCGATTTCCCCGAGCGGATCCGCCTGGGCGGACGCGAATTCCCGCTCGCGTGGCGCTACCTGCCCGGCGACGAGGCCGATGGCGCGACGCTCGACGTGCGCGAGGACGACCTCGCCCGCATCGATCCGGTCGCGCTCGACTGGTGCGTGCCGGGCTGGCTCGGCGAGACCGTGGCGACCCTGCTCGGCACCTTGCCCAAGGCCCAGCGCCGCGAACTGATCCCGCTGGCGGAAACGGCGGCGAAACTCGTCGAGGCGGTGCGCCCGTTCGCCGGCCGTCTCGCCCTGACCGATGCCCTGGCCGGGGTTGTGCGCGAACGCCATGGCTTCGCCACCGCCTTCGACCGCAGCGCCCTGCCGGCCTGGCTCAACCTGCGCCTGCGGGTCAGCGACGGCGAGGGGCGGATCGTCTGGTGCGGCCGCGATCGCGGCCTGTTCGCGGCGCGTTCGCGCATCTCGGCCGACCGCCTGCGCCTGCTGCGCAGCGAATGGGAGACCGCCCCCTGCGCCGGCTGGCCCGGCGACTGCCCCGGCAAGGTCAGCCTGAACGGCATCGACGGCTGGGTCGGCCTCGCCCGCGCCCGCGCGAGCGACGGCAGCGTCGCGGTCCAGCGCACCGTCTATCCCGGCGAGGCGGCATGCCGCGCCTGGCATGACGATGGGCTGGATGCGGCCCTGGAATCCGCCCTGGCGGCCGAACTGGCCGCCGCCGCCACCGCGCCGGTGCCGCGCGCCATGCATCAGGTCGAGGCTGTCCTGGGACTGCGCGTCGGCGCGGCCCGGCGCGAACTGGCGCTGGGGGCCGCCTTGGAAGTGGAGCGCGGTCGGATCGGCGATGCAGCGGCGTTCGACGCGCAGCTGGCCCAGGGGCGCACCGCCGTCATCACTGCCGGGCGGCTCATCGATGGCCTGCTGCTCAACGTCGCGGATCAGGCGGATCACCTGCGGCGGCGCTTTCGCCAAGGCTCCAAATCCCTGGCCGCGGCAGGCCTGATCTCCGGCGTGGCCGACGAGTGCGGCCGGCTCACCGCCCCGGGCTGGACGCGCCGGGTGCCGTGGTCGGCGGCGCAGCAGCTTGATGCCGCTTTGCGCGCCTTGTCGGCCCGGCTCGACCTTGCCGGGCAGCAGGCCGCCCGCGCCGAGGCCTTGCACCGCCGCGCCCAGCAGATCCACGGCCTGCTTGCGGAATCCGGCGCGCTCGACGACTGGCGTCTGCTCGCCTGCCTGGGTCTGACCCGGCAGGCGCGGGCGGCGGAAGGGCAGTTGGTGCTGTTCACCGTCGCGCTCGCGCAGCCGGGCGCGGCCGCGAACCATGCGGAGGGACGTCTGCGCGCGCTCATCGACGATCTCGACCGCGCCCGTCACGCGGCGCAGGCCCGCATCGCCCAGGTGCGCGCCGGCGTGCATGAGGCAGGAATCCTGGTCGGGCGTCTCGCCGTCGGGGCGCTCAAGGACCGCCTCACGCGCGAACTGTCCGACCTGCGCCTGGGCGAGTTCACCGCCGGCACCGATCTCGACGTGCAGCTTGCCGCCGCTCAGGCCCTGGTCGAACGGGTGCGTCTGGCCGCCCGGGGCGGCTGAGCCGAACCATCGCCAGCGCAGCGTTTCCCGCGAAGCGACTTCCCCGTAGCGCCGGCTTCAGCCCGCCGGAGCGGGTTCGGTGATCGTCTCGGGCGGCTGAAGCCGCCCATCCGTGCCGGCTGAAGCCGGCGCTACGAGACGATTGGTGCGACGGAACCGCCGGCGCAGCGGCGATCCGCGCCTGACCTTGCCTCATGAATGGCTAGACCACGCGTCTGCGTGCCCATGCTGCACGCCCGCGACGCCTTCGCGTCGCCGTCATCGAACGCAACCACGGGGAGCGGCCCGCGCCGCTGAGACCGGTCTGCACCGGAACCCGCCGAACCTGCCAGGGTCATGCCTGCGAAGGGATGGAACATGTCTGATAACCTCGATTCCTCCACCATTTCCCGGGGTGCGATCCTCGGCTCCCGCAAGATCCATGTGAGTGGTCCCGAAGGGATGCGGATTCCATTCCGTGAAGTGACCCTGGGCGGTGATGAAGGCGCGATCGCCCTCTACGACCCCAGCGGGCCCTACACCGATCCAGCGTATGCGGTCGATATCCGCGCCGGGCTGCCGCGCCTGCGCGAGGACTGGATCGCCGCGCGTGGCGACACCGAACTGGTGCCCGCGCGGGTGGTGAAGGCCGAGGACGACGGCCTGCGGTCGCATGCGGATCTCGCCAACCGCGAGGTCTGCCCGGCCGCGCGGCCGCAGGTGCGCCGCGCGCGCGCCGGCGCCAACGTCAGCCAGCTGCACTACGCCCGCCGCGGCATCATCACGCCCGAGATGGAGTTCATCGCGGCGCGCGAGAACCTGGTGCGGGCGAACCTCGGCCGGCTCGCCGCCGCCGCCGCGCCCGATGCCGAACGCGAACGCCGCCTGCGCGGCGCCGCGCGCGGCGCCGGACTGCCGCTCGACATGACCGCCGAGTTCGTGCGGCAGGAGGTCGCCTCGGGACGCGCGATCATCCCGGCGAACATCAACCATCCCGAATGCGAACCGATGGCGATCGGGCGCAACTTCCTGGTCAAGATCAACGCCAACATCGGCAATTCCGCGGTCGCGTCCTCGATCGGCGAGGAGGTCGAGAAGCTGGTGTGGTCGATCCGCTGGGGCGCCGACACGGTGATGGACCTGTCCACCGGGCGCAACATCCACACCACGCGCGAATGGATCCTGCGCAACAGCCCGGTGCCGATCGGCACCGTGCCGATCTACCAGGCGCTGGAAAAGGTTGGCGGC
>CAZZJC010000023.1:0-78021 GCA_964654285.1 uncultured Candidatus Kuenenia sp.
CTCTGCGGGTTCGATTGGATAGTTATTATGGCTTTGAAAGTGGATTAGTATCAGGTACCGGCCGTTGGCGTCGAAGACGCTGACGCGGTAAAGATCCTCATCGAGCACATAACTGCGCCCGGCGGCGTCGACGGCGAGATCGGTCACGCTCTCGAACTGGCCCGGGTTCGTCCCTTCCTGGCCGAAGACCAGCGGCGAATCGGCTGCGTTGCCGCCATCCAGGCGGAAACGCACCACCTGCCGGCGTTTGCGATCAAGCACATGCACGGCACTGCCGTCGGGAACCACCGCCAGGGTGCGCACGTCGGCGACCTTGCCCGCGCCGAAGCGGCGGACGAGCCAGCCTTCCGCGTCGAAGAGCAGGAATCCCCGGTCATCCGGGTCGGCAGCGACGAGGCGGCCCTGCCCGTCGGCGGCGAACAGCGCGGTGCGGCGCAGGGCGGCACCGCGCATCGCCACCGTGCCGCCCGGGCGGTGGCGTGAGACGAAGCCGCCGCTCCAGGTGATCAGGAGTCCGCCGGCAGGATCGCTGGCCAGGGCGAGCGGCTCGCCGCGCTTCGCCACCAGGCCGGTCAGGGCCTGCGGCTGCGCCACGACCTCGCATTTGCCCTGCCCATCGAGGGCGAGTACGCGACCGTCGGCGACCAGCAGGAGCAGGTCGCGGCTGCCGGCGGGATGGCAGATAGCGATGGGCGCGGCCGCCTTTTCACTCGGCAGCGCCAAGGTGCCCAGGCGCTGGAAGCGGTCGAAACGCAGCACCTGGCGCTGCTCGGCATCCAGGCACGACACCGTGCCGTCCTGGGCCAGGGCGATCCGGGTCAGGTTGCGGAAGGCGTCGTCGCCGTCGCCAGCGCGGCCGAGCTGGCCGATCGCCTTGCCGTCGGCCCCGACCGTCAGCACCCCGCCCCGGCCCTGGTCGGCGATGTAGAGGACGCCGTCGGGGGCGAGGGCGAGGTCGGTCGGGCGGTTGAGCTGGCCGAACGAGCGCACCTGCGAGCCGTCGGTGCGGAAGGTCCGTACCGTGGCATTGCCGGCATCGAGGATGATCACCCCTTCGCGCGTCGCCCAGAACGCGGCGGGTTGGCGCAGGCGCTCGGCCAAGGATGTCGGCTGCGCCGGGCCCCAGCCGGCCCCAAGGCGCAGCAGCCGGTCGGCGGCCAGGCCCCACCAGATGCCGGTGCTGTCGCGTTGGAGGCGCAGCAGCGGCGGTTCGGCGTCCTCGCCCAGGGCGATCCACGGCTTGAGCTGCCGACTGCGCGGCTGGTCCAGGGGATCGACGGTCACGGTCAGGCTGGCGATGGTTTCCAGGCCGCGCAGGTCGCGTGCGACCACCCGCATGGTCAGCACGCCGGGGATGGCCGGCGCCGTCCATTCGACCTCGGGCAGGCCGGTATCGCTGGCGGCAAAGCGGCCGCCGCATCCCAACGGCGCGGCGACCGACCAGCGGTAGATCACGTTGCTGGCCGCCGGGTCGAAGGGCAGGCGCACCGTCACGGTGGAGCCGGCGACGGCGCGCTGCGGCACCGGTGCGGCGATGAGCGCCGGACCCTGCGGCACGTTCCTGGTGCCTGGGGCCGGGCGCGCGGCCGCGACGACCGGCGCGGGCGGGATTGCCGTCGCCGTCTCGGTCGGGGAAGGCCGGGGCGGAATGGGCTTGGCCGTCGGCACCGGGGTGAAGGCGACCGCCGTCTGCGGCCGGGGCGCAACCGCAGGGGCGGGCACCGGTTCAGCGGCGGGCTCCTGCGGCTTCACCGGGGCGACGGTGGCGACCGGCGCCGGCGCAGCGGCCGGATGACCCGCCAGGCCCAACCACAGCAGGCCACCGCCGAGGGCGATGAACGCGGCGACGCCTGCGCCGAGCAGCACCGCGGACCTGCGCTTCACCGCCGGCCGGCTCGATGCACTGAGCGGATCCAGCCCGGATTTCAGCCGTTCGAGGTCCGCCGCCAGCTCGGCCGCCGTCTGGTAGCGGTCCTCGACCGCCTTGGCCATCAGGCGCAGCACCACCGTCTGCCAGGGATCGGGGATGGTGGCGTCGAACTCGCGCGGAGGTTTGGGGGCGACGTGGATGTGCTGGTAGATCACCGAGGTCGCATCGCCGGCGGTGAACGGCAGGCGGCCGGTCAGCAGTTCATAGAAGACCACGCCCAGGGCGTAGAGGTCGGTGCGCTGGTCGCAGGGCAGGCCCCGGCCCTGTTCGGGCGAGAAATAGCTGACCGTGCCCTGCACGGTGCCGGTGGCGGTCAGGGCATGGCTTTCGGCGGCGAGCTTCACCAGGCCGAAATCCATGATCTTCAGCACGCCCCGGCGGTCGATCATCATGTTGCCCGGCTTGATGTCGCGGTGGACCATGCCGTGCTCGCCCGCGGCCATCAATCCGCGGGCCGCCTGCAACAGCAGGTCGACGGATTCCTGCTGGGTCGGCCGCCAGCCGCCCTTCAGGCGCTGGGCGAGATCCTGACCTTCGACGAATTCCATCGCGAAATAGTGGTTGCCGCGATGCTCGCCGGCGGTGTAGACCTGGATCACATGCGGGCTGTTGATCAGCGCCACGGCCTTGGCCTCAAGCTGGAAGCGCGCCCGGAAGCCGGGGTGCTCGCACAGGTGGCGCGGCAGCACCTTGATCGCCACCGGCCGGTCGAGGCTGAGCTGGCGACCGAGGTACACCGCGCCCATGCCGCCACGACCGAGCAGGCGTTCAAAGACGAAGTCGCCCCAGACCTGACCCCGATGCGTGCCGCTGCCGGTGACCCCAGGAGGCCGGGTGCCCTCGACGTTGATGTGGGTCAGTTCGGTGTCCGACGTGACTTCAGCGTGCGCCGGCGCCAAGGGATCATCGGGACCAGGCTCGACGGGCAGTTTATAGAGCGTCGTGGTGTGCGGCCGCACCACGGTATCGGTGCCCGACAGGTCCACGATCAGGGTCTTGTCGGACGATCCGGCCGAGGCCTCGGGAGGGGGCGGATCAGAGCGGCGTTGGTCCAATTCGCTCATGGCTCTCGCGGGGTGGGCAGAGCATGGCGGCCGACTCGGAAGGGGCAATCACTTCGTGAACGGGAATGGTCGATCAGCGCGGTGCTGATGGCCGGTTTTCACCAGTCGAGGCCGACCAGGCGGCCTTCGTGGCCGATCCAGATCTGGCCGTCCGGGGCGATCGCGCCGGTGGGGCAGCGGGTCAGGCCCACATCGGCGACCTTGACGGTGACGAGGGGGACGAGGTTCGCTCCATGGAAGTCGAGGGTCTGCACGTCGCGGCGCGAGTTGTCGATCACATGCAGCAGGCCGAAGCGGTCGCAGGCCAGCTGCACCGGATCGCGGAACTGGGCCGGGCCTTCGCCGTTGCCGCCGCCATTGCCGACGTGGGCCGCCTTGCCGGCGGATGGATCGAACGCCCACTTCTTGAGCTCGCTGGTCTTGTCGTCGAACACGTAGACCGCGCTGCCATCGGGCGCCGCCGCGACCAGGGTCGGGGTGCGCAGATCGGACGCCGTCTTGCCGTACTGGGCGAAGCTGGCGATGAAGCGGCCGTCGGAGGCGAAGACGCTGACGCGGTAGAGATCATCATCGAGCACGTAGCTGCGCCCGGCGGCGTCGACCGCGAGCGCCTTCACCGCCTCGAACTGGCCGCTGTTCTTGCCCGGCTGGCCGAAGCTGACCGGGGCGTCCTTGTCGGGGTCGCCGTCGAGACGCAGGCGCACGACCTGGCGTTTCTTGCCGTCGAGGATGTGCACCGCGCTGCCGTCGGGCACCACCGCGAGCGCGATCGCTTCGCCGACCTTGCCGGCGCCGAAGCGCCGCAGCAGCCAGCCTTCGGCATCGAAGAGGGCGAACGCCTTGCCGTCGACCGCGACGGTGCGGCCCAGGCCGTCGACCGCGAACAGCCCGGACGGGCGCAGCGCGGCGCCGCGCACGGCTACGCCGCCATCGGCACGATGGCGCGAGACCAGGCCTTCGCTCCAGGTGATGTAGAGGTCGCCGGTGAGATCGGTGGCGAGGGCGAGCGGTTCGCCTGGGCGTTCGATCAGACCGGATTCGGCCAACGGCTTGGCGACCAGCTCGGACTTGCCCTTGGCGTCGAAGCCGAGCACGCGGCCGTCCGCGAGCAGCACCAGCAGGCCGCGCGGATGGTTGACCAGGTCGACCGGCGCGGCCGGTTTCTCCTTGGGCAGGGCCAGGGAGGTCAGGCGGCGATGGAAGCGGTCGAAGCGCAGCACCTGGCGCGATTCCGCATCGAGGGCGTTCACCGTGCCGTCGCCGGCGAGGGCGATGCGGGTGAGGCCGCGGAAGGAATCATCGCCTTCACCGGCGCGGCCGAGCAGGCCGTGCGTCTTGCCGCCCGGGGCCAGCACCAGCACGCCGCCGAGTCCCTGGTCGGCGACGTAGATCGTACCATCGGCGGCGACGGCGAGATCGGTCGGCCGCACGAACTGGCCGAACGCCTTGCCCTGGCTGCCGTCGCCGCGGCAGGTCCGCAATGTGGTCGCACCCGCATCCAGGACGTACAGGTCGCCGCGCACCACGGCGACCGCCACCGCCTTGCGCGGGGTCTCGGCGAAGGCGACCGGTTGCGCCAGCGACCAGCTGGTGCCGAGGCGCACGACCTGGCCTGCGGTGCCCAGACCCCACCAGATGCCGGTCCCGTCGCGGGTCAGGCGGGCCAGCGCAGGCTCGGCCTCGCCGCCGTAGCGGATCGCCGGCCTGGGCTGCCGCCCGCGCAGGTCGTCGGCCTTGGCGACGGTGACGGCGAGCGTGGCCGGCGTCTCCTGGCCATAGGCATCGCGCGCGACCACCTCGACCGAGACCGGACCGGGCAGGGCCGGGGCGGTCCATCCGATCTCGGGCTGGCCGGTGCTGGCGGTGGCGAAGCGCCCGACCGCCCCGGCCGGCCCCTTGGCGGTCCACAGATAGACGACGTCATCGCCATCGGGATCGGCGAACGGCAGGCGCAGGGTCAGCGTCGCGCCGGCCACGGCGTTCACCGGCGCCACCGCGCCGGTCAGCGCGGGCGGCGCGTTCGGCGCGGCCTCGGCGGGCAGCGGCACCACGTCGAAACCCGCCTCGATCTTCGCGTCGGCCGCGACCCAGGTGATCCGCGCCGGCAGCGGCGCCTCGCCGACCGCGCGCAGCAGCTGCGCCTTGGCGACCAGGCGGCGGTTCTCGACGATGATCTCCTTCGTCAGCGGATGCTTCTTCACCGTGCCGGGGCCGTAGATCGCCAGCATGCCGCCCGGGGTCAGCTTCGCGGAGGCGTCAAAGCGGACGCCGAGCTGCTTGGCGTCCGCCACATCGACCAGGCCGAGCGGCTGATCCGCCGCAGCCAGGCCGGCCAGGCCGGCGACCAGAGGCAGGAGACGGGAAACGCGCATGGGGGATCTCACGGTCATTTAGGGTCTTCGGTCTTGGCCGCAGTCACGCGCCAGGACGTGCCGCTGCGGGCGAGTTCGTAGCGGTAGATCAGGGTCCGTTCGGGGAAGGCGGGCATCGCGATGCGGATCGACACCCGTGCGCTGGCGGTCTCGCCGGTGCGCTGGAAGTCGAGGATCTGGTGCGCGAACTTCAGCCCCGATTCGGCGGCGAGCTCCTTGAGCGAGGCGAGGTAGGCGGTGTCGGCGATCGCGCTGGCGAGGTCGCCGCCCTTGCCGGCCATCGTCGCGTCGATGCCGGCGATGCTGGCCGCGAACTGGATCCGGCTGCGGCGGTCCTCGATCTTCGTCTCGATCGCCTTGCGTTCCGGCCGGTCGGCGCCGGCGGCGGCGAGGAACTCGCTGAGCGCGCGTTCGAGTTCCGGGATGTCCTTGCTCGCGTCGTCGCAGGTCGCGAGGACGGCGGTGGCGAGCGCCACCTTGTGCGCCTCCTCGGCCGCCGCCTTGGCCTTGGCGGCCTCCTCGTGCAGGCGCGAATCCTTGAGCTTCTGCTCGGCGTTGAGCAGGGCGAGGCTGCGCGGGGCGATCTCGCGCAGGCGCGCGATGTCGCGTTCGGCTGCCGCCAGATCCTTGGCCGCGAGCGATTGCTCGAAGGTGGTGAAGGCGGCGGCGGCATCGGCCTTGGCCTTGTTGACCGCCTCCAGGCCCTGCGAGGCGCGCAGTTCGCGGGGATTCAGCTGGAACGCGGCGGTATACGCCGACAGCGCGGTGTCGTGGTCCTTGATCGCCATCGCCTGGTCGGCGCGATCGAGCTGCTCGCGCGCGGCCTTCAGCTTCTGCTCCTGGTCCGCCTTCATGGCGGTGGCGCGGCCGAGCGCGTTGGCCACCTGCGGGTCATCCGGCGCGGCGGCCTGCAATTCCTTGAGCAGCACCTCGGCCTCGACCGGCTTGCCTTCGCCGAGCAGCGCCTCGGCCCTGGTCAGTTGCTGCTGCTGCTGCTTGCGGGCGCCTTCGCGGGCCTTGATCGCATCCAGCAGGGAGCGCAGTTCCGGCGATTCCGGGATCAGCGCCTGCGCCGCGACCGCGGTGCGGCCGGCATTGTCGTAGTCGCGGGCCTCGAACAGCGCCTGCGCCTTGCCCAGGAGTTCGGCACCTTCGCCGGCGTCGATCTCCTTGGCCAGCGCGGCCCATTCCTTGGCGTCGCCGGTGGACCGGTTCAGCTCGACCTTCTTGCGCGCTGCGGCCCAGTCGCGCGCCGCGAGGTCGGCCCTGACGAGCAGGCGCGGATCAGGCTCGGCTTTCACCGGTTCAGCCTTCGCCGGGGGTTCGGCCTTCACCGGGATGGCTGGCGGCGGCGGCTCGACCGGCTTGGCGACGGGAGGCTCAGGCGGTCGCGCGGGTTCCGCCTTGGCCGGTTCGACTTTCAGCGGCTCGGTCTGCACCGGTTCGACCTTGGCAGGCGCGAGCACGGGAAGGCTGGTCTTCACCGGTTCTGGCGGCGCCGGGACGGGCACCGGAACGGCGGTCTTCACCGGCTCGACGACCGGATTCTGCGCCACCACCGGTTTTTCCGGTGGCGGGGCCGGACGGGTGGCCCACCAGGCGGCGCCGGCACCGAGGACCAGCACCACCGCGCCGGCGGCGATCAGCGCCACCGGCGGTCGCTTGCCGCCGCCCGCCGCAGCGGCACGGGGCAACGGCTGGCCGGCCTTGAGGCGTTCGAGGTCGGCGACCAGCTCGGCGGCGGTCTGGTAGCGGTCCTCGGCCTGCTTCGCCATCAGGCGCAGGATCACCGACTGCCACGGTTCCGGGATCGACGCATCGACCTGGCGCGGGGGCACCGGGGCGACGTGGATGTGCTGGTAGATCACCGAGGTCGCGTCGGTGCCGGTGAACGGCAGCTTGCCGGTCAGCAATTCGTAGAACACCACCCCGAGGGCATAGAGGTCGGTGCGCTGGTCGCAGGGCTGGCCGCGGCCCTGCTCGGGCGAGAAGTAGCTGACCGTGCCCATCACCGTGCCGGTCATGGTCAGCGAATGGTTTTCCGCGGCGAGCTTCACCAGGCCGAAATCCATCAGCTTCAGCACGCCCTTGCGGTCGATCATCATGTTGCCGGGCTTGATGTCGCGGTGGACGATGCCGTGCTCGCCGGCGGCGGCGAGGCCGCGCGCGGCCTGCAGGACCAGCTCGACCGCCTCGGGCCGGGACGGCTTCCAGCCGCCCTTCAGCCGCTGTGACAGGTCCTGGCCCTCGACGAACTCCATGGCGAAGTAGTGGTTGCCTTCGTGTTCGCCGGCGGCGTAGACCTGGATCACGTTGGGCGAGGAGATCTGCGCCACCGCCTTCGCCTCAAGCTGGAAGCGCGCGCGGAAGCCGGCGTTTTCCGACAGGTGCGGCGGCAGCACCTTGATCGCCACCGGCCGGTCGAGGCTGAGCTGCCGGCCGAGGTACACCGCGCCCATGCCGCCCTTGCCCAGCAGGCGGACGAAGGCGAAGTCGCCCCAGATCTGGCCCTTGTGGGTGCCGCTGCCGGTGGTGCCGGGGGCGCGCGTGCCGTCGACGTGCAGGTGGGTGACGTCGGTCTCCTGCCCGGGCGGACGCGAGCCGGCGACGACGGTGCGGACCGCATCCTGGGGATCGGCCGGCACGCCCGGCATGGTGACCGCCGTGGCGGGACGGACATGCGCCGCGGCGATGGTCTCGTCAGCCGGCGCCACGCCGGGGATCGCGGTCGGATCCGTGCCCGAGAGGTTGGCGACGATGGTCGGCTTCTCCGGATCGGGCAGGGGGGTCCGGGTCGGCTCGGTCGCCGGAGGCTTGGAAGCGGGTTTAGGGGGCATGGCGGGCGCGGATCGTTGGCGGGCAGCATGAGGGCGACCGCCGGCAGGGTCAATCGCGGCCGATCGCTCCTGGGCACCGTGGCGCCGGCCGGCGCCGCCCCGCCCGGACCCGCACCTGCCTGGAAGCGACGCAGGATTTTCCGGGATCAGCGTTTGACCGGCGTCCCGGCGGGGCTAGGGTCCGCATCCCATTTCGCACCGGTTCCGGCATGTCCGGGCCCGATCGCGCGGGAGCCCCATGACGAAGCCCACCCCGACGACCAGCCCGCTCACCGCCGATCTGCTCCAGATCTGCACCGCCCTGGAGACCCGCTACGGGCTGCGCAAGCCCAGTCCCCATCCGGACTTCATCGAGGCGCTGGTGTACCAGATCCTCGAACTCGGGGTCTCGGAAAAGGCGGCGAAAGACGCCCTCAAGCGCCTGCGCGAGGAATACATCGACTGGAACGACATGCGGGTCGCGACGGTGCGCGAGATCATGGACGTGATCGGCGCCAAGTACCACCGCATCCGCGAAAAGGCGGAAGACCTCAAGCACCTGCTGGCGGACATCTACACCGCCTTCCGGCGCATGGACATCAAGGATCTCCTCAACGCGGACGGCATCTCGACCCTGCGCGCCCTGCCCGAGACCACCAACATCCGCCGCGACATGGTCGAACGCGCGCTGGTGCTGATGTGCGACGTCAAGGTGCTGCCGATCGATGAAGAGCAGTTCAAGCTGCTCAAGTTCCTCGCCAACGCGACCAAGCACCTCGGCAACGCCATCCGTCCGCTCGCCTTCCAGGTCGGCCTCAAGAAGATCGAGGACGCCCTCGACATCGACGGCCTGCTGCGCCTGTCGCGCGGCCTGCGCGAGCATCACCACACGCTCCAGCTTGCGGGCGAGGACGAGCCCAAGCACATCGCCTTCGGCACCGACGAGAAGGATCCCCTCGGCATGGATCCCAAGAAGAAGGAGCCCAAGGAGAAGGAGTCCAAGGAAGCGAAGGACGACAAGGCCAAGCCGGGAACCGGCAAGGTCGCGAAGAAGAAGTAGGCGCCGGTCATCCCGGCAGCCAGGCACCAGCAGCTCCACACCGCGCGGACGCGACCATGGCCAAGCACTCCCACTGGGACAACATCAAGCACAAGAAGGCGATCAACGACAAGAAGAAGGGCGCCATCATCGCCAAGATGGGCAAGCTGATCACCGTCGCGGTGCAGACCGGCGGGCCCAACCCGGACGAGAACCCGCGCCTGCGCCTGGCGATGGACAAGGCGCGATCGGCCGGCGTCACCGCCGAGGTCGTCGACCGCGCGATCAAGAAGGCCGCCGGCGAGGGCAAGGACGGCAAGGCGATGGTCGAGATCACCTACGAAGGCTATGCCCCCGGCGGCGTCGCCGTCGTGGTGCAGGCGCTCACCGACAACCGCACCCGCACCGCGCCCGAGATCAAGAAGCTCTTCGAAAAAGCCGGCGGTTCCGTCGGCATCCCCGGCTGCGTCGCCTGGCAGTTCAAGCCCAAGGCGGTGTTCCTGGTCGGCGCCGCCGCCCAGCCCGGCAAGGCCAACGCCAGGCTGGACGAAGAACAGGTGATGAACGCCCTGATCGAAGCCGGCATCGAGCCCGACGATCTCGTGCAGGAGGACGACCAGGTCTCGGTCGCCGCCGAGGCCAGCCGCTTCGACGCCGTCAGCAAGGCCCTCACCGCCGCCGGCTTCACCATCGCCAGCGCCGACCGCATCCTGGTGCCCGAGAACCGCGTCCCGGTCGCCGCCGGCGACGGCGCGACCGTGGTGCAGGGCCTGGTCGACAGCCTGGAAGAGCACGACGACGTGCAGGAAGTGTTCCATAACGGCGAGATGCCGTGAGGTGATCAGCCGGACCTGCCAGCTGGCGTCGGATCCCTTGACCATGCCGTGTCTCCGGTGTGCGTGCCTCATAGGTGGAGGCCGGGCTGTTGTCGCTGGGTCGAGGCCACATCGTTGAAAGATCCGTTCCGCCAATGGGCATGCACGGATATGAACACATCACCCGATGACTGCAGCCTGTTGACCGCCGTCGCCGCCGGCGACCAGGAAGCCTTCGCCCGGTTGGTTTCCCGCCATCAGGCGCTGGTCGCGGCATCCTGTCGCCGCCAGGCCCCCCACGCCGAGGTCGACGACTGCATCCAGGCCGTATTCCTTATCCTCTTGCGCAAGCCGCTGGTTGCCGCCCGCGCGCCGAGCTTGGCCGCATGGCTGCTCCGTGTGGCGGTCTTCGTCTGCCGCCACAGCCGTCGCGCCGCCCAACGGCGGACCCGGGCCGAGCGACGCACCCAACCCTCCGCAGGACACGAACCCGATGCCACCGTGCTCGACCACCTCGATGTCAGCCTCAACCGGCTGCACGAACGGCAACGCACCGTCATCGTGCTTCATTACTATCAGGGTCTCGATGCGGCCGAGGTTGCCGAGCGCCTAGGCATCAAGCGCGATCATGTCTATCTGCTGCTGCACCGTGGCCTGGCCTCGCTCCGCGCGGCACTGTCCCAGCGCGGCGTCGCGGTCGGAACCACCGCTCTCACGGCCATCCTCATCGGCCAAGTCCGGGCGGCTGGCGCTGTGGACGGGGGTGGGATCATCTCCCTGCTGGGACGGGCGACGTCGCCGCACAGCCAGGCGTTGGCTTCTTCCGCGCAGCAAGCGATGTTCATCGCCAAAATGGCACCGTGGGCCATGGCCGCCAGTCTGGCTGTGATTGTCGGTTCGGCAGCGATGGTCGCCGCAGATACCGCCCCGATCCTACGGCCGCCTGCAGCGGTCGTTCCGAACCAGATCGCGGTGGCCACTTCCACGGGACCGTCGGCAAATGAGCGCGCCGGCATCGCTGCACTCGCCACGCCGTTGCGTATCCTGGTCCGGGGCGGCGACGCGGTGCAAACCCTCACGATGATCGCGCTGGCAGGCGGGATCCGCATGCGCATCCTCGGCGATTGGCGACCGATCGACCTGGGAGAACCACCTGCCGCGTCCGAATCCCCATCTGCCCGCCCGATCGGTACGTGGCTGGACACCATCTCCGTTGCCAATGGCAGCACCTGGCACATCGCCGATGGCACCGTGGTCATCGGCCGCGGAGCCGAACGCGTGCGCATTGGCGCGTCGCTAGCAGATGCGGCCAGAGTCAGTTTGAATCTCAGTAAGATACCTGCCGAATCCGCCTTTGATTTTTTGCACAAGCTCTACCAGATCCCGATCACCGTATCTTCGGTGTGCCCTGGTCCGATCACGGTGGACGAAAGCGATGTTCCGATCTCGGTCGTGATCGCCACCATTGCTCTGCAAGTCAGTGCTTTCGCGCACGAGAAAGCGACGGGTTGGCACATCACTCCGCTTGCGCACATCACTCCGCTTGCGGGAACAGTCCGATGAACTCACCTCCGATCCTGGCTTGGTTTTTCGCCGTCCTGTTGGCCTGCCAGATGTCAGCCGATGAAACCGTGCATGCTGCTGACGCGCCGAGCAATTCCCCCAAGGAACCACCGCGACTTTGGACCTGGGAATTCCCATCGCCGCGTTCGCTTGGGGAGCCGAGGCGCTGCATCGCCGATGCCCGGGTGGTCGACGCCGCTGCGGGTAACTGGTCGGTGGTGGTGCTGGTTGGTGAAACGCAGGTCGGTGACCTCTCAAAGCAGGGTGGCAGCCTGCAATGGATCTCGGACCAGGGACGCACCGGGCAGCAGGTGCAATTCGATGCCGCGCCCAAGGCGTTTGTTGCCGGAAACACCCGTGCTCCGTGGTTGATTCTCTCACGAGATCGGCTCATTTGCATGGCGGACGATGGAACCCTGCGTTGGCGCAGCGACCAGGCAGGCATCGCGCAGGCAGTTCAAGCCGGCGAATGCATCTTGCTGGTCAGCGGCGATGATCTGGTGGCGCTGTCTACGCATGATGGCCACCAAGTCTGGCGTCGGGCCGGGCTGGGCACGCCCGCTCCAGGCACACGGCCATATTTCACCCATGCCACGTCGGATCCCCAGGACCGTAACCACAAACTGGTGACGCACCTCAGGATAGAACAAGCCAACCCCGCCTATGCCCATCTGGTCCAACCGAGCGGGCGAATGATTATCGACGTACGGGACGGGACCTCCATTCGTTCCGATATCTACGACAATCCCCAGCAAGCGATGTCCGTTTGGCTACTCGAAGGGGATGTGCTGTTGGCGACTGAACCGAAGACCTGGTCGGTGACGGCCCACCACCTGCCTGACGGGGAACTGCGCTGGCGGCATCGGCCACCAGCGGCACCCGCCGACCGGTCGCAGGTTGATAGCTTTCCTGCGTCCGTTCTCGGCACATGGGGAGAAGGAGACTCGAAGGAGGTTGTAGTGGCGGATGTCCTTGGTGGATTGCAGTCGCTTCAACCCAAGACCGGTGTCTGGACACGCCTGTTCACCGGCAGGTCTGGCCGCAAGATGAACATCCTAGGAGCAACGTTGTGGCAGGATGTCGTCGTCAGCAGGCACAACCACATCGCAGTCATCTGGACAGCGGGGAAACGTACGTGGCGCATCCCTTGCGATGGAGTTGCCTATGGGACATCGATGGCTGTCGCGTTCAATCTGACCCAGGTGTGGGCCATTCATCGCCCAGCTCCAGTTGATCAATAACCCCAGGGCAGTCACACTATTCAGCCTGAGTTGAGTCGCTCGAAGTACGCCCCCCACAGCGCCAGCGCCCATTCCGCCACCGCATCGGCGCTGTCGTCGTAGGGATCGCGGCCGCGCCAGCACAGGGCGATGGCGTCGTCCTCCATGTCGCGCTGGCCTGGCTGGAAACGGTCATGCCGCCAGCATGCGATCGCGCTTTCAAGCGCCTGCGCTTCATCCTTGCCGTCGGCGATCGCCTTGGCGTAGGCGAAGGAGCCGTGCGGGAAGAGCGGCGGCGGGGGATCGCTGCGGTCGCGCCAACGGGCCACCAGTGCGAGCAGGATCCGGTTGGCGCCACCAGCGGGGATCGGCGGGATCTCCTCGGTCTTCAGGGACTTCTTCTCCAGGCCGAGGATCCGGGTCGGGGTGCTGCTACCGCCGGCGGAAAGCGCCAGATGCAGCAGCCAGGCGCGGCTGCGGTCCTGCGGACGGATCGCCCCGGCGCGGGCCAGGCGCAGGCCGTCGCGGGTGAGCCAGCGGGAGCAATCGCCGGTAACGCGCACGCCGGCGAGGTCGAGTCCGATGCGGCCGGCGTCGGCCGGCGCGGGTTCCCCTGCGCAGGCGGCGATCAGCGGCGCGATCTCGTTGGCGAGATCCTCGGCGAGTCGGGCGCCGAGGTGTCCCGGTGGAAGCAGGCCGCCATGCACCAGCCGGCGGCGCACGGGATCGGGATCCGGCCCTGCCGCGAGCAGGCGATCGCGCGCGGCGAAGGCGGAAAGCGTGTCCAGCACCATCGGTTCGTCGTCATCCAGCGGATCCTCGGGCCGGGCGAGGACGATGCCGGCGGCGCGGCACCAGGCGCGGGCGGGATTGGTCCAGAAGGCGATGAGGTCATCGATGCGGACGGCATCGCGGTCCGAGGCGGGCAGGAGCGGCGGACTGCCCGGCGGGATGAACGCGACCGGCGGCCGGTCGCCGGCGGCGGCCACCACCGGCGCGAAGGTGCGCAGCCGGTCATCCTCGCCGCCATAGCGCGGGCTGAACGGCTGGAGCGGATGTTCGGCCACCTGCCGGGCAGAGGCCGACCCATCGGCTACGGCCACGCAGCGGTCGCACCAGGCCAGCAGTTCCGTGAGGCAGGACGACGGTTGCAGGAGCGCCCCGTCGCCGGCGGCGTGCCCGGTCCAGACGTAGGCGAGGCGGTCGCGGGCGGCGAGGAGGGTGGCGAGGAACAGGTCGCGGTCGTCGTCGGCGAGACGGCGGTCGCCGGGTCGCGGCACGGCGGCGACGAGATGGAACTCGGCCGGCCGGGCCTGGCGCGGGAAGGTGCCGGCATCCAGGCCGACCACGATGACGACGCGTGCCGGGATGGTCCGCATCGGCGTGAACGCGCAGACCGTCACCGCCCCGGCGAGGAAGCCGTCGCCATGGCGGTCCTCCGCCAGCAAGGGCCTGAGCTGATCGAGGACGACGGCGAGCGGCACCGCCTCCGCGTGGCCGGAGGCGGCGGCAAGCTCGC
Source organism: uncultured Candidatus Kuenenia sp. (assembly GCA_964654285.1). Classification (GTDB taxonomy): domain Bacteria; phylum Planctomycetota; class UBA11346; order UBA11346; family UBA11346; genus BJHQ01. Next base: position 14,339 of record CAZZJC010000023.1, read on the forward strand.
CCAGGCGCGCGATGGCGGCAGTGAGGTCGCGCAGATCGGCCCAGCCGTCCGGCCCGGGATCGAGGAAATCCTTGCTGATCGCGGCGATTTCGCCGGCCCAGGCCGCGAGCGGCCGTGCTGCGAGCAGACGGTCGCAGCGCTCCAGCAGCCGGTCGGCCCAGGCCGCGAAGCGCCCGAGCAGGTCGGCATCGCCGACGGTGTCGCCGCCGGCGGGCAGCACGCCGGCGACCAGCCCGTCGTCGGGATCGGCGCCGGCCGCGTAACCGAGCACCAGCCGGTCCAGGCCCTCGGCCCAGGTGAAACGCCGGTCGGCCGGCAGGTCGTGACGGGCGTGGTCAGCGGCGTCGCGACCCCAATGGATGCTGGCGGCGGCGATCCAGGCCTGGATCTGCGGCAGGTCGTCGGCGGCGAAGCCGGCGGCGCGCCGCACCGGTTCGCGGTCCAACAGGCCCAGCACCGCGCTCGCGCCGCGCCGGCCCTCGACCAGGGCGAGCAGGCGCAGGAGGTCGGCGCCGAGCCCCGTGCCCGCATCCAGGCCCTGGTCCGCGATCGACACCGGCAGGCGCACCCCGTCCGCGCCGGGACCGCGGAAGACCGCATCCAGGAGCGGCAGGTAGCCGGGCAGGTCGGCGGCGAGCACCAGCACGTCGCCCGGCGCGAGATCGGGCAGGTCGTGGAGGGCGCGCAGCACCAGGTCGCGGGCGACCTCGCATTCGCGCAGGCGGGAATGGCAGCGGTGGAAGGTCAGCGAGCGGTCGTCAGCGGTGAGCTGAAGGCGCGCCGCGCCGTCGCGGCCCGGCTCCTGGTTCGTGCGTACCGCCGCCTGGATCGCCTCCAGCAGCGAGGTCGCCTCGCTCGTGACCGTCGGCAACGGCCGCCAGGCCGCGCCGCTGCGATCGAGGTCGAGCAGCAGCCGCTGCTGGTCGCGCGCCTGCCGGCCCCACGCCGCGAGCAGACCGTTGCCGGCCGCATCGGGATCGTCGGCCGCGCCGCCGCGCCGCACCTCATCGAGCCAGATCCCGGTCGCGGGCACGATCGGGCGCAGCGCGACCGGCACGCGGTCGGCCAGGGCGGCGCAGAGGTCCAGCACGGCGGGCGGCAGCACGTTCACCCCCAGCAGCGCCACCCGTGCCGGCAGGCGTTCGATCGCGACCGCACCGGCGCGCAGCCGACGCACGGATTCGGCCAGCCGCTGGTGCAGCGGCCGGGCCGATGGATCGGCGCAGGTGCGCCCCAGTTCGCGCCAGAGTTCCGCCTGCCAGGCGGCGTGGGGGTTGTCCGCGAGCGCCGGCACAGCCCGGCCGTCTTCCCACGCGCGCAGCCAATCCGCACGGAAGAGCTGGTAATCCTCAAGCGTCTGCGCGATGCGGCGGACGGCCTGGACGCGCTGGCGCACCCCGGTGCCGGCGAGGTAGCGCGCCAGCGGCCCGAGGCCCGGCCCGTCGAGGAACGGCCCGAGCGCGAGGATGCGCCAGGCCAGCACCTCGCGCGACCACGGATCCGGCGCGTCGTCCGCCACCCGGCCCAGGCAGCGGTCGACGAGATCGGCGACAAATCGGCCAGGCAGCAGGAAGCGCACCCCGGCGCTGATCCCCGCATCGCGCGCCAATTGCAGCACGAGCCAGCGCTGCAGGCCGCCGCTGGGCACGACCACCACCTCGTCCTGCCATGGCGGCAGGGGCGCGCGGACCAGATCGACCGCGAGCCGCCGCGCCGCGAGTTCCAGGTGGGTGGAGGGTTCGATGACGAGCATCGCCGGGCATGGTGGCGCCCCGTTCTGGTCGGGAAGGGCTGACGGCAGCCGGGCGACGGTTGCCAAGCGCCGGCACCCGTCACCGTCTGCACCATGCCCTTCATCGGCGACGAGCAGGTCCGGCGCATCCGCCAGGCGGTCGATCTGGTCCAGCTCATGAGCGAATACACGCCGCTGCGCAAGGCGGGGGCGAACTTCACCGGCTGCTGCGCCTTCCATCAGGAACGCTCGCCGAGCATGCACGTCTATCCGGGCGACCAGCACTACCACTGCTTCGGCTGCGGCGCGCACGGCGACGCGATCTCGCTGGTGATGGAGAAGGAGCACGTCGCCTTCGCCGACGCGGTGGAGCTGCTCGCGCGCCGGGCCGGCATCCGCATCGTCTACGAGGAACGCGCCGGCGGCACGCCGCGCGGCGAGCGCGACCGCTTCGCCGCCGCGGTCGAGTTCGCCTGCGCCTTCTACGAGCGCTGCCTGTGGGAATCGCCCGGCGCGGCCCAGGCGCGCGCCTACTTGGAGAAACGCCGGCTTTCCCCCGAGGTCTGCCGCCGCTTCCGGCTCGGCTGGGCGCCCGGCAGCGGGCAGCTGCTCAGCGCCGCGCGCCAGAGCGGCGTGGCCAACGACGCGCTGCTGCGCACCGATCTCGCGATCGACCGCGACGGCCGCCTGGGCGACCGCTTCTATGAACGCGTGACCTTCCCGATCTGCGACCGCTTCGGCGCGCCGATCGCGTTCTCCGCCCGGTTGCTGCCGGAAGCCGAACGCGCGGCGAAGGAGGCCGGGCGTGGCGTCGGCAAGTACGTCAACAGCACCGACACGCCGCTCTACCACAAGTGTTCCGTGGTCTTCAACCTGCATCGCGCCCGCACCGCCGCGCGCGAGCGCAACCGCCTGATCGTGATGGAAGGGCCGACCGACGTGATGGCCGCCGACCAGGCCGGCTACGCCGAATGCGTCGCGGTGCTCGGCACCGCGCTCACGCCCGACCACGCGAAGCAGCTCGGCAACCTGGTCGGCCGCGAGGGCCGCCTGATCATCCTGCTCGACGGCGACCGCGCCGGCGTCGCCAATGCGCTGAAAGCCTGCCGCACCTGCCTGGCGGCCGGCGTGCCCGCCTGGATCGCCCTCCTGCCCGATGAGCTCGATCCCGCCGAACTGCTGGCCGAGGGCCTGGCCGGCGGCCAGGCGGCGGCAGAGGCCGCGCGGGCGACCTTCGAGAAGGTGCTGGCCGCCGCCCGGGCCGAGATCGACCACCTGCTGCGCGCGGTGGCGCCACGGCCGTACGACCTCGACCACCGCGCCCGCATCAGTGCGCTCGACGAGATCCTCGCCGCCTTGCGCCCGATGCCGGATGCCGATCTGCGCACGCTCGCGCTGCGCGACGCCGCGACCTGGCTCGGCATCGAACCTGAACGCCTCGACCGTCGCCTGGCCGAGGCGAAGGCGCCCGCGCCCGCGCCCGCGCCGGCATCCGCAGCGGAAACCCTGGCGAAACCCGAGGTCGAACCCCCGTCCACCGCCGGCGAGGTCGTCCTGCACGTCCTCATCCGCCATCCGGAACTGCGCGTCCCGGCGGCCGACGACCTCGGTCTGGAACCACGCCATCTGCTGCCGCCGTGGGACAGTGTGCTCGGGGCGATGCTCGCCGAACCCGGCATCGACCTGTCCGGGCTGTCCAGGCTGGAGATCACCGCCGAAGCCGGCGCCGCCGTCGTCCGCGCCGCCGTGCACCGCTGGGCCGCGACCGAGCTGAGCGAGCGCGTGCCGGCGGTGGGCGACCCCGCCGCCGCCCTGGCCGAGCGGGTGAAGGAGCTGAAGCGCGCCGACCTCGAACGCGAGCTCCAGCGCGTCTCGCACGAGATCAGCGAAGCCGAGCGCACCCGCGACTTCGCCGCCGTCGCCCGCCTCGGCCAGGAGAAGGTCCGCCTGCGCAAGGCGCTCGGGCGATCGTCCGGCTGACGCGTCGCCGCATCCTGCCGTTTCTGTGCGCCTGCCGCCCCCAGGGGGATTCCTGGGGGCGGCCTGATCCAGGGGCAACGTCGCGGTGGATTACTTCGCCGGCTCCTTGCCTTCCTTGCCTTCCTTGCCCTCCCGACGCGGCGGCCGGTGCGCGTCGCGGAAGGCGATCCATTCCGCCAAGCTTATCTTGTCGTCCTTGTTGGCATCCATCTTGTCGAACAACGGCATGCCGTCGGGCTTGGGTTTGTCGCCGGGTTCCCTTCCCGGATCCTTGCCGCCATGGCCGTCCTGGTCCTTCCCCGGATGGCGGTCGTGCGGCCGATCCCGGCGCATCTTCTCCAGGATCTCCTTGCCCGCCTTCCATTCCTCGCGGGTGATGAAGCCGTCGTGGTCGGTGTCGATCTGGTCGAAGACCGGGTGCTTGCTCGGATCGCCGCCCGCGTCGGCAGCGGCGTAGATGGTGGTGGAAAGGGCCGTCGCCGTGACGAGGGCGAGGCGGATCAGGGTGATGGACATGAGGATCTCCTGGAAGTGAGGATGGCATGCAGCTGAGGGAAGCACCACGGCCGGTTCGCCCGGCACGCGCTCATTTCGCGTTCGCTTCTCCGCCATGTTGCGCCTTGCGCTCCTGCCGCTGCTGCCGGTGGGCGTCGCGGAAGGCGATCCATTCCGCGAGGCTGACCTTGCCATCCTTGTCGGTGTCCATCTTGTCGAAGCGCGGGTGGCCTTCGGGCTTCTTCGCGCCATCGCCCTGCTGCTTCTCGGGGTGCTTGGCGCGGCGGGCGGCCTTGGCCGCCTCCCACTCCTGAAGGGTGATGAAGCCGTCGTGATCGGCGTCGATCTTGTCGAAGAGCGGGTGCTTCTTCGGCTCATTGCCGTCGTTGCCGGCATAGGTGGAGGCCGTCAGCGCGACGGCGGCGACGAGGGCGAGGCGGATGAGGGTGCTGGACATGGCTGGCTCCTTGGTTGGGGGTGATGAGAAACCATCAGCGCCTGGCGTGCCAAGCGGATTCCTCGGATTTCCAGCGATTTCCTGGTGGGGAATCACCCACACCTGTGGAACGGGTGGGGGAATGTCCGGCACGAACGCCAACGTCCTGCCGGAGCTGATTCCGTGCATCCCTGCCGCGGCACGTCGCCGGATTGGCCGGATGCCTGCGCGTTATTCGAACACGATCGTCCGGTTGCCCGAGACCAGCACCCGGCGCTGCAGGTGCAGCCGCACGGCGCGGGTCAGCACCTGGCGTTCGAGCTCGCGGCCCTTGCGGATGAGGTCTTCGACCTCGTCGCGGTGCGAGACGCGGGCGACGCCCTGGTCGATGATCGGGCCCTGGTCGAGGTCGGCGGTCACGTAGTGCGCGGTGGCGCCGATCAGCTTCACCCCGCGCTCCTTCGCCTGGTGGTAGGGCTTGGCCCCGGCGAACGCGGGCAGGAAGGAGTGGTGGATGTTGATCAGGCGGCCCTGCCAGTATTCGCAGAAGCCCGGGCTGACGATCTGCATGTAGCGCGCGAGCACGACCAGATCGACGCCGGCACCGGCCAGCAGCTCGCGCTGGCGCACCTCGGCGGCGTTCTTGTCGGCGCCCACCGGGACATGGTGGAAGGCCTTGCCGAAGTGGCCGGCGACCGGGGCGAGGTCGGCATGGTTCGAGATCACCACCGCGATCTCGCCGCCGAGATCGCCGAGCTGCTCGGCCATCAGGAGGTCGTACAGGCAGTGCGGCACCTTCGAGGCGAACACCGCCACGCGCGGCCGGCGGTCGGACAGGGTCAGCGACAGGGTCAGCTCGAAGCGCTTGGCGAGGTACGCCAGCCCGGCGTCGAGGCCGTCGCGGTCGAGCTTGAAGCGGGCGAGATCCCAGGCCAGGCGCATGAAGAACATGCCGCTGTCGGTCTCGGCGTGCTGGTCGAGATCGACGATGTTGCCGTTGTTCTCGAAGACGAACTGCGACAGGGCGGCGACGAGGCCGGTGCGGTCGCGGCAGGAGACGAGGAGGGTGGCGATGGTCATGGGTGCGGGGTCGGATCCAGGATGGCGGAAAGGGCGGCGAGGCGGTCGGCGAAGGCGGGATCGCTGAGCACCGGTTCGCTCCCGGCGAGCGGCACGGTGCCGCGCAGCGGCACCCAGCTGCGGCAGCCGGCATACGCGGCGTCGTCGGGCAGATGCACGGCGGCCGGCAGGTGGTGCACGCGCAAGGCGAGCACGTACAGCCAGGGCTGGTCGCGGTAGGCGAAGCGCGTCCTCGCCTCGGCAAGGCTCAGCACCAGCTCATCGGCCAGGCGGTCGAGCACCCGCGCGTCGGCGATCTTCCAGGTCCGCTCGACGGTGGCCCAGGCCGACAGGGCGATCGTTCCCGGCAGCGCATCGCCGGCGAGCACATCGGCCCAGGCCTCGGCCACGTCGGGCCTGAGCCGCGCCGCATCCTGGTGCAGCCACGACGGCAGGAGCAGGAACCGTTCGTGTTCGGGCGCGAACAGGCCGCCGCCACGCTCGTGGATGCCGCCTTTGCGCACCGCGAGCACGGTCTGCCCGGCGGTGAGGGCGGCGCAGACCACCGCCCATTCGCGCAGCGCGATCGCCAGGGATCCCGATTCCGTGGAGGCTGACATGGCCGGCGAGAATCGGCGACCTGGACGGACGAGCAAGGCCGGTCGTTTGCAGCGGGACGCTGTCCCGGGTCGTTTGCAGCGGGACGCTGTCCCGGGTCGTTTGCAGCGGGACGCTGTCCCGCCACGCCCTGCCAGGGCTCTGCCCTGGACCCGGATTGCCCGGAAGGGCGAAACCACGTGTCCTTGCGTTGGTCACGTAGTTGCCCATGTGGGCGGGGGGGGCGCTGCGCTGCCCGGCCGCGATCGGGGGGCGTTGTGCTGCCCCGCCACGGTCGGGGGGCGAGCCGCTGCGCGGCGATGGAGGCGTTTCCAGATCAGGGCGCGGCACCCAGGAAATTGATGGCCTTTCAGACTTTTGTTTTCTTGGTGGCCATCCCTCGCGTGCATTCCTTCATAAACGACGATGCTGCCGCGCATGGCCGACCTGCTCGTCATCGCTCCGCATCCCGATGATGCCGAGATCCACTGCGGTGCGACCATCGCCGCCCATGTCCGCCAGGGCGTCGGCGTGGCGATCGTCGATGCGACGCGGGGGGAACTCGCCTCGCGCGGGACGCCGGACGAACGTGCGCGCGAGGCCGCCGCCGCTGCGACCGTGCTCGGCGTCGCCGCGCGCGAGAATCTTGGTCTGCCCGATGGCCGGCTGCGGGGCGACGATCCCGACCAGCGCGATGTCATCGTCGACGCCATCCGCCGGCATCGGGCCCGCACCGTGCTCTGCCTGTCGCCGCACGCCCGCCACCCCGACCACATCGCCCTCGCCGCCCTGGTGCGCGCGGCGGTCAAGGCGGCGACCCTGCACCGGCTCGCGGTGCCGTCGGGCGCCGCCGCGTTGCCGCAGCCGCGCCTGTGGTTCGCCGAGGCGGAACTTCCCATCAGCCAGGCGCAGCTCCTGGTGCCGGCGACCGCGGCCGACTGGGAGCGCAAATGCGCGGCGATCCGCTGCTATGGCAGCCAATTGCACCGGCCGGGCGCGGACGCGCCGGCGACCTCGATCGCCGACCCGGGCTTCCTCGCCTGGATCGAGGCGCGCGGGCGTACCTGGGGCCACCAGGCGGACGCGGCCTATGCCGAGGCGTTCCACGGGCCGGAGGCGGCCCGGATCGCCGATCTCATCGGCATCTGAGCGCGCGCCGGTTCAGTCCACCGGGAGCAGTTCCCGCATGGGGTTGATGTAATGCTGGAGATACATGCTCACGATGGTCCAGACCACGTAGGCGACGGTCAGGCCGTAGATCGTCCCGGTCAGGATGCGCGCCGCCCATTCAGCCCGGAAACGCAGGATCTCCCCTGCGCCAGCGGCGATTCGGGAGCAGGCCTGGTCGAGGCCGCCGGTGGCCTCGCCGGTGCGGATGAGTTGCAGCCAGACCCCGTCCCAGCCGGCGGCGGCAAGAGCGGTGGACAGGTTGTCGTGGCGGTTGTAGCGCAGGTCGTGCGCGGCCTGGCGCAGGCGCTGGGCCAATACCCGGTTGCCGCTGGCGGGCGCGGCGAGTTCGAGCGCATCGGGAAAAATCATCCCGGCGGCGATGCCGGCTCCCAGCACCTGGGCGGTGTTGGCGGTGGTGGCAGGATCGGTCACCACCGCGCAGGGCCAGCGCAGGGCCAGCCGCGCGGCGGCGCCGGAACGCCACAGCGAGAGGAATCCGATCGCACCGACGGCCAGCGCCGTCCACAGCACCGCCGGCCCGGCGAGGATGCGCCACGGCGATGCGCCCTGGACCACCAGAGGCAGGGCCGGCACGACCAGGGCGGCGTGGAGCAGCATCGCCGGATACCACAGCTTGCTCAGGACCAGCGAACGCAGCGCGATGCGATGCTGGTAGATCCCGGCGAGGTGGCGCAGCTGCCCCGGCAGGTGGCCGCTGCGTTCGCCCGCGCGCACCAGGGCGACATCGAGCGCGGGTTCTCCGCTGGCCGCCATCGCATCCGAGAGCGCCGTGCCATGGGCGCAGGCTCGGCTCCAGCCGGGTGCCTGGCGGCGATGCCGGTCACCCGAGGCGGAACCGGCGAGGGCGATGGCGGAATCGATGGGCAGACCGGCGGTGAGGGTCGCGGCGAGTTGCTCGAAGAACAACGCCGACGACGCCCAGCTCACGGTCTGGCTACCAGTTCCCCCAGGATCTCCGCCGGCACCAGATCATCGATCGGCAGGCCGGCGGCGAGCACCATGCGCACGGTGCGCGAACTCAGGTGGGCGTGGGCGGGTGCGCTCATCAGCAGCAGGGTCTCGCAGCCGTGCCGGCGGTTGACCGTGGCCATGGCCTGCTCGGCCTCGAAGTCGGCGTGGTTGCGCAGGCCGCGCACCAGCACGCTGATGCCGCGATTGCGCGCGAAAGTGACGGTGGCGCCGTCATAGGCGACGATTTCGACCTTGGGATTGCCGGCGCACAGGCGGCGCATCCAGGTCACGCGTTGATCCAGGTTCCAGGTGTGGGTCTTGTCGGGATTGCGGGCGATGCCCACGACCAGCCGGTCGCACACCGCCGAGGCGCGGGCGATGAGGTCGAGATGCCCGAGATGCGGCGGGTCGAAGCTGCCGGGGTAGAGGGCGATCACCGGATGTCGCGGTCGATGCGGGAGATCAGCTTGGCGTCGAGCACCTCTTCGCCGCCGTTGTCGAGGTGGACGACGCGCAGCGAGACCAGCTTGCCCTCGGCGTCCTTGCGCTCGGAGCGGATGTAGCAGACCAGATTGCCGCCAGCGGTGAACGATATCCGCGCCGGCCTGCCGAGATCATCCGGCGGAGGGGGCGGCGGTTCGGCCGGATCCTTCGGCTTGGCGGTATCGGGCTTGGCCTCGTCGGCGGGCTTCTTCTTGTCCTTCTCCTTCGCCTCTTTGAGCTTCTTCTCGATTTCTTTCAGCTTCTTCTCCTCCTCCTTGGCCTTGGTGCGCTCGGTCAGCCAGATCGACCAGTTGGCGGCCGAGTCCGAGCGCGGGTAGCCGGGATAGCCGCCGGCGCCCTTTTCCGTCGCCGGCACCAGGCCGGTGCGCGCGCGCAGGGCGGCGATCGCCGCATCGCGGGCCTGGCGGTCGTCGACCGCGCCGACCAGCAGGCGCAGGGCGGTGTCCTCATCGACGCTGCCGAGACCCTGGATGGCCGCGCGCTTGGCATCCAGGCTGTCGCCGGCCATGGCCTGCTGGAAGACGGCGACCGCATCGCCGGCCATGAGGACGGCGGCCACAAGCGGCAGGATGGACAAGGATAAGGAGCGGATCATAGGATATTCCTCACGCTTCAGCGGGATGATGCGGGCAGATGGATGCTCGCCGCGACCTGGTCGGCGGCGGCGCGGTCGCGCAGCAGCTCGACCAGCTTCAAGGCGAGGTGCATGGTGGTGCCGGCGGCCTGGCTGGTGACCAGGTTGCCATCGACCACCACGGGCTGATCAAGCCAGGCCTTCGCATGCGGTTCGACCTCGCTGCGCACGCCGGGAAACGATGTCACGTTGCGGCCGGCGCAGAGTTTGCGCGGCACCAGGGCGAGCGGCGCAGCGCAGATCGCCGCGAGCCAGCGTCCGGATTCCAGCTGCCGCTCGGCGAACGCCTGGATGCGCGGATCCTCGGTGCAGGTCCTGGCCGAACCATTGCCGCCGGGCAGGTAGACGAGATCGAAGTCCTGCGCCGCTACCGCATCGAACCGGGTGTGCGCGCCGAGGATGATCCCCCGGCTGCCGACCACCGTCGACGGCGCCCCGGCGACCGGTTCCGGGCCGACGCTGGCCACGGTCACGGTCACGCCAGCACGCACCAGCACGTCGGCGACGACGATGGTCTCGATCTCCTCGGCACCGGGCGCGAGCACGATCAGCGCAGTGGGCATCAGGGACTCCTCAGCCGCCCAGCACGGGCGGCGAACGCCATCGATCATTGGCAGAAGCCCCGTTGGGCAAGGACAGGTCTGAACCACCGCGAACGGCGGATGGCCACAAAGCGCACAGCGGTCACAAAGGATGGGTTTCCTGGCGGGTATGCCGCATCATCCCAGGTGGCGGTGGCGCATCGGAGAAACGGCCAAAAGCAAAGGGCACAAAGGTTTCCACCTCTGTGCCCTTGGTGCTCTTTGTGGCCAATCTCCTCGTCAGCCGCGAAACATGGAGTACTGGTTAAGCGGTGTAGGTCGAGGCTGACGTTCTTCCGCCGCGGCCGGTCCAGTTGGTGTGGAAGAACTCGCCGCGCGGCTTGTCGGTGCGCTCGTAGGTGTGGGCGCCGAAGTAGTCGCGCTGGGCCTGGAGCAGGTTGGCCGGCAGGCGGGCGGTGCGGTAGCCGTCGTAGAAGGCCAGGGCGGTGCTGAAGGCCGGCACCGGGATGCCGCACAGCGCGGCCTGGCTGATGACCTCGCGCCACGCCGCCTGGGCATCGGCCACCGCCTGCTTGAAGAAGTCGTCGAGCAGGAGGTTGGTGAGGTTCGGGTTCTTGTCGAAGGCGTCCTTGATCTTGCCGAGGAAGCGCGAGCGGATGATGCAGCCGCCGCGCCACATCAGGGCGATGCTGCCGTAGTTGAGCGCCCACTTGTGCTCTTTCGCCGCCTCCTTGAGCAGCATGAATCCCTGGGCGTAGCTGACGATCTTCGAGGCGTACAGCGCCTGGCGCACGGCCTCGATCGCCTTCTTGCGGCCGCCCTTCCACTTGCGCGCGGCCGGGGCCGGCAGCACCGCGCTGGCGGCGACGCGCTCATCCTTCAGCGCCGACAGGCAGCGCGCGAAGGTCGCCTCGGCGATCAGGGTGACCGGCATGCCGAGATCCAGGCTCGACACGGTCGTCCACTTGCCGGTGCCCTTCTGGCCGGCGGTGTCGAGGATCCGGTCGACGATCGGGCTGCCATCCTCGTCCTTCTTCTTGAAGATGTCGCGGGTGATCTCGATCAGGTAGCTGTCCAGGTCGCCCTCGTTCCACTCCTTGAAGACGCGGTGCAGCGCCTTGGCGTCGAGGCCGAGGCCGTCCTTGAGGATCTGGTAGGCCTCGCAGATCAGCTGCATGTCGCCGTATTCGATGCCGTTGTGCACCATCTTCACGTAGTGGCCGGCGCCGTCGTTGCCGACCCAGTCGCAGCAGGGTTCGTTCTTCTCGCCCACCTTGGCCGAGACGGCCTGGAAGATCGGCTTGACGTGCGGCCACGCGGCGGCGGAACCGCCGGGCATGATCGACGGGCCGCGCCGCGCGCCCTCCTCGCCGCCCGAGACGCCGGTGCCGATGAAGAGCAGACCCTTCGATTCGAGGTACTTCGTGCGGCGGATGGTGTCGGGGAAGTGGCTGTTGCCGCCATCGATGATGATGTCGCCCGGTTCGAGGTGCGGGATCAGCTGCTCGATGAACTCGTCGACCGCGGAACCGGCCTTGACCAGCATCATCACCCGGCGCGGGCGCTTGAGCTTCGCCACCAGCTCGGGGATCGAATGCGCGCCGACGACCTTGGTCTTCTTGGCCTCGTGCTTGAGGAACTCGTCGACCTTGCTGACCGTGCGGTTGTACACCGCCACGGTGAAGCCGTGGTCGTTCATGTTGAGGACGAGGTTCTGGCCCATCACGGCGAGGCCGATGAGGGCGATGTCGGCTACGGGTTCGGTCATGGTTTTTCCTGGTTTCGTGTTGGTGGTTGGTGCAGGTCTCGGGCCGGCTCAGATCGTGGTGCTGAGGAAGCCGCCGTCGATCTGGAGATCGGCGCCGGTCACGAAGCCCGAGGCGGCCGGGCTGGCGAGGAAGACGCAGGCGCCGATGAGTTCATCCGGCTTGCCGAAGCGCGCCATCGGCGTGTGGCCGAGGATGGACTTGCCGCGCGGGGTCGGCGAACCGTCGGCGTTGAACATCAGCTTCATGTTCTGCTCGGCCGGGAAGAAGCCGGGCGTGATGGTGTTGACCCGCACCCCGGCGGTGGCCCATTCGCGGGCGAGGAACTTCGACAGGCTGACCACGCCGGCCTTGGCGGACGAATAGCCGACGACTTTCGACAGCGGCAGGTGCGCCGACACCGACGCGATGTTGATGATCGACCCCTTGCCCGCCTTGACCATGGTCGGGCCGTAGACCTGGCAGGGCAGCAGGGCGCCGCCGACCAGGTTGAGGTCGAAGCCGAAGCGCCAGTCCTCGACCGAGATGTCCTCGAACTTCTTGTCGGGGCCGACGGTGATGCGCGGATTGTTGCCGCCGGCGGCGTTGACCAGCACGGTCGGCACGCCCAGGCGCCTGATGATCTCGTCGTGCGCAGCCTGCACGCTGGCGCGGTCGGTGGCCTCGCACGCGACGGTGATCGCGGTACCGCCGGCGGCGGTGATCGCGCTGGCGGTCGCGGCGGCCGCATCAAGGCGGCGGCCGAGCACGGCGACCTTCGCGCCGGCCTCGGCCAGGCCCCGGGCCATCGCGCCGCCCAGGACGCCACTGCCGCCGAAGACGACGGCGATCTCGGAGGACAGGTCGAAGCGGTTCATGCCGGGCTCCAGGCGTGCGGGTGAGCCGGCACCGTAGTCTGCCCGGATCGCAGTCAACCCGTTGGAATCGAGACCACACCCGCTAGGGCCGGGACGAAGCGGACGCGATCCAGGTCGCAACGCCGCCAGCGACCGTCGGTCGTACGGGTGATCAGACGCAGCCGCTGGTCGCCGTCATGCGGGCCGAGCGGAAGCACCATCCGCCCGCCGGGCGCGAGCTGCGCCAGCAGCGCCGCCGGTTCGTCGACGCAGGCGCAGGCGACGTGGATGGCAGCGAAGCGGTGGCCTTCCGGCGTGCCTCGCAGGGCATCCGCGCAGCGCAGATCAACGTCCGGCGCGAAGGTTTCGAGCCGCGCCAGCGTCATCGGCGTAAGCGGCCCCTGGCGTTCGATCGCGATCACCTGGCCGCCGGGGCCGACCAGGCGGCTGATCAGCGCGGCGGCGTAGCCCGATCCTGCGCCGACATCGAGCACGGCCTGGCCGGGGCGCAGCGCCAGGGCGGTGAGCATCGCCGCGACCACGCGCGGCTGGCTGATGGTCTGGCCGCTGCCGATCGCCAGGGCGCGGTCCTCGTAGGCGGCGCTGGCGAATTCCGGCGGCACGAAGGCGTGGCGCGGCAGATCGGCCATCGCGGCGGCGACGCGGGGGTCGACACCGGGGCCGAGGAGGTCGCGCACCATGCGCGCGCGGCGGCGGCGATCAGGGGGAAGGTCGGGAACGGCCGTGAGCACGGCCAGGCGCTATTCGTCGCTGGCCGGCTTCTTGGGCTTGGCCGCGAGGAGGACGCGCTGCTCGATGAAATCGATGATCGCGCCGATGGTCTCGAGCGACTCGTCGCCGGGCAGGCGGTCCTCGAAATTGATGCCGAACGCGTCTTCGAGGTCCATCGCCACCTCGACCAGGTCGAGGTGGTTGTCGGTGATGTCGGGATTCAGGCGCTGGGCCTCGTAGTCGATCTCCTCCTCGCCGCCGTCGAACGGCAGGGGCGGGAGCTTGACCAGCTTGTGGGCGAGGATCTCGATGACCTCTTCGCGGATGCGCTTGCGGTCCATGGCGTCCTATCCGACGAAGCGGCGGAAGATCAGCGAGGCGTTGTGTCCGCCGAAGCCGAGGTTGTTGGAAAGGGCGTAGTCGACCTGCTGTTTGCGCGCCTGGTTCGGCACGTAGTCGAGATCGCAGTCCGGATCCGGGGTGGTGTAGTTGATCGTCGGCGGCAGGACGCCATGCGCGAGCGCGAGGATGGAGGCGATCGCCTCGACCCCGCCGGCCGCGCCCAGGGTGTGGCCGGTCATGCCCTTGGTGCTCGACATCGCGAGTTTGCGCGCGTGGTCGCCGAACACCTGCTTGACCACCCTGGTCTCGCCGGCGTCGTTGTACTTGGTCGAGGTGCCGTGCGCGTTGATGTAGCCGACCTTGTCCGGGCTGAGCTTCGCATCGGCCAGGGCCATGCGCATGCAGGCGACGCCGCTCGCGCCGGTGGGTTCGGGCTGGGTCTCGTGGAAGGCGTCGCCGGTGGCGCCGTAGCCGACGATCTCGGCCCAGATCCTGGCGCCGCGCGCCTTGGCGTGCTCGAGCTCTTCCAGGATGACGATGCCGGCGCCCTCGGCGATGACGAAGCCGTCGCGGTCGCGGTCGAACGGGCGGCTGGCGGTGGCGGGCGAATCATTGCGGCGCGACAGGGCGCCGATCGAGTTGAAGCCGGCGATGCCCAGGCGGGTGATCGGGGCCTCGGTGCCGCCGCTGATCGCGACATCGCACAGGCCGTCGCGGATGTGGTGGAAGGCGGCGCCGATGCAGTGCGAGCCGGTGGCGCAGGCGGTGGTGACGGCGTAGTTGGGGCCCTTGGCGCCGTAGACGATGGACACGTCGCCGGCGGCCGAATCCGAGATCATGCGCGGGATCAGCATCGGGCTGACCCGCGACGGGCCGCGCTCCTGCATGAGCAGCATCTGGTCTTCCATGGTCTGGAGACCGCCGATGCCGCTGCCGATCACGGTGGCGACGCGGAACGGATCCTTCCAGTTCTTGTAGTCGAGGCCGCTGTGGGCCATCGCCTCGGCCGCCGCCTTGAGGGCGAGGAGGACGAAGCGGTCCTTGCGGCGCTCCATCTTCTTGTCGCCGCCGCTCAGGGCGAGGTTGTCGAGGGGAACCTGACCGGCGAACCTGGTGTCGAGGTCGTCGGCCTTGATCATGGTGATCGGGCCGATGCCCTGGCGGCCATTCTGCAGCGCATCCCAGAAGGAATCGATACTCTGGCCGTTGCAGGTGAGGACACCCATGCCTGTGATAACGACGCGTCGTCCGGTCATAGCTCGTCTCCCTTCGTAGAGGCGGCGCGCGGTCTGGACCGCGCGCCGCAGAGAATCGGTTCAACGAGGCGGATTCCGCCTCGGGATCGTCACTTCTTCTCGCTGACCTTGGTCTCGATGTACTTGACCACGTCACCGATGGTCTTGAGTTCCTTGTCCTCTTCCAGCTTCACGCCGAACTGGTCTTCCAGGTCCATCATGATCTCGGCGATGTCCAGGCTGTCAGCGCCGAGGTCGGCGACGATGCTGCTGTTCTCGGTGATGGTGGCCTTGTCCTTGCTCAGGCGCTCGGCGATGATGTCGATGATCTTGGTCCGGATTTCGCTCACGGGGACTCCTTTTGTGGATGGAGAGGATGGGGTTACCGGGGCCTGGCCGCCAAACGGCCAATGTTGGGAGGCGGGGAGTGTGTCGGGAGGTTCGGGGCGGTCAAGCGCAGCGGAACCCCCGAGTCTGTCCGGCGATTTCCTCGGTATTTCCCAGCGTAAACGCGGTGATCCGGGGTTGGCGGATCAGGCGTCCCTGCCCGCGAAGAGGCTGGGCTCGCAGCCCAACCGGCCCTGGGCGCGGACGAAGTCGCCGATCGCGGCGAGGGCCGCCTTGGCCGGGCGCTCATGGATGGATTCGATCAGCTGGTGCTGGCCGCCGGGGATCAGGACGGGCGCCACCGCCTCGCCGGCCCGGCTGAGGTGCTCGGCGAAGCGGGTCGCCAGCTTGGGCGGGACTTCGCTGTCCGAGTCTCCGTGCAGGAGCAGGCAGAGCGGAAAGCCCTCGGGCAGGAGCTGGAGCGGACTCAGGCGGCCGCGTTCGTCGCCGGCGAACTGGTCGGTCACGGTGCGCAGCGCCGCCGACATCCCGTCGGCGGGATCGAGCGAGGGCGTCACCCCGGCGCAGACGATCCCGCGCACGGTCCCGGTCCCGTCATGCACCAGGCGGTGGGCCGCGATCAGGGCGGGCAGGCTGCCGGAACCGCTGCCGAGCAGGATCACCCCGGCCCGGGGCAGGCCGAGCAGGTTGGCCTCTTCGCTGGCCCGCCTGGTCCCGTTGATCACATCCGCCACCAGGTCGCCGCCGTTGCGGGCGAACTGCTCCTTGAGGTTGCGCAGCGAGAGGGCGGCGCAGGCGAAGCCCTTCTCGGCCAGGTGGCAGCAGAATGGCCGCAGATCCTCATGCGATTGCGTCTTGCCGAAGGGCGGATTCGACGACCACCAGCCGCCGTGGATGCACACCAGCAGCGCATCCGCCACCGGCCGGTCGGGCACGAAGAGATCGAAGCGCTGGCGCGGCTGATCGCCATAGCTGGAGGACAGAGCGGCGCGGAGGTCGGTCATGGGCGGGAGATCGTGGTCCATTGCCTGGATCCACAAGCACGGCGGAGGTGGGAAGGAAGTGGGCAGGAGGGGAGCAGCCCGCAACGCTGCTGGGCACGGCCGGGTTTGCGCCTCCCGGCCGTGCCCAGCAGGGCTTACGTACCCAGCCCGTCAGGCAGGCCCACGACCAAAGTCCAACCCCCGGAGCAGATGCCGTTGACGGATTTCGGCCTCTTGGCGTTCTCGCACCACCCGGCCGCTGGCCATGTGGCGCAGGTATTCTTCGCGCACCCGACGACGCTCCTCGCCTGCGGCCGGATTCCCGGCCAGTCCATCCAGCAAGCGCTCGATCTCAGGTCGCTTCGCCTGGATCAGGTTCACGGCCGCTGGTGTGGTCCAGGAGTGGTCGAGGGAGAGGTGTACTCCATGGATCAGCCGATCGATGCACAGCATCTTGTCCTGTGGTGTTCGGCAGCGTGGGAACTCGGCCAAATAGGCGGTGAAGGCCGGATAGGCTCTGCCGCCATGGATGCGATCGCGTTTGTAGGATGCCAGGTAATGCGCCCAGGTGGCGTGCCATTGGCAATCAGGGCAACTGATGACGCGTTGGCGATCCTCCCCGTCGGTACCCAGCAGGCGCTGGCCGCAGGAGGGGCAACAGCGTTCGGTCACCCGGCGGATGGTCTCGCAGCGCATGAACAGGGCGTAGCCGACCTCATCGATCAATTCGGGATCGGGGAGTCCGCTGGCATCGGCCTGGTACAGGTGGTGGATGAGGTCCGGTGGGACGCGGGGTTCCCAACGGATCAGGGGTTGGGGGAATGACGTGCTGCCCATGGCAGGCTCCTTGGAAAGGGAACCGCCGGGCCGGAGGGTGGACTGCTTGGATCCCGCGCAGACACGGGATCGAAGCGCATCCACCGGTTCCGACCCAGGTCGGTTCCAGTGATGCGCCAGATCCCGCGTGATGAGCGCGGGGTAATAGGCGAGGCGGGTTTCTATGCTATCACTCATCAAAGACAACCGCCTGGGTCGTCTCGATGGGCCTCGATAGGTGAGCAACGGCACGAGGATTTTCAGCGACCGCGATCTTGGGTCCATGCGGGCGGAGACGTCCTGGCACGACCGTGCCGGTATCACCCGCCCGAAAGCTCCTCCCTGCTGGGCAATGCCGTCCGGGACGGTATTTTCCCGCGCATGCCCGAACTGCACTCCCTCCATCGACTGGTTGCGCCAGGTGCGGGCGAGCTGTTCGCCGTCCTGTCCGGCTTGTTGCCCGGCTTGTCGCGGCATCAGGCGCGGCGCGCCATCGCGGCCGGGCTGGTCAAGGTCAACGGTTCGCTCGCGGCCACGCCGACGCTGGCCCTGGCCGGGGGCGAACGGATCGAGGCCGATCTCGGCAAGGGCATCCGCAAGGCCTGGCTGGCGCGCCGCCATGGCGCGGTCGCACCCGGCGTCGCCCCGTTCAGGATCCTGCATCGCGACCGCCATCTGGTGGTGGTCGACAAGACGGCCGGCGTCCTGTCCGTGCCGGTGCATGACGGCGAACCCGCCCGGCGCGGCACCGGGGCGGCGCATGTCCCCGGCCTGCTGCGCAAGCAGTGGCGGGCCGAAGGCCATGAGGCCTCGTTCATCGGCACCGTCCACCGCCTCGACCGCGACACCAGCGGCTGCCTCTGCTTCGCCCTCGCCCGCCCGGCGCAGCGGCTGCTGGCGGCCCAGTTCGCCGGCACCTCGGCGGTGCGGACCTACCGCTGCCTGGTCGAGGGCCATCCGCGCCAGGACTCCGGCGAGGTCACCGGCAAGCAGGGCCGCGACGACGCCACCGGCCGGCGCGCCCTGGTCGAGGACGATGAACCCGGCGTCGTCGCGGTGACGCGCTGGAAGGTGCTGCGCCGCTTCGCGCTGGGAGCCGAACTCGAAGTCGATCTCGGCACCGGCCGCACGCACCAGATCCGCGTCGCCATGGCGCACCTCGGCCACCCGATCTTCGGCGACCGCGTCTACAACCGCCGGCCCTCGCGGCCGGGTACGCCGCATGCGCTGCGCCTGATGCTGCATGCGTTGACGCTCGAACTCGACCACCCCGCGACCGGGGAACGCCTGAAGACCATGGCGCCGATCCCGGATGAATACGCGGGCTTCGTGCGGCTGCTCGAACGCGGCACGTCGACCGGCCCGGTGCCGGCCCCGCGCGCCGAACCGGCGCCACGTCGCCCGCGCCCGGAACGCCGTCCCCGGCGCTGAATCAGGTCGACGCGACCGCGTCGAGTTCGAGTTCGAAGAGCAGATCGGCGCGGCAGACGATGGCGTGCACCGGCGCATACGGGAACGCCGGCAGGCCGCGCCGACGACAGACCGCGTCCAGGATCGGGAAGAACGCCGGATCGGTGGCATAGGCGATGGCGCGGCAGGTGTGCGGCCAGTCCAGGCCGCGCGAACGCAGGATGGCGTCGACGACCGTCACGGTGAGGTCGATCTGGCGCTCGGGATCGTCGCGATGGGCGCTGCTGCCGTCGGGCGCGATGCTCGCGGTGCCCGAGATGAGCAGCGAACGCACGCCGCCCCGGCGGATCTCGACCGCGCGGCTGAAGGCGCTGCGGTAGCCGATCGCCGGACACTGGAGCGGCGAGGCCACTTCTTCCACCGTTACCTGATCCGCGACGGATGAGCCGCCGGAAGATCGCAGGGCGAGCAGGCTGAGGTTGATCGCCGCCCCGGCGAAGTTGCCCGCGCCGATGCCGGTGCTCGCCGGAACCAGCCGGGCGAAGACGCCGTGCTCCTGGAAAAACATCGTACGCACGGCATTGAACTCACGGTACCAGTCGAGCAGCCGGTCGAGGTAGAGCCAGGTCCGCACCGTGTCAGCGAAGCGGAAGCCGTGCGCGGCGAGGATCGTCTCGGCGCGGGCGAACACCGAGCGCGTCTGGTCCTCGCGACTGGCGCAGGGATCGGCGGGCAGCAGTCCGGTGAGCCGGCACGACCGCACCAGGCCGTCGTCGGCGATCCAGCCGACGACCTGCCCGGCGTCCAGCACCGGCGTGGTCTCGACGCCGCTGAGGGCGATCGCCTGCACCGTCACCGGGCCATGCGCGGGCGCGACATCGCCGTGCAGCCAGGCGGTGGAGCCGGCTTCCGTGCCAGCATCGGCACCCCTGCGGGCTGCTTCGCCGGTGCCGCTGAAGACCAGGCGGCTGACGACGCGGGCATCCCGACGCAGCGCCTCGGCATGGATGGCCTGGTTCAGGGCCGCGGGATCGTCGCCGCCGATGGTGAGCACATGCTCGGTGCCGACCGCACCGGGAATCGTGATCACCTGGGGTGAGAGCAGGTTCAAGGTCATGGTTTCGCCTTGGTCCGTTCGGGCGCAGTGACGGTGAAGGGCAACGCGGGTACGGTCACCCGGTACCGGTCGGTCATCATCATGGGTTTGCCGTCAGCCGGAGCGATGACAACGGCGGTCGCAGGTTTCGTGTCATTCTTCGCCTCGGTTCCCACCTCGTTTTTCGTCACCCCCGGCACCGCCGGTTTCGTCTCCGGGGCTGGTGTCGGCTTGGCCTCGCCCGGGGCCGCTGGCAGGATCATCTCCGACTTGGCGGGATCATTTCTGGCGACCTCGACCTTGGCCACCGTGACGGCCTCGGGTTGTGCCGTTGCGAGCTTCGCCGTTTCAGTCTTTGCGGCGTCCGTCTTCGCCGCCTCGGCCTTTGCTGCTTCCGCCTTCGCGAGTTCGGCTTTCTCCTTCTCCTTGTCGGCGGCCTGGCGGGCAAGCTGCGCCGCCTTGCGCGCCTGCTCCTCCGGGGTGGCCGGCCGTTCGATCGCCATCACGGCGGCGAAGTTCAGATTGTCGCGCTGGCCGGCCTCGACGCTGCGTTCGACCCGGACCACCACCTGCCCGGTCGACTGCCCGGCCGGGATGTGGCCGCGGCGCACGGTGACGCCCTTGGGCAGGTTGACGCCCTGGATCTGCACCGGGCCGTCGAAACCCTTGCTGCGGACGATGCCGACCTCGAGGGTGGTCTCCTTGCCGCTGGGCAGGGAGCAGCCACCCGGCGCCGGCCAGGTGATGGTGAACGGCGCGGGTCTGGCCGCGATGTCGACCACCTGGGCCCGACAGGGCACGAGGTGGCGGTAGAGGAACGCCTGCATGAGGTCTTCCGCCGGCACGAGCGGGCGCACCACCGTCGCATCACCGATGGTCGCGCTGCCGGTCAGGGTCGGGCACAGCGTGGCGGCGGTGGCCTCGGCGCAGGCCGACACCGTGACCCACACGCGGTCGGCTCCGGCGGGGATGCGGCCGCCCTCCAGGGTCAGTCCCGCCGCCAGCGCCGCCGGATCGAGAGCGATCGCGATCGCACCCGTGAAGCCGTCCTGGCGCAGGGCGTGGACCTGGAACGCCACGCTGCCGCCGCGCGGCACCGCCAGCGCCGACGGCACCGCGCGCAGGTCGAAGCCCGGCAGGGGCTGACTGACGCGCAGCCGGTAAGCGAAATCCTCGCCGCCCTTGCCCTGGGTGTCGCTGATGGTGAGCGTGTACTCGCCGTCCTCGGGAATGGTGAGCGCCAAGCGCGAATCCGCCTGGTGCGTGAGCAGGCCCTCGGCCGGGTCCGGCGTGTCGTCGTTCTCGGCCACCACCGCGCCCTGGGCGTTCTTCAGGGTCAGCAGCGAGTCGAGGGGCGAACCGAGCACCCGGGCGCGCACCGCGCACACCAGCGCCTGCCCCTTGCTGGCGTTGAAGCGGTAGCGGTTCTTCGCCCCCGGCGCGCGGATGAGCCCGTTGAGGATGCACGGCACGTCGATGCGCGGAGGCTGCACCGTGGGCGCGACCATGCCGGCGATCTCGGGCAGGTCGTCGGCGGCGAACGGGATCGGGTTCGAGCGCACGCCGTCGCGGCTGACGAAGATCGGCGCGGTCGCCGGCGCATCCGGCCCGAGCGGGACGCGCAGGGTCTTCTCGACCAGGTTGCGGCCGGTCAGGGCGACCGTCACCGGATCGCCGCCGCGCCGTGCGCCCAACGGGAAGACCCCGGTGACGAAGGGCAGTTCGCCGAGGCGGATGCGGTAGGTGAAATCCTGCCGCCCGCGCCTGAGCGCGTCCCAGATCGCCAGGGTGTAGTCGCCGTCGGCCGGGATGTCGTACAGCAGCACCGGATCTGGATTGAAGCGGAAGCTCGCGGCGTGCGCGAGTTCCTGGCCCTTGGCGTCGCTCAGGCTGATCTGGGCCTGGAACCAGCCGGGAACCGCGTCGGCGATGTAGGGGACGAGCGCGCGCGCCGAGACCTCGATCACCAGCGCCTGGCCCTGCCGGGCATGGAAGCGGAAACGGTCGAGGTCGCCCTGGAGGATCTGTCCGTTGACCGTCGCCGGCAGTGCCGCTATCGGCGTCGCCTGGTCCGGGGCGTCGTTTGGTTCGACTTCGACGAGCTCCGGCAGCTGGCCGATCTGGAGGATGCGCGGGTTGGCGACCCCGTTCCCGGTGATCAGGAACAGGTTGCGTTCGCCCGGCGGCGCGTTCGCCGCGATCGTCAAGCGGATCTTCACCGTCTCGTCGAGCACGGTCCTCTTCATGCTCTTCTTGCGTTTGCGCTGCTGGATCTGGGCCTCGGTGAGCACGATGTCCTTGGCCTCGGCCAGTTCCGCCGTCACGCCTTCGCCGGTGACGATGACGGAATGCGCCTGGTGCAGGTTTTCCCCACCCAAGGTGACCGTGACCGTGCTGCCCTGGGCGGCCCCCGCCGGGAAGAGATAGCCGGCGTAGGGTTTGGCCTCTTCGCCGGCGGAAAGAAGGCCACCCAAAAAACACCAAAAAAACACCCCGACGGCTCGGAACGAGCACAGTCGTAAATATTCCTTCATCCGGCCGGTCTGCGTGGAAACCGGCCAGAGTGCCCCAGATGCAAGGCGGGAGGAGGGAGTTTGGCCGCGTTGCGTCCGAACTGGTGTGGCCGCACGGTCGCTTGGGGGCAGTGGCGCAACAAGATTGGTCAAAAGCGTTCGCAGGTGAAGGGAAACACCAGTCCGGACGACGGAAGCCGACGACCAACGCCGCAGATGGGGTGCTATGGCCGGTTTCCAGTTCATACGATCTCGGTCAGGAGACCGCCGGTCTCCTTCGCCAGGATCTCGTCGGTGCCCAGCGGCGAGACGCGGGTGTCCAGCCCTTGCGGATGCGGCAGCTTCATCGCGCCGTCGATGCCGAGCAGCGCATACATGGTGCCGAGCAGGTCCCACGGCCAGATCGGGCGCTCGATCACCGTCTCGCCCCGGGGGTCGGTGGCCCCGACCACGCGCCCGCCCTTGAAGCCGCCGCCGGCGACCAGGGCCGAGAACGCCTTGCCGTGGTGGCCGCGGCCGCCGTTCCAGGGTTCGGCCCAGTCGATCTTCGGGGTGCGGCCGAACTCGCCGCCGACCCAGACGATGGTGCTGTCGAGCAGCCCGCGTTCGGACAGGTCGGTGAGCAGCGCCGTCAGGCCCTTGTCGAGTTCGGGCAGCTTGCGGCCCATCTCCTCGAAGTGGCTCTTGTGGGTGTCCCAGCCCTGGTGGTTGATCGTGACGTAGGGCACGCCGGCCTCGACCAGGCGGCGCGCGCACAGGCAGGACTGGCCGAAGCGGGTGCGGCCGTAGCGGTCGCGCAGGTCGGCTTTTTCCTGCGAGAGATCGAAAACCTTGCCGGCCTTGCCGAGGATCATCTCGTAGGCCTGTTCGCGGCCGCGATCGATGGCCCCGGCCGCCTCGCCGCCGCCGGTCTCGTCGCCGATCCGGTCGAGCTCAGCCAGCAGCGCGCGACGGTCGCGCTGGCGCTCCTCGCTGATGCCGCGTGCGACGATGCCCTCGACGGTGAACGGATCCTTGCTCGGATCGCCGCCGGTGGCGAACGGCTTGTATTTCGCACCCAGGTAGCCCGATTCCGAGAACCGCCCCTGCTGCGAGGTGAGCGCGATGTACGGCGGCAGCATGCCCTGGTGGCCGGCCTGGGTGCGGGCGTAGGCGACGATCGCGCCGATGCCGGGGTGGACGATCGGTCCGGCCTTGCGCCCGGTCTGGACCAGGTAGGCGGCGGTCTCGTGGCCGTTGTTGCCGTGGGTCAGCCCGCGCAGCAGGGCGTAGCGGTCGGCGAGCTTCGCCAGCAGCGGCAGGTGCTGGCCGATCTTCACCCCGTCGACGACGGTCTGGACCGGGTTGGTCAGCGGTCCGCTGTAGTCGCGCCCCGCCGTCGGCTTCGGATCGAAGGTGTCGAGGTGGCACGGCCCGCCCCAGAGCCAGACCTGGATCACCGATTTGGCTTTCGCGGCGATGCGCGGTGGCCGGGCGGGTTCGTCGCCGCCGGCCCAAGCCGGCAGGCTGGCGCCGGCCAGCGCCAACCCAGCGGCAGTACCGAGGCTGTATCTCAGCAGATCGCGGCGTGACAGGATGGGCGGGTGCATGGGTGGGTTCCAGGGCGATGGGGTTCAATGCCGCAGCAGGAATTCCTTGGAATTGACCAGGGCCCAGGCGAGGTCGGTGAGCGACTCCGCCGGTTTGCGCTTGGTGCTCGTGAGGTAGGCCACGCCGGTCGCGCTCTCGTCCGCGGTCGGCGGGCGCGAGAGGATGTACAGGTACAGCTCGTCGATACGTCCGGCCGGAGTCGGCGTTGTGGCACCCTTGGTTTTCCCGGCGGGGGGCGGAACGGCGGCGAGTTTCTTGAGCATCGGACTGCGCTCGAACTTGCCCTGGATGTGCGACGAGTTCAGCAGGTATTGGGCCTGGAGCTGGCCGAAGGCGTTGGTGCGTTCGGATTCGAACGAGGTGTTGCGGCCCGGCCGACCGAACAATTCAAGGAAGGGCGAGACGATGCTGCCATCGGGCAGGGTGATCGCGCGGCGGGCGTTGAGATGGGTGAACGGTTCCGGGATGTCGCTGACGTAGTTGTCGGTGATGCCGGTGACCTGGGTCAGCGCGTCGATCAGCGCCTCGGCGTCGAGGCGGCGCACGCGGTAGTGCGAAAAGCCGGTGCTGTCGCCCGCGTTCCAGCGCGTCGGAGCCGATCCGGCCTGGTAGGTGCTGGAGGTCATGATGAGGCGGAACAGCCGGCGCACGTCGAACTGCGTCGCGACCAGCTCCTGCGCCAGGCGGTCGAGCAGTTCCGCGCTCCAGGGCGGATTCGTCGGTCGCAGGTCGTCGGGTTCGTGCACGATGCCGCGCCCGAGCAGCCAGTACCACGTCCGGTTCGCCATCGCCCTGGCGAAATACGGGTTCTTCGCCGAGGTCAGCCAGGCGGCGAAGACCTGGCGCGGATCGTCGTCGGGGCCGAGCGCCACCGGCGTCCCATCCGGGAAGGCCGGTGCGACCGGCTTTCCCGTGACCGGATGCACCAGTTTCCCCTCCGCCTTGGTGAAGACGATCTCCTCCTTCCACTCGTCGGTGGCCTTGTAGCCGATGCGGGTGAAGAACGCGGCCATTCCGAGGATGCGGTCTTCGCTCCAGCCCGATGCGGCCAGGCGCGTGCCCAGGAACAGCACCGCGATGTTCTCGGCGATCTGGCGCGGCGAACGGTCCTGGAAGGCGCGGTAGAAGTTCGCCGGCGGATCGCGGAAGTTGCTGCCGCTGGTGGTCAGCAGTTCGCGCACGAACTGGTCATAGGGCATGTTCTGGCGCAGGCGGTCGCGCACCCAGCGGTCGTAGGCCTGGGCCGCCTCGGGCCAGAGGTTGCTGGGGAACTCCGCCTTGATGCGCAGCAGATCGCCCCACTTCAGGCCCCAGGTCTCGGCGAATTCCGGCCGGAGCAGCAGCGCATCGATCAGCCGTTCGCGCTTGTCCGCACGGGAGTCCTTGAGGAAGGCGCGCGCCTCGTCCACCGTGGGCAGGGTCGCGATCGCGTCGATGAACGCCCGGCGCAAGAACACCGCGTCGGAGCAGCGCGGCGATGGGGCGAAACCCTGGCTTTTCAGCTTCGCCAGCACGATCGCGTCGATCGGATTGCCGCTGGCGAAATCGGCGAACGCCTCGGCCGGTGGCGGACCGGCGGCGGTCGTGGCGTCGGCGGCGGGAAGCGTCCCCGGCAGCACCACCACCAGCAGCAGCACCGCGACGAACCCCGCCGTCACCCGGTCGGTTCGCAGGCGCAGAGGGCTGGTGGTGGGCAGGGCGGACGGCGGCACGCGGGACACCTCGTGGGAAGAGTATCCCTGCGGTCGATAGGCGCAGCAAGACGGGAATTTCCTACAGTTCAAACCGTCAATGCCGGGGAATCCCGCATCAGGACAGCGCGCTGCCGGGTCCGGATCCCTTCGGCAAGCGGATCCTGCCATCGTGCCGCGACCCGGATCAGACTCCCCGCCGGCGCCAGGCGCCCGGGCCGCAACCGCCGTGGCGGGCGGCGAAGATGCGGTGGAAATGGGCACGGTTCGCGAAACCGACCCTGGCCGCGACCTGCGCCGTGGAGAGGCCGGTCGCGGCCAGGATGCGCTCGGCCTCGGTGACGCGCAGACGGTTGACCAGCTCCGTCAGGGTGCAGCCGTAGCAGTCGCGCACCATGCGGTTGACGTGGGCGGCGCTGCGGCCGCATTGGCGCACGAAGGCCGAACCGCCGTCGCGCAGGGCCTGGCCGCTGGTGCAGCCGGCGACGGCGGCGGCCAGCCAGACCGGCGGCTTGCGCCGTGGTTCCGCAGCGGGTTCACGGCGCGCGCAGGCGGCGGCCAGGGACCACCAGCAGGCCTCGGCCAGCCAGGGCGGCACCGGTTGCCGCGCGCGCGCCGCCCAGCCATCGCGATCCCAACCCGGATCCAGGGCCAGGATCGACACCCCCGCCCCCAACGCCGGGCCGCCGGCCGCCGCGATCCGCCCCAGGCACGCCGCGGCGTGGGCCGCGTCCGCGATGACGCGCATCTCGATCGCGTTCGGCCGCGATGCCATGAAGACCTCGGCGCCGGCGGGAACCACGTAGCCGTCGCCGGGCATGAGATCGCGGACCGGGCCGATCGCCGGGCGCAGGCGGATGCCGCCGCCGAGGACCAGGCCGGCCCAGGTGAAGGGCGCGGACTGCCAGTTGCCGTGCCCGTCATCGCGCCATTCATAGCGCTGGATGAGCAGCGGTGCGGCGGGGGACAGGCCGTCCGGCGCCGCCAGGCGCAGACGATGGGCACCAGCGGGGACTCGCTCCGGCATCGCTGGAGGATACTCCCGCATCGCCACAGGACATAGCCCCGCCACCGCCCGGCCGGCAGGATGGCGGCATGCTCCCCTACCAGGACCCCACCCTTCCCATCACCCGCCGCGTCGAGGACCTGCTCGCGCGCATGACCCCCGCCGAGAAGGTCGCGCAGCTGTCGGCGCGGTACTGGGGCAAGACCGGTTCCGGTCTGTTCAGCGAACTGCCGGACGCGCTGTTCGCGGAGCAGATCCCGCTCGGCATCGGCCACATCTGCCAGCTCGGCAAGCGGCGGCCGCGCAGCGAGGCGGCGGTGCTGGCGAACCGGGTGCAGCGGTTCTGCCGCGAAAAAACCCGCCTCGGCATCCCGGCCATCGTGCACGAGGAGACCCTGCATGGGATGATCGCCAACGATGTCACCTGCCTGCCCGAACCGCTGACCCTGGCCGCGACCTGGGATCCGGCGCTGGTCCAGCGCGGCTTCGCGGTGGTCGGCGACGAGGCGGCCCGCGCCGGCGTCGACCAGGGCCTGTCGCCGGTGCTCGATCTCGGACGCGATCCGCGCTGGGGCCGCACCGGCGAGACCTTCGGCGAGGATCCCGCGCTGGTCGCCAGCCTGGGCGTGGCCGCGGTGCGCGGCCTGCAGGAGGATCCCGCGGGCCGCCTGCGCCTCGCCGCCACCGGCAAGCACTTCGCCGGCTACAGCCAGGGCGAAGGCGGCCATAACGTCGGCCCGTTCGCCGGGTCGCTCTTCGAATTCTGCAGCGCCCACCTGGTGCCGTGGCGGGCCGCGATCCGCGACGGCGGTCTGCGCTCGGTGATGCCCAGCTATGCCGCCGTCGACGGCCTGCCCTGCCACGCCAATGCGTGGCTGCTGCGGCATGTCCTGCGCGACCGCCTGGGATTCACCGGGCCGGTCGTCGCCGACTACGGCGGGGTGGCCGAACTGGCCGACCTCCATGCCGTCGCTGACGGTCCGCGAGAAGCGGCGGGACGCGCCATCCGCGCCGGCATGGACCTCGAACTCCCCAACGGCGAATGCTACGACCGGAACCTCGCCGATCTCATGGCCCGCGATCCGGCGGTGGCCGAGGCGGTGGACGGATCCGTGGTTCGCGTGCTGACGCTCAAGTTCGAACTCGGCCTCTTCGAGGATCCCTATGTCGACGAGGCCGCCGCAAGCGCCGTGGCGGCTGAGGCCGACGCCGTCGCCTTGCAGCTGGCGGAACAAGGCGCCGTGCTGCTGGCGAATCCCGGCGGCATCCTGCCGCTCGATCCGGCCCGCCTGCGCAAGGTCGCGGTGGTCGGTCCGCATGCCGGCGACAACGTCCTCGGGCCGTATTTCGGCTCGCCGCGCGCGAGCGTGAACTACATCGACGGCCTGCGGCAGGTGCTGCCGCCGGAGGTCGAACTGGTCCACGCGCCGGGCTGCCGCATCACCGGCCCGCCGATCGCCGCGATCGGCGAACTGAACCAGCGCGATCCCGACAAGGACCACACCACCGCCCGCCTGAGCACCGCCGCCGATGACCAGGCCGCGATCGCGGCCGCGACCGCCCTCGTGCGCGGCTGCGAGGTCTGCGTCCTCGTCCTGGGCGATGATCTCGTGACCACGCATGAGAGCTTCCGCGCCAGTCCCAAGGGCGATCGCGCCGACCTCGGCCTGTGGGGCGGGCAGCGCGCCCTGCTGGCGGCGATCCGCGCCACCGGGGTGCCGCTCGTGGTGGTCCTCGCCCATGTCGGCCCCATCGCCGAACCCGATCTGATGGACGGATCCGTGGCGATCCTCGATGTCGGCTGCCCCGGCCAGGCCGCCGGGCTGGCCACCGCGCGGGTGCTCCTGGGCCTGGCCGAACCGGGTGGACGCCTGCCCATCACCATCCCGCGTTCGGCCGGCCATCTGCCGTGCTTCGGCAGCCACGCCGCCGCCGCCCGGCGCGGCTACGGCTTCGAGAATCATCGGGCGCTGTATCCGTTCGGATTCGGGCTCGGCTACACCACGATCGCGGTCCGTTCGGCCCGGCTGCGGCAGAGCGCGATCCCGCTCGGCCAGGAGGTCGGGATCGAGGTCGTCCTCGCCAACCAGGGCACGCGGCCGGGCAGCGAGGTGGTCCAGGTCTACCACCGCGATCTGGTCGCGGCGCGCACCCGTCCGGTGCGCGAACTGGCGGCCTTCCTCAAGGTCGTCCTCGCCCCGGGCGAACAGCGCACGGTGCATCTGAGCGTCCCGGTCGATCGGCTGGGCTACCTCGATCAGGACGCGGCATTCGTGCAGGAGCCCGGGGCGCATCGCTTCTGGGTGACGACCGGTGCCGACCCGCTGGGCGGGATCGGCCTCGACCTGGCGACCACCGCGACGGGCTGAACCCGGATCGGGTGGAGCGGTCCTACCCCAAGGCGCGGCAGCGGGCCTGCCAGCGCGTCGCGTCGCGGCGTTGGATGCGACGGGCGGTTTCGGCGAGCCGCACCGCCGTCGCGTGGTAATTGCGGCGATTGGTCTGCTGCGAGGCTTCGATCAGGTTCGCCGGCAGGGATGCGTACGTGTGGATGGCTCCCCAGAGCGACAGGGCCATGCCGGCGATGGAGTCGTTGTCGCGGCCGTACCAGACCGACAGGCCCAGGACCTTCCGCCAGTCGTCGCCGCCCCAGAGCAGGCAGGCCAATGCGACCGGCAGTTCCTCGATCGATGCGAGCATCGACGGGCGTCCCAGGTCGCTGACGCAGATGGCCAGCGGCGAGTCGTCGCTGGTGTGGCCCGTGCGCTGATCGAAGGGGGCTATGGCGGCGCGGATGCGGGCGATGGCGGTGTGCAGGTCATCGGCGGGATTGACCGCGGACAGGCAGGCGGCGATGGCCTTGCCGGTGCCGTCGCGGGCGAGCTCGCGGGCGCACGCCAGGATCTCGGGAAGGGGCGAGCCGCCGAGGGCCTGGGCCATGCAGGCGGCCATGACGGCAGCGGCCTCGACGGCGAAGGATTCGTTGTGGGCCATGGCCCAGGCGGCCGCCTCGGCATAGGCGCTGACGGGATCGCCGGCATTGATGGCTCCGGTTGGCCAGGAATACATGGCGATTCCGCAATTGACGCAGTTGCCGACGCCGGCGCTGCGCGGATCGACCGAGGTGCAGCGCAGGCGGACGTAGGGGAACTTCTCGGGCCACCACAGGCGTTCTATCAGCGCCATCTCGCGTTGGCGCTCGGGGACGAAGACCATGCGATCGCACATGTTGGCCATCACCAGCTTGGCCCACCCGTGCGCGTCCAGATGGTCTTCGGCGGCCACATAGGCATCGATGAGGGCCTCCACCATCAGGGTGTCATCGGTGATGCGGCCGTCGCCCTTTCCGAAGGTGCCGTCGGGCTGCACGATGGTTGGCGGGATGAAGGCCTCGACGACCGGGTTCGGGTAGAGTTTGCGGATGCGCTCCGGACCCCACCCCTCGAGGGGAGCCCCCATGGCGTCGCCGATGGCCCCACCGGCATACGCGCCGGCGATGCGTTCACAGAAGTGGTCCATGCTGAAGTCCTCCGCCATGCATTTTCCGCCAGGGCAATCCCTTTCAATGGTTCGGAAGTCCATCGTGGTTGGCCGATCGTCCGCCGGTCCTAGGCTCATGGTATGGGTGGATCCGCAACGCTTCCCTGGTCGCCCTGGATCCTCAGCACCGGGGGAGAACCGCGGCCCTTCCCCTGGAGCAAGGATCCCCGTCGCCTGCCCTTCTGGCTGGTGGTCGTCCTCCTGTCCGGCGAAGAGGAGATCCATGGAACCAGGGAGATCCTGCGGGTGCGGGCGGGTCAGGCCTATGCGATCCCCCCAGGCCAGGAACATCGTCTGCTCAGCCGGGCCGGCAGCCATCCCGTCTGGTTCCATCTGGAGCTGATCTGGCATCAGGATCGGGGGCGCGATGGCCATGACCGCCTGCCCAGTCCCACCCTGCGCGGCGCCGCGAAACCAGGGCAACCCGGATGGGAAGCCTTCGGCGACGATGCGCCGGGCATGCTTGCCCCGGCGGCGACCGGTCGCCGGCTTGCCGGCCTGGCCTCGCGGCTGTCGCGCACCTGGATGGCCGGAGACCGCGGAAGCCGTCTCGCATGCAGCTGGGAACTTGCCGCCATCCTGGCGACCTGGCGCGAGCGGCATTCCAGGGCCGGAACCTTGCTGGCCCCGGCCGAGGCGCTGATCCGCAGGGATCCGGCCGCACCCCGGTCCTTGGCCGCGCTGGCCCGGGCGTGCGGCCTGGGTCGCAGCCGATTCTGCGAGGAATGGCAGCGCAGCCACGGCGTGCCCCCGGCAGCCTGGATGCGCCGCCAACGCCTGCGACACGCGGCGGAGCTCCTCGATGGCACCGACATGACCGTGGCCGCCATCGCTCACCATGCCGGTTTCGCCGAACCATCGGCATTCATCCGGGCCTTCCGCCGCTGGCAGGGTGTGAGTCCGGGAAGCTGGAGGGCCCGGAAACCGGTCGCCGGATCGCAGTCATGAATCCCGAGGAACCACCGGCCTGCCATCGGGTGGCGGTTTCCGGCGGTGCGGCTCGCCCTGGCCGTGAGCGCGGCGCCCGCTGGCGGCCGGATCCGGGCGCTTGCGCTCGGACGCCTGGTGGGGTCCGCCAACGCCGGTTCCTTGTCCAAGTACGGCAAGCCCACTTCCACCGTGGCCGCGTATCGGCTGTCGGCCACCGGCGCGCCAGGGTCCGGGAACTTCCAACGCCCTTCCCTTTGCCGGCATCCTCCGCGACGGCGGGGCCAGCGGGCGCTGAAGCGGCGAACAGCGCTGATCCAGGCGGCCCGCCGGGGTAAACCTGCATTTCCAAGGATGCCTCGGTCGGGAGGGTCTCCGGAACGTGTGTTCCGGCTGGTCATGGGATCCGGGGTCTGGGATCAGTGCTGATGGGCGCGGTAGCGGAACTCGCTGGGACTGATGGCGTGTTCCAGGAGAAATGCCCGCTCCAGGGTGCGCAGGGTGGCGAAGCCGTGAGCATGGGCCAGTGTGGCGATGGGCGTTTCCGTGGCGAGGAGGTCGGCGGTGAAGCGTTCGATGCGCTGGCGGGCGAACCATTGCCGTGGGGATTGACCGGTGGCCGCCACAAAGCGGCGGCTCAGGGTCGGCTGCGAGACTCCGGCGGATTTGACCAGCTGCTCCAGGGAAGGGGTGTTCCCGCGCCATTGTTGGATCAAGCGATCCACCAGCGCGTCCCCGGTTGTGCCATGGAGGGCCGTGGATTGCCGTGCGACGACGCGCAGCGGTCTGATGCGAATAGGCTGTTCCGGTGGCGGCTGGCCGCAGAGCAGACGCTGCAATTCCTGGCCGGCCCGGTAGCCCAGGTACCAGAAGGGGATCTGGATGCTGGATAAGGTGGGCCGCACCTGGGTACACATGGGCAGATCGTCAACCCCGAGAATTCCCGCGTCCTGGGGGATTTCCAGGCCATGGGCGATGCATACCGCCCTGAACCAGTTGGCAGCACGGTCCTGATGGAAGAAGAGGCCGACCGGACCAGGCAGGCCTCGAATGGCCGCGACCAGACGGGCATCCTGGTCCCAGACATCCCGGCCTTCGACCGGAAGGGCCGTTGAAATGCGGTCGCAGGCAAGCCCGATGGAGGCGCAGGCAGCCGCACAGGCGGCATAACGCCGGTTGCGGATCTCCACCTGATGATGGCCGATCAGGGCGACGTGGCGGTATCCGGCCTGCTGCAAATGGGTGGCAGCCATGAGGCCCATGGCGCCTTCATCCACCTCAATCCGGGTACGCAGGATTTCTGGCGGGGCAAAACAACCACAGGTGACGACAGGAAGTCTTCGTCCATGGATGACTTCCCAGAAATGCGCGGATCCGTCGAGGAAGCCCACGGCGGCATCCACCCTGCTGATCATGCCCTGTTCGACTTCGAGTTTGAAATCTGAAGGAACGTACAACCGCCAGGGGAGTCGGTGTGCCTGGATATACCTGTCCATTCCTGCCGCGAGATGATCGCCCACCGTCAGGATGACTATTTCCGTCGCCATGTTGTTTAATTTCGTCGCGTCTGTCGCTCAGGCAATCCTTCTGGGTCAGCCGTCGCGTCGAATCATATGGCATTGTGGTTCAGATATTTGTGTGGATGTCCCGACCTCAGGCAGAGCCAGTCGATGGCCGCGGCACCCAGGTTCAGCCCGTCATGCAACACTGGGGGGACAAGGTGGTATCCTACGTCCAGCCTGCAGCACACCGCCAAGGCCCGGCGGCGATTCCAGCCGCGAGGAAACGCCCATGTCACGAAGGGAAGTCCGGCTTGCCTGCAGCACGCCCGTGTCCCGTCGCAGAGCCGACCCCGGTTCAGCGGTGCAGATGCAGCGGGGCCAGGGCCCGCAGTCCCCCCCGCCGAAACCCATCGCCCTCGTCAGCCGGGCAAAACCGTTCGAAAAGAAGACCGCATGAAAGCCAGGCTCTGCCTCCTGATGACCGCAGCCATCGTAGCCGCTGCGACCGAGGTCCCCTTCGCTCACGCTGACTGGAAACCATCCCCCACTGCCCCGGTCGGCTTCGCCGGCCAGGGCAACAACTGGTATCCGGGTGCGACTCCTCCCACCGAGTGGTCCGACAGCGCAGGCGCACCAGCCAGGAACATACGCTGGAAGGCGCCTATTCCCGGTTGGACCGATGCCCAGCCCATCGTGGTCGGCACGCGGATCATCGGCGTGTATTCGCCGCACCACGTCGTCTGCTATGATGCTGAAACCGGCAAGGTGCTGTGGAAGGATGAACTGAGGCTGATGAGCCTGCCGGTCCTGGACAAGGACGGCAAGACCATCGGCCCGGTGCCCGCGGCCGATCAGACCGCCAGGCAGCAACTGCTGTTCGAGCGGGCGCTGGCCCAGGTGCGGGTCCACATGGCGACCTGGCTGCATTATCGCGGCGGTGGGATGCTCAAAAGTCTGGAAGAGCGCCGCCCGCTGATCCAATACTTGGCCGAGACCATGACGAGTTGGCGCGCGGATCTTGAACGCGATTTCCCCAGCCTGGTGCCGGACCTGGACAGGGATCTCCAACTCTACCAGGCGGCCTTGACCCAGACCCCCGAGCAGATCATGGAAAAGACCGAGGGTTTGCGCAAAGGCCACGGCAACTTCCGCAATGCCGTCACCAAGGCCCTGGGTCTGGTATCCCTGGCCAGCAATTGGCAGGGCAGCCTCAGTGATGTGGCCGCTGTTCCCGTCTCCGACGGCGAGGTGGTCTGCATCACCATGGGTTTCGGCCAGATCGCCGCATATGAGATCGCCACCGGCAAACGGCTTTGGGCTTGGCGGCATCCCCGGATGAATCCCGGCCCGGTCAACCACGCGGCCTCGCCGCTGCTGTGGAAGGATCTCCTGCTGATTCCGGCTCCTTCCATGACCCAGAACAAGGACTCCAGCAAGGGTCGCGTTTCCAACCAGATGTCGCTGATGGCCATTGATAAACGCAGCGGCGCGGTGCGTTGGGAGACTCCCGATCGCATCACCAGGGGCCAGGAGACGGCATGGATGCCGGGTGCGACCCATGGCATCCATGAGTCTCCGCATCTGATGCTCTTTCCCCTGGGGAATGGGCAGATCCGCGCACTGGTGATCAGCGGCACCGGTCACCTGGTGGATGCCGAGACCGGCGCGGCGCTGGGGCAGTTACGGGGCCATGCCGAGGATCCCAAGCTGATCACCTCGGACCTGAAGGGGTTCTCGTCCGGTCACGGCTTCACCGCCACCCTGGGCGACCGGGTCTATCGCGGCACGGCCGAGGATAATTTCAGTCCGGCGATCTACATCACCCAGCTCCGACTGGAACCTGACAACACGATCGGGCAGATCCCTGGGCCTGCCACCGAGCTCAGATCCTCCCAAGGCCCGTTCGCGCTCTCGGACTCCCTGCTGGCCCTGGGCAAGGCTGTGCACCCGCAGACTGGCGCCACCCTGGCCGATCTGGGACGACCGGCCAGCGCCATCATCGCCGGTCAGCATCTGATCCTGGCCGACTCCTGCGGCGCCAGCACTGGACCCAAGCAACACGACAGCAGCGATGTCCTGGCTTTGTCGGTCCGCGTCCTGAACCTGGCCGATCCAGCCAAGCCCAGGCTGATCGCCACCAATGTGATCCAGGCGAAGGGCCATACCCCCGACATCAGCGCCCAGTATTTCCCCAGGTTCGCCACCGAAGCATCCTGGCGCCGCTGGGGCGCCCTGGCCCCTGGCCATGTCAACTACCAGGGTATCGGCTTCAACTTTACCACCGACATCGCCGGTCTGACCGCCCACGGCAAGCGCATTTACGTCCATTCCCCATCCTGGCTGTACTGCATCGGCGAGAAATGAACCCCGTTCGCTGTTTTCCCAGGAACCGGTCCGCATGCTGCCGGAGTGGATCCCAGGTGGCGCGACCAGGCCTCATCCGCCCCTCCGACCTAGCGGGGCTTGCGCCGCAGCCCGACTGCCCCGCTGCGCGGCTTGCCTGCTGCGCCTGTCCCCGCTGCGCGGGGATCGGACGGCGGGACGGCGGCTGCGCCACCCTCCCGCTGCGCGGGACCAAGCCCATCCCCGCTCACTCGCTTGCTCCTCGGGGGATTGCTCCTCGCGGGGCGCTACCCCGCTACACCCCGCCAGGGGCGCTCGCCCCTGGACCCGGATGGAACCGACTCGGGCGGAAGTCTGACGTCCAGAGTCAAACGCCTTCGCTCAACGACCCCAGGAAGGATCCCATATGACCACGGACGAGACCCTCGATGTGGGCGCCTATGCCGCCGAAGGCAAGACCGCCTGGGCGGGGATGCTGCGCTATGTCGCGGATCTCCATGGCCGCAGCACCCATCCGGCGACGGCGCCCTTCGACCACGCCTGGGAGGAGATCGGACCGGGTTACATGTATGGCCCGGCCTTCGGACATTGGGACATCGTGCATCAGATGCTCGACGTGGTGTTCTGGGACCGCGCCCACGTGCGGCGGCAGCTCCTGAATGATCTGAAGAACCAGCAGCCGGATGGCTTCCTGCCGGGTTCCATCTGGATGCGCGACAAGCCGATGGAGTGGCATCAGGACCAGCGGCCCGACGGCAGGACTTATCGTTGGAACAAGGCCTCGCACCCCCCGGTCTGGCCGGCGGCCGTGGACGCCCTGCAGGCGGCCGGCGAACCGGCCGGGACCTGGCTGCCGGTGGCCGTGACGGCGGCGCGGCGGCAGCTCGCGTGGTTCGATGCCAGCCGGCAGGCCCAGCCCGCCGGGTACTTCTATACCGATGTCCGCGACCGCAGCTGGGAAAGCGGGGTGGACGAGGGCATCCGCTTCGACCAGGCCCCGCGTGGGGAGCACGCCTGCATCGACGCGATCTGCCACGCCTACATGCTGGCCGACGGGCTGTCGCGCTGGGGTGGAGTGGACGCGGGGGATAGGGCCCAGGCGCAGGCGAAGGCCGAGGCCATGCGCCGCTTCGTGCAGGAGACGCTGTTCAGCGAGGAGACCGGGCTCTTCCACGACCAATGGTCGGTGCGCGATCCGGCCCGGCGCCCGCTGGCGCTGGAGGGCATCTGGCCCGTCGTGGTCGGGATCGCCACCCCGGCCCAGGCCGCGGCGGTCATCGAACGCAACCTGATGGATCCCCGGCGCTTCCTCACCGCGCATCCGCCCGCCTCGGTGGCGGTCGCGGATCCCGGTTTCGAGCTGCGCATGTGGCGCGGCGCCTCCTGGAACAGCATGACGCTCTGGGCCGTGATCGGTTGCATCCGCTATGGCTACCACCAGGCCGCCCGCAGCCTGGCCGAGGCCGCCCTCGACGATACGGCGAACCAGTTCGATCGCACCGGCACGGTGTGGGAGTTCTACCATCCGCACGCCGGCAATCCCGAGGCCGTCGAGCGCAAACCGGCCAGCCAGTACCATTCCCCCTGCCGCGACTACCTCGGCCACAATCCCGTCCTCGCCCTCGCCCGCCTGCACACGCGCCTGGCCGGCAGCACGAGGCGTGATCCCTTCGCGCTCCTGGCGGAGAGGTGAATCCCGGCATCGTGAATACCCACCGCGACGCGAGGCGGATCCCCAAAGGGAATCGTGACCGTGCAGGTGCCCGGGAAACCGCGGCCCTTTGGCCTCGCCAGCGACGAAGCGCGCTTCGAGCCGCTTCCCGCCCAGTTCACGATCGCCGGGAAGACCACGCTGGCCCATGGCGCCACCACGTTCGGCAGCGGAGCCTGCGCACGCCTGGGCATCCCGGGCCTGAACCGGCGCGATGGCCTGCACGGGGTTCGACCGGACGTGGCCGACCACGGCCGGGAAATCCTGGTGGGCGATTCCGACTGCACGTCCCAGCCGACCGGCACCGCCAAGGAACCCGGCATCCATGATCCCCCTGCCAGACCACGCCCTCCTGCCCACTGCCGGCCTGTCCTTCGGCCTGGCTCCGAAACAGGAGTTCAGCCCCGAGGTGCAGCGCGATGGGCGCTGGCATGCCCAGACCGCCACCGGCCTCCAGGTGGAGACCGCCATCGAGCAGCGCGGTCCGGTGCTGGTGATCCGACGCTGGCTGCGCAATGCGGGCAGCGCGGCGACGGCGCCCATCGATGGGGTGTCGCCGCTGACCATGGCCTTCGACCTGCCGCGTACCGAATGGGAGCTGCTCTGCGCGCACGGCGGCACCTCGGAGCACTTCTCCCCGCCCAGCGCCTTCCAGACGCGCCGGCTGTTCAACCTGCGGAACCTGCGGCTGAGCAGCCATCCGCAGGGGCGATCCTCGAACCAGGACCTGCCGCTCGTGATCGGCCTGGCACCGGCCCGGAAGGCCGGCTTCTTCTGCGGACTGGAGTGGTCGGGTCATTGGTTCCTGAACGTGTGGGGCACGGGCAGGGACCTCGGCATCGCCGCCGGCGTGCCGCTCCAGGGCGCAACGCTGGAACCGGGCGAGACCCTGGCCCTGCCGGCGGTGCATCTCGGATTCTTTGCAGGCGACCTGGACGCCGGCAGCAATGCGCTGCGGCGCTATCTGGCCACCTCGGTCTGCCCGCCGTACCGGGGGAAACCGGTGCTGCCGGTGGTCAGCTATGACAGCTGGTTCGGCCTCGAGAACCGGTTCACCGCCGACATCCTGCGGAAACAGGTGGACCGGGCCGCCGAAGCGGGTGTCGAGGTCTTCGTCCACGATGCCGCCTGGTTCCCGGGCGGCTTCCCCGCCGGGGTCGGCAACTGGCAGGGCACCGACCCGGCCAAGTGGCCCGACGGGCTCGAACCCTTCGCCGACTATGTGCGCTCGAAGGGCCTGGAGTTCGGGCTCTGGTTCGAGATCGAACGGGCCGCGCCGGGCACGGCCGCCCTCACCCGGCATCCCGAGATGTTCCTGACCGCCCCACCGCCCACGCGGAACCACGGTGGGGTCGGGGGTCCTCAGGCGCATCTGAACCTGGCCCGGCGCGACGCCCAGGATTGGGCGATCGAGACCATCGGATCCTGGATCAAGCGCCTGGACCTGCGCTGGAGCCGCTGGGACTACAACATCGAGCCGCAGCCGTTCTGGCAGGCCGCCGATCCGAGCGGCAAGATCCAGTTCGCCTACTTCGAGGGGCTCTACCGGGTGCTGGACACCCTGATGCAGGAGCATCCCGGCTGGCGCATCGAGACCTGCGCCTCGGGCGGACGGCGCATCGACCTGGGCACGCTGCGCCGGGCGCATGTGATCTGGATCTCCGATGAGGTCGAGATCGGCCTCAACTGCCGCCGCATGCAGGCCGGCGCCAGCCGTTTCCTGCCCAGCTACCTGCTCAACTCCAGCCTGCCCACCTGGCTGGCGGGCGGCGATCCGCCCCAGGGGCGGACGGCGATCCTGAACCGCATGCTGGGCAAGCTCAGCTTCGATGGCGACATCGCCTCCTGGTCGCCCGCCTTCACGGCCCAGGCGGCCGAGCTGGTCCGCCGCTTCAAGGCCGTGCGGCATCTCTTCGCCCAGGATTTCCATCAGCTTCTGCCCCCGCCGCAGGAACCGGAACAGCCCGATGCGGTGCAGTTTTCCAGCCATGACGGCCGCGAGCACCTGGTGTTCGCCTTCGCCGGCAGCCACCCTGTGGAAATGGCCGTGCCCCTGCGCGGCCTGCCCCCCGGATCCCGGTGGCGGATCGCTCCCGCGCTGGCCGACTGGCACGGCGGGGATCTGCGCATCGCATTGCCTCCTCACGGTGCAGAACTCTGGCATCTGCACATGGTGCGGTGACCGTGGGGCCGACCTGCCCACGCAACGCGCCTGCGACGCCCCACCATGCGCAGCCTGAGGGCTGCCCATTCCAGTCCCGTCTCAACCCGTCCGTGGTGAAACCATGATGATCCCCCTGCTCTGTCGCCGATTCTCCTCTCTGACCTGCGCGGGTCTGTGCGTTCTGGCGGTCACCGCCAGGGCCAGCGAAGTGCCGCGCTATGGCGCGGCGGAATTCGTGCCGACGCCCGAGACGCCCATCGGCTTCCGCGCCGACGGCAACGGCTGGTATCCCGGGGCCACCCCGCCCGCGCAGTGGTGGGAGGGGACGCCCAAGCAGATCATGCTCCGCATTTCGCGTGGGCAGAACGACCGCTACAACCCTAAACGCGACGAAAAAAGCAAGCTGGTCCCGGTCTGGGATCTGGCCGACCGCATGAGCAAGAACATCCTGTGGAAGATGCCGCTGCCCGGCTGGGGCGACGCCCAGCCCATCGTGGTCGGCTCGCGGGTCATCGCCTGCGGCGGGCCGGACATCACGACCTGTTTCGACGCGGCCACCGGCAAGGTGATCTGGCAGGATGAACTGCAGGCGATGCATCTGCCCACCCTGGGCGAAGACCGCAAAACCCTGGGATCGGTGCCGCCCGCCGCCCAGGCCGAGCGTGAACAACAGGCCTGGGAGCTGGCGCTGGCGATCTCCATGCTGCGGGTGCATCCCCTGGAAACGGCCCTGGCCCGGGCCACGGCCTGGCGGAAGGCCATGAGTTCCGAACTGCCGGCCGCGATCCTGTCGGCCATGGACGATACGATCGCGTGCATCACGGCGGTTCAATCGGCCCAGGATCCCAAGACCCTGCCCGAACGGACCCAGCGCTGGTGGAACATCTATCCCGGCGCCGTGGCCAAGACCCTGCGTACGACCGTGGCGCCGGGTTGGACCGGCTTTGTCGGCTTTAGCTTTTCGACTCCGGTTTCTGACGGCAGGATCGTCGTCGTGGCCTTCATGAACGGCCTCGTCGGAGCCTATGACGTGGCCACCGGCAAGCGCCTCTGGGCCTGGCGTGATCCGGTCGTACCGGACAACATGCACCTGAATCACGCCCCCTCGCCGCTGATGCACGCTGATGCCGTCATCGTCCGCTCCGGTGACGGCCATGCCCTGATGGGTCTCGACAAGGCGACGGGCGCCATCCGCTGGGAAACGACTCTCCGCAAAAATGCACGCGGAAGCATGCAAACCCACGGCAACTATATCACGCCTCTGCTGATTGATGTCCCGGTGGCGGGTGGCGGCACCCGTCGGGTTCTGCTGACCCAGGAACCGCCGGTCCTCGACCCCGCGACCGGCAAGGAGCTCGGCCGTCTGGACATCGTCGGCCCCAAGGGCCGCAGCGACCGGGGCAATATCGTGGGCCGCGATGGGATCATCTTTTCCTCCTGGGGCTATGACGCCTCGCCCAGTCCCGTGTATGGCCTGCGTCTGCGCTTTGAAGACGAACAGTTCAAGGTCGACACCGTGCACAATCTGCAAACGGGTCGTTTTTCCGGGGAAAGCAAGATCTTCGTGCCAGGCAGGCTCATCGGCGCCGGGGCCTTCCACGATCCCGGCACCGGCGCGCAGATTCTCGATACGGGTCTTGGTCAGGTCCACGAAGTCGGCAACATCCTGGCAGGCGATATGCAGATCAGCCGCGATGGTCAGAACTCCTTCAACAGGATCCGCGAAGACTTCCGGCTCGTCGCGGCCTTCGCGACGGAGGAAACCTGCACCGTGCCGCTGGGCACGACCCTGCTCAGCGACAACAATCTGCTCGATGGCAGTGAACTGCCGGCCGACCGTGTCTTTGACACGCATCTCAAGGGGCTGGACAAACAGGTGAACATCGGCTGCTACCAAGGTCTGCCGCCCTGGTTCGGCTGCCGGGTGGGAGGCGTGGCGGCACACGGCAACCGCCTGTATATCCAAAGCGTTTCCGCGTTATACTGCGTCGGTCCCGAGGCCCTGGGTTCGCCCAAGGATGACCCGGCGGTGGTGGCTGCCATCACGGCGGCCAACGATCTGCCGACCCTGCTCAGGTACCTGGGCGGTGAACGTCCCCACTACCGCTATCTGGCACTCAAGCGCATGGGCACTCTGAAACCAGCGCTTGATGAGGCCGCCCGCCAAGCCGTGATCGCCTGTTTCCAGACCGATCCGTTTGAAGAGAACCGCGCCGCCGCCGTGCTGGCCCTGGATGCCGCCGGAGCCGGTCCAGCCCCAGGTTGGGAGGTCTTATGGGCCGAACACACGCGCCTCCAGAATCAATACGATCGCTGGAAGGCTGACACGGCGCTGGCTCTGCGTAACCATGCGTTGACCCTGCGCGCCCTGGGTGGCGCCTATCTGGCCGAACGCATCGGCAGCGTGGAGATCAAGGATCCGGTCTCCCTCCGGAACTGGCTGAACCTTGCGGGTCATGCAAGTCCCCTGCCAGCCATCGCCATCGACCGCGCCCTGAGCGTGGCCGACGGCACCCTGGCCAGCCGCGATGAACGTCTGCATTCCGCCGCCGTGGCTGTACTGGTCCAGGCCCTGGATCGTGATCCCCGCGTCCTGCCGGCCCTGCGTGGCGGCAAGGGCCTTTCGCCCCAATTGCGGCTGGCCGTCTTGTACAACCGTCTGCCAACCGAACACCTTGCGGACTTCCTGGCTGAACAGCTCCGCGCCCCCGGCGACCTGGGTTATGAATGGTGGAATCACGGCAATCCCCTGGCCCGCAGCTGCCGCCGCCTGGGAGCGGAAAGAGCCCTGCCCGTCTTGGAGAAAGCCGCCGCCGACCGGCCTGAGATCGCTGAGAAATTGAAGGGATTGATCACCGGGCTCAAGACGCCCATGCTCAACCCCCTGCCCGAGGCCCAGAAGCAGAAGCGGTAGGGGAGGAACACCCCATGGATGGACGGGAAGCGTCGTCGGCGCAAAAACGGCCCGGGCTGCACGCCGGGGCCGGCGCATCCCGTCCTGGATTCCCCCAAGGGGTTCCGGCTTGGTTCCGCGCTCCCTGGAACCAAGCGTCCTGATCTGCCAGGACATCATCAGGGGAAACGGCATCCGCTCTGGGGGCTGAGGCATCCAGGCGGAGCGGCCCGATGGCCTGGCGCTGCTTTCCCGTCCGGGCCGGCAGCGAACCGGATCAGACCAGTCCAGGCGCCTCGGTATCGGCGCTCGACACCTTCACCGCGAGCGTGACCCCGAGGTGGTTGTTGAGCGAATCCTGGATGAATTGCAGGGTTCCGCCGATCGACGAGGAGCAGCTGCCGCAGGCGCCGTGGTACTGCACCCACAATTCGTCGCCCTTGAGGTCGACCAGATCCAGGCCGCCGCCGTCCGAGGCCAGGGCCGGGCGCACCTGCTGGTCGAGCACGGCCTCGATGCGGCGCACCTTCTCGAACAGGCCCACCTGGGCCCAGGGCAGATCGGCGGCCTGGCTCGGCCCCGGCTTGGCGGGGGCGGGCGCGACCGGATTCAGCCGCTCGGCCGCCTTGCGCAGGACGTAGTACGGCTGGTCCGCGTCGCTGCCGAGGGTGAAAGCGGGTTCCGGATTCGCGCCGCGCAACAGGGTTTCGACCTTGCGCGGGGTCACCTCGGCGGCGCAGTCGATGAGCTTGCGGCCGACGCAGAGTTCGCACATCGCGTCGTAGGCCGCGAGCTGCGCTCCGCCGGCGTGGGTGCGGTAGCGCGCCAGGCGCACCACCCCGGTGAGATCGATGGCGAGCTGCAGCCGGATGTGCTCCGGCGTGCGTTCGGCCCCGTGCACGCTCTCGACGATCGAGGCGCCGGCACCGGCGGCCTCCTCAGCGGTGATCTCGCCAGCGAAGCGCAACCCCGCCAGGCGGGCGATGACGGAGGCGGTCAGATCGACGGTGGCGGTGCTCACGGTGATCTCCTTGTACCGGCGCCGCCGACACGGCCAGCGGCAACCGCCGGGGGTCGGACAGCCGTGACCCGCCTGGGCACGGCTGATGCTCCGCTTGTGCACCACTGACGACCGGCAGAGCTTGCGTCCGCTCTCCTGGCGTTGTACACATGCACCACTCTCACGTCGGCATCCCGCTGACGCGACAACCCCAGGAGCATCGCATGCGTTTCCATCCCCTTGCCGTCGCCGTCCTCGGCGGAGCCCTCTTGTTCGCCGGCGGTTGTGCCGCGGCGCGCAGCCCGGTGACCGGCTTCCTCTATTCCGACGTCAAGGCCAACGATTCGGTGACCGCCAACACCGCCGCCACCAAGGTCGGCCGTGCGACCGCCACCAGCATCCTCGGCTGGGTCGCCACCGGCGACTGCTCGCTTGATGCCGCCAAGAAGCAGGGAGGCATCACCAAGGTCGCCCAC
Source organism: uncultured Candidatus Kuenenia sp. (assembly GCA_964654285.1). GTDB lineage: Bacteria > Planctomycetota > UBA11346 > UBA11346 > UBA11346 > BJHQ01. The sequence goes on from CAZZJC010000023.1 coordinate 57,380, forward strand.
GTCGACTACGAAAGCACCTCCATCATCGGCATCTACGCCACCACCACCACCGTCGTCTACGGCGAATAAGCCCCGCTGTCTGCCGGCCATGCGGCCGACGATCACGACCCCGCCAGCCCTCGGCTGGCGGGGTCGTTTCGTGTTGGGCTCCGGCCGCGATTGCGAAGCCCGCATCTTGCCGACCATGCCGGCATGACCCAGCCCATCGCCGACGGCCACCCGCTGATGAACGCCCCCGCCTTCTGGGCGCCGGGCGCGCCGCGCGAGGACGCGACGGTGCTGTTCCGCTATCACGGCGATGGGGCGGCGTGGGCGGGCAGGACGCTGTTCCTCAGCGCCAGCCAACGTTTCCGCGCCTTCCTGAACGGCGTCTTCCTGGACGAGGGGCCGGCGCGCGGCGACCTCTGGCGCTGGGGCGGGCGGAAGGTCGCGCTGCCGGATCTGCCGCCGGGGCCGTGCACGCTCGCGATCGAGGTCTGGCACGCGGGCCGGCACAGCGGCATCGGGCAGCTCGGCCCCGACGCGTTCGTGCTGGTGACCAGCGATGATCCGGTGCTTGCCAAGGTGATCGCGGACCCGGCCGCCTGGCGCTGCCACCACGCGCGCGGCCGGGTGATGGACGGCACCCACCATTGGCCCAAGGGCCGGCCGTACTTCCCGGTCGGCGCCGGCGAACGGCTTGAAGCCGCCGCCTGGCCGTGGGGTTGGGAACAATCCGGTTTCGCGGATGCGAGCTGGGAAAAACCAGGCGTCGTGGCGGGGAAGGCGGCGAATCCGTGGGGCAATCTGCCCCTCGGCGTACGGCTCTGCCACGATCCGCTGCCGTCGATGCGCGGCGGGCCGATCACCTTCGCCCGCGTCGTGCGCGCCGTTGACGATGCGGGCGGCGAGGTTCCCGAGGCCGCGACGTTGGCCGATTGGCTCGCCGGACGACGAACGCTGACGGTCCCGGCCGGTCGCCGCTGGCGCCTCGCCCTGGATGCCGGGCACCTCGTCAACGTGGTGCCGACGCTCGCGTTCTCAGGCGGGGCTGGCGCCAGCATCCGCCTGGTCTGGGGCGAATCCGGGTACGATCCCATGACCAAGAAGAAGGGCCGCCGCGATGCCCTGGGCGACCTGGAAGTCTGGGGCTTCCGCGACGAGATCCTGCCCGATGGCGGCGCCGATCGCGCCTGGACTCCACCGTGGATGCGCAGCTTTCGTTTCCTGGAATTGCACCTCACCACCACTACGGCACCGCTGACCCTGGCCGCGCCGTCGCTGGTCGACAGTGCCTTTCCGCTGACGCGCCGCGCCGACCTGGGCGCACCCGAGCCTGGCTGGGCGCGGGTGATCGACGCCGCCGAGCGCACCCTGCGCCGTTGCGCCCACGAGACGTTCTTCGACTGCCCGCACTACGAGCAGGCGCAGTTTCCCGGCGACACGCCAGTGCAGGCGCGCATCCACTACCTGCATTTCGGTGAGGAACGCCTGGCGCGGAAGGCGATCGACGACCTCGCTGGCGGCCTGCTGCCCGATGGCGGCATCCAGTGCCGCTATCCCTCGCGGCAGGTGCAGATCATGCCGACCTACAGCCTGTACTGGATCGAGCTGCTGGCCGACCACCTGCGCCATGTCGGCGACCGCGACTTCACCGCGGCGCGGCTCTGGCAGGCGCGCGCCATCGTCGAGGGCTTCGCGCGTGCCCGCCGCGCCGATGGCCTGCCCGGCCTCGTTCCGCACGCCCCGTTCACCGACTGGGCCAAGGGCTTCACCGCCGGCAACGCGCCGCAGGACGCCGACGGCGGCTCCGCGATCATCGCCGGCGAACTGTCGCGCGCGGCGAACTCCCTGGCCGAGCTGGAAAAAGGCCTGGGCTTCCCCGAGCTCGCCCCGCGCTGGCGGCGGCTCGCGCGCGACCTCAACACCGCGATCCGCACCCGCTGCTGGGACGCCGGACGCGGCCTGGTCGCCGACACCCCGACGCGCGCCAGCTTCAGCGTCCACGCCCAGGTCGAGGCTGTTCTCGCCGGGGCGCTCTCACCCAGCAAGGCGCGCACGGCGCTCATCCGCGCCGAGGGCTCCGAAGCCGTGATCCAGCCCGGCACGCTCTTCTACCAGACCTACCTCGCCCGCGCCCGCCGCCTGGCCGGCCTGCGCCAGCGCAGCGCCGCCACCTTCGACGCGCGGGTGAAGCCCTGGCTGGACACCCTCGATTCCAGCGGGCTGACGACCTTCCCCGAGAGCCTGGTCGATTGGCGCAGCGACTGCCACGGCTGGTCCGCCAGCCCGATCCTGTGGTTCATCGAGGACTGGCTCGGCCTGTCCGCCGCACCCGAGGCCATCGGCTGCGATCCCCTGCGGTTCGACCCCGAACCGGTCGCCGCCCCGCGCACCGGCCGCATCCCCGTGCCCGGCGGCAGCGGAAGGGTAAGCGTCGTGATCACCCCCGAGGCCGACGCCCTGGTCTGCGACCTGGATTCCCCGCTGCCGGTCCGCGTGCCCGCCCTCAAACGGACACTCGCGCCAGGCCGGCATCAGGTCCGGATCGGACTCGAATAAGCGTTATCCCCACCACCTCACGGCGTGGTGAGGCGGAGCGGTGGCGGGGCAGCGCAGCGCCCCCCCGCCCGATCGGGCAACCGCGTGTCCACCGCAAGGACGCGTGGTTTCGCCCTTCCGGCCAATCCGGGTCCAGGGCAGAGCCCTGGCAGGGCGTGGCGGGACAGCGTCCCGCTGAAACAACTGGCGGGACAGCGTCCCGCTGAAACAACTGGCGGGACAGCGTCCCGCTGAAAACACCGGATCGCTCACCGATAAGCGTTATCCCCACCACCTCACGGCGTGGTGGGGCGGAGCGGGACGGTGGCGGGGCAGCGCAGCGCCCCCCGCCCGATCGGGCAACCGCGTGTCCACCGCAAGGACGCGTGGTTTCGCCCTTCCGGCCAATCCGGGTCCAGGGCAGAGCCCTGGCAGGGCGTGGCGGGACAGCGTCCCGCTGAAACAACTGGCGGGACAGCGTCCCGCTGAAAACGGTCAAGGATTGGCGTTGGGCGCCAGTTTGCCCAGGAGCGCCACCTCGGCGCACTGCACCGCATTGAGCGCGGCACCCTTCAGCAGCTGGTCGCCGACGACCCAGACATCGAAGGTGTTGTCCTGCGACTGGTCCTTGCGGATGCGGCCGACGTAGACGTTGTCGTGGCCGGCGACATCGACCGGCATCGCCCAGCGGTTCTTGGCGCGGTCTTCCAGCACGGTCACGCCGACCGCCTTCTTGAGGATCTCGTAGGCGCGCTCGACGCTCATGCCGGAGCCGCTGAACTCGACGTTCAGGGCCTCGGCGTGGGTGCGCAGCACGGGCACGCGCACGCAGGTGCCGGTGACGCGGATCTGCTGGTCGCCCAGGATCTTGCGGCTTTCTTTCAGCAGCTTGACCTCCTCCTCGCAGTAGCCGGAGGCGGGATCGAAGGGCGAATTGTGCGGGAACAGGTTGAAGGCGTACGGATGCGGCAGCACCTTGGGCGGGAACGGCTTGCCCTCCAGGTAGGCGCGGGTGCCTTCCTGCAGCTCGACCATGGCGGCGTGACCGGCGCCCGAGGCGGCCTGGTACGTCGCCGCGACCAGGCGCTTGATCGGCACGGTGCGGTGCAGCGGGGCCAGCGCCATCAGGGCGATGATCGTGGTGCAGTTCGGGTTGGCGATGACGCCCTTGCCGCCATTCTTGTGCAGCGCCTTGGCGGCCTCGCCCGGGTTGATCTCGGGCACGACCAGGGGCACGCCCTCTTCCATGCGGAAGGCCGACGAGTTGTCGACCATCAGGCACTTCGCGGCGACGCAGGCCTCGCGGTAGTCCTTCGAGATCTTGCTGCCGGCCGAGAACAGCGCGAGGTCCATCCCCGCGAAGGAATCCTTGGTTAGTTCGCGGACGGTGATGTCCTTGCCCTTGAACGGCAGGGTGGTGCCGGCGCTGCGCTTCGACGCCCACAGGGTCAGTTCGGTGATGGGGAACTTGCGGCGCTCGAGCACCTGCATGAACTCGACGCCGACGGCGCCGGTGGCTCCGATGATGGCGACCTTCATCGCGAAACTCCTGGGCTGCGGGCGCGGTTGCGCGGTGGATGATGACGCAGCGGGTCGCGGAGTGTGTGGCACCTCGCAGGCTGGCAAGGGAGGGTTGGCCCGCCGTCTGCCGAAAGCCGGCTTCCTGGGAGCGCCGGCGTCCCGCCGGCCGGGAAAGGAGCGTCGAGGTCCACATCGACGATTTGATGCCCTCGATATCCACATCCACGATTTTTGCGCGTCGATATCCGCATCCATGATTGGTGAGTGTCGATGTCCACATCGAGGATTTTGGAGCGTCGATGTCCACATCGACGAGGTCTCGCGCAGCGAGAAGCCAGCCTGGTCAACGCGACGTTTCGGTGTCCAGGATCTTGGTCGGCGCGCGGCAGCGCAGGATCACCGGCCCGATGCGCGGCGCGCGGTTGCCGTTGGCGGCGATGTCGGACAGGACGCTCGTGCGCGGATCCTGGTAGTGCCAGGTCACCCGCAGCTCGGCGCCGTCGACTGGGCGCGGAAGTTTGCTGGTGTCCGTCCTGAAGCGCACGTTGTCGAATGCGGCTGCGGGACCGGCGGCCCCGGGGATGGGTGTGGTCCCACCCAGGTCATTCCGCGCCGTGGTCCAATCGACTCCGCTGGACATGGCCCGGTAGGCGAGGGTAAAGAATCCATCGGAATTGTCGGGGAACCGGACCTCAGCCACCGGCGTGCCGGTGAAGGGGGCGGGCAGGGACGACGGATCCCACCAGAACACGCTGTCCGAATACCGCAGCGGGAACCCCGCCCAGGCATAGGTGCGGCAGCGGAAATGCTCGGCCCTGCATTCGGATTCGGCCGGCAGGGCGCTGGGATAGCGCGGCCACCAGCCGATGACGAGGTCGCCGGGCTGTGGACCGGCCGTGGCGGCGGGAATATCTATACCGGAATTATAAAGACCGAGCATCCAATCCGCGATGGTGAACTCTGAAAAATTCGCTACACCATTGAGATCCCAATACGGTGGGTTTGGCGGCGGCAGTTTCCTTGGAACATTGTGTATAAAATTGCGCGGACCAACAAATTGGATCACGCGTGGCTTGTCCCCCATTCGGCCACACACCAATGACGCCGGAGCATCCCATTGTGCCAACGGTGCGGCAAAAGATTGCTCAATAAATGCATTGGGCAAATTGAGATCGGGGGTGGATGGAGGTGACGTGTCCGGATTTGAATCCGGATCAGGATTGATGACGTATATCGTTCGAGGTGAATCCACCCCGCCCCCGACCAGACGAAACCACCGCGGATCTGCTGGTGTCGGATTTAAGGGGTCAATATTTCGATCCGCCACGACGGCAACTGGACCAATCGGGATGGGCAGCACCGACAGCGGCGTAGTAGTGGCGACTGTCGGCCTATGGCTGCCGAGCAGGGAGCGTCCGATCAGGACGCCGATCCGATTATTCAGCGGCGCATTTCCCCCAACCAGATAGTTGAAGCCAGCCAGCGGGGGAAAGGGGAGATCATTGCTCGTACCACGTCGGTAGGCGAAGACCTCGCCGCCGATCGCCACGAGTCCCATGGATTGGTTGAAAGTTCCATCACGATTGCTGACAACGACGCGGACATCGCCGCTCGCGGGATCGAAGTCGGAAGAAATGAACGAGGGATCGCCTGTGAGGTCATTGCCTTGGCTTGCGGTCGGTGCGGTGAGCACATGGGTGATCATGGCAGGCTGGGAAAGCGCCACGCTGCCCCCGTGACTCGGTCCCGCCACCAGCCCATCGACGACAGCGTCCGGATGTATGGTCTGACCGAGCGGCAGATAAGTGCATTGCGGGACAGCGCCGGCCGCTTTGAACCGGTCCACGCGGGGAAGAGCGTCATGAAAGTCCATATTGCTAGACACCGGCGACAGATCGCGACCATTGCTGCCGCCAGCGCCAAGATACAGGGCATAGCCGGCAAGATCGATTTTGCCCGGAGTGAACGACGCATCGAAGGCGAACAGTCCGGGCAGCAGGTTAGCTGATTCACTAGGATCGAGAGGCGCCGCATATTCGACGGCGTAGCGGACCCCAAACTGCAACGGTTTCCCCGTATCACCCTTGGGCACCAGAGTCAGTACATCCCCCGACCGGAACAGATGCCGGATCGCGTTCCAACCGTCATTGCTGGTTGCTGCCGACCCGCCGACCGTTGACTGTACCGGCAGCAGCATGGCCCCGGCCGCGAAGTCGCGTGGCGGTGTGCGCTGCTGCTGCCGGGTCGCCTGGGTGAATCCCCGACGATGGAAGATGAAGCGACGGAGTGGTGTTCCACTATTGTCCACCTCGGTCAGGAACTGCTGGTATTGGACCCATTCCACCGCCCCACGTGTCGGATCGCTCGTCAGATCGGTCACCTGGACCAGCAGGTGATCATTATCGATCATATAGTCGGCCAGATCGGGATAACCGGTGGTCGGATCGCCGTTGATCTCCCATCCGACCACTGCGACGGTCATGCCATTGCTGATGGGGATCGCATCGAACAACTTGAGCTTGGTGTTTGCATCGATCTGCACCAGCGTTCCGGGCAGGTCCAAGGTGGCGAGGGCGGGAATCGGTGTGAATGGAGGCACGGCCGTCCACTGCGGCGTGATAGTCGTGGGATCCTGGTAATTGGTTTGGGCATTGGTTTGGATCCAACGGATCTGCTTCAACTTGTTACCGATTCTGGTCAGATAGCGGCCAAAGGCGCTCACCGATACGGTTTCGGAGCCACGGAGGACCGAGTAGTCGATCCGGATGATGCCGCCGACGCCTTCCGGAACTCGATCCTTGGTGGCATCATTGAGCGTGAGTTCAGCCGCGTCCGTCTCGGGATCGGGGAGGATCGACCGGTTCGATTCATCCAGGGTCAATGTCAGATCGCCATTCTCGCCTACTGGCAGCGCCCCCTTGAGTGCGCACCCGGCACCGAACAGGGAGAGCGTGGACATAAGGGACGCTGGCACCGATACGCCGCCTGGCCGGACCAGGGCGCCCTGGGCATGGGCCTGGGTGACCGGGAAGCGCAGATCGATGGGCCCATCCACGCTTTCCGTATTGCGCAACGTCTTCTGCCGCACCGCCCGTCGGCAGCGGAGGAAGGTGTCGGAGGTGATGTCCTCATAGCTGAAGTATTCGTCGTCGATGCGCAGGACGCCGCGTCGGGGGAAAACCTGGGCGAGGCCGATCCCATTGGGAGGGACAACCCGGATCTGAGCGGGTTGGCGCAGACCTTCGAACCAGGATGCATGATTCGCGAGGTCGTCCCAATACGGCGGGGTGGCTGGCGGACCCGGTTGCAGCAGATGCGTGTTTGGTGGATCGAGACGGTCGATGGATTCCGCGAGCGGAAACCCCGTCAACGCCAGGTGATCCCCGACCTGTTCCATCGGTTTCTGGGCCATGAGCACATCACGACCAACCACGCCGTCGACGATGATCGCCATCTGGTCCGGCGACATGCCGTTCCAGACCAACTGGATCTGGTACCAACGATCAGGGGACAGTCCGTCGCGTGGCAGCAGGTACCGCACCGTGCTGCCCCAGGGCACCGGAACTTCGGCGGAGGGATCCGGCCAGGGCTGGATGTTGGGTGCCGCGCCGGGTCCGCTGCGCTCGTCGATGCCATCTGGGCCCGTGGTGAGACTGTCGCCGCTGCTATAGGAGGACGCTGCCAGGGCCGGGATCGCGGGTGGCACCAAATGGAGCTGCAGCTCCCGTTTATCCGTTGGCAGATCTCCGCGGTAGACGAGCCGCACCAGATTCTGGGTGGTGGGTACTGTCCGGCTCAGGGTATCGGTACCCAGCAACGCCGGATCCGAGGTCGCCGCCTCGAACAGGACAACCTGCTTGTCTTGCCAGCCTGGTTGCGGCCGGATCCAGAAACCCAGGTGACGGCCAGGCAGCAGCGCGCCGTTGGTTGGCGGGCTACCGCTGTTCAACGGATGGAAGACGTTGTTCAGGGCGTAACGCAATTCCAGACCGGGGCCGAGAACCAGCCCCTCGGCACTGAGATCCCCAGGTCCCCAGGCATGGCCGCTCGGTGGCAAGGCGGGATTATTGGCGCGATGGCTCGCGGTCGGATCGCTGACGACTCCTGTTTGGGCAGAGAACGGTGTCTCGGCACCGAGATCGAGGAACCAATCGATGCTCAGGTGGCTCGCATTCCGGGGAGCACTGTTGTCGATCGTGAACCGGTTCTTCACCCCCGTCGCCAGGGTCGGCAGCGTCCGAGGAGAAATCCACGGTGCCGTGGCGCGATCGGCCGCCTTGGCCCGATCATCATCCGGCCACGACGCATCGCTGGCCTGGTCCTGCTCCACCCGCCGATACCCGTTCGGCCCCGCCGCCAGCCGGCTGCCGTGCCGTTGCACGATGAGCTGGTGCATCTTCGCCTGGGTGTCCCAGCGGCGTTCGATCAGGGTATTCTCCTGCTGCACCGCCTGCCAGATGCGGGATGCCCCGGCCTGCGCAGTGGGGACATTCGCGCTGCGATCGTAGATGATGCCGGTGCTGTCGATCCGGAACACGCTGGTACCGACGATATCGATCGGCGGGGTTTCCACGCGGGGCAGCGGCAGTTCCGGGTTGGACCAGGCGTTCTTGCTGTTCATGACCGTCGCCAGCGGGTCGAGGAAGGCGAACAGCGACCATGTCCGGGGCGTTCCGGTGGATAGCGGATCCGGATCCTCGGTGATGCGGATCTGGCGCAACTGATCGAGGCTGGTCAACGGACCTGAACCAAGATCCGCTGGAGGAGTGACGATGCTGCGGTTGCCGTGCTCCCGCGCTGCGCCCGCGATGGAACTGACCGCTGCGAATCGCGTCACGTCATCGGCCGAATTCCAGTTCAAGGACGGCGGCAGGCGCAGGAGCATCGGCGTACCGCTGGGAACCGCCTGGTCGCTCCGGAAGCTCAGCCATTGCAAGGGCAGAGCGAGTCTGGGCAAGATGCCGGAAAACTGGATCCGATCGGTGTGCGGGTTGCTGGGATCGGAGACCGGCCCGAGGAGGTTGCTGCCGACTCCGACCAGCGGCGTCAGGTCGACATCCAGGAAGCGGTAATAGTTGCCAGCGTTATCCGGCCATTGCGCCACCACGGTGCCGAGATCGGTGTAACCCCCACGTCCCTGCGCCGGTTGGTGGAGGGTCAGGTAGGGGCGCAGCCGGTCGAGTTCGGCGCGGGTCAACGGGCCGCGAAATCCGAATCCCGGACCGGTCAGCGCTGGCGCGAGTCCCTTGAAGGCCCTGTATCCCGCGTCGAATTCCGCGGAATTCAGCCAGGTGGTGAGATCAGGAAGGGTAGTCGGCGCGGTGCCGCCCAGCCCCGGGTCGGGATCGGTGCGCGTCCACCAGGGTTGCGACCAGGTTGCTGCCATTTCGCCATGCCCACCCGGATCGGCTGCGAGCAACTGGTCCAGGTCGGTGATCCGCCAGTCCGTCCGCAGATTGCCGCTGGCATCGCTGGCACCACCACCAGGAAGGCGGAACGACGCCAAAGCCCGGGCGAGTTGGCCGTAACGGTCTTCATCGTCGTCATCCCTGATCCAGGACACGTCACCCGTCGCGTTGTTCACCGGCCGTGAGAACTGGTCGGTATCCAGGGTCGTGGTGTCATCCGTGGTCACGCCAGGGGCGATCTCCATGCGACCGCTCACGCCATTGTAGATCGCTTTGGTACTCGAGACGCAACGCCATTTCGCCTTGTCGATATCCCACGCCACCACATCCCCATCCCCATCATCCCAGTCCGCGATGCCGACCTTTTTCAGCAGCGCATCCCACACCGCCACCGACATGTAATTGGGATCCAGCCGGCCGGACAGATCCGTGATCTGGGCGGTGGCGATGGTGCGGTCGACGGCGTCGACCGTGCGGTCGGTGGGATCCTTGAGATTCGGCAGCAGGACCGTCGCGGTGTGCAGGCGGTCCGGGGCGGACGGGTTGTAGAGGATCGAGGCGGCGATGATCGGGGAGGGCAGATCGGTGGTGGCCGACGATGGATAGATGGTCAGGCCGCCAGCGATCTGACCCAGGCGGTCGTTCAGCCGGAACCAGCCGGGAGTCGGCCCGGCGGCCGGCGGGGTCGCAGGCTGGGGCTCGACCGACCAGCTGAACCCCTGCCCGGCCAGATCCACCGCCGCCGCCTCGGCATAGGCGCGGGCGGCGTCGGCAAGCTGGCGGTGGGCGGCGGAGCGCGCTCCGGCCGGGCCGGTCGACTGGCTGAACAGGAAGGGCAGGCCGAGCAGCATCAGCGCGACCAGGATCACCATCGCCATGACCAGCGCCGCGCCGGAACGGACGGCCGAACCGCCGACTCGGAAAAGCCTTGTCTGGAACCGCTGGTGTTCAGCCGGCCCCAGGGATTTGCCCAGCCAGGGACCGCGCGCCGCTGGCGCGCATGAAGCGTTTCCAGAACGGTGCGATCGTGGGCATTGCCAGCGGCGCGCGGGCCGCGTGCGGTCCCAGGGAATACCGTGCTGGCTGGATACCGGCGGCCCCAGGTCTTGGCAGGGACCTATGTCGGCGGAACGCATGTTGTCAGCCTGGGTTTCCATGCGGTGCCCACAGCCCACGCCGGGAAGCCGGCGAGTCAAGCTGGGTCGGGCCGGGGCGGAAGCGTCGACACCTGCGGTGTGACGCTGCGGTCCAACCCGGGCATTGGTATCAAGCCCCTGATTCCCAGGAATCGGTCCTGAGACCACGTGCCACATTCAGTCGTCCCGACGGGACTCAAACCCATTCATTTCCACTCAACCCGGGGTTGAAACCGGTTTCAACCCCGGATTCGGCAGGGAAATGGGACAAGTCCCGTAGGGACGACTGACGATGAGATGGGGTTTCACCGCGTATTCGCAACAGCAGCTCGTCTACCCCAACCGCGACCAGTCAATCCCGCGCGCGGATTCTTGCCCGTTTCGGCCGTATCGTCAGCATGCCGGCATGAAGCCACCTGCGATGTGCGCCCATGGGTGAATCCGCGCCCCCCGATCCGGCCCAAGCCGGCGAATCCACCGTGAATCGGCTGTTCCCGGCGGCATGTGGCCTGGCGATCCTCGCCACGGTGCTCGGGGTGGGCCAGCACCTGGCGCAGGCGTTGATGGGCAGCATGCCGACGACGGGAAGCCTGGCCGAGCGCCTGGCCGCCATCCCGGTCTCCGCCTGGGGTTTCGCCGGCCTCCACCTGCTGCTGGCGCTGGCTTCGCTCTGGGTCGGCTACGCGCTGATCTCGCTCGCGTATCCACGCCGGCACCTGGGCCGCGAGGCCGCGGCGAATCCCGCCGCCGCGATCCAGGCGAGCGCGCACCTGCTCGGGGCGACGGCGGTGGCCGGAGTGTGCTGGGGCGGCACGGACGCGTATTCCCTGCTGGTATCGGCGGCCTTCACCGGCCTGGGCTGGACGGCGCTGATCCTGCTCTGCGCCGGGCATCGCCTGGTCACGCGCTTCTCCGACCACGAGGAGATCGCCGCCGGCAACGTCGCCGCCGCGCTCGCTTCGGCCGGGCTGCACCTGGGCGTGGCGATCGTGGTGGCGCGCGCCATCCAGGGCCAGTTCCTCGGCTGGAATGAAGCGCTGACCGGCTTCGCGCTCGCCTGCGGCTGGGCCCTGGCGCTGTGGCCGCTGCGCCAGCTGGTGATCGCGCGCCTGGTGCTGGGCCTGTCGCCGGCGGCGATGGATGCCGCGATCGCGGTCCGCCGCGATCCCTGGGTCGGCGCGGTCGAGGCGCTGGGCTACGTGCTGTCCGCCCTGGTCCTGTCCGCAGCGGGCTGAGCATGGCTGCCGCCCCCGCCACCGCAGCAGATGCCGGACTGATCGCGGCCGGGATCGTCGACGATCCGTGGCTCGATGGCCGGCGCCGGATCGACCATGCGCCGGTGGTGCTGGCGCCGGCGACAGTGCAGGCCCTGGCCAAGGCCGCGACCACCATCGCGTGGTACCTGGATGCGGCGGTGCAGGCGGCGGGCGCGGATCCGGCCCTGCTGACCGACCTCGGCTTCGATCCGACCCTGGCCGCCATCGCCCGGCTGGACGCGCCACGCTGGCTGACGCTGGCGCGCGCCGATGTCTTCCTGGTCGACGCCGGCCCGGCCCAGGTCTGCGAAATCAATTGCGACACGCCGACCGGCCTGGCGGAGACGGTGGAACTCGGTGCGCTCGCCGCCGCCGCGCGGCCCGGCCTGGCCGATCCGAGCGCGCGCCTGGCAGGCCGCTGGCAGGCGCTGGTGCGCCAGGCGATGCCGACCAGTGCCAGCGCGCAGCTGACCGCCGGCATCGTCGATGCCACCGAGATGACCGAGGATCTCGGCCACATCCGGCTGCTCACGCGCTGGCTCGAAGAGGCCGGCTACGCGGTCGTGCGGGGTTCGCCGTTCAACCTGCATGCGGTGGGCGCCGACCGCGTCGGCCTGTTCGACCGGCCGCTCGATCTGCTGGTGCGGCACTACAAGACCGACTGGTGGGCCGCGCGCCGGCCGGTGCGGCGCGACGAACCGCCCTGCCCCGATACGGCGCCGCTGGCGCGCGAGCTGAACCTCATCGCCCGCGCCCAGGCGGCCGGGACGCTGGCGGTGGTCAATCCCTGGGGCGCGGCGATCGGGCAGAGCAAACGCACGCTGGCGCTGGCGTGGGAGCGCCCCGCGCTGTTCACCGCCGCGATGCGCGCCGAAGCCGCCCGGCATCTGCCCGAGACGCGCTGGCTGGAATCGCTGCCGCGGGCGCAGGTGATCGACGAACGTGCGGCCTGGGTGCTCAAAAGCGATTTCGGCTGCGAAGGCGACGAGGTCGTGCTCGGGCGCGACAGCACGGCGGAGCATTGGGCCGAGGCGATCGACGCCGCTTTGCCGGGGCGCTGGATCGCGCAGCGGGCGTTCACACCCCAGTGCGATGCCGACGGATGCAACGCCAACCACGGCGTCTTCCTCATCGGCGGCCTGCCCAGCGGCATCTTCACCCGGCGCTCGGCCGGGGCGACCACGCGCCACGCCGTCGCCTGCCCGACCCTGGTCGATGCGGCTGCCAACGGAGAGGCGGCATGAACGACGACCGCATCCTCGTCGACGCGTTCTTCGACCAGCCCGGCCTGCTCGCCGTGCGGTTCGTGCATCGCTCCGGCGCGGTCGCCTTCGCGGTCGGACGCCGGCCCGATGTCAGCCAGGGCCTGTCGGTCGGCGGCCTCGCCGGACTGGCCGTCGCCGGTCTGGCGGTGGTGGTCATCGGCGCGGCGGCCCTCAATTCGTGCCAGGGGGATTCCCGCCGGAGCAGCGTCGCGACGGTGCATGCCGCCCGCAGTGCGGCATTTCCCGTGGAAAATGACGATGGTCAGGGCTGGCCGGCGCGGATCGAGCAGCTCGCCGATCTGATGCAGCCCGCGCGCGCGGACCTGCTGCCGTGGATGCAGCGCGCGCTGCTCGACGCGCCGCGCGAACTCGCCCGCCAGGGTGCGGACCGCACCTGGCTGCGGCCGCGCTGCTCGTCCAAGGAGGAGACCGCCTACCGGCGCGGCCAGCGCCTGGCCGACACGCTCCTCGCCGCCGGCGGCGCGGACGGGCTGGCGATCATCCTCGACCTGCCCGGCCCCGAGGCGATCGCCGCCGCCGCCGGGCTGGCCCGGCGCTGGGATCCGGTGCTGGTGATCGACAACCTGCCGCACCCGCGCGGCGTGGTTCCGACGGTGCAGACCCTGGCGGCGGCGGTGTACTGGCAGCCCGCCTGGACCGCCGCGCGCACCGCCCGGGTCGAGCCATCTCCGCCGGTCTTCGTGCTCGAAGGCGACCGCCTGGCCCCGTACCTGAACCAGGTCGACCGCTTCGACAATCGTTCGGTGGCCCGCCTGCCCGACGCGGCGGCGCTGCGCCGGCTCGGGGTCGCCAGGATCCTCTACGTCCGCTATCCGGCGGTCCTTGGCACCAACGGTGAATCCGACGACCTGGTCGACGACCTGGTCGCCTGGAGCGAGGCCGGAATCGACGTGCGGCACCTGGATTTCAACGCGGTGGAAGCCATCCCGACCGAAGCGGGGGCCGATGATCGGACCCGGAACTGGGTGTGGTCGCGCTACGGCTGGGGCCACGTCCTGGGCAGCGCCGCGATCTCCAGCGACGATGCGGATGCGCGCTACCGCACCCAGGCGCGGCCGACCATGTTCCGCCCCCAGTTCAGCCAGGACGCGGTGGCGCGGTCGAGCCTGGATGGCGGCGCCGGGCGGCGGGCCCAGGTCGTCGAGGCCCTGCAACCGGCACCGCGATCGGGCCGATCCTCCACCGGCCATCACCACGGCTCGTCCAGCTCCGGCGGCTCGTGGTCGCGCAGCAGCGGCAGCCATTCCTCGGGTTGAACGCCACCATGACCACCTTCCTCGGCGTCCAGCTCGCCTTCGACCTTCCCCCCGACCACCGCCTGCGGCGTGCGCTCGCCGAGGCCGTGCGACGCCAGCGCGCGGCGGAGGGCCTCACGGCGCAGCGCGTGGCCTGGACGACCAGCGCCGGCCTGCTGCACCAGGCGGTGCCGCACGCCGTGCTGGGCACCTGGGACCTGATCACCCCCGACGGCGAGGCCGAATACGAGGACTGGGCCAGCGGCCTGGAAGCCATGGCGCACTGGTCGCCGGAGGACTTCGGCGCGGACGGGCGGTACCTGCTCGCGAGCGTGATCGTGGTCGTGCGCAAGGGCTCCAACGCCGACCGGACCCTGGGCGACCTGTGCGACGTCGCCGAGCCCGACTGGCACCGCCGCGCGACCTACCAGCGCCTGGTCGAAGCGATGCCGCAGCTCAACCTGACCAACGTGCTTGGAAGCGGTTTCTACCTCGCGCCGCATCCCGACCGGCCGGGCTTCGCGATCGACGTGCTCCAGGGCGAAGGCTTCGACTATCTGGCGGCCGTGGAAGGATGACGCCGATGCCCCCCGCGATCCATCTGCGCTATGGCGGACGCGACTGGACCATCGTCGTGGTGCAGAGCGATGACCGGAGTTCGCTCATCGAACTGCGTTCGACCCTGGACACCGGCACCATGGTCTATGGCACGGTCACTCTGGATCGTGATCCGCAATCGTGCGCGATCACCGTCCACCGCGCCAACCTGCCGTACACCATCCTGCGTGCGCTGCTCCAGGTCGTGGAGGCCGAGATCCGCCGCCTGGGGATCCGCTTCGAGCTCGAGATGCGCTGAGCCTGCGCGCGGGTGGAAGGTGTCAGCGGTGGCGGTCGGCCCGGCGGGGCGCCTTGCGGGGGGGGATCGGGCCTGCGGCTGCCATCAGGGCATGGGGGGTGATTCCGAAGGCGCGCTTGAACTGGCGGATCAGGTGCGGTCCGTCACTCCAGCCATGGCGGCGGGCGAGTGCATCGATGGTGCCGCCCTGGTCGTCGCCCATCAGGGCCTCGCGCACCCGGTTCAGCCGCCAGGTGCGCAGGACGTCACGGGCCGGCTGTCCGACCGCGGCCTGGAAATGGCGGTGCAGGGAGCTGCGCGACATCCCGAGATGCCGGGCCAGTCCCCCCACATCCTGCCGACGGTCCGGTCGTGCCCGAACCCAGGCCTCGGCCCGCACCAGCCAGGCCGCGCGGCCGGCGGTGGACGAGCTGGCGCGGGCGGCAACGCCCAGCGGCGGAACGGCCGAAACCAGGTCCGGGCTGCCACAGAAACGGAGGTGCAGGCGACGTGCCACCTGATGCCCCATCAGACGCCAGGAAAGACGGACGCTGCTCAGCCCCAGGCCATGGGCGAAGGGGAAATCCCCGGCCCCCACCACGCCCAGGTCGGTGCGATCGACATTGCGCAGCTCGTTGAGGAGATGGCGGGCGCTCTGGTCCTCGTGGCAGAAGATGCCGGTTCCGGTCGGCAGGTTCCGCAGCCACGCATGGAAGCGACCGATGGTCCAGGCCGCCACGGTGTGCCCCGAACGGTCCAGGCAGGTCAGGCCGCGTCGCTTCACCTCGTCGGCGAAGGCCTGTTCGCGGATGCGGCGGTAGGCGGGTATCACCTGGTCGTCCAATCGCGATATGCAGGCGAAGGCCTGGTAGCCACGTTGCAGCAGATGGACGGCCGCCTCGCGGCCCGTGGCGTCGTCATCGAACCATTGATGCAAGGTGCCAGGATCATCCGGAGGTTGGGAATGGATATGGATACGCGTCGAGATCGCGGAGTCGCCGCCGGTCAGGGGTCGCCTGGCCACGACCACCGGCACCGGTTCCCTGGCCAGGCCGGTTTGCAGAGGATCGCTGGCGGCCACCACCTGCACCTTCCAGTTCAGCTGGTGATCCTGGATGTACCGATTGAGGCCGGTTGCCAGATCGACCGCATCCGGCGAGTCCCAGACGATCACGATGTCGCGACGTTCGTTCATCGGTGCTGGGACACAGGTTCAGCGATCGCACCGCCAGGCAACGGCTCGTCGGTCGTTTCCTGGTGTTGTGCAATGCCCTGTCGGGAAATGTTTTATGGCGGCATCGGTCGATGAGCGAAGATCCGGTGCCTGGTTTGGGCGGAGCAGCACCGCATCACGGAGCCACGGCGCTGCCGAGGCCGCGTACCAGGTGGCGGAGGACATGCTGTCGGTACACCAGACCGGATTGGTGTACGCCACGAAGCGGCCCCATGGCCGGACACCTGTCCTGATTTCCCAACCGCCCGCCCGGAGATCTTCGCGATGACTCCCATCCAGCCCCTGACCGCGCTGCTCACCCTGGCCGCCCTGGTGACGATCAGTCCCGATGCCTGCGCGGAGGCGGTTCCCCTGGTCGCTCAGGCGCAGGCTGAATCCCAGCTGCCGTACCACGCCTTGACGCCTGCCGATGCCGGTCAGCGCTACCAGCAAGCCTGGCCATTCGGGTATTCCTACATGACGCATGTCCTGCGCCGTCGTCAGGTCTGGCCCTACACCGGGTTCACCCGGCCGGTCTGGGCGGCGAGTTCCGTGCGTGCCATCCATCCTCCATGGTTCGACTTCCAGCCGGTTCCCGGCGCAGCCCGCTACCGCATCAGCGTGATGAATCCCGTGGGAGAGCGCCCCCTGTCGGCCATCGCCATCGAACGTCCTGATCCAAGCCTGGCGCCCCATCCCGACCTGCCGGTGACCACCGTGGGCGAAGGCCCGACCGTCGTGACCCGCCTGCTGGTCCTGGTGCCTTCGGCTGCGACCGCGCCCGAATTGTTCGAGGCGCTCAATCCGATCGGGGGGGGCGCGAAGGCGCGCATCGCGCCGGGATTGCAGGTGGCCGGAGCAACCCCCCGGCAGTTCCAGGCCATGCAGGCCGAATGGATCGCCGGCGAAACCATTGCCGCCGACAAGGTGCCGGGCGCGCTGGCCTCGGGCAGGAACGTGTTCCGGGGCTTGTACCTGGCCGGGGCGCTGGCCAGCACGTCGTCGCGGGTGATCCGGCTCTCGACCAAGGAGGGCTGGCCCCATCACCTCTGGCTGAACGGAATCCGGATCTTCGCCGGTCAGGAGATCAGGCTCGGGGCGGGAACCTATCCCCTGACCGTGATCGTGGGATCGGATGCGGAGCGTCCCCCGAGCACGGTCACCCTGGTTGCCGAGCCATCGACCGAGGTGAACTGGCAGAAGGCGGCCGAGAAGCGGCTCGCCTGGCAGGCCAGGAGCAAGCCGGTCGCGGAACTGGATGCCGATGCGCCCTGGGCACCGTTGACTCCCATCTGGCCGAAGCTTCCACCGGGTCGGTATCAGGTCTGCGTCACGGCCCTGGACGCCACCGGTTCCGCCCTGGGACCGGCCGCAACGGTCTCGACCCATCGTCTGGACCCGGTCGGCGAGTCCTATGCATTCGAAAAGGTGGCGCCCTGGAACGGTCCCGTCGGTGCGGCTCCCCACCCGGCCGCGGTGGCGCAGGCGGCCGAGGATCTCATCCGCTGGCGCATCACCGATCCCGGAGAGAAGCTGCTTGGGACCCAGGTGCATTGGCTCAAGGTCCTGAGGCGGCCGGTCCTGGACGTGGAATATGCCAAGACCCTGACCTATCCGGGCGACAACCTGACCTTGCCCTATGCGATCGGTGCCGGCGGCCACATGGCCTTCACCATGCTGGCCCTGTCCGCACCCACGGCGGCCGATCGCCCCCAATGGCAGGACATGGCCGGCCGGGTGCAGACGCTCCTGGAGGGAACCGCCGCCAAGGGGTTCATCGGCTATTACAAGGATCATCATTTCCTGAAGCACGTCTTTGGCGAGGCCCTGTTGGATCTTCATGCCGTGACCAAGCAGGAGCGACTGGCCGAGTTGGCGCGCGCCCTGGCCAGGCAATTGGCCGAGGCGCAGACACCCGAAGGCGCCTGGCGCGGATGCGGCCACCAGATGCCGGTCTCCAACCCGGCGGAGCTGCTGTATTTCTTCGGCCGCCTGCGGCGGGATCTGGGCGTCCAGGACTACCTGGAGGTCGAAAGGAAGGCCGACGCCTGGCTCAAGAGCAACAGCCTGCGCACCATGTTCTGGCTTTCCCAGGGGCACCATTCCTATGGGGTGTACCAACCCTACCTGACCGCGCCGCGCTGCGCGCTCTATTACGCCCAGTACCTGCTCGAATGCGCCCCCGACGACCTACGCGACCCGGCGGTGGTCCGCGCGCTGCTCCAGTACGTCGAGGACCAGCACCTGACCTGGCAATCCAAGTTGTCATTGTGGGGAATGAACCGGGACGACCTGGATTCTCGTGCCGGCATGGCCCTGCTGGCCAAGTGCTACCTGATGAGCGGTCAGCGGTTCCAGCGTCCGCTCGATACCGCCAAGGCCGGGACCCTCCTCGCGCACCTCGTCCAGATCACGCCCAAACCCGGTTCCAGCGTGCCCACCGATGCCTGGGACTGGGCCCAGCCGCAGATCGCGCATTACCTCCTCGATTGCAGCCGGCTGCTGCCGGCTGCGCGGTGACGACCGACGGCCTTCGCACGCGTGCAGCCGGCCCAGCACCGTTGCAGGCCGCCTAGACCTCTCGCCGGCGCGGTACCAGGGCGATCCACAGCCCGCCCGCGATGGTGATCGCGAAGCCGATCCACGCCCAGACGCCGGGCACCTCGCCAAGCACGGCCCAGGCGCACAGCACCGTCACGCCAGGCCCGATGCTGCCGACCACGGCGGCCGGACCGGCGCCCATGCGGGCGGTGGCGATGCCGGCGAGCAGCACCGGCACGATGGTGCCGGCGAAGCCGAGGAACGCCCCCGCCAACCATACCTCCGCACCCTGATGGACCCAGACCTCGGCGGGCACCTGCACCCAGCCGTGCAGCATGACGCCCGGACACGACCCGCACATCGCCAGCGCCGCGACGCGGGCGCCGCCATGGGCGCGCATCAGCGGCTCGATCACCACCTGCTGCCCGGCGAACAGCACCGCCGACGCCGCGACCAGGGCGATGCCCACGCCGGCAGCGGAGACGATCGGCTGATCGAGGCACGACACCGCGATGCCGGCCCAGGTCACGATCACCGCCCCGATCAGCTGGCGCGACGGCATCCGGCGTTGGCGCAGGGCGCTGAACCAGACCACCAGGGTCGGATAGCTGAACAGCACGATGCGCTCCAGCGCCGCGCTGATCGACAGCAGGCCCAGGGTGTCGAGCCAGGTCGCCGCATGGTAGCCGACGATGCCGCAGGCCACGATCACCGCGAGATCGCGTCTGCCGGTCGGGGTGCGGCCCCGTCCCAGCCACCAGGCGGCGAGGATGAATCCGGGCAGGGCGGTGCCCATGCGGATCGCGACCAGGGCGGTCGCATCCGCCTCATGGGTGAACGCCCAGCGGATGGCCACCGCCTTGGTGGCGAACAGGGATGCGGCGATGGCGGCGCAGGCGGCGCCGACCAGATGGTGACGACGGGCGGGATCCACGGGGGGCCCCAGACCGGGATGGTGGGGAAGACCCAGGCAGCCCCGGCAGGATGCCTGGGCCGCATAACGCAGCGACCCGCTCGGTTGAGCGGGTCGTGACGTCGGTGGGAGGACGCGGGCCGCTCAATCGCTGAGGTCGATGATCCAAAGCAGGTGCGAGCGGTGCATGGGCGGGAAGATTGCGGCGTCGCAGGAAAATGCCAGCGGAGGTTCTGCCTGGGCACGCAGGAGCCTTGGTGCAGCCGGCCGGCTGGAAACCGGAGGTCCCAGGCGCAGGCGGTCGGGATGGCCTCCTGGGAACGCCGGCGTCCCGCCGGCTCGAAGAGCCGTACTCCGCCCAGCGCCATCATCCGCTGGTCGCAGAGACCGGGCATCTGCCGCAGGCCGGTTGATCCGCGCCTTGCCCGCCGGCGCTGGCCGCCACGGTGCCGGCATGCCGACCAGTCCAGGCGAGGCGCCAGCGATCCCGGCGCGGACGCCGTTCTCCACCGATCTGCCGCCGACCGCGTTCCAGCTCGAAGCCCCGTATGAGCCGACCGGCGACCAGCCCGAGGCGATCGCAGGTCTGACCGCCGCGTTGGCGGCGGGCAGGCGCGCGGCGACGCTGCTCGGGGTCACCGGATCCGGCAAGACCTTCACCATCGCCAACGTCATCGCGCGGCTCGGCCGGCCGACCCTGGTGCTGTCGCACAACAAGACGCTGGCGGCGCAGCTGTACGCGGAATTCAAAGGCTTCTTCCCGCACAACGCGGTCGAG